>CAYOFP010000001.1:0-134736 GCA_964403505.1 uncultured Lachnospiraceae bacterium
TGTTGATTGTGATACCTCTTTCTCTTTCCTCGGGTGCGTTGTCGATCTGGTCATATGCCAGGAACTCGATGTTAGCGTCCTTAAGAGCAAGAGTCTTTGTGATTGCAGCGGTAAGAGTTGTCTTACCGTGGTCAACGTGGCCGATTGTACCAATGTTAACGTGGGGTTTTGTTCTTTCAAACTTAGCCTTTGCCATTGTAATTTTCCTCCTAAAATATTACTATTAGTTTTTATCTTTATTACGCAGGGAAATGATTCCCTCTGCTACTGATTTCGGAACTTCAGCAAAGTGGCTGGGTTCCATAGAGTACTGACCGCGTCCCTGTGTCTTGGAACGGAGGTCTGTCGCATATCCGAACATTTCGGAAAGCGGTACCATCGCTGTGATCTGCTGTCCGCCCGAGATAGGATCCATCGACTGGATCTGACCGCGGCGCGAGTTGAAGTCGCCGATGACATCGCCCATATAATCCTCAGGGATGATGGTAACGACCTTCATGATCGGCTCTGTGAGTACGGGATCAGCCTTTCTCATAGCTTCCTTGAACGCCATAGAACCGGCGATCTTAAATGCCATTTCGGATGAGTCGACTTCGTGGTATGAACCGTCATATACGGTCGCAATAACGTCAACTACAGGATATCCTGCGAGTACGCCCGAGAGCATAGCGCCCTTGATACCCGTATCGACTGCCGGTATATATTCCTTCGGAATTGCACCGCCGACGACCTTATTGACGAACTCGTAACCCTTACCGGGTTCGTTCGGCTCAAGCGTCATCTTAACATGACCGTACTGACCGGAACCGCCGCTCTGACGCTTATACTTCGTATCGACATCAGCGCTCTTGCGGATCGTCTCTTTATAAGAAACCTGCGGCTTACCGACATTTGCCTCAACCTTGAACTCACGGAGAAGTCTGTCTACGATAATCTCAAGATGGAGCTCGCCCATTCCGGCGATGATAGTTTGTCCCGTTTCCTCATCAGTATAGGTACGGAACGTCGGGTCTTCCTCTGCGAGCTTGGACAAAGCCATGCCCATCTTCTCCTGACCGGCCTTGGTCTTAGGCTCGATCGCAACCTTGATAACAGGTTCCGGGAATTCCATCGACTCAAGGATGATAGGATGATCCTCATCGCAGAGCGTATCACCTGTCGTTGTGTTCTTAACACCGACAACTGCGGCGATATCGCCCGAATAGCAGACATCAAGGTCGCTTCTCTGATTGGAATGCATCTGGAGGATTCTGCCGAATCTCTCACGTGAATCCTTAGATGAGTTATAAGCGGTCGAGCCTGCCTCTATTTTACCCGAATATACACGGAAGAAGCAGAGCTTTCCGACATACGGGTCAGTCATTATCTTGAACGCAAGGGCTGCAAACGGTCCGTTATCGTCTGCCGGGCGCTCCTCCTCTTCCTCGGTATCGGGGTTTACACCCTTGATAGCGGGAACGTCGAGAGGCGACGGCATGTAATCGAGAACTGCGTCAAGCAGCTTTTGTACGCCCTTGTTCTTGTATGATGTGCCGCATACCATAGGAACCATCTTATTTGCGATCGTTGCCTTTCTGATGCCGGCCTTGATCTCGTCAACGGTAAGCTCCTCACCGCTGCAATATTTCTCGAAAAGTGCCTCGTCTGATTCTGCGACACTCTCGATCATCTCATTATGATACTGCTGTGCTTTCTCAAGCATGTCGGCAGGGATAGGCTCAACTCGCATATCCTTACCCATCTCATCATAATATATATCCGCTTCCATATTGATAAGATCTATAATTCCGCGGAATGAATCCTCAGCTCCTATCGGGAGTTGGATCGGAACTGCATTCGCTTTCAGGCGCTCCTTGACCATGCCGACAACGCGGTAGAAGTCCGCACCCATGATATCCATCTTGTTGACGTATATCATTCTCGGAACTCCATATTTATCCGCCTGACGCCATACCGTCTCGGACTGGGGCTCAACGCCGCCTTTTGCGCACAAAACCGTTACAGATCCATCAAGTACGCGAAGTGAACGTTCGACCTCGACTGTAAAGTCAACGTGACCGGGGGTATCAATGATATTGATACGGTGCTTGGGATACTGACCGTTTTCGCCTGCCCAGAAGCACGTGGTAGCCGCAGATGTGATCGTGATACCTCTCTCCTGCTCCTGTTCCATCCAGTCCATCGTGGCAGCACCGTCGTGGGTCTCACCGATCTTATGTGTCTTTCCGGTGTAGTAAAGGATTCTCTCGGTGGTAGTTGTCTTACCTGCGTCGATGTGCGCCATAATGCCAATATTTCGCGTTCTTTCAAGTGAGTATTCTCTTGGCATTTAATGTTCTCCTCTGAATTAATATCTGTAATGTGCGAAGGCCTTGTTTGCCTCTGCCATTCTGTGTGTCTCGTCTTTTTTCTTTACTGCGCCGCCCATGTTATTGAGTGCGTCACAGATCTCGCCTGCGAGCTTCTCAGCCATAGTGCGTTCATTTCTCGCACGCGAGTATGTTCTGAGCCATCTAAGACCCAAGGTCTGTCTTCTTTCGGGGCGTACCTCCATAGGCACCTGGAAAGTCGCACCGCCCAAACGGCGCGCCTTAACCTCGAGAGTAGGCATAATATTGTTGAGAGCTTCACGGAACGCATCAAGTGCGTTCTTTCCTGTCTTCTCTTCTACGATTACAAATGCATCGTAAACGATCTTCTGTGCAACACCCTTCTTACCGTCAAGCATCATGTTATTGATAAGCTTTGTGACGAGCTCGGAATTGTACTTAGGATCAGGCAGTATTTCTCTCTTGGAAATTTGACCTCTTCTTGGCATGATTACTTCCCTCCTTCATAAAATATGAATCTCATAGGTACTCGAAATAAAATCCCGTTGATGCGAAAGAAAAAGTCTTATTTAAAAATCAAATAAAGAAGTTTCCTTTATCAGCATAAACGAATATTCAGTTATGAAATGTACCTTTTCACCTAAAAATTATTTCTTAGGTCTCTTTGCGCCGTACTTAGAACGGCTCTGCTTTCTGTTTGCAACACCCTGCGTATCGAGCGTACCGCGTATGATGTGGTAACGCACACCGGGAAGGTCACGTACACGTCCGCCGCGTATCAAAACGACAGAGTGCTCCTGAAGGTTATGACCGATACCGGGAATGTAGGTGGTCGCTTCCATTCCGTTTGTAAGACGTACTCTGGCGATTTTACGCTGAGCAGAGTTAGGCTTCTTAGGTTTGGTTACAGTGACCTTTGTGCAGACGCCTCTCTTCTGAGGTGCGCTCTGGTCGGTCGCAGTATTCTTGAGGGAGTTGAATCCCTTCTGGAGTACAGGAGATTTACTCTTGTATCTCTTGTCCTGTCTGCCGAATCTTACTAACTGATTAAAGGTTGGCATTCTTTATCCTCCTTCTTTGAAAATTAAACTTGTCTGCAAATAGGCATAATTTACCCATAGTAGAACAACATAGATTATATCAAAGTTAAGTTTTTTTGTCAACACCTATCCATGAAAATATTGCTTTTTCAGGGCTTTTTATCGTATATTCGTCTTTTCCTATTGCAAGTATTTGCCGATTTAGTAAAATTATACAATTCTTCACCTGCTTTTTTATAATATAAAACGTATACGAAACAGACGCTGATTCCAATTAAGAATCAGCGTCTTGTTTTGTTTGCATTATTTTAACTCTTTTGCCTGTATATTTCCCCTCCTAAAAGTTTTTGAAAGGGTGCAGGAGAAACTTTTTGTCTAAAAAGTTTCTCCTGCAAACAATCACTCAAGCCAAGGGAGAACCACTCCTGCGCTTTTATAAGGTATGAGTATTTCGCCGTCTGCGGACGGCGACAAGGGGCTCCGCCCACTTTACCCCGGTCGCTTGCCCCAAAAAAGCGACGCAAAAACTTTCAGAAGGAGTTACATCTCTGTCGATAATAACATCTCGGCGCAAGACAAGTCTTGCGCCCTATAAAAGTTTTTGAAAGGGGTGCGGGGGAAACTTTTTGTCTAAAAAGTTTCCCCCGCAAATCATAATCTATTTACGCCTCTTCGGTGGCTTCCGTAGGTTCGTCTGCGGATTCCTCAACCTTTTCGACCTCTACGTCACGGTAGCGTCTCATGCCCGTACCTGCCGGTATGAGCTTACCGATGATGACATTTTCCTTAAGTCCGAGCAGGTGGTCGACCTTACCCTTGATTGCCGCCTCAGTAAGGACACGTGTGGTCTCCTGGAATGATGCGGCAGACAGGAAGGAGTCTGTCATAAGCGAAGCCTTTGTGATACCGAGAAGTGTGGGCGATGCGACTGCCGAACGGAGGGTAACCTCGCCTGCGTCGATACGTGCCTGTATCTTCGCATTCTCTTCTGCAAGCTCGCTCTTATCTATCATAGCGCCGACAAGAAGCGATGTGTCGCCCGCTTCCTCGACCTTCACCTTTCTCGTCATCTGACGTGCGATGACCTCAATATGCTTATCGTTGATATCAACAGACTGCATACGGTAGACCCTCTGTACCTCACGGAGCAGATAGTCATACGTTTCATCGAGACCGTTGATGCGCGCGATATCCTGAAGGTGCTTGCTGCCCTCGGTAAGAGCCTGACCCATCACGACGTAATCACCCTCTTTGACAAGGATTCTCGTGCCGTATGCGACAGGATAGAACTTCTGCTCGCCTGCCTCGTTCGTAATGACGACATTTTTCATCTTCTTTATCTCGTCAAAGCTTACGGTACCTGCCATTTCGGCGAGGATCGCTGTCTTCTTGGGACGGCGGGCCTCAAAGAGCTCTTCAACTCTCGGAAGACCGTTTGTGATATCTGCGCCTGCAACACCGCCGGTATGGAACGTTCTCATGGTAAGCTGTGTACCTGGCTCACCGATCGACTGTGCAGCGATAATACCGACAGCCTCGCCGACATTGACCTTCTTACTTGTCGCAAGGTCAGCGCCGTAGCAATGCGCACACACACCGTGCTTTGCGTTACATTCAAGTATCGTTCTGATATATACCTTTTCGATTCCGGCATCTATGATCGTCTTCGTACGTGCAAGGTCGAGAATTTCGCCGTCATGTGCGAGGATCTCGCCCGTCGCAGGATCGACCACATCGCCGATAACATATCTGCCGAGGAGTCTGTCCTTCAGCGGCTCGATAACATCGTTTCCGTCGGTGATCTGGCTTACCCAGATACCCTTTTTCGTTCCGCAGTCCTCTTCCCTGATAATAACATCCTGCGATACATCGACAAGACGTCTGGTCAGATAACCAGAGTCCGCCGTTCTCAGAGCCGTATCAGAAAGTGCTTTACGCGAACCACGTGCGGCCATGAAGTACTCGAGTATGTTAAGACCCTCACGGAAGTTACTCTTAACGGGGAGCTCGATCGTACGGCCGTTTGCTGCATACATGAGTCCTCGCATACCTGCGAGCTGACGCATCTGTGTCATATTACCACGGGCACCTGAGTCGGACATCATCTTGATCGGGTTATATCTGTCAAATCCTGCCTGAAGTGCGGAGACGACATCCTTCGTCGCCTGCTCCCATATTTCAATAACAGCCTTATAACGTTCGTCCTCTGTAAGTTCACCGCGCTCAAAGTGGCGTGTAAGCGCTTCGACATCCTTTTCAGCTGCGTGAATTATATCATTCTTCTGCTCGGGAATCTGTACGTCAGCAACGGATATCGAGATAGCCGCCTTTGTCGAGTATTTATAACCCATAGCCTTAATATTATCAAGCACCTGAGCAGTCACAGCAGAACCGTGAAGCTTGATACATCTGTCGACGATCTCAGCGAGATCCTTTTTCTTGACGGTAAACATTACCTCAAGGTCGAGGAGCTTATCCGGATCGCTTCTGTCAACGTAACCGAGATCCTGAGGGATCTGACTGTTGAAGATAAGTCTACCCATTGTCGCATCGACTATAGCAGAATGCTCTACCCCGTCGATCGTCTTTGTCATTCTTATCTTAATCGGCGCATGAAGACCGAGCTCGCCCGTCTCATATGCCATCATAGCCTCGTTGAAATCACGGAATGCGTGACCCTCACCGGGCTCGCCCGCCTTATCTATCGTAAGATAGAAGGAACCGAGGACCATATCCTGTGAAGGAACGGCAACCGCACGGCCGTCAGCAGGCTTAAGGAAGTTATTTGCAGAAAGCATAAGGAATCTAGCCTCTGCCTGCGCCTCGCTCGTCAACGGAACGTGTACAGGCATCTGGTCACCGTCGAAGTCGGCGTTAAATGCCGCACAAACGAGCGGATGGAGCTTGATCGCTCTGCCCTCAACGAGTATCGGCTCGAACGCCTGAATGGACAGACGATGAAGTGTCGGCGCACGGTTCAGAAGTACAGGATGCTCCTTGATAACGTTTTCGAGTGCGTCCCAAACCTCGGGCGCTACTCTCTCGACCTTCTTCTTCGCATCCTTTATGTTCGTTGCCTTCTGTGTTTCGACAAGGCGCTTCATAACGAACGGCTTGAAGAGCTCGAGCGCCATTTCCTTCGGCAGACCACACTGATATATTTTCAGCTCAGGACCGACGACGATAACCGAACGTCCCGAATAGTCAACACGCTTACCGAGCAGGTTCTGTCTGAAACGTCCCTGCTTACCGCGCAGCATCTCGGAAAGAGACTTGAGGGGTCTCGAGGAAGGACCAGTGACGGGTTTTCCGCGGCGACCGTTATCAATCAGCGAGTCGACCGCTTCCTGGAGCATTCTCTTCTCGTTTCGGATAATGATCTCCGGTGCGCGAAGCTCCATGAGTCTCTTAAGGCGGTTATTTCTGTTTATCACACGTCTGTACAGATCGTTCAAGTCAGAAGAAGCAAATCTTCCGCCGTCGAGCTGTACCATGGGACGTATTTCCGGAGGAATTACGGGGACGACATCGAGTATCATCCACTCGGGCTTATTGCCCGAGAGACGAAATGCCTCAACGACCTCGAGACGCTTTATCAGCTTTGTCTTTTTCTGTCCCGCAGCTGTCTCAAGCTCTGCCTTTATCTCGGCAGAGAGCTTGTTGATATCGATCTCCTTGAGAAGCTCTTTGATCGCCTCTGCGCCCATACCGACACGGAAGCCGTCCTCATAACGGTCATAGTATTCTCTGTATTCACTGTCATCGAGGAACTGCATTTTCTCGAGAGGCGTCGTACCCGGATCGAGCACAATATACTGTGCGAAATAGAGCACTCTCTCAAGCGAACGGGGCGATACATCGAGAATCAAAGCCATCTTCGACGGGATCGCCTTGAAGTACCAGATGTGGGATACCGGAGCGGCGAGGTCGATGTGACCCATCCTCTCACGGCGTACCTTCTTCATCGTTACTTCGACGCCGCACTTTTCGCAGACCTTACCCTTATAGCGTACCTTCTTATACTTACCGCAAAGACACTCCCAATCCTTTGTAGGACCAAAGATGCGTTCACAGAAAAGACCGTCACGCTCTGCCTTTAAGGTTCTGTAGTTTATCGTCTCAGGTTTTGTTACCTCGCCGTGAGACCAGCTTCTTATCACATCGGGAGAAGCAAGACCGATCTTTATTGAATCAAAAGCATTATCGTTCATATCATTCTTCTCCTTTTAATTAAAAATCTTCTCCGTCGTCAACATCGTTTCCGTAGAATTCGTTTTCATCAAACTTCTCTTCGGTAAAGAATTCATCGACTTCGTCTGTTTGTACTGTTTCACCGATCTCGTCTGCCTCGACATAGTTCGGCAGGTCGAGCTCGTTATCGTCAAGCTGTGAAAGTTCTATTTCGCTTCCGTCCTTATCGAGGACATGGACATCAAGGCAAAGCGCCTGAAGTTCCTTGACGAGCACCTTAAAGGATTCGGGAACACCCGGTGTCGGGATATTCTGACCCTTTACGATCGCCTCATATGCCTTTACACGGCCGTTGACATCGTCACTCTTAACGGTAAGTATCTCCTGCAGAGTGTATGCCGCACCGTAAGCCTCGAGCGCCCAGACCTCCATCTCACCGAAACGCTGTCCGCCGAACTGAGCTTTACCGCCGAGAGGCTGCTGCGTGACAAGCGAGTAAGGACCTGTGCTACGTGCATGGATCTTATCGTCAACGAGATGATGAAGCTTCAGGTAATACATGATACCGACGGTTACGGGGCAGTCAAATGCCTCGCCCGTGCGTCCGTCGTAAAGAACCGTCTTACCGTCTTCCTGCATACCTGCATCCGCAAGCATCTTCTTCATATCTCCGTCATCGGCGCCGTCAAACACCGGCGTCATGACCTTCCAGCCAAGCTTTTTCGCTGCCATGCCGAGATGTACCTCGAGCACCTGACCGATATTCATTCGCGAAGGAACGCCCATCGGGTTAAGCACGATATCAAGCGGTGTTCCGTCGGGTAAGAACGGCATATCCTCGGGCGGAAGGATGCGCGAAACGACACCCTTATTACCGTGACGACCTGCCATCTTATCGCCGACAGAGATCTTTCTCTTCTGTGCGATATAAACTCTTACTACTTTATTTACACCGGGGGAGAGCTCATCGGAGTTCTCACGGGAGAATACCTTTACATCGACGATGATACCGGACATACCGTGAGGAACACGCAGAGACGTATCTCTTACCTCTCTCGATTTCTCACCAAAGATCGCACGCAGCAGTCTCTCCTCAGCTGTCAGCTCTGTCTCGCCCTTCGGCGTTACCTTACCGACGAGGATATCGCCTGCTCTTACCTCTGTACCCTTGCGGACGATACCGTTCGGGTCGAGATCCTTGAGCGCATCCTCACCGACATTGGGTATTTCTCTGGTTATCTCCTCGGGTCCGAGCTTGGTGTCTCTTGCCTCGTGAGAATATTCCTCGATATGGATCGATGTATAAACATCGTCACGTACAAGGCGCTCGTTCAGAAGTACGGCGTCCTCGTAGTTATAACCTTCCCAGGTCATAAATCCGATGAGAGCGTTCTTACCGAGCGAGATCTCGCCGCCACTGGTCGCAGGACCGTCGGCGATGACCTGTCCCTCTTCGATAACTTCACCCACCTCGACGATCGGTCTCTGGTTTACGCAGGTGCCCTGGTTACTTCTCTTGAATTTAATAAGATGATAAACATCCTTGCTTCCGTCATCATAGCGAACGGTGATATCGTCTGCGGTCACACGCTCGACGGTGCCTGCCTTCTTTGCGCAGACGACAACGCCCGAGTCAACGGCAGCCTTATATTCCATACCCGTTCCGACAATAGGCGAATCCGTCACCATCAGCGGCACAGCCTGCTTCTGCATGTTAGAGCCCATGAGCGCACGGGAGTTATCATCGTGATCAAGGAAGGGTATCATAGCAGTAGCGACCGAAACGACCATCTTAGGAGAAACGTCCATATAGTCGGGTATGCTCGAATCCACCTCTAAGATCTCGGTTTTCGATCTTACCGTTACCTTTTTATTTACAAATTTATTATTCTCATCGAGCGGCTCGTTCGCCTGAACTACGACGTAACGATCCTCCATATCGGCGGTCATGTACTCGATCTCGTTCGTGACGACGCCCTTCTTCTTATCTATCTTACGGTAGGGCGCCATAATAAAGCCGTACTCGTTGATTCTTGCATAAGTAGAAAGATAGGAAATCAGTCCGATGTTCGGTCCTTCAGGGGTCTCGATCGGACACATTCTGCCATAGTGAGTATAGTGAACGTCTCGGACCTCGAACGATGCACGGTCACGGGAAAGACCACCGGGACCAAGCGCCGACAAACGGCGCTTATGCGTCAGCTCTGCAAGAGGGTTGTTCTGATCCATGAACTGGGAAAGCGGAGATGAGCCGAAGAACTCTCTTATCGCCGTTACGACAGGGCGGATATTGATCAGCGCCTCGGGCGTTATCGTCTCGCTGTCCTGTATAGTCATACGCTCCTTGACGATCTTGTCCATTCTCGAGAAGCCGATGCGGAGCTGATTCTGGAGAAGCTCTCCGACAGAACGCAGACGGCGGTTGCCGAGGTGGTCGATGTCATCTACCACGCCGACATCGTGAGAAAGCGTAACGAGATAGTTGACGGATGCGAATATATCTTTTTTCGTTATATGCTTGGGTGAGAGCTCAGCACGGCGCATATCGCACAGATCAAGCACCTGCGCCTTGTCCTGCGCCTCATCGATTATCTCGTTCAGCACGTCGAGATCGACCTTACCCGTTATCTTGATATCAGACAGGTCGTAGCCGAGTACTGCCTCGGGATATACCGTGCCGTTTGAGAATACCTTGACCTGAGCGCCGTCGAGAGCGATCACCTCGACCTCGTTCACGCCTGCCGTCTCGAGCTCGTTTGCCTTCTTCTCATCAAGGGTCGTGCCCTTATTCATGACGACCTCGCCCGTGATAGCCGATACGGCGTCGGATGCGAGCTTCAGGCCCATTACACGGGAGGCGATTCCCATCTTCTTATTGAATTTATATCTTCCGACAGGAGCAAGGTCATAACGCTTGGGATCAAAGAAAAGATTGCCTACAAGCGTGATGGCGCTGTCAACGAGCGCCGGCTCGCCCGGACGGAGCTTTTTATATATCTCTTTAAGAGATTCATCATACGGTGTGGAATTATTTGCGAGCGCAGCCTCATTCATTCCATCTTTGTCAATGGTGGAAGTGATGAGTATGTCCTCACCGAACATGTCCTTGATCTTTGCGTCAGACTCGACACCGAGCGCACGCAGGAGTACCGTCACCGGTATTTTGCGGTTTTTATCGATCCTTACATAGAATACATCGTTTGCGTCGGTCTCGTACTCGAGCCATGCACCCCGGTAGGGGATAACGGTAGCGGAATAGTTACGCTTACCCGCCTTATCGAGTGCGGACTCATAATACATTCCGGGAGAGCGCACGATCTGGGATACGACGACTCTTTCTGCGCCGTTGATAATAAACGTACCGTTGTCTGTCATGAGCGGGAAATCGCCCATGAATATCTCCTTTTCAGAGACCTCGCCCGTTTCCTTATTGTGCAGGCGGACGAGTACACGCAGGGGGGCGGCGTAATTGACATCGCGCTCCTTGCATTCCTCTACGGGATATTTCGGCGTAGGGTCGATAGAATAGCTCACAAACTCGATCTGAAGATTGCCCGAATAGTCAACTATGGGAGATACGTCACGCAGGACCTCATTCAGTCCTTCGTCAAGAAACCACTGATAAGATTTCTTCTGTACCTCAAGAAGATTCGGCATATCAATGACTTCATTGATCTTTGCGAAACTCATTCTCGTGGTTTTGCCCATCTTATGGGGAGTGATCATATTTTTTCTTCCTCCGTTTCAGCAAAAAACGGGCGCAGTGATAGTATGTCCTAAGCGAATTTACAATTTATTAACAATTCCCTCTCCTATGCCAAGCTGGTTACTGACAACTTATAAGCCGGGATGTTAACAACGAAATTCCGATATTTCACATTATCACGCACACCGCAATAGGTATTTATGTCGTTTTATCGGGAAATAACACGCTTTTTGTCCCTTCAAAAACCCGTGCTTTTCTCCGCTAAAAGCCGTATTTCGGCATTCTATCCGATTTTACGGTATCA
Source organism: uncultured Lachnospiraceae bacterium (assembly GCA_964403505.1). Classification (GTDB taxonomy): domain Bacteria; phylum Bacillota; class Clostridia; order Oscillospirales; family CAG-272; genus CAKSEI01. The sequence goes on from CAYOFP010000001.1 coordinate 11,572, forward strand.
TACATTATATCAAAGCTTTTTTTGCTTGTCAAGAGATATTTTACAAACTTTTGGATATTTTGCAGGAGAATATACCGTTGACAGAGATAAAACGGTACTGATACCGTTTCAGAGCGAAAATAAACTCGGCATTTGCGCCCGTAAAAAAAACAAGACGCCGATTCTTAATCATATGAGAATCAGCGTCTGTTTCGTTTTACATTTATTATTTTTGACTGTGTGTATTATTTCTTCTTTTTGAGAACAAGTGCAATCACGAGTGCGATTATTGCGACGGCCTCGACCGTGCAAATCACCCACGGCGTGTAATTTATCGGCTCACTCTCCTTTGCCGGCTCGTTCTCCTTTGGTGAGTTATCTGTTTCCTTACCGGCTTTGACTTCCGAGGATGGCTCAGTGCTTTCGCTTTCTGGTGATGGTGAAATTCCTGCTGACAAAAGCTCTTTTTCGACATCCATGTTTTCGGCATCAAATCTGTATTTTGATCCAAAGCTATCGCCGTCTTCAAATATGTCGCATATTATCCAACCACCGTAAATTTCAACTTGGTTTGCCGGTTTATATTTATATAAAAGGAAACGGACGCAATCACCAAAGTTTATATATGCGAATCCACTTTCGCTCACAGTTACGCTTTCAGGGGTAATCAAATACATACCACTACCGCTCTTAAAGTTATGGTAACGATTGTAAGCGGCCTTATATTGAGCTTTCTTTTTAATAAAAACCGGGAATGAAGATATGACGTCTTCTATCGGAGTGTTATCATATTGGAGGGCAAGCGAGTCTTTCGCAGGATCATCATCTAAAGCTGAAGATAGCTCATTCGGGAAATAATAATAGTGGTTTTCTTTTATTTCATCCTCGTATTCCTTTGCCTTTTCGAGAATTTCTTTTCTTAGATCGCTATCGTCGTCCAAGTGACCGATGGTGTGAACAAAAAGATCGTCATCATTATTATTAAAATATACATTTACACAATATGTATTAAAATAATTTAATGCACAGGCTATGGCGGCCTTTTCATCGTCTGTTGCTTCATAAGCAAATGGACAGATCGGTATCTGGCTTACAATAATAAGCATGATCAACAGTACAGTTAGTTTTTTCATGTTAATTCCTCCTTTTAGACTTCATTGATATATTCGTTATATTCACTTTCATTAAGGACTCTTACAGTATACTTTACGGTAGTGGTGATTGAATCTGGATACGTAGTTTTTTTATCTCTGGCAGATAATGTTATTGTATATAAACCGGGCTGCGTGAATGTATAGTATACATTTGTGCTTGTAGCATTAAGCGCTTCATGCCATGTCGCTGTTCCGTTCTCAGGCTTGATTCCTATCGCCACACGATATGGTCTGAGCGAGCAGTACAGCCAAATCGGAAAAGATGTATTTACCGGTATAGGCTCACTGTAGATTCCGCTGACTTGCATACGGTTGTGCGAACATCCGGAACTATCACAGGAGGCATCGACCCCATCTGATACAGGTATCGATGAGAACGTGTGGTTTCCCCCATCAGAGTACAACTTAGAATACATATATTTTACTGGGCGTATTATTTTCCCTTTGTTGTAAGTGTAATCGCTTAATCTTACCCTTCTTGAATTTGAATTATGAGCAGAATAATATGCACCGTTACTATCAATGTCCGATATTATAATAGCGTGACCGCCACCATTAACTATAATTTCATCACCAAGTTGCAAAGACGAAATGTCTATATCGGAGTAATAATTTCCGTGTTTTATTGCTTCAATTCTTGCCCCATTGCCCGTATCATCGGTATATGTATCAAAGGCTCTTGTTCCAGTCCAGCTTGGCGTATAAGATGACGAATTTCCTGCAGAATACCACCGTGGGTCATCGCTGTCCATCGGACGGAATAAACCGAAAATAGCGCTCGAGTCATTATTTCCGTTGAAGCCTGCCCAAATACATTGGGATGCAAAATTCTGGCAATCACCGCCTACTGAGTTGAAATTGTAAAAATTTGAATTATAATACCCGTTGGAAACATTCTCGCCGTGTCCTGTTCTGCTATATGTTAATGCATAGCATGCGGCATTATATCCGTCATAATCAATGCCGGTCGGGTTTAATATTATTGCCTTTTCAGGCGCTGAATTCTTTTTATTATTAATTCTTTCCTTAAATACTTCTGCTAATCCTTTCGGTGCTTCTTCTGAATTGGTTATATTGTTTTCTGCACTCTTTAATCTCAGGGTCTCTTGTTTTGCTTCTGAATTTAATTTATCGAAAGAGAGATTCTCTGATTTGTAGTATCTGTCAAAATCGTCGTCGGATATAATGTCACAGACAAGCCAGTTCTTGCCCTCTTTATACAGCAAGACTTTATAATATGGTTGTATGGAGGTTTGCATTTTACTACCGTCATAGTAAAAGGTAATATCTTCAATTATTTCCACCGTGGCAAAATCACCGTTGATCGATGAATTTTCAACATAATAGTCAACATTAAAATCTTTGCGTACAATATTTCTTTCCGAACGGAATTTTTTATAGTAATTCATTTTTGTTCAATGAAATGCGGAAACTCTTCTATAGTTGTATATGAATTGTCAGAAGTGCTTTTATATGTACTGATAGTTTTTTTTTGCTTCTGCTGATACTTTAGAAAGTTTGCTCGTATTAAAGGATGCTGTTGTCATTTCCGAGATGTCATTATCATGATACAGATACATGTTGTCAGTGCATTGTCTGAGGAAAAGCTCTGCTGCATCAATTGCGCGGTTAAGGTCAGTGTCATTTGCAATGGGCACGGAATAGGTCAGGGATGACAAAAGAGTGATAAGCACTATCGCTGTGATAATTATTCTTTTTTTCATGTCTGCGTGCTCCTTAATAATTAATAATTTTATAAAGAGTTTTATCTTCAATAAAATTATATATGAAATCTAATAAGTTGTAAATGCATATAGTTCACAAAAAAATCTGCAAAATTGTATAATTTTACCAAAACCGCAAATAATTGCAAGCAGATGCGTAGTTTTACCAAATCTGCGAATTCTCGCAAATAGCAACACGATTTTACAGCATACCCAAAAAAAGCAATATTTTCATACATTTTACAAACTCTTGAATATTTTGCGAGAGAATATATCGGCAACAGAGATAAAACGGTACTGATACCGTTTCGGAGCGAAAATAAACTCTGCATTTCCGCCCGTCAAAAAACAAGACGCCGATTCTTAGTTTGATAACAATCAGCGTCCGTTTTTTGTCTATGCTTATTTCTTCTTTTTGAAAATAAGTGCGATAACAAGCGCAATTATTGCGACGCCTTCGGCTGTGCAAATTACCCACGGTATGTAATTTATCGGTTTACTCTCCTGCGGTGGGTTATTTGTTTCATTGTCGCTTTCGTCTGCTGAGTCAGAGGCAGTATCGGTATCGCTCTCTTCATTTTCCGATAAGAGCGTGTACCCTCTTGATACAAGCAGTTCTTCGACGTCCAAATCTTCGGAATGGAATCTGAATTCTTCGTCATAGCTATCCCAAAAAGTGCTGATGTCGCATACGAACCACATATCCTCGGCAAACGCTTTATATCTATATAGAAGGATATAGCACGAATCACAGTTTACATATGCAAATCCGCTTTCGCTCACAGTCACAGATTTAGGGTTAAGTGCGAACATTTCATGATTTATAACAGTTTTGGCAGGAAGAGCGGAGCGCATATATTGACATTTCTTTTCAATGAAAACCGGAAATGAAGATACAACGTCTTCTATCGGCGTTTTGTCATATTGTATGGCAGGCGGTGTGACATCCGAATCCCAATGCATATCGTGTTCAAAATACCAATGGTTATCTTCATAATAGTGATAGCGATGATTTTTTCTTATTTCGTCTTCGTATTCCTTTGCCTTTTCGAGAATTTCTTTTTTTATTTGCGGTAAGTCGTCAAAATAGGCAATAGTGCCATCCAAAATATCAAACTCTGTTTTTAAATACACGTTTGAAATGTATTTATTCAAATAGTCTGACGCAAATCTATAAGCAGAGCTTTCATCATCCGTTGCCTCAAAAGCAACCGGGCAAATCGTTATTTGACTTACAATAATAAGTATGATCAACAGTACAGTTAGTTTTTTCACAATAATTTCTCCTTTTATGATTAGTTAAAATAATCATAATAATACTCATTTCGATATTCGTCATCACTAATGACTCTTATAGTATATTTTACGGTAGTGCTGATTGAATCTGAATATTTATCCGGATTTTTATCCCGAGCAGACAATGTTATTGTGTATAAGCCTTTCTCCTTGAATTGATAGTACACTGTTTTGCTTGCGACATTAAGCTCTTCATACCATGTCGCTTTCCCGTTCGGATCTGTGATTCCTATGGCGATTCGATAAGGTATGAGTGAACAGTTAAGTTGAATTGGCATTGAAATAGATAGCTTCTCCGGCATTGGTTCCTGATACATTCCGCTGACTTGCATACGATTATGCGTGCATCCGGTATTATTACAAGAAGCATCGACCCCGTATGCTGCCGGTATATTTTGTGAGAATATGTGATTTCCCCCGTCAGAGTACCTCTTAGAATACACATATTTTGTTGGGCGTATTATTTTGCCTTTATTAAAATTGTAATCCTTTAATCTTCCTCTTCTTACATTTCCACTATGCGCAGAAAAATAGGCGTCCGTTTTATCAAAATCCACTATTATAATAGCGTGACCGCCATTATTAACAATAACCTCGTCGCCGAGTTGCAATGACGAAGTATATAAATCAGCGTTATCTTTGCTTTTAGTCGCATCAATTCTTACTCCGTTGCCCGTATCATTGGTATATTCATCAAAAAAACTTGGCGTAGCCCAACTTGATGACTTATTGCCTTTTCCGTCGCAGTACCACTGTGGATTATCGCCATCCATCGGGCGCAGTAATTTGTTTATAGCATCCGGGTCGTTATTTCCATTGAATCCTGCCCAAATACATTGGGATGCAAAATTCTGGCAATCACCGCCTACTGAGTTGAAATTGTAAAAATTTGAATTATAATACCCGTTGGAAACATTCTCGCCGTGTCCTGTTCTGCTATATGTTAATGCATAGCATGCGGCATTATATCCGTCATAATCAATGCCGGTCGGGTTTAATATTATTGCCTTTTCAGGCGCTGAATTCTTTTTATTATTAATTCTTTCCTTAAATACTTCTGCTAATCCTTTTGGTGCTTCTTCTGAATTGATTATTTTGTTTTCATCGCTCTTCAATCTCAAAGTCTCTTTTTGGGCCTCTGAATTTAATTTTTCAAAAGAGAGATCTTCTGTTTTATAGTATCTGTCAAAATCGTCGTCAGATATAACATTACAGACAGACCAAGTTTTATCTTCCTTATATAGCAAAATATTATAATCAGTTTGAATGGAAGACCGTGCGTTTTTCCCAACATAGAAAAAGCTGATATCTTCAATTATTTCTATAATAGCAAAATTACCATTAATAGATGAATTCTTGACATAATAATCTACATTGAAATCCTCACGTTCTATGTTTCTTTCCGAACGAAAAGTTTTAAAATAATTCACTTTTTCTTCGATGAAATACGGAAACTCTTCTATCGTTATAAATGAATTGTCGGAATTGTTTTTATATGTACTGATAGTTTTTTTTGCTTCTGCTGATACTTTAGAAAGTTTGCTCGTATTAAAGGATGCTGTTGTCATTTCCGAGATGTCATTATCATGATACAGATACATGTTGTCAGTGCATTGTCTGAGGAAAAGCTCTGCTGCATCAATTGCGCGGTTAAGGTCAGTGTCATTTGCAATGGGCACGGAATAGGTCAGGGATGACAAAAGAGTGATAAGCACTATCGCTGTGATAATTATTCTTTTTTTCATGTCTGCGTGCTCCTTAATAATTAATAATTTTATAAAGAGTTTTATCTTCAATAAAATTATATATGAAATCTAATAAGTTGTAAATGCATATAGTTCACGAAAAAATCTGCAAAAAATTGTATAATTTTACCAAAACCGCAAGTGATTGCAGTATACGCATAGTTTTACCAAATCTGCAAATTCCCGCAAACAGAAACACAATTTTACAGCGCACCCAAAAAAGCAATATTTTTATACATTTTACAAATTCTTGAATATTTTGCAGGAGAATATCGGCAACAGAGATAAAACGGTACTGATACCGTTTCAGAGCGAAAATAAACTCTGCATTTCCGCCCGTTAAAAAACAAGACGCCGATTCTTAGTTTGATAACAATCAGCGTCCGTTTTTTGTCTATGCTTATTTCTTCTTTTTGAAAATAAGTGCGATAACAAGCGCAATTATTGCGACGCCTTCAGCTGTGCAAATCACCCACGGTGTGTAATTTGCCGTTTCGCTCTTTCGCGGTATGTCATCCGTTTTGTTATCGCTTTCGTCTACTGTGGCGGAGTCACTTCCTTCGTTATCGCTTTCATCATTGCCGGTGCTTTCATTTTCTGATGACGTTAGAATTCCTTCTTCCATAAGCACTTTTTCAACATCCGTGTTTTCAGCATCAAATCTGTATTTTGAGCCGAAATTATCACCATCTACAAAAATATCGCACACTATCCATAAATCATCACTTGCCTGATCCGGAGATTGACATTTATATAAAAGGAAACGAACGGTGCTAAAGCTTACATATGCAAATCCGCTTTCGCTTACTTTCACGCTTTCGGGTCCATCTATGTATATGCCGCGAAATGCCTTATGGTTAAGATTACGATAGTAAGCGTTCAAGTATTGAGCTTTCTTTTCAATGAAAACGGGAAATAAGGATATCACTTCTTCTATCGGAGTGTTTTCATATTTGAGGGCATATGCGCTTTTAGAAGGATCGCATCCGTATAGTGCAGAATGCTCATTTCCGTAATAGGCATCGTACCTATCTGTTACACCTTTATCCCAAAAATAGTAATAGTAGTTCTCTCTTATTTCATCCTCGTATTCCTTTGCCTTTTCGAGAATTTCGTCTTTGCTGATGATATATAAATCCCGGTGATCGATGGTATATTCCGAAAGATCATCCTCATAATCATCAAAATAAACTTTTAATTCAAACCTATTTAGATAATTATACGCAGATGCAATGGCATTTTTTTCGTCGTCTGTGATTTCAACAGCAAATGGGCAAATTGATATCTGGCTTACAATAATAAGCATGATTAACAGTACGGTTAGTTTTTTCATTGTTTTTCTCCTATACATTTATTTCTTATTTTTGAAAACAAGTGTGAATATGTTGCCTTCATATATATAGACGTAAAATAATCGCAAAGGTTACATAATAATTGTAAATAAAATCCAATAAATTGTAAATACTACGTATTTTACAAAAACGCAGGCAAAAAATGTACAAATTCACCAAATCAGCAAATACTTGAAATAGAAAAAAACGATGATATAAAAAAGCACGATTTTCATACAGTTTACAAACTCTTGAATTTTTTTCATTCCCGTAGTATAATAGACGGGCGAAACGAGGTATATATTATGGAAATAAGCATAAGAACTGCCGAGGTGATGAAAAGGCTCGGCGACAGGAAGGGGCTCGAGCTGCTCTCCGAGGCAGGCTTTACCGCCCTCGACTACGGCATGGATCAGCATCCGCTTCATTGCGAGTTATATGACGGCCCTATCGAGAATTTCGATCGGTATTTTGAAAATATAAAGCATATGTGCGATGAGCTGGGACTTAAGGTAGGTCAGGCGCACTCCCCGTCCCGCACGTTTTATAACGACCCCGAAACGGACGAGTATGTATTCGGCCTGCAGGTCAAGTCGATCCGTGCCTGCGCGATTATGGAATGTCCCTATATCGTCATTCACCCGAATATACCGAGCATCCGTAAATACGACATTTATAAAGAGGAAACAAAAGAACTGAACATGCGCTTCTATTCCCGTCTGCTTCCCTATCTGAAGGAATACGGCGTGAAGCTCGCGATAGAAAACATGTTTCATTTCGATGAAAAGATAGGGCGTATCTGCCCGACGGTCTGCTCTTCCGCCGAGGAAATGATAGATTTTATCGACACATTAAACGACGAGCATTTTGTCGCCTGTCTCGATATCGGACACTGCAATCTGCTCTCTGACCCTGCAGAAATGCTGCGCAAGCTCGGCTCGTACACGAAGATTCTGCATATCCACGATAACAACGGTATCTCCGACCAGCATATCGCCCCATACCTCGGTACGATCAAATGGGATGAGGTCCTGCAGGCGATGCACGATGTCGGCTACGACGGTACATTCAATTTAGAAACCGAGAAAATGTACTCATACAGTCATTTCTTTGAGTGTTCAATACGAGAAACGGTATTTTCGCTTGCGAATATATGCCGTGAAATGGCCGCAAAACTCGAAAATATCAAATAAAAATAAAAAAACTATTGATTTTTCTATTTAGTTATGATATGATATTACGGTAAAAAAGAAAAGTGTCGGGCTGACGACCCTCTCAGTGTCATGCCCCGAGGCTGCATTATCATCGGTGTTTAACCCACGCCGACATTCAAACGGGAGGTTTAAGATGGCTAATATCAAGTCCGCTAAAAAGCGTATCAAAGTCAACCTGACAAAAGCAGCGCAGAATAAGGCAGTAAAGACTTACTACAAGAATGCATGCAAAAAGCTTGACGCTGCAGTTGCTTCCGGCGACAAGAGTGCCGCTGACGCAGCATATAAGGCTGCTGTTATTGCGACAGATAAGGCTTGCAACAAGGGCATTATCCACAAGAACAAGGCTGCAAGAAAAAAGAGCCAGTTCACAAAAGCTATCAACAAGATGGCGTAAATCAAACGCAAATCAAACGGCACGGTTTTAACCGTGCCGTTTTTGTTATACATTTAATACATTTGTATAAAACCTTTGCATGATCTCTGCAAACTCTCCATGTGTGATCTCACGCTCAATCTCATAAATTCCATTGTTGTCCGCTTCTATTATGTCAAAATTGACAGCCCACGCATAACAGTCGTTTACATCCTCCGTTAGCGCACCATGAATCGAACTGTGATAGGCTGCAATTATTTTGAGCTGTTTTTTAAAACACTGCGTATTAAATATGTCTATTTCTCTTGCTCCGCCGTGATCGATCAGGTTAAAATCTGCTTCCGTCCCGCAGTCAAGCGCTGCATACTTTGCATAGTTATAAAGACCGTATACAACCTCAGCATAAGGAATTTTTATGTCGTCTATATATATCGATTGCGGTATCTGCGGGTCGGCATTCTCTGCTGCTTCCCTCTCAGCTTTCGTCAGCGGTCTATTAACTCCCTGTTTTATTTTTATATCAAATGTCATACCGTTGCAGGCTGTAAACATACACGCATCATAGTAAAATGCGCCCTCGTCTGTCTGTATCAGCTTATAGTTTTTTTCGACATCGGGCTCGCCTGCCAATTTATATAAAAGTGCGGCAAACTCACGCCTCTCAAGTGACGAATCGGAATCAAAGTACCCGATATATTCATCAGGAAACAGTTTATTCTCATTGACAAATCTTTCGGCCTCGGTTAAATCTTCGGTCTTATAATAGGAAGCCTCATCTTTGCTTTCCGTCTTTGCGGCACAAGAAACCAAAAGTAAAAGCGAAATTATAAAAAACACCGATAATATTTTCTTCATAATATACCTCCAACCTTTTTTTATATTATATCACACAAAAATCAACTAGTGAATATATTGATAAAAAAATCTATATTTTTCATATAAATGCACACTAAAATTATATATTTCACAAAATCAATTACCAAAAGCAAAACAATTCACTAAAATTTATTACATATCCTAACAAAAACTGTCAACATGATGCACGGCACGGTTTCAAACCGTGCCGTTTTTACGTTATTACACATCACTGCCTTTTGTAATATGCGTGCGCTCTTCCCGCCCGGCAGGGCTTTCGCCGAAGCGTGCCCGATAGCTCCGATAAAACGATGAATAATCGCCGAATCCGCACGAGGCAGCGGCATGAGACGCAGGAACGCCTGTGCGGATCTGTTCACGCGCTGCCATCAGTCGCTTGATACGCACGTATTCCATCACTCCCGAGCCGGTGGCGGAACGAAAAACACGGCAGAGCTGGGAACGGCTCAGGTAAAAATGCGATGCAATATCCGCAAGCGACAAAGGCTCGCACAGGTGATCGTTAATATAGCGCACGATCTGCGCCGTCCGCCCGGATGCGGTGTCTCCATCGGGTGAATATGTGCATGCCGCATCGGAAAGAAGGAGCAGCATACGGGATAACAGCGCCGTGCGGAGCAATGCGTCCGATTCGTCCTGCCGAAATTCATCTAAAAAATCGAAAAAACTCCCGTCAGCCATTGTGCGCAGGCGATAACGGTTGTTAACGCCGAGGGGTCTGTCGAAAAACAGCGAGGAAAGCGTCCCCGACGGGTCGAAAGAGGAAAGAAACCCGGTTTTGACATTAAATACCGCACGTTCATACGGAAGCTCCGGCGAGATCTCAAGCATATGCGCCTCCGCCGTGCGCATGAGCAAAACATCGCCCGGGCGCAGCGGATAGACCGTTCCCTCGATGTGATAATTCCCACGCCCACGCAAAAAACAGTAGATCTCGGGATCTCTGTGCGCATGCATCACAAAGCTTTGCGGCTCGGGATGCTCGGTCCGTTCCCTGAAAAATGAAAAATCCCCGTCGGCGTAATGAAATGTACTTTCTTTCATATGTAGATATATCTCCTGCGTTTTGTTTATTGTATCACATCATGCGACAAAATACAATGTAATTGCAAATATTTGCTATTTTATTGCGATTTGTTCTGTGCTACAATGGAAACATGAAACAATTTATTTTAAGTGCATTTTCAGACGAGGCAGGCACGGATTTAGAAACACAAATTGCCGCCCTGCACCGCAATCACATCGACGGCATGGAGGTACGTGGCGTTGACGGCGTCAATATCGCCGACTTCACGCCCGAGCGTGCGGCAGAGCTGCACAATATCCTGTCTCAAAACGGCATCCGGGTATTCAGCCTCGGCTCTCCGATCGGAAAAATTGCCCTGACCGACGATTTTACGGCACATACAGAAAAATTCAAACGGCTGATGCAAACTGCGCATCAGTTAGACGCAAAAAAGATCCGCATCTTCAGTTTTTATGTTGACGATGCCGAACAGCGCTCAGCTGTGCGCAATACGGTTATCGAACGCCTTGGCATACTGCTCGAACTCGCCCATGCGGAGGAGATTACCCTCTGCCACGAAAATGAGCGTGGAGTGTACGGCGAATCAGCGGCTGACTGCCGCACGCTCGCCGATGCCCTGCCGGATCTCAAGCTGGTTTTCGATCCGGCAAATTTCGTCCTCGCAGGGCAGGAGATCCGCCCGGCGTGGGAGCTGCTCGCCGACAGGGTCGACTACCTGCATATCAAAGATGCTCTGCCGGACGGCCGCACTGTTCCGGCAGGAAAAGGCGACGGCGAGATCCCCTATCTGCTCGGCGAATTTACCGCACGAGGCGGAGTTCACCTCACGCTCGAGCCGCACCTGCATGTATTTAGCGGCCTCGCATCACTTGAGAGTAGCAATTCCACGCTTGATGTAAACGCAGGCTATCCTTCACAAAGCGCTGCATTTGATGCCGCGAGTAACGCACTACATAACTTAATAAGGAGTATATCATGAAAATCGGAGCACAACTCTACACCGTCCGGGATTTCTGCAAAACACCCACAGAGCTCGCAGATAGCCTGAAAAAGATCGCAGACATCGGCTACACTACCGTTCAGGTATCCGGCACCTGCCCCTATGAACCGGCGTGGCTGGCACAGGAGCTAAAAGCAAACGGCCTTTCCTGCCCGATCACCCATTACGATAAAGAACGGATCGCAAACGAACCGACCGCCGTTGCACAGGAGCACAGCGTCTTCGGCGCAGACTACATCGGCGTCGGCTATTATGAGTTAGGCAGCGTGGAAAAGGTAGAAGAATTTCTTTCCACGTTTGGCAAAGCGATGAACACATTTCCCGAAACGGGCAAAAAACTCATGTACCACAACCATGATATGGAGTTCACCAATAGAAACGGTGAGGTTATGCTGCAGTTGCTTGCTGATAAGAGCGATCCCCGTGCGCTCGGATTCACCCTCGATACCTTCTGGGTGCAGTCGGGCGGCGGCGACCCTGCATGGTGGTTACACAACCTCGCAGGGCGGGTAGACTGCGTGCACTATAAGGATTTCTCCTATCCGCACCAGATGCGTGCGGTCGGTGAAGGCAATCTGAACTTCGACGCGATCCTCGCCGCATCCCATGACGCAGGAGTCAAATACGCATTTGTCGAGCAGGACGACTGCAACGGCGACGACCCGTTCGACTGTTTGAAACGCAGCTACGAATACTTAAAAGCCTGCGGCTTAAGTTAATAAGGAGTTATCAATGGAAAAAATTCGTTTAGGTATCATTGGATACGGCTATATGGGCGGAGCGCATCACGCAAATATCCTGCGCGGTGACTGCCCCGAGATTACGGTAACGGCTGCCGCCGACATCGACCCGGAAAAGCTGACACAGGCAAAAAAAGCGGACAGCGAGATCGCCTGCTTTGCCACGGCAGAGGAGCTGATGGATAGTGGCACAGTCGACGCAGTGCTCATCGCCGTTCCGCACTATGACCATCCCCGATACGCCATCGAAGCAATGCGCCGAGGGCTGCATGTCATGGTCGAAAAGCCGGCAGGCGTCTACACCGCACAGGTACGGGAAATGAATGACGCCGCAAAGGACGCAAACGTCGTTTTCGGCATGATGTTCAATCAGCGCACCAACTATATCTACCGCACGATGCGTGAGATAATACAAAGCGGAAAATACGGCGAGCTGCGCCGCACTAACTGGATCATCACCGACTGGTACCGTCCGCAGGCATATTACAGCTCTGCCGACTGGCGTGCGACCTGGTCGTGCGAGGGCGGCGGCGTACTCTTAAATCAGGCACCGCATCAGATCGATCTGTGGCAGTGGATCTGCGGTATGCCCGTTCGAGTAAGTGCGAAAATGCAGTTCGGCAAATGGCACGATATCGAGGTAGAGGATGATGTGAGCGCATATGTCGAGTACGAAAACGGTGCGACAGGAGTGTTTGTCACGACCACCGGAAACCCCTGCGGCTCCAACCGGTTTGAAGTACAGTTAGACGGTGCAAAACTGCTCGTTGAAAATGGTCAGCTGCACGTATGGGAGGTAACGCCCCGAGAATCGGAATTTACCAAAACCAATACGGCTAAGTGGGGCTGCCCCCCGAACCGTGAGCTCGAGCTCGATCTCACTCCGGATAATCCTCAGCATGTCGGCGTGCTCAACGCCTTTGCCGATGCGATCCTGCACGGCGGCACGCTGATCGCCGACGGTGCGGAGGGCATCAACGCTCTGACCCTCTCCAATGCAATGCACCTGTCCGCATGGACGGGCGAAACGATCGACCTGCCACTCGACGAACAACGTTATTACGACGAGCTGATGAAGCGGGTCGCTGTCTCACGCAAAAAGCCGCTCAGTCCTGCGGCAATGCGCTGATATACTATAAATAAAAAACTGCAAGGAATCTCATATCCTTGCAGTTTTTGTAGTATAGAAACATCAAATCTTATACCATATACTTTCTCAGCACCTCACGGCGTGTGAACAATGACGGGAGTTCTTCAAAATACGCACCGAAAGGCTTGATCAGGTCGTGCACGAGCAGTGCATCCTCCTTCGTGCCTTTTTTGAAAAGACCGTTTTCGGTACACCACAGCATTGCGCCGTAGTAGTTCGAGAGGCGCTTGCCTTTTTTGCGTATTTCCTCAATTCGCCGCCCGACCGACCATTCACGGGGAGCGACGAGCATCGCAAGCTCGCCTGCCGTCATGATTTCATCGGGTTTCAGCGTGTTATCCGAATATGCTATTGCGTGCTTCTTTATAAGAGAAGCGAATTTTTCATAATCGGGGTCATCCCTTCCTACATCGGCAAATTCGGAATACTCGAGCAGTTCATTCACCGTCACGATCTTATATCCTGCCTTCGTGAGGATATCGAGCTGACGCTCAAGACCGAAAGCGACCGGCGTGCGCTTCGCCATATTATAGCCGTCCTTCTGGAATATGATCTGACCGCAGAAAAAGTCAGCATCTTCCTCTATTTTCCGCTTGATCGGCTCTGTCATCTCGGCAACTTCACTTTCTATATCAGACGGGAGCCACCCTGCGCCGTCAAAAGACGCCGCCATATACTGATAACCCATGACGGCATATGCATCATAGCTCGTAAAACCGCCGTCTATCTTATCAACGTAATGGGGCGGACGCGACATGGTGATCTTATAGTTATATTTTTCAAGCAACATACTGTCAAGACGGGAAATATCGGAAACAACCTCGTCAATGCCGTTGAAATGTACACGCTTTCCGTACACAAACGGCTTTTTGCCGAATATGATATGCCGATATCCGTGATTTGTCACCTGATGGCCGCCCTCTATCATACGGCGGACAAATTCGCCCTGATGTTCCACGCCTGCACAGGCGTCTTTTTTATAATCGGGATAATGATCGTATCGGACCCCTCCCCACGAGGGAGAGCCGACAGGTCCGCACGCATCGGGATAGTTATCGCCCGTATAACCGATGACGTCAAACGTTCCCTTTGCGCCGTATTTATCAAGCGTGTCGAGCAGAACGGAAGTCAACGGCTTATCGCCGTGCTCCACACCGCTGAAAGCCGACGGCACGCACGGCATGTTCATCGGTCCGTCATCAAATGTCATCGCCGCCACACGCTCTTTTGTCTTGACACGCTCGATGCGCCTTACATAAGAAACGCACGGCTTTTCCTTTGGCATGATATATTTTTTGAGCTTCTTTCCTATTCTTACAACCGTTGACATTTCTTATTTTCTCCTCTGAAAAATGCACCTGCCTCACGCAGTGCGCATACACCGAAATAAAGGATAGCGGTAACTTTTTTTCGCAATCCGTCTTTTCTCTTACGCCTTTTGATCCATTGGCTTTTCGCCATATTCATGCGGTTAACACAACCGCCGTATAGTTTCACTCTGCCTGCCAAGATCTCGTCCCTTATGCCGTCCGCACTCTCGCACTCGGCCTCGAGATACGCCATGCCGTACTCGGACGGCATATGCCCGTCGCTTCCGCATGTCATGGGCAGAGACAGCTCCGATGCGATATCACGGGCGAGCTCATTTGCATTATGGCGTTTATTTACCGCACGGCAGTTAAAGCCCTCGATGCAGTCAAGATACTTCCGGGACGCCCGGATACCCTCGGATATCTCCTCCACGTTCCGGGATGTATACTCATACGGATGGGCAAGGATACAGATACCGCCGTATTTATGAATAATATTTGCCGCCTCGGCAAAACCGCATTTCTTGCCGTTGTAGGACGGCTTTTCAAAGCCGCTCATGAATGCACCGAGCAGATGCCCTCTGTCGGTCGTGAATTCCACCCCGGGGATAAAAGTCACCCCGCCAATCACCGTCACGGTATCTATGCCGAATGTATCGTGATCTGTCACGACAGCGCAGTTTAACCCTCTGCGCACAAGGTTCTTTGCTATCACCGAAAGCAGGGTGCGGCTGTCCATCGACTGCTCGGTGTGTATATGCATATCAATCCTGTATGTCATTTCAGTACCTGCTTTAGGTAAACCCGGAAGGGTTTCTTGTCCTTTTTATCCCGTAGGGCATCACGCACGTCCGGACGCAAAAAATCAGCAACGCCTGAAAGTGCCTTCCCTATTTTGCCGTGAGCAAAAAGCGACAGAATGCAGACGGCATCATTTACGACAAAGTGCATTTTCGCACCCCGTCTGTATGAAATATCGGGAGTGTCAAACGCTTCACCGAGCGCCGAGCGCACATAGCACAGCGCAAAATTACTGCCTGCATACTCCGTCATAGGGAAGCTGCCCCATATGCGGGGATTGATCTCAAGAAGCCGTCCGCCCTTGAATTCAACCATGGCGATCCCTTTAAAACCGAGTGCCCCGAGCAGTTTCAGCGCATATCCGACAAGCGCTTCATCATATATGCTCTCAAGGCAAGTGGACGGCCCTCCGCCGATGGGGTATTCACGCACACGTCTGTGACAGATAACTGACGCACACGCACCATACTGATCCGTTACGATCGAAACGCCGACGCCTTCACCGTCTACCAGGCTCTCTACGATCGGTTCGCTGTCATACTTTGACATACGGGCATATGCCGACTCAAACTGCTCTTTATTATAGCACTTGATATAACGCTGTGCAGCCTTCAGCCCTGCTTTTTCGCCGCATCTCGGCTTAATGATACACGGGAAACCGGGCATTTTACCGCCTGATACGTCATATTCCTCGGGCGTCGGGATTCCTATCTCCTTTGCGAGCCTGGTAACATATGTTTTGTCATTCGCACGCTCGAGTATATCGCCCGGGCTGACATTAAAACTGCAAACGGACGAATACTCATCTCTATGATTTGCAACACTCTCAAATGTTTTTGCTCCGATCGGAAAAAGCACGGGATTATCGTATTCTTTTAATAATTCTATCAGCCGGTCTTTATATCCGTCATCGCCCGATGAACCCTCAAGCATGACACATTTTCCTGCATACTCGGAAAAAAATGCAGGCGGTTCACCCTTTGTGTCCTGCCGTGTCGCCACGCAGACAACGTCATATCCCGCACGCCCGAGCGAACGGACGGCGGCGATCGAAGAACGATATTTGCAATCTGTCACAACGACGGTCTTCATATATCTTTATCCTCTATACCGTAAAAGCGGCAGGCATTCTCATATGTTATTCTCGCCGCCTCCTCAGGTGCGATCCCGTGAATCCCGGCGAGCTTTTCTATGGTATAAGTCAGATATCCCGAGTGATTTATCTTGCCCCGATGAGGATGGGGCGTGAGATACGGGCAGTCGGTCTCAACGAGCGTCCGCTCGATCGGCACGCTTTTTACTACATCCGCCATACGGGCGGCATTTTTGAATGTTATCACACCCGAAAAGGAGATATACCAGCCCATATTTACAAGCTGTCTCGCCATTTCGGCGCTTCCCGAATAGGAATGCATGACGCCCCGCACATCGCCGTGCGCCCGAAGGATATCAAAGCATTCGCCATGCGCCTCACGGTCGTGTATGCATACAGGCATATCCGTTTCCCGTGCGAGGTCGAGCTGGGATTCAAACCATCTCGCCTGTGTATCCCGCGGGATATCATCCCAATGGAAATCGAGACCGATCTCACCGATCGCCTTCACTTTTTCATGTTTTAAGAGCCTGCGCAGCGCCGCCATCTCCTCATCGAGCGTGCCGCTCTTTCCGCATTCGCTTGGGTGTATGCCGACTGCGGCATAAATATCCTCGTATTTTTCGGCGAGTCGGACGGAGTTTTCCGATGTCGGAATATCCGCACCGATATTCACTATTTTTTTAACTCCGCTTAAAAAAACCGAAGAGAGGACAGCACTCTGCCCTCCCTCAAATTCATTTTCAAACCGAGCGTCATCATAATGTGCGTGGGAATCGAAAATTATCATTTTTTAGTGAACTCTTTCTCCGTTCGGTGTTTCGGAATCGAGGAAAATGACCCTCACCTGCTCTTCGCCCGAGGCGAGAAGCATTCCGTTGCTCTCCACGCCGCAAAGCTTTGCAGGAGCGAGATTCGCCACGATAACGACCTTCTTTCCGATCAGCTCTTCCGGCTGATAGAACGCGGCGATACCTGAGACGATCTGTCGCTTCTCGTAGCCGAGATCGACCTCTATCTTTAACAGCTTCTTCGCCTTTTTGACAGGCTCACAAGCTACGATCTGCGCCGTGCGAAGCTCGCACTCCATAAACTTATCAATGGATATCTGCGCAAGACCCTCGGGCTTTTCAGGCTTCTGTGCGGCTTTCTTTGCCGCCTCGGCAATTGCGTCAAGCTCCTCAAGCTCCTCAAGCTCCTTTAGCACATCGATTCTCGGGAAGATATTCTCTCCCTTATGAAGCTCAGCGGTGTCGGGCAGTGCCGATGTCAGCACGCTGTCCCAGCTCTTAAGAGATTCATTTACGCCGAGCTGTGCAAATATCTTTTCACAGGTATCGGGCATAAAGGGTATAAGCAATACCGTGCAGACACGCAGGCACTCTGCGAGGTTGTATAAAACTCTTGCCAGGCGAGCCTTCCTGCTCTCGTCCTTTGCGAGCGCCCAGGGCGCTGTCTCATCAATATATTTATTTGCACGGGATATGAGCGCAAATACCTCTGCGAGGGCATTCTGGAACGCATATTTTTCCATTTGCGCCTCGTATTTTTCTGAAAGAGCCGCTTTCAATGCAAGGAGCTCTGCATCCTCTGCGCCCTCCTCCTGCTCTGTCGGCAGTTTGCCGTCAAAGTATTTCTCGACCATTGCGGTCGTACGGGAGAGCAGGTTGCCGAGGTCGTTTGCAAGGTCGGTATTGATACGGTTGATCAGCAATTCATTACTGAAATTACCGTCTGTTCCAAACGGAAAATCACGAAGCAGGAAATAGCGCAGTGCGTCTGCCGAATACCGCTCTGCAAGCAGGTACGGGTCGACGACATTTCCCTTGGATTTCGACATTTTACCGCCGTCGAGCAGAAGCCAGCCGTGACCGAATACCTTTTTCGGCAGGGGCATCTCCATACTCATGAGCATCGCAGGCCATATGATGGAATGGAAGCGCACGATCTCCTTACCCACAAAATGCACGTCGGCAGGCCAGAATTTTTCATAATCGCTGTCGGGATATTTATCGTTTAAAAGCCCGAGCGCAGTCGTATAGTTAAAGAGCGCATCGATCCATACATAAACAACGTGATCCGGATCAAAATCAACGGGAATTCCCCATTTGAAGCTGGTACGTGATACGCAGAGATCCTCAAGACCCGTATCGATAAAGTTATTGACCATCTCGTTCACACGGGAACGGGGCTCGAGAAAATCGGTATTTACGAGCAGGTCACGCACCCTCCCTGCATAATCGGAAAGGCGGAAGAAATATGCCTCCTCCTCTGCGTCTGTGACAGATCTGCCGCAGTCGGGACAGCATCCGTCGGGCGTGAGCTGACTTTCCGTCCAGAAGCTCTCGCACGGTGTGCAATACTTACCCTTATACTTGCCCTTATATATATCGCCCTTGTCATACATTTTCTTAAATATCTTCTGTATGGCGCCGACGTGATAATCGTCTGTCGTGCGGATAAAGCGATCGTAGCTGATATTCATCAGTCGCCAAAGGTCCTTGACCCCGCGCTCTCCCTCGACGATATGATCGACAAAAGCCTGCGGCGTAACGCCTGTCTCGCTTGCTTTTATCTCTATTTTCTGTCCGTGCTCGTCTGTTCCCGTTAAGAACATGACGTCATAACCGCGCAGACGCTTATAACGCGCCATTGCGTCGGTCGCAACGGTACAGTATGTGTGACCGATGTGAAGCTTGTCACTCGGATAATATATGGGAGTGGTTATATAGAAGCTTTTATTTTCCATAGACATTCACCAACCCTTTCTATATATTTCGCTGATATTATTATGCTTTGAGCTGATAACCGTTTGCAAACACGTCCATTAACAGCATGCTGTCGGGATCGAGCTCGTTTACAACGCAGAAGTCCGCACGTTTGCCCACCTCAATAGAGCCGCACTCATTATCGATACCGACCATCTGCGCAGGATAGAGGGATGCATGAGGAATCGCCTCCTCAATGCTGATGCCTGCAAAGCGTGCATACTTTCTCATACCGTCAAAGAGGTTGAGCGTGCTTCCGGCGATTGCGCCGTCAGACGTGTATGCCTTACCGTCCTTTACCGTTACGGGCATTCCGGCGATGGAGTAATCATCTCCGTCGGGGCATCCCGTTGCCGCCATAGAGTCGGAAACAAGCACTAACTTGCCCTCGGGTTTTTCTCTGTGTAAAAGTACGACCATATCGGGGCATACATGGAATCCGTCGCATATGACCTCGCTCCATGCAGTGTCGATCAGCAGGGATGCGAGCATAGTTCCCGGTGTTCTGTGATGGATAGCGGACATTGCGTTAAATGTATGCGTAAAGCTCGTCACGCCCCAATTAACTGCCTCGACTGCCTCACGCATGGAAGCCTCCGTATGACCGAGACCGACCGTTGCGCCCATAGAGACTGCCTTACGTGTGAACGCCTCGCCGTTTTCCATCTCAACTGCCGCCGTCAGGTGTACGGGAAGCGGCGCCATTTTGTTTAACAGACTCTCGAGCTCTTTCTCATCAAGCGGTGCGAGAAGCTCCATATTATGTGCGCCTCTCTTACCGGGGTTAAGATACCTACCCTCGAAGTGGATACCCGCGATCGATGCGCCGAATTCCTCCATAGGGTTATCGTGTGTCTCTTTACAATTCTCGATATACGTCTCTATCTGCGGCATGGGAGCAGAGGCGATGGTCGCCATAACTGTGGTAGTACCTGCCTTCGCATATGCCTTCTGCATTTCATGGAACTGCTCGACGTTTGCCGAGTCAAAATCATAACCCGCTCTGCCGTGGGTATGTACATCGACCATACCGGGGATCAGATAATTCTCATCAAGGTCGATCGCATCGGGATCGTTTATCTCATCGCATATTTTCGTGATGATGCCGTCCTCGGCTACGAGCGCTCCCTTAAAAAACTTTTTTTCCCTCGAGTCATAGATCCTCGCATTTGTTATTTTGAGTGTCCTCATTTCAGTTTATCCTCTCTTATTCTGTCTATAAGATCCGCAATCGCCCCTTGGGTATTGCGGCATAGTTTCCATTGACTGATCTTCTTGATCTCGTCGGTTGCATTTTCAGGGCAAGCGGAAATATCTGCCTTTGCGAGCATATCTGCGTCGTTCTGGTAGTCCCCCACGGCATAGACCGTGAGCTCTACCCCGTGCGAGCGGTACAGTTCCTTAAGCCTGAGTAAAGCATTCCCCTTTGACGTGCCCGCACTCATAAATTCGATCAGCGTCGGGCAGGAGTAAGCATATTCGATCGTATCGCCGAACTTATCGTGAACGATCTGATACATCCCGGGGATATTCTCCTCTCGGGTATAAAACACTACCTTATAAAACTCGCCTGTGTTCTTGCGATGCAAATCGCAGCCCGTATGCTCGGGATACGCCGCACGCAGGTTTTCTTCAATCCAGCGGGCGATCTGTGTATCGAGAAAGCGCTCCTCAATCACCGTTCCGTCCGTCTCGGTAATCAATGCACCGTTGGCAAGGCAGAGCGGGGCGTTGACGAACTCATGAAAATTCGGAATCCCCCAACTGATATCAAGTCTGCCCGAAGCAAACGAGAACCGTCCGCCCGCCGCAATAAACTCCTTGACCGCATCAATATTCCGTTGCAGTGCATCGGCATCATCCGAAAAAAATGTGCCGTCCATATCCGACAAGATCAGTTTTCCGCTCGCCCAGTTATCCGTTGATCCCATGCAGTTTCTCCAATATCTGTGAAAAATATGCAGGCAGTGCACTCTCAAAATTCATATGCTCGCCGTTCGGGTGAATAAAGCCGAGCATCTTCGCATGCAGACACTGCCCTGCGAGTATCGCATCATGCTTTCTCTCAAAAGCATTCTTACCGCACCCGTACACCTTGTCCCCTAAAACGGGATGACCGATATGCGCCATATGCACCCTGATCTGATGTGTTCTGCCCGTCTCGAGATTCACACGCAGGTGGGTAAAGCCGTCATAGCGTCGGATGACCCTATAATGAGTGACGGCGTCTCTGCCGCCTGCCACGACCGCCATTTTTTTCCTGTCCTTCGGGTTTCGGTCGATCGGGGCGTCTACCGTGCCCTCGTCGTCCTTTATATTGCCGATAACGACAGTCTCATACGCCCTCTCGAACGAGTGCGCCTTTATCTGATCGGCGAGGCATAGATGCGCCTCGTCATTTTTTGCGACCATCAGAAGTCCGCTCGTGTCCTTATCGATCCTGTGCACGATGCCGGGTCTGATGACCCCGTTAATGCCTGATAGGCTGTCGCCGCAATGCCACAAAAGTGCATTAACGAGCGTACCGTCGGGATTTCCCGGAGCAGGATGGACGACCATGCCTTTCGGCTTATTGATTATTATGATATCGCTGTCTTCATATACGATATCGAGCGGGATATCCTGCGCTGTCGCCTCCATGGGAACAGGTGCACTCGGCTCAAATGCGACCGTGTCTCCTTTTGCCATGCGGTAGCTCTTTGCGCTCTTTTTGCCGTTTACCGTGACAGCGCCTGTCTCGATCTGCTTTTGCGAATTCGAGCGTGATATCTCCCACATCCCGGATACGAACATGTCGAGACGCAGGCCGTTATACGCTTCGTCTGCGATGATCTCACTCATCGTATTTCTCCGACGGTTCCTCATTCTCCCGCTTTGTCTTTACTGCGTCTATCAAAAGATAGATCGCAAGCATACCGACGCCGACGCACACGCAGGCGTCCGCTATATTGAATATCCACTTCCAGAAGGAAAACATCCTGAAATCGATAAAGTCAATGACATAGCCGAGCGATATGCGGTCGATCATATTTCCGATACCGCCGCCGAGGATCAGTCCGCAGGAGACCTTCAGCCATATATTCGCCTGCTTTCTGTACACAAAGAGAAATGCAAGAATCGCAATAAGCAGTATCGCGGATGCGACGATGAAAAGATATCTTTTCTCCGCCAAAAGCCCGAACGCCATACCCTCATTTTGTATATAAGTAAAATTCAGTACTCCGTCAATGGCGACTTTACTCTCGCCGAGTTCCAGGAAAGAGACGGCGAGATACTTTGTCGCACGGTCGAGCAGTACGCACAAAAGCGCCGCAACAAGAGCAAAAATCATATTATTCTCCGAGTATTTCACTGCAACGGAAGCAGATAAATCCGTCCTCCGTCTTCTTACCCTTTACAGAATGCATCCAGCAACGGTCGCACTTCTCACCGTCCGCCTCGGTCACGGCAACGCCGATACCGCTCTCGGTCTCGGTGAATGCTCCCTCGGGCGCTTTTTCACACAGAACATCGGTCTGTGAAACGATGAAGAGGGTCGAGAGCTCGTCGCCGAAGCTCGAAAGCATATCGCAAAGAGCGCTGTCCTCAGAATATACCGTTACCTTTGCCTCGAGACTCTTGCCGATCTTCTTATCAGCTCTCGCTATCTCGAGCGCCTTCATGATATCGTCACGGATATCAAAGAGCTTGTTATAATGCTCCTCGACCTCGGTGAAAGCGTAAGCCTCTGTGTATTTCGGCATATCGTTTAAGAATACGCTGAGCTTATCGTCTGCCGATGTGTGCGGCATGCTCTCCCATATCTCGTCGGAAGTAAATACAAGGATCGGAGCGATGAGACGTGTGAGCGCATCAAGGATGAGATACATGGCCGTCTGTGCGCTTCTTCTCGCCTTGGAGCCGCTCTTTTCGGTATATACTCTGTCCTTTGTTATATCGATATATAATTTTGACATATCGAGGATGCAGAAATTGCTGATATTATGATATACGATGTGGAACTGGTACTTATCGTATGCTTCGACACAGCTTGCGATCAGGCCGTTCAGACGGGAAAGCGCCCATTTGTCTATATCGTAAAGCTCGTCAAGGGCGATCATATTCTTATCAGGATCAAAATCGTCGCCGAGGTTCGCCATGAGGATTCGTGCCGAGTTTCTTATTTTTCTGTATACCTCGGAAAGCTGTTTGAATATCTCATCGGACACACGGACATCGACCGTAAAATCGCTCGATGCGACCCAGAGTCTGCAAAGATCCGCGCCGTAACGCTTCACCGCATCCTCTGCCTGTACGCCGTTTCCGAGAGATTTATGCATCGCTCTGCCCTGGCCGTCAACGACCCAGCCATGCGTGAGCACACCCCTGTACGGTGCGCCTTCTCCCTTTGCGCCGACAGCAGTCAGAAGCGAAGACTGGAACCATCCTCTGTACTGGTCTGCACCCTCAAGGTAGAGGTCTGCCGGCCATTTCATATCGGGGTCGTTCTCGAGCACTGCAAAGTGGCTCGAGCCCGAGTCAAACCACCCGTCGAGCGTATCGGTCTCTTTCTCAAATCCCGTGCCGCCGCAGTGCGGACATTGATATCCGGAAGGAAGAATCTCAGAAACTTCCTTTTCATACCATGCGTTAGAGCCTTCTTTTCCGAAAAGGTCGGAGACTGCGTCGATCGTCGTATCGTCGCACACGGGCTTACCGCAGTCCTTACAGTAGAATACCGGGATGGGAAGACCCCAGTGACGCTGTCTCGATATACACCAGTCAGCACGTTCATTGATCATTTTTATCATACGGTCCTTGCCCCACGACGGCGTCCACGTGACATCGTCGCACGCCTTTATGGCGTCGGCACGGAAAGCATCTACCGAGCAGAACCACTGAGGCGTTGCACGGAAGATGATAGGAGACTTACATCTCCAGCAATGGGGATAGTCATGCGTGATATCCTCGCTTGCGAAAAGTGCACCTGTTTCTTTCAGGTCTGCGAGTATCGCATCGTTTGACTCGGCATAATAAAGACCTGCAAACTTGCCTGCATCGGCTGTCTGATAGCCTCTGTCATTCACGGGGACGACGATATCGATGCCGTATCTCATGCTCGTGACATAGTCGTCAGCGCCGAAGCCGCCCGCCGTATGAACACATCCCGTACCGGATTCCATCGTGACGTACTCTGCGCAGCACAATAGACTCTTACGGTCAAGGAAAGGATGCTCGGCCGTCATATATTCAAAATCAATGCCTTTATAAGTTGCCTTTATCTCGTAGTTAGAGATACCGCCTGCCTGCATAGTCTTTTCGCAAAGCGCCGAGGCAACGATATAATTTTCACCGTTATCGCAAGAAACGAGGACATATTCCTCGCCAGGGTTTACGGCGATCGCCTGGTTGCCAGGCAGGGTCCATGTGGTCGTCGTCCAGATAACAAAATATGTCTTGTCAAGGTCGACTCCGAGCTTGCCCTTATCATCGCATACGCGGAACTTTACATAGATCGATGTGCAGGGGTCCTGCTGATACTCGATCTCCGCCTCGGCAAGCGCCGTCTCGTCCTTCGGACACCAATAGACAGGCTTTAAACCCTTATAGATATATCCTTTCTTGAACATCTGCCCGAATACCTTGACTTCTCTTGCCTCAAAAGAGGGATTCATCGTAAGGTAGGGGTTGTCCCAATCGCCCGTGATACCGAGGCGCTTGAAGGACTGCATCTGAATATCCACGAAATCCTGGGCGAACTTATGGCACGCCGTGCGGAACTCGGGAATAGACATCTTCTTGCGGTCGAGCTTATTTTTCTTTATGATGGCACTCTCAATAGGCATACCGTGATTATCCCAGCCGGGTATGTATCTGACCTTGTAGCCTGCCATTGCCTTATACTTATTGATAAAATCCTTCAGGATTTTATTCATTGCAGTACCCATATGGATATTTCCGTTTGAGAAAGGAGGACCGTCATGCAGAACATAGAGGGGTCTGCCCTCCGCATGCTCTATCATCTTGTGATAGAGATCCTTTTCCTCCATCTTTTTTAACATATCCGGCTCTCTCTGTGCGAGGTTCGCACGCATGGGAAAGTCGGTTTTCGGCAGATTCAGTGTGCTTGTGTAATCCTTTGCCATCGTTATATTTACTCCTTGTGATTAGTCTTCTTTCGGTGCCTTCATATCGGCGATACCGGTCTTCACCGTCTCGAGTATCGCCCGTATCTCATCATCAGCGTTTTGTATGCCCGCACTGATATCGGGGAGCTCGTCTAACTCTCTCGATTGCGAGGATATCACCTCGATCATTTTTTTTGCATACTCGCCGTTCATTTTTTTGAGCGTGTTGAGTATCTTGCACTGACGGACGATGTCCGCTTTTATCTCATCGAGCTTTTCATCGCATGCGTCCTTGACGCTTTTAATAATTATCTCGGATTTTTCATTTGCGTCGCTGATTATCTTCTCGGAAACCTTCTGAGCGTTCAAAAGTGCAGAACGTATCGCCTCAGAATCCTTCGTGTACTTTTCAAGCTGTTCTTCAAGCAGGGCTACTCTATGAATATACTCGTCATTTTCCTTATACAGATCGGTATATGCCTCGAGCAGGAATGCGATATGTTCATCGACCTCGCTTGGATTATAACCGCGTACTGTGCGCGTAAATGTCTTATTTTTCAGTTCGTGCGGTGCTACCATCATTTTCTCCCATATTCTATTTTTCTTTAAACGATCATTTCAAGAATAATGATCAACAAAAACACTGCCGTAAAAGACAGATCAAGCGGACAGGTCCTTACCCACTCGAATCTGTAAAGAAACCTCCTCATCGGCTCTAAGATAGGCTCTGTAAACACAAAAAGAACCTCTTGTATTTTAAGGAGCGTTTCATTGTCACTATCAGGGAACCATGAAAGTATCGCCCGACCGAAAAGCATAAGCTCAAAAAACCTGAGCACCATAAAAATAACGCTTCTTAACAGTATCAGCGCAAGCAATTTCATACCCCCATTAAAGCATATTATACCTCTCCCGATAAAACGAGAGAGGTATCATAATTCACAATAGCCAAGCGGTTTCCCGCAATATATCAAAAGTCTCCGAATGTATCCTGCTTCGGCTGAGGTCTTGCCGCCCTGTCAGCTGATAAAACGACATTATTCGGCGTGATAACAAACGTATGGTCTGCGACCTTCTTCAAATTACCGTCGATCGAATAAGCAACTCCGGAAAGAAAGTCGATCAGTCTTCTTGCAACTTCGGGATTTGTCTCCTCGAGATTAAGCACTACGGTACGTTTCTCGAGCAGATGGTCTGCAATACCCGATGCGTCCTCAAAGCGCTCAGGCTTTACGACCTTGAGCTCCAGCGCATTGGGCTGAAATCCCTGCGGTGCACTCTGCGGTGCAGGTGCGCTGCCGTATCCCTGCTGGTAACCGTCGCCGTATCCTGCGTCATCACCGTCGAATATGTAGTCATTATCATCATAGCCGTCGATCGTATCCGGATTCATCAGGTGATTGATTTTATCTACGAATCCCATTTATTTTTACCTCCGAGAACATATTTACTCATAATATTATACTGATTATATCATATAAATTATGAAAATTCAAGAGTTTTAGCACTATTTGTAGTTTCTTTTGCCGAAAAGAGCGCTGCCGACCCGTATCATGTTACTGCCGCACTCGAGCGCGAGCTCATAGCTGTCTGACATACCCATGGAAAGAACAGGAGATGCAACGTCAGCAAGGCATTTTTTTGTGAATTCTTCGTAAATTTTTCTCGCCCGGGTAAAATACTTCCTGTATTCGTCATCAGTCGATCCTGCCGGTGCCATAGTCATTATCCCGCAAATTTTTATATGCTCGAGGGTGCGTATCTTTTCATAAAAGCCGAAGATCTCCTCGGCGGCGATACCACCCTTACTCTCCTCATTTGCGATATTTATCTCGATCAGGGCATCCATTCTGCGCCCGACACGGGCGCATTGTTTATCAAGCTCATGTGCGAGCTTTTCTGAGTCAAGGGAATGTATCATAGACACCTTGTCGGCAATATACTTGCATTTATTTGACTGCAAAGAACCGATGAGGTGTATATCTGCCTTGTCTTTTGAGAGTTCATCGTATTTGGAGAGCAGTTCCTGCACTCTGTTTTCACCGATAAGCGAAAGGCCGAGAGTATCAACGGCATAATTGATCGTTTCGCACGGCACCGTCTTTGTAGCAGCAAGAAGACGTGCGCCGTACCGCTCGGCAATATCCGATATTTTTTTATAATTTTCTTCGAGTTCTTTTAAATACGTCATTCTATCACCCTTCCCTCATACAGATCCTTACCCGATGTTATTACGAGATCGCAATATCCGAGATAATTAGCCACGGAATCATCGCTCATTGTGTCCTGCTCCTCGACTATGAAATACCCGTCTGCTTCGGCGAGAGGAATGATCTTCTTGAAGTGCACGGTACTTCCGCTGAGGATATAAACGCCGCGCACTCCGTCTTTTACACGGATGGCAGACGACGGCACCTTATACCCCGTGTATTCCTCACGTATGATATATACGCTCTGCGCACGCAGGTAATTGAAATCCTGCGGATTTTCGCTCGATGAAAATACGAGTACGCATCTTTTACCGTTTTCGGGAACGATCACACGTTCGAGATTCATGGATATGATCACATCGGAATTATATGGGAACATAATATCATATTCCCTGTCGACCGTATATTTTTTCATATCCTCGACGTCTATCTCGGTCGCAACATACCATTTGAAGCCGGTCACTATTTTACCGATGGCATAACCCGATTCCGACTCGGGCTCTGCCGATATCATCGAGTCAAAATCGGCAACGGTCATATCATCGACCTTGTCCGCCGAAAAAACACTCTCATATCCGTCGACCCCCATATAAAAATACCCCGATTGACTTGCCGTGATCTCTGTATAAGCATCACCGAGTCCTGCGATAAGCGCCTTTTCCTGCGCCTCGAGCGATGATACCTGATAGTCGAAATCGCTTACCGTACCGACGATTATCTTCCTACGGTTCAGTAGTACATTGAGCTCATCACGCTTCTGCAAAGCGAAGTCGATGTCCCCCTCGCTCTTTTTTTTCATTATTTCGGCATAAAGTGCGGATATTTCTTTATCTATAATCTCCGTACCGACGAATTTCGTTCCGTCGTCTACCGTCGAGCGCGAGAGGATCGATATCTTGTTGTCGTATTTTACGAGCTTGGTACGTATTTCGTCTCCGCCGCTGCCCGAATATACACGTGCGACGATACTGTCACGGGATGCACGCTCACCGTCTGTATACTGATATGAAACACCGCCTGCGCTGCCTGAATACAGCACCTTTTCCTGCCGCATGATATACCCGATATGCTTCTCACGCTCGTCTACAGTTGCCTTTTCGGCAGGAACGACCGTGATATTATCTCCTCCGGAGCGCACAAGGGCATAGCCGATATATGCCATAATGCCTATGCATATCACGGCAGTCAAAAAATATGTAATTACGTTTTTAAGATACTTTTTATCCATTACTGCCCTTTTAAAAAATTTTCTGTCATGGCAAGAGCCTGTTCCTTCATTTCCGGGAATGAAAGCAGATCGCCATCGATCCATTTAATATTTTTATTTCGTGAAAACCACGTAAGCTGTCGTTTCGCATAATTGCGAGAGGCTCGCTTTATCTCAGATACGGCAAAATCAAGGGTGCAATTCCCGTCGAGATATTCGCATATTTCCTTATAACCTATCGCCGCCGCAGCATTCGACCCTCTCTCAAGTCCGAGTGCTCTTACCTCGTCAAGGAGCCCTTTTTCCATCATAATATCGACACGGCGCTCTATCCTCTCATACAGCACCGCACGCTCCGAACAGCGCAGTCCGATGATCAAGGCATCATACGGCGTATCTGCTATACGGGAAAGCCTGTCCCATTCGGTTTTGGTCTTTCCGGTGAGCACATACGTCTCTATCGCCCGAATCACGCGTTTTTTGTTGTTTTTATGGGTTGCGAGCGCTGAGTCTTTATCTATTTCATAAAGCTGACCCCACAGCTCGTCCTCGCTTTTTTGAGAAAGTTCGGTGCGAAGCGCCTCGTCAACTCCCGCCGCAGAAAAAGCATTTCCCGTCAGCACGCTGTCAAGATACAGACCCGTACCGCCGCAGAAGACCGGCACTTTCCCACGCGAAATGATATCGTCCGTCACTTCCCTTGCACGCACAGCATAATCTGCGCAGGAAAAATCGTCACTCACCGAGCAAATGTCTATCATATGGTGGGGTATCCCTTTTTTCTCCGCCTCAGTCACCTTCGCCGTGCCGATGTCCATCCCACGGTATATCTGCATCGAATCGCAGGATACTACCTCGCCGCCGAAGGCAGAGCATATTTCTATTGAAAGCGCCGTTTTGCCGACCGCCGTCGGCCCAACAACAGCTATAACCTTTGGTTTTGCCACACTTCACCTTTAATTATTAAAACTACACTGCCGATAGTTACGGGATGTAAAGCGGAAACACTTATTACTGACTGATAATGCTTTGATTATCAGCTGTTCCGTATTCTCTTTTCATGGCCTCAACGGAAACGACCCATTGTTTGCCGAATTTACACACATCAACACCGTTGACAAGCTTTTCGTATGTGATCGTTTTGCGAAGCGTACTTTCGTTGAGTCCCCAAAGTTCAGTTGCATCGCTGAACGACATAAGACCGTCAAACGGGGTATCGACCTGAACACCGTTCTCCCAAAGCTCATCACAAGAAAGATCAAGATCACCAAATATCATAAAATCAGGCAGGCGTCGCCGAACGAAAAGAAATGATACTTCTTTTCGACCGCCTCGGCGTAAGCGTTCAGCATGATCTCACGAGAGGAGAAGGCCGACACGAGCATGAGCAGAGTGCTCTCGGGCAGATGAAAATTCGTTATCAGCGCATCTACCGCCTTGAATTGATATCCGGGGTAGATGAATATGCCGGTATCGCCGGACATGGCAATGATACGGCCGTTCTCGTCCGCTACGCTCTCGAGGGTACGGCAGGAGGTCGTGCCGACGCATATGATGCGTCCGCCCGATTCTTTTGCTGAATTGATAATATCCGCACTTTCCTGCGAGACCGAAAAATACTCGGTATGCATCACGTGGTCATTGATATTATCCACCTTTACGGGTCGGAAGGTACCTAACCCGACGTGGAGCATGACAGGGGCGATTTTTACGCCTTTTGCTTTTATCCGCTCAAGCAGCTCTTCCGTAAAATGAAGTCCTGCGGTCGGGGCGGCGGCGCTTCCCTCCTCCCTTGCGTATACCGTCTGATACCTCTCTTTTTTTTCGAGGCGCTCGGTGATATACGGCGGAAGCGGCATATTGCCTATCTTATCAAGTATCGCAAAAAAATTGCTCTCTTTTTTGTCGTATTCAAAGCTTAGCAGTCTGTTGCCTCCCTCGAGCGTTTCATCTACCGTTGCACGAAGTATGCCGTCACCGAATATAATAACAGTACCGGCCTTGAGACGCCGTCCGGGACGAACGAGAGCCTCCCATTGATCGAGGCCTCTTTCACGCAAAAGGACGATCTCGCACTCGACGCCCGTTGATTCCTTGACGCCGTAAAGGCGGGCTGGAATAACCTTCGAGTCATTGATGACGAGCACGTCATTCGGCGCAAGATAGTCTATCACATCATGAAATATTCTATCCTCGGTCTCGCCCGTCGCTTTATTTATCACCATAAGACGGGAATTATCCCGCTGTTCCGCCGGATGCTGGGCGATCAGCTCCTTCGGCAGATCGTAATAAAAATCGCTCGTTTTTAAATCTGTTTGTTCTCTTTTATTTTTGATTACCATTCTCTTTAACCCTATAAGGCAATACCGCATAATTCTGACGGTATAATTGCGCAGACAGATTTTTCGTCAGACGAAACAAATTGAGGAGGCAAGAGTAGAGCCTCTGCTTAAGCACAACAAACCCATCTGAACACGCCCGAAAGGGCAAATCTACGGCGATTTTGTGTTTGTCGTCTTTGTAAGGCGGACGTATTCGTATGGGTTTGTTGTGCTTACGAAATTTGTGAAGTATGACGGAAAATATGCAAGCAAGTATGCCGTCAAGGTATTAGCCTCAAATTGTGCGGTATTGTCTTAAATATACATAATAATTATACATCAAAGATATTATATTTGCAAGTGGGTTAAAATGATTAAAGAAACTATTTTCGAGGGCGTTGGTACTGCTCTCGTGACGCCTTTTATAAATGATACAATCGATTTCAATGCGTTCGAGCGACTGATAGAAAGGCAGATAAAAGCCAAAGTCCCCGCCGTTATCGTATGCGGCACTACAGGAGAGAGCGCAACGCTGACAAACGAGGAACACAGACGTGTCATACGATTTGCATGCGAGACAGCCAAGGGCAGAATAAAAGTGATCGCTGGCACCGGCTCAAACGACACACGTCATTCGATAAAAATGTCGATGTACGCTTGCGAGGCAGGCGCCGACGCCCTGCTCGTAGTATCGCCCTATTACAACAAAGCGACCGGCGAGGGGCTGATCAGAAGCTATACTGCGATAGCGAATGCCGTAAAAAAACCCATCATCATATATAACGTACCGTCGAGGACGTGTGTCGATATTTCGCCGCAGGTATATGCCGCCCTGTGCTCCCACCCGAATATTTATGCGGTCAAGGAGGCGTCGTCAAGCGTATCAAAAATATCCGAGATAATAAATCAATGCGGCGATGGATTCGATATCTACTCGGGCAACGATGATCTCACCCTGCCGCTTCTCTCGCTCGGCGCAAAGGGTGTTATCTCGGTACTATCGAATATCCTGCCGGAACAAATGAATGAATTATGTGCGGCATTTGCAAGAGCGGATCTCGCCGAGGCACGCAGGATACACCTGACGCTTGCACCGCTGATGCGTGCCATGTTTTGCGAGGTCAATCCCATTCCCGTAAAATACGCAATGAGCCGTATGGGCCTCTGTCGTGCAGATGTCAGACTGCCGCTTTGCGAGATATCAGAGACGGCAAAAGCACGAGTAGACGCCGAGCTTGAAAAGCTCGCATTGATATAAAAACGGGCTGTCGCAAGTATTCTTGCGACAGCCCGTTCCGGTCTGCAAACAAAATCAACAAACAAATTATAAAATCTTTACGGCTTTAGATGAGATTATATTTGAGATATCCCCCAAGGCTCCCCTTGCACAGAGGAGCCTTAGGAGAGCGGACAAATTATTCCTTGAATTACAGAGATATAATTGCTTCTTGATTCTGCATTCCGAGCAAGAAAAACAACAGCGCAAAGACCGAACTCAGCTTCGCGCTGAAAGGGCCGTCGCCGATGGCGACAGCCCTTTTTTACCCATGAGGGAGCGGAAAGTTCCCTCTTTTTATTATGATTTGTTATTTCACGTTTGCGATATTCTGACCGTAGCGCATGAGGATGGACGCAACCTGTGCACGGGTCGCACCGCCCTTCGGGTCGAGGTAATCGGTATTACCTGATTTCACGCCGGTGATGAGCTTTTCGGCGTATGCCCAGGAAAGTGCGTCCGCCGCATAGTCCGAGGTTTTCGCTCCGTCCGGGAAGGCATTCAGGTCTTCACTCTTTGTGACATCATAACCTTTTTTCTCTGCATAGCGGTGAAGAATCGTCGCCATCTGCTCACGGGTGATGTTACCCATCGGTTCAAATGTATCGTCGGTGATTCTATAGACGATACCGTTCGCCGCCGCCCATGTTACTGCGTCGGTGTACCACTGACCCGACGGCACATCAGTAAAGGGATTTTCTGCACTCGCCGTAGGTTTTCCCTCCATGCGCCATAATACCGTCACTAACATCGCACGGGTCATCATCACGTTAGGCGCAAACTCCGTCGGAGATGTGCCGCTGAAGAGATTATGCTCGACTGCATACTGTACCGCATCCTCATACCATGAACCCGGTATGACATCCTTAAAGGTCTTGGTCACATTCTGTGCCCCTGTTGCCGGAATTACCGTCACATCCGTTTTTGCACTGCATCGTGTGCAGTGATGGGATTTACTGCCTGTCGTAGTCTTGGTTGCAGGGATATCGACCGTCCACTCGGTAGAATAATTATGCCCGAGCGCATTAACCGAGCGCTGCTCCTCCGCTCCGCACGAACAGGTTCGCCGTTCCGTTCCGGCAGTCGTGCAAGTTGCGGCTGTTACCGTACTCCATGCTCCGTAGGTGTGTTTATGCTCGGCTATAGTAAAGTAAACGTAATCACTAAACATACAATTCGTGTTATTATTTACAGCTGCAACAGAGGCATGATATGTTCCTGCACTCAACGGGTAATCAAATGATGTTGCATATACACCATATTGCATTAAAATCTGTTGTTCGTTTTCATCGAAAATTCTCACATCGTAATAATCAGCATTACTGCAAGCATTCCATTCCAAATGCACTTTGCTTCCAATATCCCTTGCCGTTACAACAGGTTTGGATGGCGTTACGGCAGGCGTAGGGGAATCCGGATTGGCTTTCCACTGGGCTCTAAGTGTGTTTGCTCCCCAGCCGGAAGGAATCGGATCACCGGGATTATAAAAGTTTCCGTCCCAATCATCTTTCCAATTTATGAATGTATATCCGACCTTTACGGGAATATCGGTCGAGAATTTCGCACCACTGTTATATACGAATGACTGAACAGGAGGCGCACCTGTTCCGCCGTTTGCATCATAAGTAATCGTGTATGTATTAGGTTTCCAAAGCGCATAGAACGTAATATCCTGATTCACATTTGTAATACCGCCCGGCCAGCCGGTAGGCTCCGTCGCATTCGGCAATGGCGCCCAACCTATAAATGTGTACATCGCCCTGCTCGGCACAATATTGCTTATAGTCAATGGAACATCGTGTTGCTTGGTCTGTGGGGACGGTGCGCCGATGCCACCGTTGGCATTATAGGAAATTGTATAAGTTTTGACGGTTGCCGAATTCAAAACTCGGCGCACACTGCAAGTGAATTTCCACTCCGCTTTGTTGTCTCGCCAAATGCCGGACAGTTTATCTTCTTTGCTGTTGGTGCCCTCTTTATGAGCCTGTATAATCATTCCGTTGCCGGAATAAATTCCAACATGGTCAGATTTTCCGTCACCCTGATAATCAAAAAAGATTAAATCCCCCTCCTTTAGATTTCTCAAATATGCATCATAACTACTCAAGGAATAAGAAACGGCTGTCCCGTAGTTTCGTTGAGAGTTTTGATCTCCACTTCCGACACTAATTCCAAAGTGATTGCACACATACCAAACTAAACCGCAACAATCGAATCCTTTAGTGCTACGGCCACCCTTAACATAAGGAATGCCGATACAGTTTTGCCGTGCAAATGCAACGAAATCACTACTGGAAACACTTTGTGCCAAAGCGGTCGGCATGAGCGCAATATACATTGACGCTATCAATAGTATTGCCACTATTCGTTTTTTCATAAAGATCACCTGTTGACCGTTTTAAGGTCAGCACAAATAGGAACGAAAAAGTGCAGACAAACGGTCACCTTTCTGTTATTTTGGAATTCTTGTTTCACACAAGTATTTTTTCGGGTTTATCGTAATTGAAATAATTACCTAGTATTATATCTTTATATAAGTATATATCTAAATAAGTGAATTGTCAAGTAGTTATATATCTATTAAAATATACTCTGAGGTGATGTTATGATTCGCATATGTCTTGATAAAACATTAGATAGGTTAAATATAAGCAGATATGAGCTTGCAAAACGAACCGGCATACAATATCAAATCATCGATAATTATTACAAAAACAAGGTAAAAAGATATGACAGTTATGTTTTAGAGCGTATATGTTCGGCTCTGAATTGCGATGTATCTGAAATAATAGAGTTTATAAAATAACACTTGACACCGCCATTAGGTGTCAAGTGTTATTTTTTCGTATTTAAAGTGAATTTTATTCTTTCGTCTTACCGTTATTCGATTATTCCGCCGCCGAGGACGGTGTCGCCGTTGTAGAGTACGAGCGACTGACCTTTTGCAATGGCGCGCTGAGGCTCATCGAATACGACCCGAACCCGTCCCTCGCCCGTGACGGTCACCGTGGCGCTCTGCTCCCTTTGGTTATAGCGTATTTTTGCAAAACAGCGCACAGGCTCGCTCGGTGGGTCGAAGGCGATCCAGTTAAAGTCATATGCTTCGAGCGTATCGGAGAAAAGCTCCTCATCACGGCAGAGCACGACCTCGTTCGTATCGATACGCTTTTCACAGACATAAAGCGGTTCGGGAAGCGAGAGTCCCAAACCCCTGCGCTGTCCTATCGTATAGCGGATTATGCCCCTATGCTCTCCTATGACCGTTCCGTCCTTCAGCACGAAATCGCCGCAAGGATATGTTTTTCCCGTATAATGCTCGATAACGCTCGCATAGTCGCCGTTCGGCACAAAGCAGATATCCTGGCTGTCCTTTTTCGCCGAATTTACAAACCCGTTCTTTTCGGCAAGCTTCCGCACCTCGTCCTTTGTCATACTGCCGAGAGGAAACATAATATGCGATAGCTGTTCCTGCGTGAGAGACCAGAGGACGTAGCTTTGATCTTTGGTTATATCAACCGCTTTTTTCAGAAGAAAACGGCCGTCCTTTTCCTCGATGCGTGCATAGTGCCCTGTGACAATGCTGTCAC
Source organism: uncultured Lachnospiraceae bacterium (assembly GCA_964403505.1). GTDB lineage: Bacteria > Bacillota > Clostridia > Oscillospirales > CAG-272 > CAKSEI01. Next base: position 47,864 of record CAYOFP010000001.1, read on the forward strand.
ATTCAGCCTCCCTCGAACGCCGGAGGAGGCTGTCAAATTTCAAGTATCTATTGCAATCTATGCAAGGGTTTGGCGTGCCGCCGCACTCATAACACCCGACAAATCGGTCAATGACATTGCGCTTGAAATCTCCCTTGAAATTAAAGACATAATACGGTATTCCAAGTGCGGCGCAGACCGAACGTGCGTCCTCGACGTCGTCTGCCGAACAGCATGGCTTGTCCTTCTCAATATCGGCTGTGTCATTATCAAAGAGCTTCATCGTCGCACCGATGCAGTCATATCCTTTTTCCTTACACAAAAGCGCCGCAACGGAGGAGTCTACCCCCCCGCTCATGGCGATCATCACTCTTTTCATATCATTTCCTTATAGATCTCGCCCTTTGACACGCCGCGATCCTTTGCCGCCGCCTTCATGGCGTCCATTTTACTCATGCCCGAATTGATATAAAACTCCACATGCTCTTTCACCGTCATATCGGCAAAAAAAGCATCTTTTCGTATTTCTTCCTTCGTTGCGCCTGCGACGACGAGGACATACTCTCCGCGAGGCTCGTTCTCCTTATAATACTCCACCGCACGCTCGAGCGTGGTATGAAGCACCTGCTCGTTCAGTTTCGTCATTTCACGGCACAGTGCGACCTCCCGTGCGCCGAGGACCTCCGCCATCAGCGAAAGCGTCTTTGTCAGCCGGTGTGGCGCTTCGTAAAAAATGAGCGTGTGAGAGTCGTTTTTCAATTCCTCGAGCCGCTTACGCTTATCTCCGTCACTGCCCGAGAGAAATCCCTCAAAAGCGAACCGGTAGCTCGGCAGTCCCGATAACGTCAGCGCATTGATCGCAGCACAGCACCCGGGAACGCCCGTCACGGGGACGCCGTTTTCTATACAAAGTGCGACGAGCTCCTGCCCCGGGTCGCTCACGGCAGGAGTTCCCGCATCGGTAACGAGGGCGCATGACTCGCCCCCCTGCAGTCTTTTTATTATCTTCGGACCCGCTGAGTCCTTATTATGGTCGAAATAATTTACCGTCGGCTTTGAGATGCCGTATGCAGAAAGCAGTCTGCCTGCCACACGTGTATCCTCCGCCGCTATAAAATTCACCTCGGAGAGCACCTTTTTCGCACGCTCGGACAAGTCGGCGAGGTTGCCGATCGGCGTTGCCACGATATATAGCGTGCCGCCTAACACCTTATTCTTTTCTGTATCGTTCATGGAAAACACCCCTCTCGCAAATATAGTCCATTTCGTCCGTCTGTCCTTTTTCGTCCTTTATAAAAAACGGCTTGGTCACGAACGTTCCGCTTCCTCCGCCCTTTCTCGCCTCAGCGAGCACAAGGCAGGGGGGGTGCCAAGCGTCGTTATAGACATTGATCAACCGCTTTAGCGACAGTGAATTCTTTTCAAGTGCAAGAATAAGGTCGCTTATTCGGTTCGGTCTCCAGACTACATAAAAACTGCCGCCGTGCTTCAGAAGCAGAGAAGCACAGGCGCAAAAATCGCCGATACCTCCGCAGACCTCGTGCCGTGCGATATATTTTCCCTCATCTGCGTTTCGCTGTCCCGTTCCGCTTTTCATATACGGAGGATTGGCAAAGACCGCATCCGCCTCTTTTCCGATATCCGATACCTTCGCATCCCGCACATCTTTATTTATTACGCTGATCACATCGCCGAAGCCGTTATTTACGGCGTTTTTCCCGGTAAGGGCTGCATACTCGCTCTGCACCTCATATGCGTAAAAATGTGCAAATTTACCACGGGATGCGGCGAGCAGTGATATCACGCCTGTGCCCGAGCCGAGCTCGACCGCACGTCCCTTGGGCTTCGGATTGATAAACGCCGACAGCAAAAGAGCGTCGGTGCCGTATGTCAGTCCCGACGTATTCTGCGTAAGTGTTATATTTGCATTTATGATATCTGTTCTTTCCATAATAAAAATCAAAGGGCAAGCTACGCTTGCCCTTTTTCTGTAATTATTCCTCTGCTGCCGGAGCACCAACAGGACATGTATCTGCGCAAGCTCCGCACTCAATGCACTCATCTGCGTTAATTACGTACTTACCGTCGCCTTCTGCAATAGCGCTAACCGGGCACTCTGCAGCACATGCGCCGCATGCGATGCACTCATCACTGATTTTGTATGCCATTTTTATTTACCTCCGTATAGATTATGGCTCAATGCCACTTGTTTGCAGGACTATTGTATCACATACATATATAAAATGCAATTATTTTTTGAAAAAAATTTTTCAGGTAATACCGCCGGCTTCAATCCTCGAGACCGGATAAGTCCTCTTCCGTCTTTTCTGTCTTATGATTCTTGGAAAATCCCTTGAATTTAACGGCGCTTCTGTGATAGGCCTTCACCTGTTCCTCGCCTTTCAAAAGACGCACCTTCAGGCGTCCCGTGAGCGGCTGAGACTCGACCACGACACCGTCGCCGTCGGGAGTAGATACGATTGAGTCAACACGGGGAGTTTTCTTTATCTCCTCCTCGTATGCCTCATGCTCAAATCTGAGACAGCACATGAGCCTGCCGCATGCGCCGGATATTTTGGCTGAATTCAGGGAAAGATTCTGCTCTTTCGCCATTTTTATCGACACCTGATTGAAATCGCCCAAAAACGTACTGCAGCAGAAGACTCTGCCGCATACGCCGAATCCGCCCATCATCTTTGCCTCGTCCCGTATGCCTATTTGTCTGAGCTCGATCCTCGTGTGGAATATCGCCGCAAGGTCTTTTACAAGCTCACGGAAATCGATCCTTCCGTCTGCGGAAAAATAGAAGAGCAGCTTGGAATTATCAAATGTATACCGTGCGTCGACCAACTTCATGGGCAGGCCGTGGCGCTCAATCTCCGCTACACACTTGCCAAATGCCTCATGTTCTTTTTCGAGATTCTCTGCGTAATGCGCTTCATCCTCTTTGGTTGCCGCACGGAGCGCCTTTCTGAGAGGAAGTACCAGTTCGCTTCCCGGCACGACCTTATTCGCCATAGCGACCATGCCGTACTCGAGTCCCCGTGCCGTCTCGACGATGACGCCGCCCTCACGGTACTGCACTCCGTCGGGGTCAAAATAATATACCTTTCCCGACTGCTTAAATCTGACACCGATCACCTCGGCAGATTCAGGCGCCTGCGCTTCAACTCTTTCGTTTATTTTCTCTTCTTCCATATCATTCTCCGTTATTCAATCGGCAAAGCATATCAAGACGTGCCATTTTGCCGTTTAGATTGTATTCTGTTTCCTCTTTTACCGCTAAAAGCGTGCGTATCTTACCCATAGCCTCACCGAAGGAAAACTGAAAGCAATATTCCTCGGCATCCTGATAAGTTAAGAAAAACAAAAGCGGTTCGTGTATTCCCTGCTTCACGGCGATAATATCCCGAAAAGCGGAGATCAGATGCTCTAAAAAAGCGGAATATTCATCTTTTTCTTCGGGGATCTTACTCTCGAACAAATAAAGCGCCGCTTTTTCCCGACTTCCCAAAACGTCGAGAAATTCCATCACTAACTCATACCCCGACATGCTTTCATCACGCACACCGTCGAGTATCGCCCCGATCGCACCGCTGCTGTTCTTCGCTAAAAACCGAAGCGCCTTCATATTATTATCACGCAATTCACGCACAGAGGCGCTGATCTGCGAGCTATACTCGATCAGTTCATCCTCAGAAAACGTCTGCATACGCAATACCGGCGCACGGGAACGCACCGTCGGCAAAAGAGCGCCGCCGTTCGTTATCAGAAAGAAATATACGTTTTCCGGCGGCTCCTCCAATATCTTCAAAAATGCGTTTTGCGCTTCGACTGTCATAAGATGCGCTTCGCTTATCACAAAAGCCTTAAAATCAAGGTCGTTCGATGAAAGATACGCCTCCTCACGCAGCTCTCGCACTGCGTCTACCGAAATGCTCTTTTTACCCTCTTTTCTTTCGATGTATATTACATCCGGGCAAACAAGCCGCTCTATCTTTCCGTTGTCACCGCCGTGTGCAAGGGCTGTGAGCACCCCACGCACGAGCGTATGCCTGCCGCTGCCCTTCGGTCCTTCGACGATATACGCATGAGCAAGCGTTCCGCACCCGATATCACGGGCGAGCATATTTTTTAATATTTCATTTCCGTATATTTCATCAAACATTATATGTATTATATCAAAGAAAGCATTTATTGTCAAATATAATTCTTGACAGATGTGGCAATATAGTGTATAATCTTGATACATCGTGAATAGTCAGGGGTGCTTAATTGCTGAGATGGATATTTTTCCGAACCCTTTAACCTGATACGGATAATGCCGGCGTAGGGAGAAACTGATATACCTCTTTTTTCATCGCACGGATTGTTTGCGATGATTTTTTTATAGGCAATACCGCATGATTCTGACGACCGAGTTGCACTGTCAGAATTATACAATGTTGCCGGAGGAGGTTCACAATGAACAAAAACACAAAAGCTCTCTTAGAGAGCGCAATCATGGTGGCACTCGCAACAGTGCTCAGCATGATCAAAATCTGGGAAATGCCGCTCGGCGGCAGTATCACCCTGCTCAGCATGCTGCCGATCATGTTTATATCGGTGCGGCACGGCATCAAATGGGGCTTGGGTGCGGCATTCGTCTACTCGTGGACGCAGATATTCACGGGCGAAGTATTTGCATGGGGTCTTACACCTACGATGCTCATCGCATGTCTGCTTCTCGACTACATCCTCGCATTTTCCGTCCTCGGCCTTTCCGGTATATTCAGAAAGAAAGGCACAGCCGGTGTAATCGCAGGAATTACCGTATCATGCGTTTTGCGCTTTATCCTGCATTTCATATCGGGTGTCGTGCTGTGGACTAATTATGAAAAATTCATAGTCTTCGGCGTCGAATGGGTAAACAGACCGGTGCTCTACTCCATTTGTTATAACGGAATGTACATGCTTCCCGAAACGGTATTCACTATTATCGGGGCGGTCCTGCTTCTCTCCATACCGCAGACAAAAAAACTGCTGTTTGTGAAATAATTCGGACAAATAAAGAGAGTTAAAAAAGATGCTGATTTCAGATAAATAGAAATCAGCGTCCTTTTTGTTTATATTCAGCCTACGACCTTTTCGCAGAAGTTTTTGAGTATCAGTGCAACTTGCGCTCTTGTTGCAGCACCTTTGGGGTCAAGCATGGTCGTGCCGTTTATCTTGTTGCCCGAGATAAGTCCTGCACCGACTGCCCATTTTATCGCGTCTGTCGCGTAGCTTGAAACTTTTTCCTCGTCGGGGAAAGAAGAAAGCTCGCTTTGTGCCGTAACATCATACTCTTTCCATTTTGCATATCTGAAGAGTATCGTCGAAAGCTGTTCACGGGTTATTCCCGCCTGAGGCGAGAACTTGGTTTCCGTCGTACCGTAAACTATGCCGTTATTTGACGCCCATTTGATGGCGTTTGTATACCACTGTCCGTCCTTAACATCGGTAAATTTATTTTCATATTGATCAACGTTCGGCTTTTTCTCTAAGTTATAAAGAACCTGGACAAGCATTGCGCGCGTCATAGGCGTGTTAGGAGCGAATTCGGTATCACTCATACCGTTAAACAGGCTGTATGTAAGTGCATAATCAACCGCAGCATAATACCACGATTCTCTCTTGACATCTTTAAATCTCTCTTCGGGCTTCTTTAAGGGCGCTACGGGCGTAACGTCTGAAATTGCTTCGCAACGCGAGCAATGATGGCTCTTTATACCCGGTTTTGTATCAGTCGGCTCAACATCGACCGTAAATTCGCCGTAATCGTGTCCGATCGCTTTTACCACACGCATCTCGCTTGAGTTGCAACCCTCGTGGGTGCACATGCGCTTCTCACCGCCATTTTCGGTACAGGTTGGCTGTTTGACCGTCATCCACTCACCGTAATCGTGTCCGAGCGCTTCTACTTCGCGAGTTTCGCTTGCCTCGCAACCCTCGCGGGTGCACTCGCATTTCTCGTTGCCCTTCTCGGTGCAGGTCGGCTCGATAACTATCGTCCATTCGCCGTAAGTATGTCCATCGTTTTCACACGGATTAATCACCGTAAACGAAATTTTATTCTCATTTGCATAAGTTGCAGCATATGATCCGCTGTTCCCGTAAATCGTAAGTGCACTGCAATCCTTAAACGCACTGCTCTCTATGCTCGTTACGCTATCCGGGATCACGATGCTCGTTAGACTGCTGCAACTGTAAAACACACTATCTCCTATGCTCGTAACGCTGCTAGGTATCGTGATACTCGTTAGACTGCTGCAAAAGGTAAATGCACAATATCCTATGCTCGTAACACTGTCCGGAATAGTGATGCTCTTAAGACTGCTGCAACTCCCAAACGTACCATCACCTATGCTCGTAACGCTGCTAGGTATCGTGATACTCGTTAGACTGCTGCAAAAGGTAAATGCACAATATCCTATGCTCGTAACACTGTCCGGAATAGTGATGCTCTTAAGACTGCTGCAACTCCCAAACGTACCATCACCTATGCTCGTAACACCATTCGGAATCTCGATGCTCGTTAGTCTGTAGCAATTGTGAAACGCTTCCCCGGCAATTGTTTTAGTACCATTACGGATAGTAAATGTACCGCTTAATGAAGTTTCAGCTTTAATCAAATGATTGTTAATATACAGCACACCTCCAATCCAGTTCTCGGTATTGTCATAATATTCTGTACAATTAAACGCACTGGATCCTATGCTCGTCACGCTGTCGGGAATCGTGATGCTCGTAAGTGCGTTGCAACCGTCAAACGCCCAGCCACCTATGCTCGTCACGCTACTAGGGATCTCTATGCTCGTAAGACTGCTGCACCATCTAAACGCACGATATCCTATGCTCGTCACGCTGTCGGGAATCTCGATGCTCGTTAGACTGCTGCAACCGTAAAACACACTATCTCCTATGCTCGCAACGCTATCAGGAATCTCGATGCTCGTTAGACTGCTACAATCCTCAAACGCCCAATCTCCGATGCTTGTCACACTGTCGGGAATCTCGATGCTCGTTAGACTGCTGCAATCGCGAAACGCTGCGTCGGCAATTGTTTTAGTACCATTACGTATAGTATATATTCCGCTTAATGAAGTTTTAGCCTCAATCAAACGATTGTTAATATACAGCACATCTTCAGTCCAGTTCTCGGTGTTGTTGTAATATGCCGTACCATGAAACGCATAGTTTCCTATTCTCGTCACACTATCCGGGATCGTGATGCTCGTAAGAACATAGCGGGAAGCAAACGCTGATGATTCTATTTCTGTCACAGCGTAACCGGAAACCTCGCTTGGTATCACCACCTTGTCAACGTCAGCAATACACCTACAAACAGATGCTGTACCGTCCTTACGTAAAATGTAATTCACTCCATCCGCTTCAATTACTCCAACACCCCAATGTACATGCGATACAAAATTAGCCCAGTAATCGCTCCAACCAGACGGTGCCTTCTCTGCTGCCACAACCACCACCAACGAGCTACAATTATAAAACGCACTGCTTCCTATGCTTGTCACTCCCTCTGGAATCACGACGTTCATAAGAGCGCTACAGTAAGCAAACGCATCGTCTCCTATGCTCGTTACGCCGTCGGGAATCTCAATGCTCGTGAGAGCGCCACAATAGTAAAACGCATAATCTCCTATGCTCGTAACGCCGTCTGGAATCTTGATGCTCGTGAGAGCGCTACAATAGTAAAACGCATAATCTCCTATGCTCGTTACGCCGTCGGGAATCTCGATGCTCGTAAGAGCGCTACAATAGTAGAACGACCCATTTCCTATACTTATAACGCCGTCGGGAATTACAATGCTCGTAAGACTTCTGCATTCACAAAAAGCCCAGTCTCCTATGCTTGTCACACTATGCGGGATCACGATGCTCGTTAAACTGCCGCAACCGGAAAACACCTCGTTTGCTATACTCGTAACGCCGTCGGGAATTACAATGCTCGTAAGACTGCTACAACCAAAAAACGCACAATCTCCTATGCTCGTAACACTGTCGGGGATCACGATGCTCGTTAGGCTGTTGCTACCCAAAAACGCACGCTCTCCTATGCTCGTAACACCGTCCGGAATTACAATGCTCGTAAGACCTCTGCAATCTTTAAAGGCACAACCTCCTATGCTCGTAACGCTTTCGGTAATCACGATGCTTGTTAGACTGACACAATATGCAAACGCGCCGTAGGCAATTGTTTTAGTACCATTACGGATAGTATATATACCGCTTAATGAAGTATTAGCCTCAATCAAATGATTGTTAATGTACAGAACATTTCCAATCCAATTTTCGGTATTATAATAATATGCTGTACCGAAAAACGCCCGCTCTCCTATACTCGTCACACTATCCGGGATTAAAATGCTCATTAGCCTACTGCAACCGGAAAACGCCTTACTCCCTATGCTTGTAACGCTTTCGGGGATCACGATGTTCCTGAGCCAGTTGCAACTGGAAAACGCATTACTTCCTATGCTCGTAACGCTTTCGGGGATCACGATGCTCTTAAGTGCGTCGCAATCGTAAAACGCGCCCCATCCTATGCTCGTTACGCCGCTATTTATTTGAACGGCAGTAATTCTGTCGCGAAAATCTGACCACGGTTGAGAGTTGTAATCATAATCCCACGTATCCCCCATGCCGCTGATCGTGAGCGTGCCGTCATCGTCCAGCGTCCATGTAAGGTTGTCGCCGCATGTTCCGCTGGCTATTATCGGCGATGTTGTTTCCGCTGAGATTTCAAGCGGCGCTACTACGACGGACAGCATGATAAGCATGACCGCCATTAAGCAGGAAAGCGCTTTTTGAGTGCCTTTTTTCATCATTATTTCCTCCGTATTTTGAATATATTATCTTGATTTTAACACACACGCACTTATTTATCAATATAAATATTCTATAATAGCGGCAAAATCATCTGAAAACAAAAAATATCCGAGAATCACATTTCAGTGAGTCTCGGATATTTTGGGCTATTTCGAGCCCTTTATTAACTATTTCAGAATGTTTCAGTTTGCTGCGTCGTCGACATACAGCTTTCTTACTGCGTTTGCGTCGACCTGAGGCTTTGCAGCCGCTTTCGGCTGGGGATTCTCCCTCGCCTCGAAGAATTTTTGTGCGACCTGCGGGAACAGTGCGTACGAGAGCACATCCTCCTCGCATTTCGCCCACTGCTTGCACTCTTCTCTGTACTTATCAAGCTCAGGAGAAAGAAGGTCAGCAGGACGGCATGTGATAAGCTCATCGCCTCCGATCGCTTTCTTTCTTACTTCCTCGTTTACCTCACCGGGGAGTCTGCCGTATTCGCCGCGGAGAACACCTTTCGATTCCTTGGTAAACATCTTATATCTTTCGCCTGCGAGTACATTGAGAACTGCCTGGCTTCCGACGATCTGTGAAGTAGGCGTTACAAGCGGAGGATAACCGTAGTCTTTTCTGACTCTCGGCACTTCCTCGAGCACCTCGTAGAAACGGTCCTCTGCGTTTGCCTGCTTGAGCTGATTCAGGAGGTTCGAGAGCATTCCGCCCGGCACCTGATAAAGAAGGGTCTTTGTATCGACGCCGAGAACCTTCGGGTCGAGGATTCCCTCGTTCTTGAGACGGTCTGCAACACCTCTGAAGTGGGATGCGATATCCGCAAGAAGCTGAAGGTCAAGACCGGTATCTCTCTCTGTTCCCTTAAGGGTTGCAACGAGCGCCTCTGTCGCAGGGTTTGCAGTACCGTTTGCGAGAGGAGAGAGCGCACAGTCGACGATGTCAACACCTGCCTGTGCGGCGAGGAGGTTGGTCATGTCGCCCGTACCTGTCGTATTATGAGTATGAAGGTGGATCGGGACGGGAACAGACTCCTTGAGCTTCTTAACGAGCGAAAATGCGTCGTAAGGAAGAAGGAGGTTCGCCATATCCTTGATACAAATCGTATCTGCACCCATTTCGACGAGGGTCTTTGCGAGATTTACAAAATATTCCTCATTGTGAACGGGACTCGTCGTATAGGAAATAGCAGCTTCACATATACCGCCGTATTTCTTTGTATACTTGATCGCCGATTCGAGGTTACGGGGGTCATTGAGCGCATCGAAAATTCTGATAACGTCGATACCGTTCTCAATGGATTTTTTGCAGAATGCCTCGACAACGTCGTCGGCATAATGCTTATATCCGAGGATATTCTGTCCGCGGAAAAGCATCTGCAAGCGTGTATTGGGCATATGCTTTCTTATCGTGCGAAGTCTTTCCCACGGGTCTTCATTCAAGAAGCGCAGGCAGGAATCGAATGTCGCACCGCCCCAGCACTCGACCGACCAATAGCCGACCTTATCGAGCTTTTCAAGAGCGGGGAGCATATCCTCGATCTTCATACGTGTTGCGGCCTGAGACTGGTGCGCATCACGAAGAATTGTATCTGTAATTTGTAATTTATTTGCCATATTTTACCTCCATAAGCAAAGCCGACAAATCCGAACCCGATTTTAACGGACGGATTTCCGCCTCTGCTTCGTTAAAATACTCGTGAATATTAACCAAACAGGGCGATAAGCACGCCTGCGGCGATCGCCGAGCCGATAACGCCTGCGACATTCGGTCCCATAGCATGCATGAGAAGGAAGTTCTTCGGGTTTTCTTTCTGTCCGACCGTCTGCGATACACGAGCCGCCATAGGAACAGCGGAAACGCCTGCAGAACCGATCAGAGGATTGATCTTGTTCTTTAAGAACAGGTTCATAAACTTAGCGAGGAGCACGCCGCCTGCCGTACCGAGACCGAATGCGACAACGCCCATGCAGATGATTTTAAGGGTCTGAGGGGAAAGGAAGTTTGCAGCCGTCGCAGTAGAACCGACAGAAACGCCGAGGAATACCGTGACGATATTCATAAGCTCGTTCTGGACTGCCTTGGAAAGACGCTCTGTAACGCCCGAAACGTTAAAGAGGTTACCGAGCATGAGACATCCTACAAGGGGAGCGGCCGAAGGAACGAGGAGCGCAACGAAGATCGTTACGACGATCGGGAAAATGATCTTCTCTGTCTTTGAGACCTGACGGAGAGGTTTCATAATGATCTGACGCTCTTTCTTTGTCGTGAGCAATTTCATGATAGGCGGCTGTATAACGGGAACGAGCGCCATATATGAGTATGCCGCAACGGCAATAGGACCGAGCAGATGGGAAGCGAGCTTCGTCGTTACGAAAATAGCCGTAGGACCGTCCGCACCGCCGATGATACCGATGGACGCCGCCTCACTGGGTAAAAATCCGAGAGCCGATGCGCCGATGTAAGTTACGAAGATACCGAGCTGAGCTGCCGCACCTAAAAGCATACTTTTCGGGTTGGCGATCAGCGGTCCGAAGTCGGTCATTGCGCCGACGCCGAAGAAGATAAGGCAGGGATATACGCCTGCTTTAACGCCGATATAAAGGATATCGAGCAGGCCGCCGTCCTTCATTATCGCACCGAAGCTGTGATATGCAGGACTTGACGGATCAAGGAACGCATCCCAGAGCTCGGCATGATAAAGACCTGCACCGGGAAGGTTTGTGAGCAGCATACCAAATGCGATAGGAAGCAGAAGCAGCGGCTCAAACTTCTTTACAATAGCGAGGTAAAGAAGAAAGCATGAAATTGCGATCATAATGAGGCATAAGTAGTTATCGCCCTCGGCGAAACGCATAAAGCCCATCTGATCAATAAAATTCCGAAGTGCTGACATATTATGTTCTCCTTATGCAATAGCGCAGAGAAGTGCGCCAGTCTCTACTGTTGCACCCTTTGCAACAGAAACTCCGGAAACCGTGCCGTCGCAGGGTGCGAGGATCTCGTTTTCCATCTTCATTGCCTCGAGAACCATGAGAACATCGCCCGACTTAACTGCCTGACCGTCCTTGACATTTACAGCAAGGATCGTGCCCGGCATCGGTGCTGTTACCTTTTCGCCGTTTGCAGGAGCGGCGCTCTTGGGTGCTACTGTCGGTGCTGCCTTGGGCATTTCTGCGCCCTCTGCCATCTCTTCAACTGTGATAGCGTATTCTGTTCCGTTTACATTTACAAGATACTTTTTCATTTGTGTATACCTCTCTTAGATTATTTCTTTTCGATTTTTACTATACGGATACCCGATGCGTCCGTGCCCGAAGCCTCGGCAATCGCCGCCGATACTGCTGCGATAAACTCGCCCCTGTTCGGGATATTATCCTGTGCGGGAGCTGACGCCGCAGGTGCAGCCTGTACTGCCGGTTGCTCCTTAATAAGCGCTTTACATATAGCGCCCGTGATAGAGCAAACGATGATAAGGCCGATCAGTCCGACAAACACAACTCCGAGACCCATTAAGATAACGGTCAGGTTGGTAACGCCCGGATAACCGGCAAGCTCTTTTAAGAAAAAATCAACCATATTTCTTCCTCCTGTATTATATATGTGATTTCATTTATAAAAAATCCAAAATCAATTTATTGTATCATTATTTTCCTTTTTTTGCAATAGTTTTATTACAAATTAAACATATTAATATGTAAAAAAGCGCCGCCCTTTCGGGCGGTGCTTTTGGTCATTTCGCCTTAGCCGCAGTTATCGCAGAACAGTAAAACGAAAAGGATGATGATAGCGATGATAAGAAGAGTGTCCGAACCAAAGCAATCGCATAAGCCAATGCCGCTTCGTCCGTTGCGTCCGCTGCCGCCGCAGCCACATCCGTCATCTCTTACATTACGGCAACCGTTGTTTTCATATTCACACATTTTATTTTCCTCCTGTAATGACTCGGGTAAGCCTTTTTGCCTACTCCTTTATCATTATATGGCGAAGATCACTTTTGTTGAATATGTGTTATTCTATCATGCCGTACATTTTATATAGGGTCATGCGGCGTTCGCTCGCCTGTTTTTCAGCGGCGCTTTCCGCACTCTCCGCACGGCGCTCGTCGGATGTGCGCATGAAGATGTATGAAAATATACGGCACACCCATGCAAACGGAAGCAGGAAGGGCGCTTTTTTGAGATATCCGTATCTGCGTGACATCACATCGCACGGAGGGAAAAGCAGACCGAATTTTGAGTATGTTCCCGACAGGGTCTTTTCTCCGCCGTTTTCCTTGATATGCGCATCGGCAAGAGCCTTGATCGCACCCGTCGGCATTTCATGATGCATATGCGCCGTGCTCTCCACATCGTCATAATATGCTTCTATCTCCGCGTCGTTATCCGAGGCAAGGCCGTGCAGCTCCTCATTTGTAAATCCGCAGTATTTTACCATACCGCCTAAAATCGCACCGACGACCTTATCGAGTTTTTTTGCCTGAAGATCTTTTTCAAAACCCGGTATGATCTCATCGGGACAGGCACGGACCGTGAGCGCAAGGTCCATCGCACCCTTGACCGAGGGAGAACCCGTGATAAAATCCTTCACCGTATGAAATAAGATGGAATAAAGCGCCTCGCCGGGGCAAAGGCCGTAGAACCGCCCTGCCTCATTCGACATTTTTACATACGGTGCAGAAAGCCTGAATTTTTCACCGCCGCCGCACCATACATCGATCACCTCCGGCTCGGCGATATCGATATGAAGCTCGATAAGACCGTAATCTGCATGCATCAGCTCAGTGTGATGAGAGCCTGCTGTCCTGTCGTATTCGGGCACAAAGCCGTTATCCGTAAATATCTTCAGCGCCCGCTCCTCATATTCGGGAGGCACGAGCAGGTCGATATCATTTGACTGGCGGAGCAACGGATCGTCATAAAGAGTACCGACAGTGACACCCTTGATGATCGCCCACGGGATATCTGCACCGTCAAGATGCGTGAAAAAATCCACCGCTCTTATCTGCTTTGCGGCGCTTCTTAGTCGGTGTTCTTTTGATTTTGCATCGAGCTTTGCCGACAGCGCATCAGGCAAAAGACCGGGTGCTGATATTTTTGCGCCGCGGTATGCGACATAAAGCACCTTATAGTGCTTTGCTGCTACAAGAACTTTGGTGATATCACCCGATATTTCTTCTTTGTATGCCCTGCCCGTAGCGCCTGCACCGAAAAGCGCAAGCATCAGCCTGAAACTTTCTGTCATCAGATAAACCTCGTCATGTTGATATGATAATTATAATATAAGCGATTGTATATGTCAAACAAAAAAATCGCCACAAGTGAAAATCCACTTGTGACGACCTGGTGCTCCTGTGGAGAATCGAACTCCGTATAAATGCTTTAATATCAACGATTTTTGAGATGTTGACTACATTTGTACCACGCCGAAGGTAAATTATAATGCGTTGTTGAGAATTTGGGCGGCGTTATCGATTGATTGAGAGCGCAGATCGGTATAAATATCCATTGTGGTAGAAAGTTGTCGGTGTCCGAGCATCTCTTGGATCGTTTTCGGCGGGACGCCACATTCAAAAGCAACAGTGGCAAATGAATGACGCAGCTGGTGCGGCGTACACTTGATGCCTGTTTTCTTCTTATAAGAGGACCATAGTTTCATAAAATAACTATGGCTTAGGGGATTCCCTGCCGTATCGGCGATGATATACCGTTCGGGATCGTTCGGCAGAAGCGGTAACAGTTTTTCTGCGAGCGGAATCAATAGAGGGATCGTGCGAATTCCTGCCTCGGTCTTTGGCGCTTTGATCAACGGGCGGTTTCCGTCAAAGCACACAGATTTAGTGATACTAATACGCTTTTTCTCAAAATCAATATCTTTCCACTGCAGAGCAAGTATCTCTCCTTTTCTCATCCCGGTCATGACGGCGATATACGGAAACAGCCACAGCTCAGCATTGTCTTTAATTATCTGCTCATCTGTCGATGATGCGCTGACACGTTTTGTTTTTTCTAAATTCTTCGGTATGCTGACTGATGCGCAGGGATTATACAGAATATCGTTTTCTAACACCGCATGAGTACAGATCAGATTTAATACCATTCTGCTATTTGCAATCGTCTTACGTGCGAGCCCCTGCGATGCTAAGCGCATCAGGTACAAATTGATATCACGCGGGATAATATCCTTGATCAGGTCAGAGCCGAAGGCTGCATCCGCACGTTGCTTTGCATTGCGGTAGGTATGCACAGACTGTATCGCAAGTTTCGGTTCGGCGTCTTCCCACCATTCGTCGGATACCTCACGAAAGGTACGGCCGCGCTGGGCGCGACCGGAAAACTCCATGATTTTACGGTTGATCTCGCGTTCGGTCTCGCCGTAGAAATACACACGCTTGCCGGTACGTGGATCGGTCATTGTTTTTACATATCGCCCGTCCGGGCGTTTTTTTAGTTTTGACATTGTAATATCTTGTCGTGGCTTTTCGGAGTTAGGATGGATTTCCACTCGTCTGGAAATCCCATAGTATTGATTTTGACTGCGGGATATTTTTCTATAAGCAACCCAAGCTGATCAACAAAATCATCCCAATGGATATCATGCGGGATAAGATGATAAAAACATATTAAAACTCCGAATATACGAATATTTCCTATGCCTGAAGCGGAATATTGCTTATACAATGTCGGCGTTTTTGTGAGTTTGGCATTATAGAGTCTTCCATAGTGCGCACAAAGATTACGTACATATGCTATACTTTCAATCCAACTTTCAAGATAGGTATATCCAATATCATATGTTTTCGCAACCGCCTTTTTATCCTCGTTCTTCATATTTTTGAAAAATTTAGAGAGTGTTCCAAAACTGAATAACTCCACTGCCGCATACATTGGAATTGTAGCTTCTTTGTAGTGTTCCTGAAAATTCCTCACGAATGGAGCTCTTTTGTTCCTTTCAATCTCTAATTGAAGATCTTCCATGAATTCCATATGATAATCTATATTTGCAAAGTTATCCGGATTCATATACCCGAGCACATCGTACTTATATGAAAAATAATTTGCGATACGACATCGTAAGTTTATTTCTACTCGCTCTATTATGGGTAAGAGTAACTGTCTGAAATTACAGTTGAATTTGTATAACTGCACAATCTGGTCAAAACTGACGCCGTTATAATAGTTTCCGTTTTTAGGTTTTAGTCCTAAGCTGTATGCTTTTATCAGGCGGAAATATGAAATATCATTCAGAATTTCTTTTGCTTGCTCATCGTCGTCGATAATTAAATCAAGCGTACGTAAATTCTCTATTTGTTGTTCCACGGTAAGCGGTGGTTGTAGTTCTTTTAACTTCATGGATTACTCCGAAAAAATTAAATGACCCGACATGGTACGCATCGTTGAGAGGCGTGTCGGGTTCTGTTACTATTATTATATGCAAAATGAACCCGGTTGTCAATCATTTTTGCAACTTTTTTTGCTTTTTTGTATAATTCACGGCACTCTATGGTACTTTACAGCACTCTATGGTACGATATACGCCATTAGTTTTGACACTCTTCCTGATATGATAATACCATCTCTTTAAATGCATCATCTGCTAATGATTTTGTCACGAAAGGAAAAACCTTATGAAACATTTCCCCGTTGGGTGCATCGGAAAGCGTTTTACGGATCATCTTCTCAATTTTTGCCTTTTTACTGATGACAGAATCGACGCATGTATGGGCGTCAGCTCCCATTCCTCGAAAAATTAGTGCCTCAAGTTGCATTGTAAGATTTACTAAATCACGGTTATCCGAAAAATCTGTGAAAGGACTATTCATTTGATGGTAAAGGTCTACGCATATTATTCCTGCTTGCGAATACTGAACCGCACGCGTAAGATCATAGATGCTGAAAATACCATTCTCTAAATATCCGTAGCAGTCAATCAAAGCAGTAGCGTATAGTTTTTGTTCTTCTGTAAACAATGAGGAATTCTGCGAATGCTCTATAATGTAATAGATAGTTGCAATGTTTTTGGCGATATAGCCATAATTTCCACCGGCAGATAGCACATCATACATTGCGCATATCTTATTTCTCATAAGCCAAAGAATAAGTGCGATAAATGATAAAATTAGTATAAACATGGAGATCACCTCAAAAATGATATTTATCAGAGTTTCCGACTCAAATCAGATCACGTCGCTTTGGAATGCGATGGCTTTTTTGTTTGGGCAACTTGCCCATTATGTATAGTAAATCGTATAAAAATAAAGATTCCCGTTCGGCGCAGGGATTACAAACTCTATTTTGTATCGGTATGCGCCGGATGGAAATCTTTGCTGAGTTGGAAAGCCATATCATCTGCTATGCTTACCGTGTTAGGTTGAATCCCTAAAAGCGTATCAACTGCACTTTGCATCTCTGACTTGGTGCGATATGCGAGGATAAGCTCTTGCTCGTGATTTGTAAGAGTTATATTGAAAGGTATAACTGCTTCCGAGGATGCTTGCAACTGCTCGCCTGCCCGGTCTGATTCTTGCGGGATCATATTAGTATCATATCCCATCAACCACGCCGGATCTACATTCAGCACCTTTGAGATCTCCGAGAGCAACAGACGCTTCGGTTTTCTTTTTCCGTTAATATATGCGCTGACAGACTGCTTTGATATTTGCAATTCAGCCGCTAATGCCGTAACACCTATGTTACGGTAATCCATTGCTGTTTTTAGTCTTTCGCTGAATGATGAAATAAATTCCATGTCTTTTCTCCTGTGGCTCGATTGTACCATATATTTGTACACTTGTCAACAAATTTTTACATTAAACGAATAAAAATTCCGAAAAGTGGTTGACAAATGAAATTAACGATGTTATAATTCAACTGTCCACAAAGTAGACGAAAGGAGAAAAATATGGAAACTAAAAATTTTCGCGGTATTGTTTTGAATAAGTATCGATCGATTGCGGATTTTTCTCACGCAATTGGATGGAGCTATCGAAAAGCGTATAGTATTGTCAATGGTACTCAGGATCCAAATGTAGATGATGTGCGCCAAATGGCAGAAGTACTCGATCTGCAGTCGAAAGATGAATTTATCAGTATTTTTTTTGCGCCGTTGTCCACATTGTGGTCGAACGAGCGCTTTGAAGAAACGCGACTATGGCAGAAAGGAGATTTATAAATGCTGTTGACTTTATCCAAAGAAGAAGCGATCGGATTACTGTCTGGAATGGAGAAAGAATTACGGATTTTTTCTCACAGCCCCGTTGAGCGCTTGGAGCAATATGCCGAAAAAGTAGATGCGGATGGCGCGACCGTATGGGCGCAGGCACAGGCGGAGGCGTTGCGCATGGCTATTCAAATAATGTCAAATCAGGAATGATCGGGCGAGAAAAATCTATGTCTTCTTTATGTGATGTGAACATCACGGATAGTGCAAGTGAGCACTTGCTACATATTTCGCTACCGTGATAATTATCACATCCGTTGTTTTTAAAGACATCGATGCCATTATTATTTCGCATGAATTGAAGTTCAACCGTTTGTATCTGTTTAGTCAATGGGCATTGTACCTCGATTTTTGCAAAATTTATCATAAGATTACCTCACAAGTATTTTTTGACAGTATAGCACGAAACAAAAGGAAAAGCAAGAAAGGAGAGTGAGGGTATGAAACATAATAGTGATTTTTACATTCACATCTTGACAAATATGCGAGACAATATCGCAAAAAGAAAAAAGCCGATCGAGCAGATCATGGACGATCATATATCAGATTTTGGAGAGAGTACGAGCGAGGTATGCGAATTACAAGAGGAGGCGCTGAGCTGGGCTCTCGAAGTAATGGAGAAGAAGAATATGCCGGCTCGGGAATTTGAACTGCTGACCGTGCTCTATCGCATGCGCACTGAAGACTATATCAGAGAGGCGGAACTGCTCAATCGCTTCTTGGGAAAACCCGACGGCGGCGTGAATGGCGCCAAGAGTGATTTGAAATCCCTGCTCAGACGGGAATGCGCAGAACGACACCCAAAAAACAAGTATCTATACCGTATTACTTCATTAGGCATTGATGTCTACGAAATTGAATGCAAGAAACGGAAGAAGAAGCGGATAAAGGTCAAAACAAAGCCGATGGAAGAAATGGCGATAGTGAAAAAGCCTCCGCTGAAAGAACGGTTAAAGGATTTCTTTGAGAACACCGACCCCGATGATGTGATGGCTTGGTTGGATGCCGCATTAATGGTTGCATTTGTTGTGTTAATAGTGGCAGTTGTTCTCGTGCTCGTCGTATTGTGCATACACAAACTCGGAAGTCCGGGAAGATAAAAACTTATAAAGGAGGGAGGGATTCAGAGCTATGGAAAAACAAGGATACAGAGAAAACTATGAATTGTTAGTGACGATGTTTCCCGCACGTGCGGGGATATCGATCGAAGAGGCGGCAAAGGCAATGGGAGTCAATCACAAGACGGTACGTGCGGCGACGCTGCGTGCACGCAATCCCCTGCCGTGCACAAAAATGGGAAGTCGAATCGTTATCCCGATCGCAGGACTCGCACGGTGGATGTGCGGGTAAGGAGGATGAAATGTTGATAGAAATTAATTACATAGTAACACGCAAAGAGGGGCGGCGGACGGTGCGAGATCTGCGGCGCGAATGTGTGTCTGTCGGAAAAGAATATATGAATGCGGAACGGGTGACAAGTGACGGACGCGATCTTATATTACAGTTACTCGAGCTTCGCTATAAGCTCTCATGCGGCGGAACGGTGAGCGATCTCAAAGTCGGACTCAATCCCGAGGTTGCCCGTGAAATGCGTCTGCAACGGATGGAGCTTGAGTGCTACGAGCACCTTAAGCGCGAAAACATAGTCAGTCCGTTGGTAAGAAAGCTCGAGATGGAATACCGACAAAAGCACGGGTTACACTACATGGAACCTCTCAATTTTAAGGCACGCCGAGAGATCGAGCTTGACTTCAAAAATGCAAAGCTGGCTGAGGTGTTGGCCGAAAAAGAAAGGAGCGCAAAATGAACGTCATAGAAGCAACGCAGAAAGCGCAGTCAGATCTTATCCGTCAGCTGAGGAAGGAGAACGAAGAACTGATGAAAGAGATCGAGGAACTGAAGCGGGAAAACAAGAGATTGAAAAACAAGCTTGATGATGCCGAGGCGATCATCGTATGCAATCGCATAGTGAAACCCGAAGGCGCAAAAAAGACCTTTTTCGTGCCGGCAAAGGCTCATGGTCGGGGGTAACTATGCCTAGATATAATATCGCTATCTTAGATAACGGCGCGCAGGCGCTTGTGCGGAAACGCGAGGAGGTCGCAACGCTCAAGCAGTTGAGCGAGAAGCTCTATAAGCCGCTCGTACAGTATATCGGACGGGCAAAGGTGGCGCAGGGCGCGCTCGCCGGCACATCGGTGCACACGGTACAGCTTCCTTTCGGCACCCTGCTCTGCTATCCGAGCGGCGTGGGGTTCCCCGAGGAGAGCGTAGCCGAGCCTTGGGGTGTTCCGAGCTCAGACGACGAAGCTGAAAATGTGCCAAAGAAATACAGAGTTTCAAGGCGCAGGAGGTCGGCAGATGAGACAGATATATAATTTTTCCGTTATCAGCGAGCATGAGGCGATCATGATGTATAACAATGCAAAAGATAAGCGCATTCAGGTAGGTGTGCTCGCTGACCTGCTCTGCTGTACGAAAGAGGATGTCCGCAAACTGTTACGCGAGCATGGGTGTGAAACCGACGAGCACGGCACGGTGCGGAAGCGCACTCCTCGGAAGAACGATTGGAAAGACGAGGAGACGGCGGTGATCGTGCAGATGTTCGACGAAGGCGCGAGCGTTGAGCAAATGGCGGCGATGGTCGGGCGGAGCAGAAATTCAGTCAGAACGAAGCTCAAAAAGATGGGGAGATTTTTCAGAAAACGAGGATTTAACAATGGATAAGAAAACAGAAGGCAGGACAGCATACCAAATCATGGAGGATGCAGCAGCGCAGATCTGCGATCGAGTGTGCAAGTACAACGAATTATACGGCGAGGACGAGGACAAGGAAGAAACACTTTATGCGATGTGTGAGAAGTGCCCGCTGAATCGCTTGATTTAAAGGAGAGAAACAATGGAAACAAAAAATATCGTAATGATCGCAACAGAAAAGCTGGATGCGCATCCGGACAATCCGCGTAAAGAGATAGGAGACATAACGGAACTTACAGCGAGCATTAAAGCAAAGGGAATCATGCAGAACCTGACGGTAGTGCCGTGGTTTACGCCGGACACCCGACAGGAGGTCGGTGACGAGATGCCGGGATACTATCGGGTGATAATCGGTCACCGCAGACTTGCAGCTGCACGGGAGGCGGGTCTTGCCGAGGTTCCGTGCGTGATCGCACATCTCAGTCCACAGGAACAGATAGAGACGATGTTGCTCGAAAATATGCAGCGTTCCGATCTGACAGCCTATGAACAGGCGCAAGGCTTCCAGATTATGCTGGACTTCGGCGACGATATTACGGCGGTATCCGAAAAAACGGGATTTTCCGAAACGACTATTCGACGCAGGATCAAACTGTGCGAGCTGCCGCCCGAGCGGCTCAAAGCGGCTTCGGACAAACAGATAACGATCACAGAGCTCGATCGCTTAGCCAAGATCGAAAACCCTGATACACGGGCGCTCGTGCTTGCCGCATACGGCACAAACAATTACGAAAACGAATATACTAAGGCAATCAAGGCGCAGCAGGACGCAGCAAACGAGGCGCGTTGGCGGGAAATATTTGCAAAACACGGAGTAACAGAGATATCGAAAGAGGATATGTGGAGCGGAAAATACGGCAACGCCGGGAAATGGCTCAATTTATCTGATCCGGAGAGCGCTCTCGACGGAAAGCTGATCGAGGGGCGTCAGAATTATTTCTGCCTATACTACAATAAGCTCTATCTGAGGCATGAGATCGTAAAGACTGACGATATGCCTCCAAGCGAGGAGGAGATCGCAGAGGAACAACGCAAGGAAAAAGAAAACGCTCGTCGAAATGCGGTGCGTGAGGCGACGGCGCGGGCGTATATGCTGCGGAAGGAATATATTCTCGGCATAAACGAGCGACAGGCGAAGGAGCACTTTTCCGAGATCGTGAAGTATTTGTCTGTCCTGAACGATGATGGAATAACATACGACACTGAGGCGTACGAGCTATTACGACTGTACAAGGTTGATCTTCCCGACCCGTATGATATAGGCGAAGAGCTGACAAAGTTTGTTCGCTCTTGTCCTTACAAAGCGCTGCTCGGCGAGGTATATCTTATGTCGGGAGACGATGAGCGTACCGGTTATGATGATTTTTACGGTAAATATGAAGATAATGACACTCTCGACGAACTGTACGAATTTTTACATGCGATCGGGTATCAAATGAGCGATGAGGAATGTGCACTGAAAGAGGGCACGAGCGAGTTATTTGAGGTGAAAGAATGACACGCCATTTTTATTTAAATCCTACTTTAGATCAGCCTCAAGAATCAGTTTATAGTATCATTCAGAAAGCAAGTGTTCAGATGCTTGATAAGATCGAAGATACCTGTACCAATCTGATATTAGATGCGGCGAGAGAAAAAGGGATAACCGATCTTATCCTTTTGGATAAGAAAGCTATCGTTGAGGTATTTGAACGACAGATTCCCCAAAAACCGATCGAACTCTTTGGGAGAGCGCACTGCCCTTGTTGCGATACAATAGCATCTATCGCTCAGAACTTCTGTTATAAGTGCGGACAAAAATTAGATTGGAAGGTGAAGACAGAGGATGAATGCAATTCTTAAATATCCGTGTGCAAAGTGGAGGATCAGCGAGTGGGTGAGAGAACACAATGATTAAATTACTAATTGGTGGCTCACCGTGTACGAAGTAGAGTATTGCGCAACAAAACAACCGAGAAACAAAAGCGGAAGGCGTCGGTTGGGAATTTTTTCGTAATTATTTGATTGCAAAAGAAAAATTCAAGCCGGATTTGTTTCTTTACGAAAATAACAAAAGCGCTGCTCAACCGATAAAAGAGCAAATTTCTAAAGAGTTAGGAGCGGATTTGATGCACATAAATTCCGCACTTGTATCCGCTCAAAAACGACAAAGATTTTATGCGTTCAATTGGCATGTGCAGCAGCCTACTGACAGAAAAATTTTATTAAAGAATATTCTTGAGAACGACATCGCCGTACCTGTTAATACAACGGTAGACGGGAAAGCACAATGCTTACGAGCGACTTATTACAAAGACGGCATGCGAAATATGATATGCAACGATGTAGATCGGCGTACTTGCGTAGCGATTCCCTCAGAGTACGCCGAAGGTTTACCTGTTTATGAGGTGCGTAACGGCTTGATTTTTATAAAGGGAAACGCTTACCCGATAGAGCTTGACGACGGGTACTATGCAATTAGAAAATTGACCGTTACGGAATGTAGCCGCCTACAAACACTCCCCGACGACTACTGCAAGGCTGTATCGAAGTCACAAGCATATAAAGGGCTCGGCAACGGTTGGACAGCGGAAGTCATTATACATATCCTCTCGGGAGCTCTCGCAAATGTTGACCGTAACGAAAAAATAGTAGTGCTGTCAATGTACGACGGTATAGGTACGGGGCGTTATTGCCTCGACAAAATGGGTTTTAAGAATGTTGAGTATACGCATTTGAGATAGACAAATACGCTATGAAAGTAGCTAACGACAATTTCCCCGATATTATACAATGCGGCGATGCATTTGATTTGCGACGTGACGATTGGGAAATAGGAGGTTAATGATGTGGGACAGACGAGACAGAACAGCCGAAACGCGTGCAGGCTATGCCGTGCGCGTCCGCAGGGAGTCGCCGCCCTGCGCTGATGATGGCAGGCGATGCTAAATAAAGCTACATATTATATATCTTTTTATTTTTATCGCGCGCGTGCGCGATTTGAGGCTTGTATGCAATCATAAGTAATCGACCGTGGTGGGGGCGGTTAGTGATGATTGAAAAACGAAAGGGAAAAACGGAATGTATAAAGGACGGACATTTACAAGAGAAACGACTTACACCTGCGGGAATTATTTCGACGGGGCGATCTATCCCGTATTTCAAAAGCCCGGGGTACGCCGGGCAAAAAGCAAGCCGACAAGCGAGGTACAGGCGCATCTTAACCGAACGAATGCCCTGAAGCATCTCGTCCGTCTGATCAATGCAAATTTCGTCAAAGGGGATTATGAGCTCACGCCCACTTATGACGATGATCATCTGCCCGGGACATTCGAGCAGGCAGAACGTGATATCAAAAACTTCATCCGCAGAATTAAGCGTGCGTGGAAAAAAGCAGGGATCGTGCGGCCGCTGAAATACTGTTATCGGCTCGATGTGAGCGAGGATGGCAGATTTCATGCGCACATGTTCCTCACTGCCGGACTTGATCGCGATCTGATTGAGGATCTATGGGGAAAAGGCTGGGCGAACACTATACGTATGATGCCACGCAATGACGGTCTCGCAGGGCTTTCCGAATATGTCGGCGGCAAGGAGCTTGTCGAGGGGGACAAGCGTCTGTCTTACCGCCGTTGGTCAAGGTCGAAAAACTTTATCGTTCCCGAGCCTGCGCAGAGAGATGCGGCATTCACCGTGGCACAGGTCCGTCAGATCGCCGACGCATTTGAAAAGCGCAGAGTACACGAATACTTTGAAGCTTTATATCCCGGCTATCGCCTGGTAGAAGCACGATTCGATCACAACGGATTTAACCGGGGATATTATTTTTATTTTCAGATGGTGCGTGAGAGCGCTTACATAGATACCAAGCTTATGGAATATGCGATCAGCCACACGGCGTCGCTCTTTCTGCGCGGCATGACGAAGAAACGAAAAAAACGCAAAAATGCAAAAAAGGATAAAAACACAACGATTCAGAAGGAGTAAAACATGGGAACAAATTGGAAAGGTGTACGGGTCTTATGTCCGTTTTACATCAGCGAGGACGCACAGTCGGTCACCTGCGAGGGGATGATGCCGCGCACAACGTTACGGCAGAAATTTCGTGCACAGAAAGATAAGGATTTTACAAAGCAGACACACTGCGAAAATGCTTATAAGGGATGTCCTATCTATCGAATGCTGATGGAATACAAGTATCGTGAGGATTAAGCACGCTTGATCAAAAAATCTGCGGCGGGGTTAGAAAAAACCTGCCTTCTTTTGCTACAATGTCCCGTGAGAGGAGGGAATGAGATGGAAAAAGAAAAAGACATTACCGAATACACGCGGGCAGAGCTGCGCGAGTTTATCGCGGGGATTCCTGCATCGGGTGCGGAATATGAATGCGGCGTCGAGCGTTTGTCCTCCCTTCCCTCGGAGGAGCTATACAAGCTGCTTAACAAGACACAGCGAGCTTTTTGCGCCGCTCTTGCCGAGCCGGACTGTACGATCAAAGAGGCGGCACGTGCGGCGGGACTGTCTGACTCATCCGACGCAGTGCTCAGCTCTGCGGGTTCTCGGATGCTTAGAAATGTTAAGGTCGCCGCGTACAGGCGTGCGTGCGCGCGAGATGATTGTAGGGCGCTCGCTCTGACGAGGGAAAACTGTCTCTTACGGCTTAACAATATCGCGCAACGCGCACGTAAGAATAACGACCTGAAAAATGAGTTAGCTGCCGTCAAAACGATGATTCAGGTATCCGGGGTCTGCGAGGTCGACCGTGACAGTGCAGACATTACCGTCGCGATCTCTCTGCCGGCAGAGGCGCAGGAATATGCACAGTGAAACGCATTAAAACGACGGGCGGTATGCTGTCGCTTGAAGCGCCGAGTGAAAAGCAGCGGCTTTTCCTTACCGACACGCACAAATACGTCGCATACGGCGGCGCACGAGGCGGCGGAAAAAGCTGGGCGGTGCGTGCGAAGGCCATGCTGTTATGCCTAAACTATGCAGGAATCAAGACGCTGATCGTGCGCTCTACCTATCCCGAGCTGTATAACAACCATATTGCGCCCTTGCGTGCGTCGCTCGCAGGAATCGCACAGTACAATGATGCGCATAAAATGTTTACCTTTCCGAATTCGTCGACGATCAAGTTCGGCTACTGCAACAACGACGGTGACGTTCAGCAATATCAGGGTGCGGAATATGATGTGATCTTTATCGACGAGGCCACGAACCTCGAGGAAGACTGGATCAAGAAAATAATCGCCTGTATGCGAGGCGTCAACGATTTTCCGAAGAGAATTTACTATACCTGTAACCCGGGCGGACGCTCGCATCACTATATCAAGCGGCTTTTTATCGACCGCAATTTTGAGCGCGGAGAAGACCCGGACGAATATTCGTTTATTCAGGCGAAGGTCGGCGACAATCCTGCGCTGCTGCGGGCACAACCCGATTACGTTAAACAGCTCGAGTCTCTGCCGCCGCAGATCCGCGCGGCGTGGCTCGACGGAAGCTGGGACATAAATTCCGGGCAGTTCTTCTCGGAATTCCGCAACGACCCCGAGCATTATGCCGACCGTGAATGGACGCATGTGATAGATCCGCTGCCTGATTCACGGATTCGCCGCATGACGCTCTACCGCTCGTACGATTTCGGCTATCACAAGCCGTTTTCTTTGGCCTGGTGGGGAGTGGATTCGGACGGGATACTCTATCGTTTACTCGAATTTTACGGCTGTAACGGCTTTCCGAACGAGGGGATCCGAATGAGTGCAGACGAGCAGTTCCGCAAGGTTCGTGAAATTGAGGACGAGCACCCGTGGCTCAAGGGAAAACACATACACGGGGTGGCAGATCCTGCGATATGGAATGCGGAAAGCGGCGAGAGTGTCGCAGAAACTGCCGCACGTTACGGCATTTATTTCGACCCCGGGGACAATGCACGGATCGCCGGATGGATGCAGATGCGCTATCGGATGCAGTTTGATGAAAACGGGCGGGCGCGGATGTATTTTTTCAAGGACTGCAAGGCGATCATACGCACGCTTCCCTTGCTTCAGTTCGACGAGCGCAAGGTCGAGGATCTTGACACAAGCGGCGAGGACCATGCCGCAGACGAAGCGAGATATCTGTGCATGGCGCGCCCGGTGCGTCCCTTGATCGAGCATGCCGACGCTCCGCCGATATACGATCCGCTCGGAACGTTAAATACCAAAAAGGCGCGGAAATTCAATTTATAAATTTTTATTCAGAACGGAGGATAAAGAATGGCGATTCTCGGAATAGGAAAACGAAAAAGTACGGAAACGGCGCAGAAGATCGGGAAAAAGGAGTTAAAGCACTTTGACGAAATTCTGCAAAAGTACAGAGAGGGCAAATCAAGCATAGAAGCCCGTGCCGTTGAAAACGAGGAATGGTGGAAGCTCCATCAATGGGAGCAGACGCAAAACGGAAATAAAAATGACATCCAACCACGGGGCGCGTACCTATGGAACACGATCGAGGTAAAGCACGCGGATGTGACTGCCGCATACCCCGAGCCGACCGTGCGTCCGCGCAACCAAGACGATATACCCGAAGCGGAAAAGCTGTCTTCAATACTGCCAGTAGTGCTCGAACAAAACGAGTTCCGCCGGGTATGGAGCGAGGTCAACAAGTATAAGCTAAAGCAAGGAACGGGAATTTACGGCGTTTTTTGGGACGGAGACCGTCTCGGCGGATTAGGAGATATCGCAATTAAAAAAATCGACATTTTGCGTATCTTCTGGGAGCCGGGAGTCACCGATATTCAATCCTCACGCTATGTATTTCTCGTGGATCTGTGGGATATCGACCGACTCGAAGCGCAGTATCCCGAGCACGCCGGAAATTTAAAGAACGGCGGTAAGATGACTGTCAAAAATTATTTATATGACGACAATGTCGACACAACAGATAAGGCGGTAGTGGTCGACGTCTATTACAAGGTGCAGCAGAACGGGCGTACTGTGTTGCATTACTGCAAATACTGCGGAAACTGCGTGCTTTACGCAACGGAAAACGATACAGCGCCCTCCGCTGCCCTTTCCGACAGCGGTAATGAAACTGCTCCGGATGCCGCAGAGAACGGCGCACCCTGCCCTGCGCAAAACGGCCTTTACGATCACGGACTGTATCCCTTTGTATTTGATCCGCTCTTCGAGGTAGAGGGTTCGGTCGCCGGGTATGGCTACATCGACATAGGAAAGTCGATACAATCACAGATCGACCTGATGGATCAGGCGTTTCTCAAATCGACACTCGCCAACTGCACGCCGCGGTATATGATATCCGGAAATACCGGAGTGAACGAGGAAGAATTTGCCGACTTCACCCGTCCGTTTGTTCATTTCGAGGGGGCGCTCACCGATATCAATGTACGTGAAATACCGCAGACCTCGCTTTCGGGCAACTTCCTCGATGTTTATCAGCTCAAAGTGAATGAGCTCAAGGAAGTGCTCGGAAACCGCGATGTGGCGAACGGAGGAACGACAAGCGGCGTGACCGCCGCTTCTGCTATTGCGACCCTGCAGGAGGTATCCGGGCGAATGAGCAAGGATTCTACCCGGGACGCTTACCGTGCGTTCAAGGGCGTAATAAATCTCTGCATCGAGCTCATTCGTCAGTTTTACACCGTTCCGCGTACCTTCCGCATTATCGGAGAGGGCGGTATGCAGAAATTTATCACCTATACAAACGCAGGCCTCGGCGAGCAGGCGCAAAGCAATATCATGGGCGTGAAAATGGGAATGCGGCTCCCCGTCTTTGATATCGAGGTAAGTGCGCAGAATGCGACCGAATATACGAAGCAGTCGCAGAACGAAATGGCATTACAGTTCTTCTCGCTCGGGTTCTTTAATCCGGCGCTGTCGGATCAGGCGCTCGCCTGCCTCGAGACTATGGACTTTGATCACAAGGATGATGTGATGGACCGTGTGAGCAAGAACGGACTGTTATATCAGCGCTTACAGCAAATGCAACAGATCGCCATCGGCCTTGCAAGCAAGTATGAGCCTGAGTTAGCACAGGCGCTGATCGCACAAGGACAGGCGGACATGGGCGGCGTGGGGTTCCCCGAGGCGAGCGCAGGCGAGCCTTGGGGCGTTCCGAGCGGTGCGCCTATGGCAGGCGGCGCACAGATCTCTCGTTTTGCAGGAGAGGGAGAGGGTGCTTCCGAGCGCGTGGGGTTCCCCGCTGCGAGGTCACGCAGCGGCGGGGGTTCTGAGCACCCGAATGTGAAGCGAGCACGTGCGGCAGCACAAAATGCTGCACAGCCGGAGGGAGCGTCATGATAACAGTCGAGTATGATAAAACGACGTGTGCGGTAAGCGTGCACGGCCACGCAGGAAGCGCCGAGCCCGGATGCGATCTTGTCTGTGCGGCGTGCTCGATGCTGGTCTACGGACTCTTACAGGCGCTGACGGATCTGTGTCCCCGGTCTGCTCCCGGCAAAGGGGGCATACGGCGGTGCAGGGCGGAGCCGGGAGATGCACACATAGAGTGGCACGCCGAAGAATGGGAGAAAGCACGTGCAATGCTGATATTTGCCGCATATGCGAGCGGATTTCGTGCGCTTGCCCGTGAAAATCCCGACTATGTGCAGTATACAGAAAAATGATCGAGCAGGAGGTGATCAGCCTCCTGCTTAATTTTTTTGTTTGCGGGGTTAGAAAACGACAATTCCGGTGTGATATGATAGGCGCAAAGGCAGAGGAAGCGGCTCGTATGAGCGAGTACGAACGCCGTACCGTTATGCCGGGATGTACGATAAGAGTCATGGGCTATACCCATTGAGAGTCGCAGGCTGAACCTGCAGAAAGGAAAGTACATGAAAACATTAAAAATCGATCTGCAATTATTCTCAGACGGAGGAGAGGGCGCTGCAGCGTCCGCCGCAACAACTGATGATGTGCAGAAAGACGCAGCGCCGACAGGCGCACAGGCCGGACAAAAGGACGCACAGGTGCTTTACGGCAAGCAAGCGGACAGCGCACCTGTTGTGCAGAAAACCGAAAAAGATGCAGAAGCTCAGGGAAAAGAGACCGCAGAGGCGACGCCTGAGTCCGAAAAGGCGCAGGACGAAGAGAGCTTTGAAGAGCTGATCAAGGGAAAGTACAAAAACGATTTTGAAAAACTGTTATCCCGCCGCTTTAAGAAAAGTGCGCAAACAGAATCGCAGAACGCCGCTATGCGTACTCTGCTCGAAAACGTCGCGATCAGCTATGGACTCGACCC
The DNA here is from genome assembly GCA_964403505.1 of uncultured Lachnospiraceae bacterium. Classification (GTDB taxonomy): domain Bacteria; phylum Bacillota; class Clostridia; order Oscillospirales; family CAG-272; genus CAKSEI01. Next base: position 77,897 of record CAYOFP010000001.1, read on the forward strand.
GGAGTCAGACAGTCTCCTCGACGATATCAAAAAGGCACAGGATGCGGACGAGGAGCTCTATCAGAAGGCGGCATATGAAAAAGGCATCAGCCCTGAGGAATACCGCCGTGAGCTCGCAAAAGACAGGAAGATAAAAGAGCTTTCCCGAAAGGTTGAGGAAAACGAACAGCGTGAGAGAAATACTGCATGGGTACAGCATCTCAAAGCGCAGGTACCGCAGGTGCAAAAGATGTTTCCGAATTTTGATCTCGACACCGAGATGAAAAATCCGGACTTTGCTTACCTGGTTCGTCCGGGCTCGCCGACGAGCATTGAGGCGGCGATGTACGCTGTTCATCACAGAGAGATCCTGTCGGGCGCAGTAAAGACCGCGGCACAGCAGGCGGCCGAGCAGACAGCAAACGCCGTCGCCGCAAACAAAGCACGGCCGAAAGAAGGCGGACTTTCCGCAGTACCGCCGACCGTAGTCAAGGACGATCCGGCAAAATGGAGTAAAGAGGACCTCGCAGAAATACGCCGCAGGGTCGAACGGGGAGAAAAAATAAGACTGTGAGAATCGCCAACGCCGTGTGCCTCGTGTGAGGTGTAAAGGCACAGTGTTATGCTCCCGAATGAAAGGAGAAATGAATGAAAACATTAATGGAAAACGAAACATATGCTTTTGTATTGAATTTACAGCTTTTTGCTGAGGGCGATACAGGTGCAACAGTTTATGACGCTTCAAGTGTGGGACTGACGACGGCAAAGCCAACGTCAATGTCCCACGAAATGAAAACATACTATAACCGTGAGCTGCTCGAGAACGCCAATCCGAATCTGATCTACATACAGTTCGGCAAGCGCTGTCCCATTCCGGCAGGCAGCGGTAAGCTCGCAGAGTGGCGAAAATTCGCTCAGTTTGAGAGGGTGAAGGAGCCTCTGACCGAAGGAGTCGTGCCGAAACCGAGTGCGACGTCCGTATCGATCATCACAGCTGAAACGGCACAGTACGGCGATTGGACACCGATATCCGATGTGCTCGATCTGACCGCGATCGATAATGTCGTCCTCGAGGTAACCAAGGAGCACGGCGATAACGCCGGACGCTCGCTCGATTCCCTTGTGCGCGACGTGGTATATGCAAATTCAAACGTCATGTCGGACGGTTCGCAGAAGATCACCCCTGCACTCATTGCACAGGCGGTCGCTGCCCTCAAGCGGCAGAATGTGCCGACCATCAACAGCAAATACCACTGTATTATCCATCCGTCGGTCGCATATGACCTGATGCAGGACAGCGCATGGCTCGACGCACATAAGTACGCAAATCCCGAAAACATCTATGCCGGTGAGATAGGTGAGCTGTACGGAGTCCGGTTCTTTGAGACGACACAGGCGCCGATTCACTCGGAAAAGGTGGGAGATGCGACTGTCGCATCCAATGTCTATTACACGCCGATCTTCGGCTTAGACGCCTACGGCGTAGTTGACGTTACGGGCGGCGGGCTCGAAACCATTGTTAAAGACAAGAGCGAGGGCGGCACGGCAAATCCGCTCAATCAGTTCAGCACTGTCGGATGGAAAGTTACCGCATTCGGTGCAAAAATGCTGTATCCCGAGCGGTTAGTCAACCTCAAGGTGACATCGTCACTTGCTGCATCTGACAATGCGAACGTGTAAAAGCAAAGGAGTTTATGATGGCAGAAAAAAAGACAAACAAAGAAGAAAACACCGCACCCGAGGAACAGGAGTACACAGTACGCCTGCCTAAAGTTCGGGGCGAGGACGCAAAATTCGTCGGGATCGACGGGGTCGCATACCTTGTGAAAAGAGGCGAGAATGTGCGTGTGCCCAAAGCGGTATACGACGAACTGATGCGCGCAGAAGCGGCGGAAATTCGTGCAGACGAGCAGGTGGAAGCGCTCGCAGTCAAGAAACAGATCGTGGGGTGAGAACCCCATGCGCCGCATCAGCGAAGGGTTCCCCGAGGCGAGCGCAGTCGAGCCTTGGGGGGTCCGAGCAGCGAGGGGTTCCCCACTGCGAGGTACGCAGCAGTGGGGGTTCTGAGCAGGGGATGTCTTATGGCATCCCCGTTATTTTTAGAAGGAGAAAGAACATGACCGTAAAGGATATAGTCACATTTGTAGACAGAGTTTACAGCAATGATATTGATATGGACGTAAAAGCCGGGTTTATCGCACATTGTGACGCACAGCTGCGCCGGGATCTCTTACCGACGCACGAGCAGGACATGGACTGCAAAGCGGAGGAGCAGCACACCGAAAAGGACACGGGAAAATATGACGGAGACACGGTGCTTTTTGCGCCCGACCGATATGCCGATCTATACCGATGGTATTTACAGGCGCGCCTGTCTCTGATTCTCTCGCAGGCGGGAATGTATCAGACGTGCGCCGCCCTTTATGAGAGTGCCCGGGATGAGTTTGCGAAAGAATACAACCGCACACATATGCCGTGCAGGCGTGTGGAGGCGCTGAAACTGACATGAAAAAACTACCGTATAATGCGATGGAAACGGGTGCATACCGTACAGCCGTCAATATTTTCGGCGGATATAATCACACCCTGCGCCCGTCTGACGGCGAGTGGTATGACATGTGCAATCTGACAAGCCGACATTATCCCGTGCTCAGTGTGCGAGACCCGCGTAAGGAATATGCCGACGCGGGAGAGCCGCATGCGATCATCGGAAAAGACAAGCTCGTATGGTGTGACGGTGATAAGGTATATTACGGCTCAGATACAAACATCATCCACACCTTAGAAGACGATAAAGAGCCGATCCTCGTCTCTTTGGGGGCGAATGTCGTGATATTCCCGGACGGAGTGATGTACAATACCGTAACCGAAGAGAAACGCAAGCTTTCTTGTGCCGTTACAACAGAAGTTCCGTTCGGCGGGATCCAGCCCGTGCCGTTTACGCTGACACTGTGCGATGCAGACGGAAAGGATCTCGCCGAGCAATATGTTGTGACGACGAAATACCCGTCGAATTGGAAAGATAATTGGGAAGACTACTATATCTATGACAATGGATTTGTTCGGAACGGAGACTCGAACAGAGCGTCTGAGAATTGGCAGCCAAATTTTTACTACTACCCTGCGATCACCATATCAGAGAAACCTCCGGCCTCGGTAGAGGATGGGGTCACATGGATAGACACATCGTCTGATACGCCCGCGATAAAAAAATACTCCGGCACGATGGGCGTGTGGGTGAAATTCAGTGCGACGTATTTTAAGCTCTCGCATATCGAATCAAGCGCATATTACGGATATCTGAGCGAATTCCGTGCCGGAGACACGGTTACCCTCGATCTGTCCCCGGGCGGAACAAAAAAGAGCCGTTTTTTGAACGGCGACTATGCCGTTACAGAATCGGGATCAACGGAATTGCCGAGCGGCGAAACAGAGCATTATATTATCTGTGCCGGTGCATGCGGCGTCCCTGATGAGCTATACGGTTCGGTCAAGCGCACTGTGCCGCCGATGGACTTTGTTATCGAGGGAGATAACCGTCTGTGGGGATGCAGGTACGGGAAAAACCGCAATGGCGAATTCACAAATGAAATATATGCCTGTAAAGTAGGAGACCCGGCCAACTGGTTTTCCTATCAGGGAGTCAGCACCGACTCATATGCTGTCAGCGTCGGCAGTGACGGTCCCTTTACGGGAGCGATCTTCTATGCCGGGTGCCCGACCTTCTTTAAGGAAAGATACATTCACCGTGTCGGCGGCAGTGTCCCTGCAAATTATACCATGTATACGACAAAGACCGACGGCGTGCAGGCAGGAAGCGGCGCAAGTCTGTGCTGTGTAAGAAACACACTGTACTATAAATCGCCGACCGACATCATGGCATACACCGGCTCATATCCCGTGCCGGTATCCGCCGCACTCGGCGCCGTGAGGTATTATGATGCGGTCGCAGGTGAGATCGGCGGAAAATACTATATCTCTATGCGTGAAGAAAAGCTCGGGGACTCTGCCGGCAGGTGGAGGATGTTCGTCTACGATACCGACAAGGGGCTGTGGCATATCGAGGATGAGACACATGCCATCGGCTTTGCCCGGGTAAGCGACAGACTCTTCTGCATGTCAGAAGATAAAATCTTTTGCGTCGACGGCGGAACGGAGCAGGATGAGAAGCCGATCGAGTGGTATGCGCAGACAGGCGTGCGCACACTGTCCGACGTGAGCGCAAAATCGGTATCGGCGCTGTGTATTCATGCCGTGCTCGGCGAGGGCTCGAGCATGTCGGTATTCATCGAATACGACTCTAACGGAAAGTGGGAGCCATGCGGAAATATAACGGGCGAGCGGCGTGAGGCCGCGAAGCTTCCGATCACGCCCCGAAGGTGCGATCACTATGCACTGCGTATTGAGGGAGTCGGCAGATGTCAGATCTACTCGATTACCCAAGAGATAGAAGAAGGGAGTGACGTCCGATGGAGATAGAATACCCTCCCATACTTACAGGTACGCCGGAGGAACAGATCCGTCAGATATGGGAATATCTGTGCCGGCTCACAAACACTCTGCGCACCCAGCCCGGCGTAGAATCGCTTTTAGGGCATGATGCAGGTACGGGAATCGCACTCGGTGATCAGTTTACCGCCCTGCAAAGAATGATCGAAGGAGGAAATGATGGCAAAAATTAAATTGAACGGCGTATCGGACGATACCCTCACTGCGATGGAAAAGCCGTATGAACCAAGCGACGATGTGAAGGCGCTCGGAATCGAGGCGGCGAATACCTATGACGCACTGAAAAGTGCCGGAGGAGCAAATTATGCGAAGGCAGATCAGGCTCTGAACGCCTGGAAAAACTACGGTGATTTCAGTTATAATCCTGACACGGATATACTCTTTCAGAATGCGAAGGCAAACGCAATTGCAAACGGAAAGGTCGCAATGCAGGACACAATAGGACAGGCGAGCGCTCTTACCGGGGGATATGCCAACTCATATGCGGCAAGCGCCGGCAACCAGGCATATCAGAACTATTTAAAGAGCCTTGATGACGATCTCGCTAATTATTATCAGATCGCTCTCGAGCAGTACGAGAGGGGTAAAAACGATCTGCTGACCGAATACTCCCTCGAAAACGAGAGAGGACAGCAGGAGTGGAACAAGGCTTACAGCTTATACGGTGCAGCAAATGACAGGTACACCGGCGAAAGAAGCTTTGACTACGGAAAATATTCTGACGAGGTCTCTCATGCAACGACTCTCGCCGGCATGGAAAATGCCGACTGGTGGAATAAAACGAACTTTGACAATGAAAATGATCATTGGCAAAAGGATTATGAACTGGAAGTAAAAAAGCTTGATGCAGACATTGCGCATAATAATGCCACGCTCGCATTGAGTCAGGATGAGCTTGATTACCGAAAGAATAATCCGACGGCGAGTGCAACGACAGGAAAGAACACATCATACGATCTCAGTAAAAGATTTGATACTTGGGCGAAATATATAAACGGCGCAGTAGGCGACGATGCAAAAACCGAAGCGGCGAAAAAAACAGTAGCAAGTGAGGCTGCAACGCTTTTCTTAAACGGCGATATCGACCCGAGTCAGCTTCTCACCGTTGCTGAACAGTTTATCGGTATTGATGATCTTTATGATTATGATAAACTAAAAGAGTATTTCGGCAAAGCCACTGCCGATGAGCTTTTGAAACAAAAAGAATAGCTCGGAAGAGCGAAATCCCCGAAGGAAACAAAATCGTCCTTCGGGGATCTTTTTTCGTATTCACAAAGTCTCGTAATGCGACCACATTGCGACGATTCTCACGAGCTTTTTCTCTTCGCTGATATCGTAGACCAATCTATGCTGTAAATTGATCCTGCGTGAATAAAACTCGCTGAGCGATCCTCGCAGTTTCTCGTACGGCGGAGGGGTCTGATACGGATTTTCCGACAGAATTTCAAGCAATGCGTCAACTTTTTTCTTTAAATGCGGATTTGCTTTGATCTTTTCCTTGTCTTTTTTTGCCGAGGGTAAGATCACAATTCCGTATTTACCACTCAAACGGCTCACACTCCTCAATCGGTGTATTTTTCGCCTCCGTAAAGCGCTCCGCCATGCCGGGAGTGTTCAGCAGGTTAAAGGTCTCGAGCATTGCGTTATAATCTTCACGGCTCATTACTACGGCGCTGCCGTCCTTCGTTGTTACATCGATCACTTCGTTAAATTCGATCGCACTGCGGATATACTCAAAAACATTCTGGCGAAATTTTGTTATCGTTGTCGTCGTCATTATTATCACCTCTCCATCAGTATATGTACATTATAGCGTACATATGCACTTTTGTCAATAGTTTTTGCCGAGGGTTAGAGATGTCTCGTATGGTTTTGATACAATAACGGCAAAGAGAACGGAGGTTAAATATGAACGCAATAGACAAATATTTAGAAAAGAAAAAAGAGATGAGCGAGATCATCGGCGGTGCGATGCAAAGGCATGCAGATGAGGCACTTTCAAGCGGATTTGATAGCTTGGGAGCTGAATATGATAAACTATATAAGGCGCACCAGGCGGCTGAGAACACATGGACGAGCGCCGAGGACTTTAATGCGCTCGCAAAAAGCCGCACGGACTTTGTCGGGCGTGTGGAGGAGTTGAAAAAGTGGCTGCCGCACAGCTCATACGGCAAGGATAAACAAAATGAGCTTTACGCAAATCTTGACAGCATAAAAAAGGCGGTGGACGATTCACGTACTACTCCGAGAGGGAATGTAAGCCGTGGCAACAACTCACTCGCTTCGCTTGCTGAGAGCAGGCAGGCATATTACAGCGGATACAAGGATGCGGACGACTATGCGAAATGGTCTGCCGTCGAGGGCGGTTCACTCGAGGACATTCAGAAATTTATCGACGATGCGAAAGCCGAGGGGCGAGGGGATAAAATCGACACATACAAGATGCAGGGAGACGATTATACAATAACTCGTCCGGGAGAGGGAGAATACCTCCGGCAGGCAGATATCGACCGTGCGCAGAAAATTTTCGACGGGAAAAAGTACACGCAGTCGGTTGACGGAAAGACCCTCACGGAGATCTACGAAAACGCTTACGCAAATTTCGAGAACGATCACGGAGAGTATTCCTATCTTTCCGACGCTGCCGCAGGGCTCGAGCGCAGTGCGCAGGAGTATGAGAGTGCGAACGAGTGGTTAAATGCGAAAAAGGCTGAGCTGGAACAAAAGCGGAATGCCTTACAGTCGGAGCTTGACAGCATTACCTTGCATGACAATGTCAACGGACATGTATTTACCTACTATTCCGAAGAAAACAAGCAAAGAGGAAAGAAGCTTGAAAGCGATATCTCGCAGGTCGACCATCAGATCGAGGCGGTCGGCGCTGATATAGAGAATATCAGCGAGTCAAGTCATGTCACAGAGTGGAATGCAGAGTATAATGCACTGCCCGAAGATGCCCGGTTTCTTATCGACTATTTAGCAAATTCGCAAGACAACCCATTCGTTGTGTACGATATAGAAGATGCGTCACGTGCGTCTGAAATGGTAGGAAAAGAATTTCCGAATATAAATGACATAGCCGAATATCTTACAGACACCGGGGTCGTAAGCGGTGGCAGCGAAGATGAAATTGCGAGGTCGGTGCAGGATTTAGTTAAACGGCGTAATAAGATAAATCATATGACAAGTTCTAAAGAAGCGGCTGAAAAACACGCTGAAAGCGCCAAAGAACATCCCGTATTAACATCGCTTGCTTCTATACCGACTTCGCTTGTATCGGGTATTGCGGCAATGCCCGAGGTTATACGGGGAACGATTGAAGGCGGCAAAGGGTACGAATACGGCGTTGACAGATATTCACCTGCTTTCGCCCCGACGAGATATACGCAGACGGTTCGTGGAACGGTCGGAGCAGGCATTGACAGCGAGGCGGGAAAATTCCTTTATCAAACGACAATGTCGGCGCTCGATTCCGCTGCGGCAATGACTGTGGGTATGGGCGTAGGTGCGGCATTCGGTGCGGCAAGCGGCGCTTCTTCTGCTGTGACGAATAAAATCATATCGGGTACGACAAATTTCATCATGTCGTCTTCTGCCGGAGCGAACGCTATATACGAAGGACTTGAAAAAGGTTATTCAAGCGAGAAGGCAGTCACGCTCGGTATTATCTCCGGCGTGATAGAGGCGGCGAGCGAAACCTTTTCCATAGAGGCGATATTAAACAGCGCAGGGAATGACGCATTCTGGAAAACGGTCGCAAAGTCTTTCGCCGCAGAAGGCTCAGAGGAAGTAGTCTCAAATTGGGGCAATAAAATCGTAGATGCGATCGCAAACAAATCACAGGCGGAAATATATCAGTCGATTCTATCATATCAGGACGCAGGAGAGAGCAGCGGCCAGGCGCTCGCACATGCGATCTTCGATTCGCTCGGTGAGGACGCCGCTGCATTTCTCGCAGGCGGTTTGTCAGGCGCTGCCATGGGTAGTGCGGCACAGCTCGGCAATATAGCAGGTGAACATATAGGAAATGCCATCGACACGCACAGACTTTCACGTTCCGCTTTGGATAACGACGGCGGTGTGCGCCTGGTCGAGGCGGCGCTCGAGCTTCCTGAAGGAAATACCGCACGCAAAGCCGCAGAGAAATACTCGGACGGCAATAAGAATGTAAGCAAGCATGACGCCGCCGTGATGATGCGTGAGGTCAACCGGAATCTGAGAAAGCAGATCTCTGCGCAGACGGAAAGTGCGGCAAAACAGGTAATTGCAGACGAGCTCTCCGAACGGTACGGCATTACTGAATCTGATAAGCTTTCCGATATGATGGAGACGGCGTACCGTGCGCTGACCGGGCAGGAGCTGAGCCCGGACGAGCGTGCGTTATATGAGCAAAGCGAACAGATACGCGAGATCGTACAGGATATGCAGGGTGACCCGGACGGGAAGTTCGCCCGTTTTTTCACAGAAACGACAACCGATGCGGCGATCTCTGCGACAGAACAAGCGATGCAGACCCGGGAAACGATCGCGGGTGTAGAGAGCGGAAGCACAAAAGCGCTCGGCAGTATTGTGCGCCCGTATATCGGCAAAGGAAATCAGAAGGTCGTACGCGGAACGAAAATCACGGCGATCAATGCCGACGGTACATTTGAGATGAGTACGGTCGATAACAAGGGTGCGGATGCGGGTACGGTTACCATAAGTACCGCCGACTTATCCTCAAAGGTGCGGAGTATTTATGACACAGTCATCGAGAGCACGGACAATGCGAATATCGCAAATGCCATCATACAGGCGGCAGCGACTGACCGCAGGGTCGTGGCTCAGATAAGTCCGGAGTTGGTTTCGGCGGTATCGGACATAGCACGCTGTGGGTTCTCCCTGTCTGACAGCGGTATTGCGATGTTAGCAGGCGTAAATACTGCATCGTGGGAGAGGGCGGACAATACTCTGAAGCAGGCGATATATAGCGCAACTAAAAAAGGCAACTCTGACGTAGGTGCGGTATATTCTTCGGTCACACGGGAGGATGTCGTGCAAGCTTATGCCGCATCCGACAAGCTCGGAACAAAGCATGCGGCAAATGCCATGCTTCGGCTGATCGAACGAACCGCCGAGCGGTACGGTGTGCAGGTCGTTTTTGCCGATCTCGCAAACGGATACAAAGGCGGTCACATCGCCGGCACAAACAGAATCGTCCTCGGCATGGATATTGATGCAGGACTGCTCACCCGAACAATGGGACACGAGATGTTCCACTATCTGAAAGGACTGAACGGCGCGCTCTCAGGGCAGTTACAATCTGACGTGATAACGTGGCTTAAGGACACGGGCAAATATGATGCGGTATATGCACAGTTTGAGGAAAACTACAGCGAGGAAACCGCCCATCTGTCAGAGGCGAAAAAACGTGCATATCTCGAGGAAGAGATAGCGGCAGATTCCTGCTTTGACGCACTCTCAAATGAGCGTTTTCTCGGCGATTTTTACGTTCAGACCGCACAAAAGAAAAACGGAGCGGAATTTTTGCAGAAGCTCGCTGACTTTTTCACTTCCCTTTCGCAAATGCTTCGTGATGCGGTGGCGAACTTCACACAGAGATATAAATCGAACGAGCTTATAAAGGCGCTTTCGCAGGATGCAGATATGCTCGAGCACATCAACGAGAAATTCCGGGAGCTTCTTGCAAGCGCAAAGTCGGCGGAAAATGAAAAAAGCGCTGCGAATGCGCAGCGTGAGGAGACAATACGCTTTTCCCGGATGAATGAGAAATCATTCGAGGAAAATGTAGATGCTGTCCTTGAAGCGAGCGATGCATATGCGAAACAGCACAAAGGAGACTTTGTTCGCGTAATGGAGCATACGCCGGCGGTAATCCTCGATCATGTCGAGGATGCAGCGGATCTCGAGGTTATTATTCAATACCACTCGTTGTATCTGGAGACAAGACACGAAGGCGTACTCGAAGGAAATTATCACAATTTAGGACGAGAGATCGCAAAAAACCTCCCACAGTATATATCCGACCCGGATACAATCGTGCGGATGGACAACGATAGGCTCAATCTGTTTGCTACCATACAGGATCAAAAAAAGAATATACGCATTGTTTCGGTCGAGATGAATACGGTTCTGGACATTAACAGCAAATACCGTAAATACAATCTTGTGTTAACCGTTTTCCCTGCGAAGGCGAACTATGTGAGTAACATAATAGCAAAACACGGAGTAAAAGTAGAATATGAAAAAGAAGGCCTTGCGCAAGTGAATCCCCAGCTGCATAAATCTCTGGGTATTGTTAACGCAAAACCTTCTACTGATAGTATATCCGATTCCGGGCAAGATGTCAACACTTCAGGGCAAGAAAATTCCGGAAATGTCCGCTATCAGATGTCAGCTGATAAATATTCATATGATGAGTTGGTAAGCAAGCCGGATATGCATGTCACGCAAATCAGCGATCGAAATATCCCGGAGCCGTCAAATCTTGCTCGCAAAGGAATTGTCAGTCATGCGCTCGAAAATGCCGAAAAGGTCGGAAAACGTCGGGAAGACGGCAATATCAGCATTCATGTGAATGATACTGACTCTGATGTTATTTTATCCCGCAAAGGACTCGAGCACGGACTTGACCGCAGATTTTCGGTCAATGCACCTGTTACGCTTCAAGCAGGCAAGATACTGCAAAATGCCATCCGCATAAACGAAATGAACCCGAAAAAGAAAACGGCGACAGGAAGCAGTATCTTTATCGGTATGGCCAAAAACACAAAAAACGAACCGTATGTCGTGCGATTTGTAGTCAATGAGTTTTCCGGCGAGGTCGAGGATGTCAATGTCTTATATGCACTCAATGCAAAAAAAGAGCCGGGTGCATTGCTGCCTCCAGTCACGAAAAATTCCGCTCCGGATACCGACTCTACTATCAGTATATCCGATTTGCTCGACTTTGTCAACAGGTATTTTCCGGATATTTTACCCGAAAGTGTTTTGCAACATTACGGATATACTGCACGTCCTGACGGCGTGCTCGGTAAAAGTGTCCGCTATCAAAAGTCGGCCGACAGTGCGCAGGAAGCGGAGATCCGCAAACTGCGGCAGGATTATGAGCTTACCAAACTGCAAAACGATCTGATACGCAGTAAGTTGAAGGTATGGGAACATAAAGTGCCGAGCCCGAAGGCTCTGCGACGGTACATGAATGATGTCATGCAGCGGTACGGCGTGCAGTATGACGATGCCGGGAAATTACAGGCGTTTGAAAAGCTTACTGAATTTTACGGGTACTTAGTGCGCAGTAAGACACCGAATATGGTGATCGTGCAGGATATGGCCTTTGACCTCGCCCGGGATATGATCGCCAATTCGGCGGAATTAGAAAAAACGCCGTATGACAGCGTGGAGAGGGAGTTCCGCCGGACATTGCGTGAGACTGGCGTGCAGATCACCGAAGCGCAAAAGCGCGAGATCATAAACACCTATGGGACGATGACCAACTTCCGCCGGGAAAGCGGAGGTATGATCCGTATCAATAGCAACAGCAAGCTTTTTGTTGCCGATATTATAGAGGAAGCACGGAGCATCTACGACATCAAAACGGATCACGAGGATGAATTCCTGGTCGAGCTGCTACCGTACATGAAAGCGAGCGCCGATGCGGCGCGCGGAGTGTGGGTCGATCCGTATAACGGGGACGCACAGATCGAGCACATGGCGGCGATGGACCTTGCCGCTACTCTGCTGGATGCGCTGTACGACCCGAATATCGTGCCGGTGCGAAAGACCGTCACAGATATAGAAGCGGAAAAGCGGTACCGCGCTCTGATGCAGCAGTACAACTATTACGAAAAACGCATCGGGAAGCTGAACGACCGGGTAAGGCAGGCACGTGCCGAAGGCAGGCAGGCAGTGCAGAACGAACGCGGGCACAGGCAGGCAGCAATACGTCTGATGGCAGAACACTATGCACAAATGACCGAAAAGGCACGCGAGCGACGCAAGCAAAGCGAAACGCGTGCAAAGATCGACCGACTGATGAATCAGATGAACGCACGACTTTTCAGACCGACAAAGGAAAAGTATGTTCCTCAGAATATGCAATGCGCGATCATCGGAGTCCTGGAAGCGGCAAACCGCTTTGACGGCAATCGGTCTGAGCGACTCGCAAAATATGATCGCATGATCGCCGTAGCTGATCCTGAACAGCGCGAGCAGCTCGCAAGGATCCGTTCGGTCGTCGCCGAAGGAGGACAGAGCATAGGAGACGCGATCAGCGCAGTCAGGCAGATGTATGACGCATACGCCGCAGGAGAAAACAGCGCACAAAGCGCAGCATACGATCCGCTCGTATCAAGAATGCTCGAGAGGGCTGAACAGGAACTGAAGGGAGCAAATGCAAACGATCTGAGTGCGGCACAGCTCGACACGCTATGGCGTGCGCTCAAAGCGACCGATCAGGTCGTACGGGATGCGGTCAAGCTCAAAGGCAGTCGAATCAAAAAGGATGTTTATGAGGCAGGACGGGCGCTCATCGCCGAAACAAGGGCGATAAAAGGCTCGAAAAACGGAATCGCATCATCGTTTCTGCAATCGATGCTCTCGCCTCGCTCATTTTTCGAGAGGTTGGGCGGATTCGCAAAAAACTCGTTGTGGGTCGCAATGTATGATGACTTAAACGACGCACAGAGAGAAATGCTGAATATCAGAATGCAGGGGACGATGCTCTTTAACGACCTGATTACGGGAAAGGAAAATGCCGAGGCGCTTCGCAGGATGGTAAGCGAAAAGCATGCCGTCGACATCGGTCTGACTGACGCTGAAGGCGAGGCGATCAAGCTCACGCACGATCAGCTGATAGCGCTTTACCTACATATGCAGAGCGATGACAACCTGCGCCATATGGAGTCCGGCGGCATCAGCATCCGCACAAAGAACGGGAAGATCCGTGCGGTCGGTGTGGGACAGAAGCTGGTCGAGGCAAATAATGCGATCCACGACGCACGTGCGCGAATCTCCGCCGCAGAGTGGCAGACGGGCACTGAGCAATGGCAGCACATGAGCGACGAGCAAAAGCGTCCGATCCTCGATGAGTGGCAGGCGGCAAGAGAACAGCTCGAGCAGGCGGAACAGGAGACGAACCGTATCCGTGAGGAGCACATCGCAGGCCTCGAGGGGATGCGCGAAAAGATCGAGGCGGCGCTGACCGACTACGACCGGGAATGGATCAGTGCGGCGCAGGAATTTTTCCGTTACAGTGCATCGCTGATCGACGAGACAACCTACGACCGATACGGTTTCCACCGTGATCTCATCGAGAATTATTTCCCGATCCTGACTGATACGGACTATAACAAAACAGAGCTTGAAAGCTTCGGGAGCGAGATCACCCTCGACGGGCTCGGATTCCTTAAGGACCGTGTGACCTCGTACAATCCGCTCGTCCTCTCCGGCGTGACGGATACGGTCAGCCGTCATCTCGACGGAATCGCAAAGTATGCAGGAATGTCGGGAGCACTCGACAATTTCAAAAAAGTATACAACATGATCGATTCGGGTTATTCCGACAGCGTGAAAAATGCGGTCAACGATGTTTTCGGCAATCGCAACGGCGGTGCGTACCTCGAAAAGATCATAAAAGACATGATCGGGGCGACGGGCGGTGACGCAACGCTGGGCAAGCAGATCGCAGGGATCCTGCGAGGCGGACTTGCTAAATCGGCGCTGATACTCAATCCACGGGTTGCACTCTTACAGACTGCTTCCTATCCGACGGCTGCTGCCGAGCTCGGATGGAGACCGCTCGCCCGTGCGCTTGCACGCAAAGACGGCGACAGTCTGCCGGTATTCAGCCGTGCGGATCAGGAGCTGATCGCAAAATACTCGCCGCTTTTATGGTACCGATTACAGGGATACACGACCGAAAGGCTCGACGGTCTTTCGGGAAAAGCGAAAGTAAGCACAAAGATAAAAGACAACACCGTCATAAAGAAAGGCCTGCTCGGTTGGATCAATGCGATGGATGCGGCAACGGTCGGCAGGCTGTGGTATGCGGCGCAGTATTATGTCGACGAGCAGTTTGGGTATCTTGAGCATGGAAGCGAGGAATGGTATGAGCAGGTAGCACAGGCGTTTAACCGCACGGTCGAACGCACACAGCCGAACTATACTACACTGCAACGCACGGCGATCGCACGGTCGCAAAACGAATTTGTAAAGTCGATCGCTATGTTTACGACACAGAGGCTGCAAAACTTCAATATCGCATACTCTGCGGCGGCACGGCTGATGCGATATCAGCACGATTTCGGAAAAGGGTGCGGAGGCGTGACGAAAACAGATCTACGTAATGCACGCACCGCACTTAAAAACTCGCTTTCTTCCCTTATCGTGGCAGGCGTAGATATCGCAGTTTCACGGGTGCTGGTGCAGGCGTTACTTCACAACCTCAAAGCATACCGTGACGATGACGACGAGCTGAGCGCACAAAGCGTCGCCGTCGGAACAGCGATGTATTTCAGTGAGAGTATGGCGAGCAATGTGCTTTTCGGAAGCGAAATATACCGAATGATAGAAGCGTGTATTACGGGCGGTAAGTACTATACGACCGAGCTATCCGGAATCGGGACGGCTTTTGATATCGCCGGAGATATGGTTCAAAGCGTACAAAATCTTATCAAAGGTGTTAAAAAAACTGATGAGGAGTCGGCTGACGATAGATGGGAAGGTGCTGTCAAGAGCGCAAAGAAGCTCGTCGGAGATCTATGCATCGCTTTCGGCATCCCTGCCCGCAATGTCGGCATGATCGTCGGTGCGGTCGGCGGACATATGAACAGTATAAAGGAAATCGCTTACGGCACTATCGACGGAAAGTGGAAAAAATACTTTGACGACGACCTCGGGACACTCTCCTATGCACAAAAGGTAAAACAAATCGATGTACGCGAGGACGACCCGGAAGAGGTCGCACGCAAACTGCGTGAGCTGTATGACGGTGCATCGGATGAAGATGAGCGTAACGATATTGAGGAGGCAATCTTAAAGTACTTCCGCAAGAAGTGGGAGAAAGAGCCGGCTGGGCGGAATGAGTACTTTACCACATTGCACCGCACGGGGTTATGGGGTGAATCCTTCCTCAACGGAAAATTCCGTGAATGGGAGTACAAAAAGGACACAGGCGAGAAATCGTTCGGCGAATCGACAGACATATACAAGGCCATCCGAGACGGCGGAGATATAGATGCGGCGATCGAGGAATACAAGACATTTATTCCTCAAACGGGCGACGAAGCCGAGAAGAAGGTGCATGAGACGGTAAGGAAACAAGTCGGCAAGAATCTGACAGACGGCAAGCTCGATGAGGACACTGCGCTTTCCCTGCTCACGCAATATGCAGGTCAAAAACCGTCCGAGGCGGCAAAGACCATCGCAGGATTTAACAAATCGGCCGATCAGGCACGCATCAAAGAGCGATTCATGAATGGAGAGCTTGACTATGATGGTGCGGTCGACGCCCTGCGTGATATCGGAGATACACGCAAGGATGCAGAGAAGTGTGTCGACGGATGGCAGGACGAGTGGAAAGATTATTTCCACGAATAAAAAAGTACAAAAAACCAACCGGGCAATCGTCCGGTTGGTTTTTATGTACTATATTAATTTTGTGTATTGATTGTGTGTTCCGTCGTTTTGCAAGAAGCTAAACCCGTAACCCTCATAAAACCCTCGGATTTTTTCCTCGTCGCCACATTCGACTAACGCTACTTTACATGGAAGCATAGCGTCTATTTCGCGTATGACTTCAAATGCAAAATCAAGAATTTCCGTTCCTTTTAAATCGGAACGAATATATTTGCCATCTTTTAATTCGACGCGCTTTCCGAGCTGACCGATCAATACAAAGTTTATGGTTTCCGCTTTGCTGTTTCCGCTCGTGAATTTTTTAACTTTGCTACGACTGATTTGTTCTGCGACAAGACTCTTTGAAGATAATGTAAAGTACCCTTCGATTTTAAGCTCATCGCGACGAAACGACTCTTCATTTAACAATAAATATACATGACAAAGCTTTCTTTTGATGAAATCCTCTGCCTTGTCCTGCAAAAACATTTCGATATCTTTATCCTGCGCACATCGAAACGAAGAAAGAGCCGCCCTCAATACATCGTTAAAAACGGTATCTTTTGCGGCTCTCGAAAACATATCGCTCAGTGGGACAAGAACTTCTTTAATCCTTCTCGCCCCCTACTTAAAGAAGATGATTTTTTATTAACAACCGTTTTTCTTTCCGGCGCATTATCTAATTCTTTTTTGAGCTTACGGAATGTCTTCTCGTCTTTTATGATAAATTGTTTTGTAATAGACGACGTTGCCATAATTACACCTCCTTGCTTATCTGTACTATTATTATACACAAAGCGAGCACTTATGTCAATATTTTTTTATTTAGGCTGTTTTTTATAGTCATAGGGTTAGAAATAACCCCTGCCCTTTTGTTATACTGAGAAAAACAACAAGGAGAGGGAAAAATGACGGCACAACTCAAATATAACTTAGACATTACACGCACGGGCGTGCAGGCGAATATCGACGCTTACCAGGGCGACACCGCCTCCCGTGCGATCACGTTTACGCTCTCGAACGGAACACAACGCTTTGACTGCCCGGACGATATGATCGCAGTGCTGTATGCACTAAAGCCGGACGGCACAAAAATAATGAACCGGTGCGAAATAAAGGACGGCGGGATTTACGTAATTCTGACGACACAATTTACGAAAATGGCAGGGACGGTACGCTGTCAGATCGTGCTTTACAGCGGAACTGAGACGATCGCCGCCCCGGAGTTTAACCTTCTTGTGAGAGCCTCCGGAGCGTTTCCAATCTATGAAGTACTGACCGAATGCCCGGATGACTGGTCCGACAACTACGGCGTGTACTATACCAAGAACGACGGAGGAGTATACCGAAATATTGAGGGCGAGAGTGCGCCCGAGTGGGCGAGCGGCAAATACTACCGTCTTTCAAATCCGAGTGCGGAATCGGAGAATGAATACGGCGCTCTGATCACGGCGCTCCGCCAGGCGGAAGAAGCGCTCGGACATGCGATCTCCGCCGAAGCCGCAAGCGAAGTACTCCGGAATGCAACAAAGGGCGAAAAGAATCGGCTCATTATTTCGGACGGCGACGGATCTCTGTCTTTCTCGGAATGGAGCACAGACAAACTCGATGCTCTGAAAAACGAGGATTATCAAAAGCTGTTTCTCGGTTTCAGCGACAGACCAGAGAGCTTTGACGAACGAAAGATAATTTCCCTACGCCCCGTGGAGGATGAATATGCAGTTGATATCATAGAGTTCAGCGCACCCGTGAATCAGGTCGTATACGGTCCCGTCAGAAAATTCGACCACTACGACGGCGAATATCTCTCCCCGGTTTACGGCAGTGAAGAGTACTATATCGACACCGATCCGGAAACGGTCGACCCGACAGTCGACCCGCTTACCGAACCGATTCACATTTATCGGTTTATTCCTCTCGACGGAGAAATCTATGAGCGTGTGCTTTGCCATACAACATATGTAAATTTTCCAACCACGGCTTCTAATCTGTGGGACGGATACAGCGCACTGCGTAATTATGAATCGCATGAATTTCTATACAGCGAAAAGTATCTGACAACTACGGTATACGACCCGGCTCAGAATAAGACGGCCGGTGATGCATTGCTTAAAATAGATAGAAAAATCAATGACCTTGAAAATCAGTTAGCAGACTTTACATGCGAACATGCTAAAATTTCAGTATTTAGTATAAACCATACCGTTTTAGAAAAAGGAGTGCAAAAAGACATACTTATCAGCGTTCAGACGGATAAAACCGTTAGCTCCATTGTACTTTTGAAAAATAATGTAGCGATGCATGAGGTAGTAAACGATAGTCACCTGGAAGCGGTCGGGAACGGCATATCGTCTGATACTACGTTCAAGGTTATAGCAACAGACGAACGGGGACATAAAATCACCGAGTCCAAATCATTATATTTTTACAACGGTGTGTATACGGGTGTCGGAAACGACGGTTCTAACATTTCGGATCTGTCAAAAACACTTCAGGGAAACAGAAACAAAAACTTTACGGTTACGGCCGGAGACGGCGAGTATATTTATTACGCTTGTCCGACAAGATACGGAACGCCAGTATTCAAGGTCGGCGGTTTTGAGGGTGGCTTTGAGCTTGTTTCTTCGGGAGATTTTACAAATGCGAGCGGCTATACCGAGCCCTATCAGTTATGGCGAAGCACAAATGCAAATCTCGGGACGATAACCGTGAATGTGACTTGATGGGAGGTGATGAGAGATGGCAATAAATTTTATTGATAAAATAAAGCCTGCAAACGACGGAAGCTTTCCCCTGGTGGATGCGGTCGACATTGTGCTTCCAGACGGCAGCAGGCTGTCAGAACAGCCGATCGTGCGGGTAGTGTATGAGCTACCACCTGACGCGGCAGACCACAAGAATATTATGTACGTTGTAATTGAGGACGGTGATGCCCTTTGATTTGTCTTAGAATGGCTATTAAAGGAATCTATATCGGAGACAAATCTTCTAAAATCTATATCGGTGATAAGCTCGTTTGGAGCTCTACAATACCCGAGATGTGTGAAGCATCGCTCCTGTTTGCGCCGTTCCCTATAGCGGAGTGCACAGAGGGCGGCGGAGAATTACATGGAAGCCATGCTCTCGGCGCGGGAACAGTGGAAGCTTCTCCGTATCTGCGCATCATAGCTCCGGGACTTGCGGTAAACCCGTTTGCAGGCGGTATTGCAAACGAAGCAAAACCTGAAGTTGTCCCCTCCGATATCGGAAGGGGTGTAAGTGTTTTCATCCTATCGAGTGGAGCCCGGGCAGATACTCATCTCGGCGAAACGGGCAAAGCAATATCGCTATATGCTCCTGTGTCTGAATTAAAGCCTGAATTGAGTGAGGGTGAAGTATCTACCGTTGAGCATTCAGGCATGATGGTATTTATAGTTCCTGCTGTGTCTGCACGGGGTGAAGTGCCGACAACCGAACATATAGGCGGTGGAATACATAATGCAAATCTGCTCTGCGCAGACAGTGCGGAAGAAAATGCAAAAACTATATTTCTTCCGTTCGGTCTCATGAAATTGAGTGATGCTGAAGGAGCAATAAAAGGTGTAGTAACTTTCCCTCCGCACGTGGCCGAGGCAGACCCTGCAAAAGCCACGGGAGAGCTGTACAAGTCTTTAACGTGCCGCTCTCTTACGCCATCGGCAGAGCTCATGTATCTTATAGCCGGGATCAAAGAAGTATCGACAGAATATATGATACTTTCAGCTTACTCTGCGGTTGAAATGCGTAAGGGACAACCTTCGGTTATCGGATGTGCAGAACATTACGGTATGAGCGCAGGGGACGCTTTTGCGTCATACGGTGAGACGGCATCGAAAGAAACATCATCAATATGCATGGGAATGTGTTCGGCATCCATGACGACTGAAATATATACCGAACCAACACAAACGGATTTTGACACGACACTGATCGCATACATGGACGGACTTACCGTTTCGGACATAGATGCGGTGGCAATAAAAAATTAAAACATAAGGAGAAAAACAATTATGGCAATCAAAACAACAGCAGGAAACAGCGTTAAATTCCTCGGACTTTCACAGTCTTTAAGAGAAAGTCTGCTAAAAGCAATTCTCGGAAACAGTTCAGACGGAAAAGTTAGTGTCAACACGGCAAAGGCGTGTTATATTGGACTTTCAAGAACGGTGCCTGATGAATCTGCCGGATCTGTATCTGTGAACGAGCCGACAGATGCAAACTACAAAAGAATAAAGCTCGGAGAGATGTCTACCGGAACCAATGCCACGTGGAAGAGCGACTTTCTGACGATCACAGGAGCGCAGGCGGTAAACAGCGGTGTTCAGAAGGAGATCAAATTCAATCGCTCGCTTGCGGCGTGGCCCGGAGCTTATCCGTACTTTTTCCTGTCAAGCTCCGCTACCGGGAATAACGGAATAATGGCATGGGGCGAGCTGACCGAACCGATTACGGTTGATGCAAAGAACGTCGTGCCGCTCTTTGAGGAAGACAAATTCAGAATTTACTTCCCTACACCGTCCGAAGTTGAGGGGCTTGTTGACACAGCAGCAGAAGCCGACGAAGAACCGACAACATAATAAGTGGAGGTGACGATATATGCCTCAAACAAAGTATTTCGGTTTTCCTGTATGGGGGGATGATCCCCCCGAAGGGGCGATCGGTAAAGATTTAAGAGATGCGATACTCGGAGAAGGTTCAGGCAGCCTTGTACAAATTCTTGACAGCACTCTTCAGGAGATGTTAGAAGCTATCGAAAACCAAGAGGACGCACGCAATAAAGCGACCTACATTGACGACGGCTTTGAACCAAATATAAATGATGAGAACTATCCTACAAATAGAGCTGTATATGATTTTGTGAATCGAAGCGTAAACGCTCACGAGGCGACAGTGCATATTCCGCTCGCAGAATGGGACGGCGATACGGCAAACAAATTTAATATTTTCGGCATGTATTATAAGATCAGTGACAACGCATCTGTGCCTGAAAATATTCTCTTTGACGTTGCTAAGAAGTCCGGTACCGAAACAGCGGATATTCTTATTAAAAACGCTTCACAAGATGGCAAGATGACCGAACTCTCGGAATCTCTCGGAATCACGTTTTATATGTTTGGCAACGAGCCGATTATTGTTGTTGCTGAACACGCAGGCGTGCTTCCGGCAGAGCTTATAGAACAGATGATGGGCGAGAATCCCGGCGTGGATATACCGTATGAAGCAGGTACGTATGTTTACTTTGTGCAGGGAGACGACCTCGCTGTATTATTTATTTCACGTGTCTCTCAGGTGATGTCTGTTAAAGATTATATCGACGGAAAATTGGATGAATTAAAGTCATTGATTCAAAACAACAGCACTTGAATTTAGAAAGGATACATAACAATGGAAACAGAAATTATTGTTGCACTAATCACATTGCTCGGCAGTGCGATAGGAACATTCGCCGGAATTGCGGTCAATTCAAAACTGACAAACTACCGTATCGAACAACTTGAGAAAAAACAGGACAAGCACAATCAGGTGGTCGAGCGGGTATATCATCTCGAAGAGCGTGTCGCGGTACAAGACGAGGAGATCAAAGTCGCAAATCATCGGATCTCCGATCTTGAAGGCTTGGAAAAACAAAACCGTACATCATGACTGACAATTTCAAAACACTACAATGTAATCTTAGGGCTTCGACAGCCCTTGAAAATAAGGAGGAATAAAAGATGAAAAACATCAAAGCATGGATGAAAGCAGCAGGAATCAGAGCAATCAGAACGGTCGCTCAGACGGCGATCGCAACCATCGGAACGAGCGCACTGATCTCCGACGTGAATTGGGCGGTCGTTGCGTCCGCATCGGTTTTGGCAGGTGGGCTCTCGCTGCTCACGAGCGTTGCCACAAAACTGCCCGAGGTCGAGTGATATGCTGCCGATCGTACAGAACCTTATCCCGGAGTCGCTTTGGAATCTCAAAGCGACATACGGGATGGTGCCGGAAAAACTGTGTATTCATAACACCGCAAACGATGCGCCGGCAGAAAACGAGGCGCGCTATGTACACAATAATCCTGCTGCGACCTCGTACCATTTTGCAGTAGACGATGTACAGGCAGTACAGATCATACCGTTCGACCGTAATGGATGGCACGCAGGAGATGGATCATACGGTCCGGGAAACCGCAAGAGCGTCGGAATTGAAATATGTTACTCGCTCTCAGGCGGAAAACGATTCGAGAGGGCGCAGGAAAACGCCGCTGAGCTGTGTGTGCGATTGATGCACGAGTTCGGATGGGGACTTGACCTTAGTCGGATCACAAAGCACGAGGACTATGCGAATAAGCACTGCCCGCATCGTACACTTGACGATTACGGGTGGGATTATTACCTTGCACTTGTAAAAGAAAAATATGAAGAATTATACCCGGAGGATATACCTATGACAACGTCAGAAAAGAAAGCTTTTGATGCGCTCTCAAAAAATGTAGATGCGCTGATTAAGCAAAATGATACGCTACAGAAAAACCTTACAGCATATGCTAAAGAGAATACACAGCTTAAAAAGGATTTTGAAAATATAAGCAAAAAAATTGTACCATGTATTACAAGTGTAGACTGGGATGCACATATTACGGATGCGATGGGAGGAAAAGAGGCTGTCGCAATGCTTGATAAGCTCAGAGCAAACGGTGATTTTGCTGGTAAGGACTCAGCACATTTCGGACTTTCCGAACAGATGGTACGCATGATGCTGATCTTCTATCGGATTCTCAATCGACTCGGAATTTATAAATGATTTCACGGTAATCGTAGCTAATCCTCGCATCGAAAAGGAAGTTAGTATGGGGGCAGACGACCAATCTCTGACATCATAAAAAATCACACACAGATTTGTACTTCTGTGTGTGATTTTAATATTCAAATTATTCTTTGGCTTCGCTTATGGCCGAGGAATCTTCTGTTGAAATCTCTACACCGTCCGATGTATCGATATTTACATTCACATTTATATCCTTGGCAGGCTCAGAATTATCCGTATCTGATTGAGATTCCTCGAAACTCTTGGAATCGCCTTTTTCGGGGCATGTGAATTGCCAATAGATCCCCAATGTCATTATAACGATTAGAACAGTACAGATAACAATCGCAACCCACCCCGGAAAATGTTCTTGCCACCATCTGGTTATTGTGGATCCACCATCTTGTTCTCTGTCTGCGCCTTTACCGCTAAGTTTTTCAATAAATCGAAACATCACATATATCAGGCAGAAAGAAATTAAGCCAACGAGTGCCGCAACGCTTATCAGGCGAAAGAAATTAGCGTCTTTTACGCTTGCAAGAATCGAAGACGAGTAAACCCAGCTCCCAACAATCGTAACCATAATTGCCGCAAAAATGCCTAATATTGTGACGCTCATTTCAGAGTTTTTCCGAGTTATCTCCGCCATTTTAACCTCGACTGCTTTTTTAACCTCGTCCTTTGCTGATTCTTTAATATTTTCTTGTGAGTCTTTCAAAGCATTCTCAACTACTTCATTTGCTTTTCTCTCGGCTACTTCATTTGCTTTTCTCTCGGCTACTTCATTTGCTTTTCTCTCGGCTACTTCATCTGTCTTTCTCTCAGCTGCTTCTTCTAATCTCTGTACGATTGAATTCGATGCTCTTTCAGAATGAATGTCATAAAAACGTTTAAAAATATCATGATGTTCAATGATGTCTCCAATATACACAAGAACAATTTTGAGAACTCGAGGTAAATTATTGTTAGAATGATTTTCCTTATAATACTTTTCACATTTATCGCAAAAGGATAAATAAGCGCCGCCGCTAGTAAATTCAAATGGCTGCGGAATATATGGCTGAGATATAGATATATTCTGATAAAAATTTTTAATATAAATACCTACCGAATCCTGAATAAATGTTCTGACATGAAATTCCATTTCATTTTCATCTGAATTCAATATCTCAATATCATCCGAGGTTAAATTATCCATCCATTTTTTTGCGTCTATGATTGATGTATCCAAAGAATCTTTTGACGTAAATATAATTTCACAAAAAGCAGTAACTATTTGCTTAAGTTGTTCATAATTCTGTGCTTTTCCATTGTCCCTCATATTTATTGCCTCTCCTTAAAATGCATTCCTTTTTTAATAGTTCCGCAAAAAGTCTATTACACGTCGATATTTCTCATCAACTGAATCAAAGAGACTTTTATCCAACTTCTGTATTTTAGCAAGATCGATTATGTTCTCCAAAGTTGTTACCCCTGGCGCTTCCGCAATGGGGTTAAGACATTCTCCGAGATACGATGGTAAATAGGCACCGAATAATTGAAACACTTGATCAATTATACCTCTTGTTTCATCACTGACGCTAGAAGTATTTTGATATTCCGAGGGAATTTCGCAATCAATAATTGGACTATTAACAATAGCTTCATTTGTATCCTCATAGCTATACTGTCTATAAATATCAGTAGCCATGAATCGTTCCATAATTTCATATATAGCCATACCGCAATCAGTGTATTTATATACATTTTCTTTAAATACCCGCTTATTCTGACGTGCATATACTAAAGCAACGATAGATAACAGTTTCCCCACTTTAGTTCTCGTGCAAGAATATCGTTGCCCTGTTTTGTAAAACCATTGAATAAGATAATTTGTTGCTTCCTCTAAATTTGCATTTAGTTCTTCCATAGCTCCGTTACTTTCACAGGCGTAATCCTGCCTGCAATGCGGAAACTTTGCCGGCTCGGGCTTGTCCGCATTTACCTCCATTAAAATTTTTGAATTCCTTGTTCCGAAAACCGAAAAGCTAATCGTTATTGTTTTTTCAAAATCGAATACCATTGATGCTCGTTCTTTCATAACATATTTGTTTTCGTCTTAATAGCGTGACATTTAATCGGACGCATAACACGAATAACAATTAATGCTAACCTAAAAATTCGGCTTAGTCAAGAAAGATATGTCGTATTCTGGTGTACAAGCAACAAAAATACTCTAAGAAAAAACAAAACACCCATCTCTAACAGAGACAGGGCGCCAAAAGAGATCGGGCAAAACGATTTTAATTATGGGTCATTCTTAAAATCTATATGCTTAACCTCGGTAGGAATATTATGACAACAGCATTCAAAAATGCCGATCCCCTACTGTCTTTGGCGTCGCGTATTAATGTTTTCATTAATGTATCTTATATTTTATCATATTTTTCCATTTTGTCAATGTTTTTTCGATAAATTCGACATTTTTTAAAAAAACAGAGCGTAGTGCTCCGGGCAACAGTAGATTTTGACTACATTTTGACCACACAAACGGCGGATTTTGGCGGTATTATACGGCAGTACACGGATATGTGAAAAAGCAAATAACCCTTGATATCACTGAGAAATTCAGTAATATCAAGGGTTATTTGCTTGGTGCTCCTGTGGAGAATCGAACTCCAGACACCTTGATTAAAAGTCAAGTGCTCTACCGGCTGAGCTACAGGGGCGTTTCATGACCAGATAATAATACCACAATGAGATATTTTTGTCAATAGTTTTTTCTCTCTAAATCAAAAAATAATAAATTGCAATATAAGAGGCGTTGGCAACACCTCTTATATCATCATAATACAGAACATCGTGACGCCGTTTTTATTCATTTTCCTTTTTGCGGTATTTTTTCACCTGCGCAGGAACCCCTACTGCGATCGCATCACTTGGTATTTCTCCTTTGACAAGACTTGCAGCGCCTATAACAGCTCCGTCATGAATCACCGAGCCTTTCAGTATCTTGCATCCGGCAGCGATCCAGACATCTTCTCCTATTTCGATCGGAGAAACCGTGTTTTTTTGATTTCTGATTAATTCTCCAGCCTTGATCCCATGATCCATGTCGATAATATATGACTGAGCAGCTATCATTGTATTATCTCCGATTTTTACTCCACCCGATTTTGAAGCATAAATCACCGTACCGTTTCCAATGTTAACATTATCTCCGATTTCTATCGGTCCGTCGCCAAACAGCATTACATCCGGATAAAGCGCTACATGATGCCCGAGTTTGACATTTCGATTTATGAGAGTCACGTTTCCGACAAGAGAAAAATCCGAATGACTGCATCCTATTTGTTTGCGAAAAACATACTTTTTATACTTCAATTTCAGTTTTCTGATCGCCCGGTCAAATAATAAGACAATATTCATTTTGTTTCCTCCGATTTTTTTATATCTTCCTGCGAAGTGTTTTGAAAAAACACTCCGCATTGAATTCATATTTTCGTATATACGATCTTTCCATCTTGGATATCTGCCGTGACCCTGTCGCCTGCGGCAAGCGAGCCTGCGAGCATTTCATTCGAGAATGAATCCTCAATGGTACGCTGTATCTCACGTCTCAGAGGCCGTGCGCCGTAAACCGGGTCGAAGCCGATATCGGCAAGGTATGCCACAACAGCATCTGTAAATGTCACGCTGACGCCGATCTTTTCAATTCTCGTCTTAACTTCATCGAGCATCTTGCCTGCGATCTCGGATATTTCCGCTTTTGTGAGCTTATTGAATACGATAATACCGTCAACACGGTTTAAAAACTCAGGGCGAAAAAGCTCTTTCAGCGCTGCCATTGCCTTTGACTTGATATCTTCGTTCGCTTTATCGCTCGTGTCCGACGCAAAACCGAGCGGCTTTCCTGCGCTCGTGATGCTCTGCGCACCGACATTGCTCGTCATGACGATCACGGTATTTTTGAAATCGACCTTTACACCCTTCGAGTCGGTCAGAGTACCTTCGTCAAGGATCTGAAGCATGATATTGAATACATCGGGATGCGCCTTTTCTATCTCGTCAAACAGTATGACGGAATAGGGCTTACGGCGTATCTTCTCGGTGAGCTGACCGCCCTCGTCGTATCCGACATAACCGGGAGGCGAACCGATGAGCTTTGAGACAGAGTGCTTTTCCATATATTCCGACATATCGATGCGCACCATAGCGCTCTCATCGCCGAACAACAGTTCCGCAAGAGATTTTGTGAGCTCGGTCTTGCCCACGCCCGTAGGCCCTAAGAAAATAAACGAGCCAGTCGGGCGTTTCGGGTCTTTTAAACCTATCCTGCCCCGGCGGATCGCACGTGCGACCGCATCGACCGCTTCGTCCTGACCTACGACTCTCTCGTGGAGGAGCTTATCAAGGTTGGCAAGGCGCTCACCCTCCTCATCGGCGAGCTTTTTGACGGGAATGCCTGTCCACGATGTGACGATATCGGCGATATCCTCCTCACCGATTGAGAGTTTTTCATCCGAATGCTGTTTTTTCCACTCGGCACGGGACGCCTCAAACTCCTCGTTTAACTTACGCTCGTCATCACGCAGAGCTGCCGCCCGCTCAAAGTCCTGATTCTTCACAGCCTCTTCTTTTTCGGCGCTGAGCGCTTTGATGCGCTCCTCCAGTTCCTTCAGAGGTGCAGGAGAGGTGTATGCATCGATACGCTTCTTTGACGCCGCCTCATCGATCAGGTCGATCGCCTTATCGGGCAGGCATCTGTCGCCGATATATCTGACTGAGAGCGCAACTGCCGAATTGATTGCCTCATCTGTTATTTTCACTTTGTGATGCGCCTCATACTTGTCTTTTAAGCCCTGCAATATCTGTATGGCTTCATCCTGCGACGGCTCACCGACCATGACAGACTGAAATCTGCGCTCGAGCGCCGCATCTTTTTCGATATGCTGACGGTACTCGTTTATCGTCGTAGCACCGATCATCTGGAGCTTACCTCTTGCAAGCTCGGGCTTTAATATATTCGCCGCATCAATCGCACCCTCGGCCGCACCTGCGCCGATGATATTGTGTATCTCGTCGACAAAGAGGATGATATCGGGATTGGCACTGACCTCCTCCATGACGCTTTTGAGGCGTTCCTCGAATTCTCCGCGGTACTTTGCCCCGGCGAGCATGCCGGATATATCGAGAGTGATGATCCTCTTGTTGGAAAGCGTCTCGGGCACTTCGTTATCGGCGATCCTCTGCGCCAGTCCCTCGACGACAGCCGTCTTTCCGACGCCCGGCTCACCGATCAGGCAGGGATTGTTTTTTGTGCGCCGTGAGAGTATCTGTATCACCCTCTGCGTCTCGCCGTCACGGCCGATGATGGGGTCTATTTTTCCTTCTTTTGCCGCCGCCGTGAGGTCACGCCCGAACTTTTCTATATTGGGCGTTTTACTCTTTTTTGCGCTCTTATTGCCCACGCCCTTTTCCTCATAGCTCTCCTTTCGGTCGTCGCCCGAGACATAGCCGGCAAGCTCCTCGTATATCTCACGTATATTGCACCCGAGGGAGGCGAGTATCCTCACCGCCACACAGTCGCTCTCCGAGAGGAGCGCCATGAGTATATGCTCGGTACCGATATAATTCTGCCCCGAGCGAAGCGCCATATAGGACGAAGCCTCGATAATATGCTTGGTGCGAGGAGTCATATCCTGTGCGCCGACATTGCTCTTTGCACCCTTGCCTGCGATATTCGCAACCACCTCGCCGACCTTGCTCTCGCTTACCGAGCGCTCGGAGAGTACCTTCGCCGCTATGCTGTCCTTCTCACGCAGAAGCCCCATGAGGATATGCTCGCTGCCGATATAGTCATGACCGAAATCTTTTGCTGATTCAAGTGCAAAATTCAGTGCATTCTGCGCCGATTCGGTAAATCTGTTTGTCATTTATTCCATCTCCTTTTTTATCTTTGCCGCCCGGGCTTTATCACGCCCTGCCGCATCTGTGCTCTCACACTCGAGCGCAAGCGTGGCAGGCTGAGTTGACACGAAGAGCCCGTCGATCTTCTCATACGGCAGGTTTTCGATATATCCGGCGCAAATGCCGTATCTTACCTTTCCGTAAAGATTCATAAATTCACTGCTCGACATCAGATATGCGCTTTTCATCGTGCCGAGCGCACGCCATGCCATATCGCACATTTTATCGTGCTCTCTGATATCGAGCGCCTTTTGTGCGTTCTTCTCGTTTTCTATTATCCTGTTTACGATATCGGATAGCTTGCTCACCGTGTCCTCCTCGGTGATACCGAGGGTGATCTGATTTGATATCTGATAAAGGCATCCCGATTCCTCGCTTCCCTCTCCGTACAGACCCCGTATGGCAACGCCCATTTTCGGCAGCTGGGATGCGACCTTCCGTATTGACCCTGTCATGGTGAGCGCAGGCAAAAACATCATCACCGAAACCCGCATGCCCGTGCCGAGATTCGTCGGGCAATGCGTGAGGTATCCGAGCCTCTCGTCGTATGCGATATTCAGCTTTTCCTCAACGGTATCGCATACCTCGCTCGCCGTCTCGTATGCCTCCCTCAGCGCAAGACCGGGAAGGATACACTGTATGCGCAGATGATCCTCCTCACAAATCATAATATACATATTATCATGCATGAGAAGTCCGTGCGGCACTCCGACAGACAGGAAATTCGGGCTGACAAAATGCTTTTCCATATACGAACGGGCGCTCAATGCGTCAAGCGACGTAAAATCCACATATTCATAGCCCCCGAGCGCACCCTTTACCTTTTCGATTATCTCGAGAGAGCTTGTCTTATCGAGCTTTGAGGCAAAGGGATAGTCGCATATATTACGTGCAAAACGCACACGGGTGCTGACGACATATTCACGTTCTTTTCCGCTCTCATTATACCATGCCATCTTATTTTGCCTCCTTTTCCCGTATCATATCACGCAGTTTCGCCGCACGCTCGAAATCCTCTTTTTCCACCGCCTCGGCAAGCTGTTTTTTTAGCAGCTCAAGCTCGTCCGCTATCGGATCACTTTCCTTCGGCGGTTTTTTGCCGACATGTCGACTGTTTCCGTGAATGCGCTCTATCATCGGGCGAAGGCGATCTGCAAACACGCCGTAGCATCTCGCACAGCCGACCTTCCCCTCCCGTGCGATCTGCGAAAAGGTCGAGCCGCACAGGTCGCACACCTTTTCCTCGGACGGCTTTATCTGCGTGCCCGAAAAAAGATTCCCGAAGAAATTGAATTCGTCATCGAAGATTCCGCCCATCGAGTTTGCGCACTCGGAGCAAAGCGCCATCTGCTCACTGATACCGTTTACTGTCTGCTTATATAAAACGGTCGCATTTCTTTTTTTACATTTTTCACACAACATTATGATTCCCTCTTTTCTATTCTACTTCATCAGCGACATCACTATCTGTCGGAATATGTCTGCACGAATAAGGTTTTTATACTCCACAGGCAGGTGGACGAGTGCCGCAGAGGAGAGTGAGGCGATCGCCATCTTACACTCTCTTGCGCTGATGATCCCGTTATCCGCCATCCCCTCGAGTATCGCACGTGCACTGCCCTCATCGACCGTCTCCCCGATCGAGGCGAACAGGTGCATCAGGTATTCATCCCGTGCGACATTCTTTTTTATGATACGCAAATATCCGCCGCCGCCCCTGCGGGACTCGATCACATATCCCCGCTCGGGGGTGAAGCGTGATGTTATGACATAATTGATCTGGCTCGGGACACACCCGGCTTTGTTTGCGAGTTCGTTTCTTCCTATCTCGAGCGTACCGCCGCTCTCTGCGATAAGCTCCTCTATCATTTTGGCTACTGCGTCTGAAATCAGCATTGCCATCACTCCTTTGACCTTCTTTGACTATAGTATAATACCAAAGTCAAAGAAAGTCAAGGTCAATAAAAGTCAAAATGATATATTTACAATTTATTAATATTCATTGCCAAAGATCATTTGCCACGTGATGTAATTGACGATGCCGGTCTCTTCTATGCCCATATATTTCTGAAAGGAAATGACTGCCGCACGTGTTTCCTCTCCGTATATACCGTCGGGCACCACCATCGGACGTATTGCGCTGTTTTCACGTGACATGGTGCGTAATGCGCTCTGTATCTCATACACCGCCGCACTTTTATCTGTCAGTTTTACCATCATTCTCCCACCTCATATCCCGGGTACTGCTCCTCGCTCCGGTAAAGCCCTGCAGTAGTTTCGTCAAACTGCCTTGCGAGCTCATACCATGTTTCTATGCCGACCGCTCCCGTCACGGGAAGCCCGAACTGCGTCTGAAAAGCCTCGACCGCCGCACGTGTCGCAGGGCCGAAGCTGCCGTCTGCCATGACCTCCGGTATTTCGGGATATACCCTTGCGACTGCATTTAAATACTCCTGCACCGTCTTGACGCTGTCCCCTTTGGCGCCCAGGCCGACGGGCGTGCCCGGATAAGGTGCGGCATTTCCTAAGAATGCCGCCTCGGGAAGTGAGGCGAGCATGCCCGAATAGGTATCAAAAATACTATCCCATGTCGCACGGTCGACCACACCCGTCACAGGCAGACCGTACGTCTGCTGATAAGAAGAGACACTCTCGACCGTCGCCGCATCATAAACGCCGTTTATCTCAGGCGCAGATACCGAATCGATAAAATTTCCGATAAAAAACAGGAAATACTGAAAGATACTGACCTCTCTTCCGGTCGCTCCCTCACTGAGCGTTTCGGGGAATTGCAGGGAGACCTCATCATATTTTACTCCCTCGCTCGTTACCTCATTGAGATTCTTGACCGCCGCCCACACACGCTGTAATTCATACCATGTTGATTTTCCGACGACCCCGTCTACCGAAAGCGAAAACAACCTCTGAAACGCACGCACCGCCGCCTCTGTCGAGGAATTGAATACGCCGTCCTCGGGATATATTTTCGGAATGCTGGGATAATTTGTCGATACACGGTTCAGACGAAGCTGCAAGGTCCTTACATCGTTCCCGGTGCTGCCTATCCTCAGCGGCGGAACGGGTGCGCTCTCGAAAACAGTCTCGATCGGAGCGTCGAGGACGAGCTCGATATCGTCACCGTAATAATTTTTAAGTATTTCTACCGAGTTCGCTCCCGACTGTGCGAGCTCCTCGCTCCCCCACTGGGACAGACCGTTGCAGGTCGTGGTCGTTCCGTTGCAATACTGAGCAAAAAGCGGCTCGATATATCCCTCCCGCCTGATATAATCATTGAATACATCGTCGACGATCTGAGCCACATTCTCAAAATAGTCTCTGCCGTTTACAAACGACTGATCAAAAGCAGTCGAATTCGTGATGTCAAAATCATATCCTCTCGAACGGTAATACTCGGTATATACACGGTTTAAGGCAAATGAGATCTGTGCCAACACATTTGCACGGATCGCAGAGGGTGACCAGGTCGGGTAGATCTCACTCGATGCGACATTTTTGATATAATCGGAAAAAGGCACGATAACATTCTGCGCACCGGACGAAGGGGTGCCGAGATGCACCGTTATTGTCTCGGGTATGATCGGTATCCTTGCGTTCATTGATAACCTCCTTCAACCGGAAAAGGTCTTGACTCATCGAAATTCAGCTGTTCTTCCGGCACATCCTCTCCGTTATACCCCTGGAGCGCTATCATATTGATATTCTGAACGCTGACTATCCCGGGAAAAACAGGAACAGACACCGTGCGAACGGTGTTATAACCGTCTGCCTCTACCTTTACATCATAGCTCGAATACGGCGGCAGGGATGCGCCGGGCGTAAGCGAGGACGCAAGGTCAGGCGTGGAAAGCTCTATTCTTTCCGATTTGCCCGACATATCGGTATAAGAGTTTATTGGCTCACCTGCACCCGTGACCGTGACGAGCGCCCCCGCCACAGGCAGAGCGCCGAGCGCCGTGCGTACATTGACAAGTAAATATCCTGTCGAACTCAAAAAAATCACCTCAGTCAATACTATGCTGATTTTCAAATATTGATACAAAAATGGCGGTTTTTTAAGAGCATTTGCGTAAAAAAAGCTGTAAAAAACTTTCGTTTTTTACAGCTTTTGGCGGTATAAAATTTATTCTTACGGAGCTATGCCGAGTATAAGTCGTCTTGCTTCCCGGGTATCTTTACACAATACCTCGTTTGAAATATATTTTAGTGTGCTTCCGTCAAGAGTGATGTGCAGTAGGTAAATTGCTTTACCGAGGACTTCGCTCTCGTTCTCGCAGACGAAATAAATATAACGGTCGTTTCCGTCCTTTTGTATTTTTTTGATAGTAAACGTCGACGCAAAGTCATATGCGCACCCTATGGTATAGTACTTATCAAGCTTTTTCGAGTAGTAAGTGTTATTCTTGACATGACCTGCCTCGTCGGTGCGTTCATATCCGAATTTTTCTAAAACTATTTTTCGCACATCTTCTCCGGATGCTACCCAACTGGTTACAGACG
Source organism: uncultured Lachnospiraceae bacterium (assembly GCA_964403505.1). Classification (GTDB taxonomy): domain Bacteria; phylum Bacillota; class Clostridia; order Oscillospirales; family CAG-272; genus CAKSEI01. Next base: position 111,272 of record CAYOFP010000001.1, read on the forward strand.
GGAATAATTGCACTGCTTCGGGAATTTCTTCTTCAAGAATGAGTAATTCTTCCTCTGAACAAAAATCCTCATCGATTGAGTGTCCATATGCTTCCGAGTTTTTTAACTCACCTATCATTCGCATAATGCACGCCATATCCGCTTCCTCCGGTGATGAAAAGAGCATAACAAACGGAATTTGGTCTCTATCAATGGATGAGATATATGTATGTTCTCCTACAGTATGGTATACGGCATCATCTGTAAAAAAGTCAACAAGCTCGGCAAATTCTTCGTCTGAAACAGGATCGCCCGGCATTACATAATCCTCGGAAAGCAGGGGAGCGGTTTCTCTTGGCGGAGGCGGGATGGTTTCCATCTCGCTTTCGCTCGGATTGACGCCTGATTCGCTTTGACTTGGAGTGTCATTAGGTTCATTCGGCTTATTTGCCTCACTTCCGCACGAAGATAGCATCAGCATCGCAACGATAACTGCCGACATAATAAATAATAATGTTCTTTTCATAGTATATTCCTCCCTTAGCAATTTAATGCTCTTACCATTATCAGTATAACATGTTTTTTTATATTGTCAAGCATTTTTCGATCAATTGCACAAGTTATGACTGTATTCTTTCTTGCGGTATGTGCAATATTAATAAATCCATAAAAAACGGTGCAACAACTTTGCACTCCATGTTCGCATAATCTCTCTCCTTCCCTTTTAGATGAGTCGCTCCGTACAAACGAGGGGTAAGGTGGATTTTTGCGTAGCAAAAAGACTGCCGGGCGTAGAATTTTAAGCATGACAATAAGACAATTTATGTGAAAAGGTGCTGTAAAAAACTTGCGTTTTTTACAGCACCTTGTACCACATTACATTTATAATAATCAGAAATTAAATCCGTTGTCGGATGTAAAGCCGCTATCGCCTGTCGATCCGCCATTGGTATTGAATCTCTTTGAGCTCTTGTCGAGCATATTGAGGATCACGTCAAATTCGTCATCTGGGATGACATCCTTCTTCGGCTCTTCCTTAACCTCTTCCTCCGCCACAGGCTCGTCCTTAGCAGTATCAAAGCCTGTTGCGATTACCGTGATATTCATGGTATCGTTCAGAGATTCATCAAATGCAGCACCCCAGATAACGTTCGCATCGGGATGTGCCTCCTCCTGAATCAAAGTAGAAGCCTCTGTAACCTCGTCGAGTCCGATATCGGGAGATGCGGTGACATTGATGATGATACCGCGTGCGCCCTTGATGGATGTCTCAAGAAGCGGACTGGAGATAGCGAGGTTTGCCGCCTCTGTCGCCTTGTCCTTTCCGGATGCAGTGCCGACGCCCATATGAGCGTAGCCCGCCTCGGTCATTATCGCTGATACATCGGCAAAGTCAAGGTTGACAACACCGGTGACATTGATAAGCTCGGAAATACTCTTTACACCCTGTCTCAGAACGTCATCTGCAATAGCAAATGCGTTTGCGAGGGTTATTCTCGTCTCGGAAACGCTCTTAAGGCGTTCGTTCGGTATTACGATAAGCGAATCGACATACTGGCGAAGCTGTGTGATACCTGCCTCTGCTGCCTCCATACGTCTTTTGCCCTCAAAAGCAAAAGGTTTTGTGGCGATGCCTACGGTAAGTATGCCCATTTCCTTCGCTATTCTTGCGACAACGGGAGCAGCACCTGTACCCGTTCCGCCGCCCATGCCTGCCGTGACAAATACCATGTCGGCGCCGTTGATGGCAGCGGCGATCTCCTCGGCCGATTCCTCAGCGCTCTTTGCGCCCACCTCGGGGTTAGCGCCTGCGCCGTGACCGTGCGTTAATTTGTCACCGATCGAGATCTTCGTGGGCGCTCCATTTTTCATAAGCACCTGCTTGTCTGTATTTATAGCGATGAATTCAACGCCCTTGACTCCGGCCTCGATCATACGGTTGACTGCGTTATTTCCGCCGCCGCCGACACCTATGACCTTTATATTCACGCCGCTGTCAAAGGACTCTTCAAGTTCAAATGGCATTATTCTTTCCTCCGTATCCTTTATTTTGGGATATTTGCAACATATATATTTATTCTATTATATATAATAATATTTTTTTGAAAAAATTTCAATAGTTTTTTTGAAAAAAGTGTTATTTTAGTTAAGTATTACATATCCGTTGTCAACGTCACGTGCGCAAATGGAGCCCTTCGCATTATCCTCAAACTCTGCAAGCATACTTAAAGCGAACCGTATTTTTCCGCTGATACTGTCTATATCGCCTATTTCGACTGTGACTCTGCCGTCATAAACAAAGCTGATATTAAACTTGCTCTTGAGGTCCATGCTCGTTATCCTATCCCCTGCCTGACTGTCGAGCAGAGACTGCATGACTGCGGCGATATACTCATCGTTCTTTTCGGCAAAGTACACGATCTTCTCCCCGACGATTGCCTCAGCCACACGGGGCAGCTTCAGCTCAAGCAGCCCGGGATGCATCTCGTGCATAGTATCGTAATCATCAACTATATCGAGCACCCTCATGTTTTCCGACAGTATACAGTACTCGCCGCAAAACGAAGTGTAATAGAGTGCGCTATCCTCAGTCACCTTTATCACGATCCCTGTCGGTATCTCACGGACGATTCTCACCTCTTTAAAATAAGGGAAACGTGAAATGAGTCTGTGAGAGATATCATCCTTATCGACAGAATACATTTTATCGCCGACTGCAATACCGCACACCGCCAGCACATCGTCCTCGTTATATATGGTCACTCCGTCGAACTTGATGCTCTCGACCTTGAAAAGAAAATTAAAGCACGCAAGCGTAAAGACCGCAACAAGAGAACATATGATAACGGACATGAGCACGATCCATAACAGTGCCTTTGTCTTTTTCTTTGATTTTATCGCACTCAGGGTCGCAGTATTCAGCTTTTCCTCGGTCTCGGCGGTACGGTATTCGTTTCGTGAGATATTGACCGTATCCTCATAAACAGTCCTTTTACGGCGCGCTCCGCCCACGGGACGGGCAGTGCCCGTTCCGCTCTTTTTCTTTTTGACCGTGCGCTTCGCCTTCTGTTTCTTTTTCTTAGGCTCGTCCGCTATGTCAAAATTTGACCGTGATCTGTGCTTGAACACATTGAAGGTGTTCGCCATAAAAAAACCTTTACTTTACTAATCTTATCAGTTCGTTATATATCAGCTTCTTCGAATCGGGAACGGCAAATGCTTTGATCGCCCGTGCCATTGCCGCGCGTTTTCCGCCGTCCTCGACAAGACGGGAAACTCCCTTTACAAATTCATCGGGGCTTGTATTCCCCTCCTCAAAAAGCACGGCCGCACCCTTTTCGGCGAGCGCCGCCGCATTTTTATATTGGTGGTTATCAGTAACATTCGGCGAAGGTATCAGCACAGCCGCCTTGCCCTCGTATGCGAGCTCGGAAATGGTTACAGCACCCGCACGGTTGACGACAATATCTGCCGCCGCCATCTCGAGCGGCATATCGTATATGTATTCAACGAGCTTGATATTCTCACACTGATCAAGCCCCATTTCCTTAAACTGCGCTCCGCACAGTTCCTTTTCTATCGCACCGGTAGCATGTACGTGATAGACCTCGGGATGATGGGCAACATAATCCCGCATGAAGGCAAGCATAAGGTCGTTCACCCTCTCTGCGCCCATACTGCCGCCACAGGAAAGCACGAATTTCTCATATTTTCCCGTAATTCCGAGCTTTTTTCTTGCGCTCTCGTAATCTACTCCCGAAAAATCTCCACGCAGGGGATTGCCGACAAGCATGGCTTTTTCGGGGTGGGAAAGACGCTCTATCGTCTTCTCAAAATTCACGAAAATACGGTCTACCTTACTCTCGAGCATTCTGACAGCAACGCCCGGTATGGCATTTGATTCATGAAGTGCCGTGGGGATGCCAAGCTCAGCCGCCGCCTTCACGACGGGCCAGCAAACATACCCCCCTGTGCCGACAACGAAGTCTGGCTTAAATCTCTTTAACAGTTTTTTTGCATTATGCGGCGCTGTCAGGACATAATATGCCGTCTTTATATTTTTTAAGGAAAGAGAACGGCGCAGCCCCTCCATTTCCACATGGAAAAGCTCATATCCCGCTTTGGGAACGAGCTTATTTTCTATCCCGTGGCTCGTACCGACAAAGGCGATCACGCTATCTGGTATATTTTCCTTTATACTGTCGGCGATGGCAATGGCTGGATTCACATGACCGCCCGTGCCGCCGCCTGTCATAATAACTCTCATAAAGCACCTACTTTTGTTGATAGGAATATCTGGAAATAGCGAGCAAAAGTCCCATCTCCGCCATCAGCACCGAAAGCGACGATCCTCCGTATGAGAAAAACGGAAGCGAAATACCCGTATTCGGCATGGAATTTGTGACGACCGCCATATTCAGTATCGCCTGTATGGCGACATGGCTAACGATACCGACCGCCACAAGAGACGAGTATGTATCGGGCGCACGACGTGCTATGTGAAGTCCGCGAAGCACAAATGCCGTAAAAAGACCTATGACACATAACGCACCGAGAAAACCGAGCTCCTCGCACACGATCGAGAAGATAAAGTCATTCTGCGGCTGAGAGACAAACATATGCTTTTGCTTACTGTTTCCGAGTCCCACGCCGAAGAATCCGCCCGAGCCGACAGCATACAGACCCTGTATGGTCTGCCACGTGTCGTCGAGTGCATCGTAATTCTGAGGATTAAGCCATATATCGATACGCTGTCTTGCATAATCGGTAAACATAATAACGGCAAAAACTGCGGAGAGAAACATTCCGCCGCCGAGACCAAACCACAAAAGGCGTGCTCCGCCGCAGAATATGACGACCATAGCGATAAGAAACATGATGATCGTTCCCGAGAAATGGTTCTCCGCCATGACAAGTCCGCATGCGATAACGACAAATATCGCAGGATAAAACACCCCGTATTTTGATGACGACCAGAAGTGACGGTAGTCTGTTATCTCGCTCTGATGATTCTGCATATAAAGCGCAAGTATCATGACAAGCGCAGGCTTCATTATCTCAGATGGCTGCAAGCTGACCGGGCCGAGGTTGATCCATCTGACCGCCTCTCCCTCGGCAAGCCCTATAACAGGCACGACCGCCAAAAGCCCTGCGGCAACGATATAAAAAGGAACGGTCATTCGTCTGATAAAATCAATCGACAGATTGATGATAGCGATCATAGCGGCAGAGCCGAGAAGCAGGAAGAATATCTGCTTTCTGATATAGAAATAGCTATCGCCCGTCTTAACATATGCGTAGGCGTAGCTTGCGCTGAAGACCATGACCGAACCGAAGCACAAAAGCGCAATGATGATGAGCAACATAGGTCTGTCAACACCTGCACGCAAACGAACAACATCGGCGCCTTTGACAAATCCCGTCGGTGAGAGGCTGTTATTTCGTTTTATATTTTCTTTCGTTTGCCCTCTTGCCATTTTCTCTCCGTTAAGACTATATACCGAAATAGGATACTGCGCATAAAAGCGCTGTAATACATGAAAATACTGCGACGATCTTTATCTCGCTCCAGCCGCACTGCTCGAAATGATGGTGGATCGGCGCCATTTTGAAAAAGCGTTTTCCGCGGGTAAGTTTGAAATATGTGACCTGTATCATAACAGATAACGTCTCGATAATATAGACAAAGCCGCAGATCACGATAATAAGCGGATTATTTATCATAAACGCCATACCGACTACGAGACCGCCTAAGAAAAGCGAACCGGTATCGCCCATAAAGACCCGTGCCGGGTAGAAATTATATACCAAAAAGCCGAGGCATCCGCCGATGCAAAGCGCCGAAAGGAGCACCGTCTCTCTGCTGCCGAGGGAAAATCCGACGACGGCAAAAAAACCGCCGATCACCGCCGTGATGCTGCTGCACAGTCCGTCGATACCGTCATTCAGATTCACGCTGTTCATGATCCCTGTAATGAGGACGAGTGATATTATGTAATATACGATCCCGAGCTCGAGCGATATTCCGGTAAACGGGATACGCATGCTCGTGGTGATACTGTCCGTTATACGCAGAGCGAAAAGATATCCGCCGGCGAGAACCACCTGCAAAAAGAACTTCTGCCATGCAAGCAGCCCTTCATTTTGTTTTTTGCGGAGCTTTGCAAAGTCATCGATCATTCCAATGACGCCCGAGAGTACTGCCATGACAAATGTTATGATCAGTTTCAGAGGCGACGTCATCTTGCCCATGATGCACATAGCACAAAGAACGATTACAAAGACCGCCGCCATCGGCACGATGAAGCCGAGACCGCCCATCGTGGGCGTACCATCCTTATTTTTATGCCATCTCGGTCCTATCTCGAGTATCTTCTGACCCATTTTCATGCTCTTCAAAACAGGGATCAGCCATTTCTCGGCGACTGCCGTCATGACGAAAGTAAAAAACAGGCTGATGATAAACATCGTGAATGTCATGTGATCCTCTACCCACTGCATACTCTTACGACTCCTTGAATGATTCTATTACTCTCTCGAGCTTTACTGCCCTGCTCGCCTTAAAAAGCACCGCATCGTTTTCCTTTATCTCCGCTTTCAGCGTATCGGCGAGCGCCGATACTGCCTCGAGATCACGGAAAACGAAGATGTCCGCCTCATTCATTCCGGCAGCCTTTGCGCCGTATGCGATAAACGAGGCATCCGGGCCGAAGGTGTATAACCTGTCTATTTTCAACTCCGCCACCTTGCGCCCGACCTCCTCGTGTAATTCACGGGAATAATCGCCCAGCTCACGCATATCGCCGAGTACGGCGATGCTCCTGCTGTTTTCCCTGTGCGCTATCATATCGAGCACCGAAAGGGACGCGCTCATGGAAAGAGGTGCGGCGTTATAGCAATCTTCGATGATCGTCACACTGTTTTCCTTGTAAATATTCTGGCGCATACCGGTATTTTTGAAATTGCGCAGACCTGCCTTTATCGTGTCCTCGTCAAGGCCGCATTCACAGCCCACAGCATAAGCGAGCGCCGCATCGAAGACATTGTGTTCTCCTATTACAGGGATGGTAATATCCTCGATCCTCTTGCCGCCGTGTATGATATTGAAGGTGGTACAAACTCCGTCGTGACTGATGATGTCACAGACGAGGTAGTCCGCATTCTTATTCTTTATCGCTACGTATACTCCGCCGTCCACGCCGGAAAGCAGAGGCTCGTCGCCGTTCAGTATGGTTTTACCTCCGGACTTCAGCGCACTTCTCACCTCGAGCTTTGCATCTCTAATTCCCTCACGGGATCCGAGCGTCTCAATATGCGAGTCGCCGATATTCGTGATGACCGCCATATCGGGACAGGCAAGGTGTGAAAGATACTCTATCTCTCCCTTGGCGCTCATACCCATTTCGAGCACGAGATATCTTGTTCCCGGCTCTATTTTCAGCATGGTAAGCGGCAAGCCTATATTATTATTGAAGTTCCCCTCTGTCTTGCAGGTCTTATCACCCTCATTCAGAACGGAATATATGAATTCCTTTGTCGTGGTCTTTCCCGTACTGCCCGTCACGGCGACCGTATAAGGAGACACCTTCTCCTTCTGGTACTTTGAGACTGCGCCGAGCGCCCACACGGTATCGTTTACGACCACAGCACAGCAGTCAAGCGGTATCACGCCATCCTTAATATTATCGACGAGCACGCAGGACGCACCTGCACGGTATGCATCCTCCACGAAGTCATGACCGTCAAACCGCTCTCCCCGTATCGCAACATACATAGAGCCCGGCTCGATACATCTCGAGTCGTTGGTAATGCCGATGATGGGATTGTTCGCTCCGATGAGCTTCCCCCCTGTTACGCGTGCTATAAGTGATGGATATATTCCGTTTTCAATGTGAATGTTCATTTTACTTCTGCCTGTTTTCATTTAAAATTCTGTCGATGATTTCTTTTTCCGAGAAAGGGTGTATCCCGTCATTTAAGATCTGATAATCCTCATGGCCTTTTCCCGCCACGAGCACAGTATCTCCCGGCTTTGCATATGAGAGCGCATATTCCAAAGCCGCCTTTCTCTCACGCACGACCGCCATTTTCCCCTTGCCGTCAATACCCGACAGTATGTCGGCTATGATATCGTCCGGGTCTTCGCTCCTTGGATTATCCGACGTGATCACGGTAAAGTCCGCTCCGTCGGTGGCGATACGACCCATCAGAGGCCGTTTCTGCTTATCCCTGTCTCCGCCGCATCCGAAGACGACGATGAGCTCGCCTTTTGTTACGGCTCTGAGCTCGGAGATGATCTTTTCGAGTGCGTCGGGCGTATGTGCATAATCAATGTACACCGAAAAACCCTTGTCACACGGGAGCTTTTCTGCTCTGCCGCATATCGCCTTGAGAGAGGCGATTCCCTCCTGTATTACAGGCGAGGGTATGCCGATTTCATATGCGCAGGCGGCGGCAGCCAAAGAGTTATAGACATTGAACACGCCTACCGTCGGAGTAAACACCCCGAAAAGCTCTTTTTTGCAGGCGATAAGGTATTCCTGCCCCTCTTCTTTTACTTCGCGCTGATACGCAAAATAATCTGCGCCCCGCTCATGCAGGGAGAATGTCCGCATCACGCACTGCGCGCCCTGCGTCACTAGCGGAAAATATCCGTCATCCACGTTCGCTATGCCTGTTTTGCAGTTTTTGAAAAGCCTTGATTTTGCCTTTGCATAATCTGACATCGTCGGGTGAAAATCAAGATGCTCGGGCGATAGATTCGTAAAAATTCCGTGATCAAAACAGATCCCGTGCAGTCTGTCGAGAGCGAGCGCATGGCTCGATGCCTCCATAACGACTGCATTTGCACCACGTGAGCGCATTTTATCGAGCAGCTTGAAAAGCAGCCCGGGATCGGGGGTCGTCATACTGCCGCCCTCGAGCACCTCTCCGTCCACGCTGTTGCTGATACTGCCGATAATCCCTGTTTTTATACCGGCTTTTGCAAATATCGAAGCAAGGAATGCACATGTCGAGGTCTTTCCGTTTGTCCCTGTCACAGCGATCATCCTCATACTTTTCTGAGGATTACCGTACCACGCACTCCACATAAGCGAGAGCGCTTTCCTCGTGGAATCCGTAAGGATATACGGCACGCCGAGGCGGACGATATCATCCGTAATACGCTCGCACACGATGACGGATGCACCGCACAGCACCGCACGGTCGATGTAATCATGTCCGTCATGCGTGATGCCTGATATACATACGAAAACACTGCCCGTAACTACCTTTTCTGATGAATCGGTCAGAGACGAAATCCCTGCGGAAAAATCCGAAATATTTGTTTTTAATATTTTAACGTCCCGTATCAGTGAATAAAGACGCAAAAATCATCAGCTCCGAAAAAATATTATTATGGCAATGCCGCACAATTCTGACGGCACACTTGAAACGCATATTTTCCGTCATACTTCACAAATTTCGTCGCAGAAGACTCTACTCTTGCCTCCTCAATTTGTATCGTCTGACGAAAAATCTGTCGGTGCAATTGCACCGTCAGAATTATGCGGTATTGCCTTTTTTCGTCCTTGTTTTTATCCGTCGTTCGCGCCTGTCGTGAACATGAGCTCGACCTTGACAAGCGTTCCTTTTGTGACCATGGTGCCGGCAGGTATGCTCTGCGAATAGACAACAGAACCGTTACCTTCGGCGCCTGATATATTGACATTCAGTCCGATAGAGGCAAGCGCATAATTTGCCTGCGCCGCACTCTTGCCGGTGAGATCCGGCACGGATATTGTATCCTCGGGAACTTCGTTTCCTGTATAAAGGATAACGCGTCCCGTTTCCTTTTCGACCTGAGAGCCGCTCGAGGGCACCTGAGCCGTGACGGTATCGCCGTCTCCGACGATCTCGACATCAATGCCGAGGATATCGATCGCAGCCCGCGCCTTTGTCGTCTCCAGATTCACACAGTTTGTGACCGTGACCTCGGATGCTATCTCGCCGCGGTCTACGCCTAAGTACGGCAATATCTCCTCGAGAACATTCGCAACGAACGGTGCGGCGATATATGAGCCGAAAAGCGAGCCGACCGTAGGTTCATCGACTATGATAATGACTGCTACCTGCGGATCGTCCGAGGGGGCGTATGCAACTGTCGAGCAGACGACATACTTTGTTTTACCCTCTTCATCGACCTGATCTCGCACCTCACTCGTTCCCGTCTTGCCTGCGACCTTATATCCCGATACACGTGTATTCTTCGCTCCGCCGTCATGTGCGACGCCGTCCTCGAGCACTTCGGATATCTTTTTACATACATCGGTGCTGACCACCTGATATTTGACAGAATCGCTGAAATCCGCTACGACATTTCCGTCGTCATCGATCAGCTTGCTCACTACATGAGGTGTGACGAGATACCCGCCGTTCGCCACCGCCGATATCGCAGTGATCTGCTGAAGCTCGGTCGTCTTGAACGTCTGACCGAAGGAATAGACGGCGAGCTCGACCTGATTAAACGCACTGTACGAATGGTAAACGCCGTAGCTCTCGCCGGGCAGGTCGATACCGGTTTTCGTAGTATATCCGTATGCCTCAAAATAGGAATAAAACTTTTCCATACCTATTCTCTCAACAACCTGCATCAGCGTCGGGTTACAGGACTGCTGAAGCATATACCAATACGGATGTGTGCCGTGTCCCGAGTGTTTATGACAGGAGATCGGTTTATTCCATCCCTCGACTCGGTACGAGCCGGAGCAGGAGAATTCTTCATCGAAATTTGTACAGTTTTCCTCGAGCGCCATCGAGGTCGTGATCACCTTAAAGGTCGAACCGGGCTCATATAGCTCGGATACGCATTTGTTTTTCCACATGGAATAAACAAGCTCGTAAAACTTCTCGGTATATTCTTTCGACCCTTCTTCAAGGCCCGATTCCTTCAAAATATTCTGCGATTCTTCGCTGAGCTCAAACGGGTTATTTAAGTCAAAGGACGGGTATGTGCCCATTGCGTATACCTCGCCGTTATTCGGGTTCATAACGATACCCGCCACACGGTTGAGCGGCGAGGAATTCTGATACGCCGCCTCGAGCTGTTCCTCGAGAACCGCCTGTATGGTGGTATCGAGTGTCGTGACGACGTTATATCCGTTCGTCGCATCGATATAGGTATCGTATTTGAAAGGCAGGCTTCCGCCGTTACCGCTTTTTGCGGTTATGTATTTACCGTCCGTGCCTTTCAGAGATTTGTCAAACGAGAGCTCAATGCCGGCCAGCCCTTGGTCTGTTCCGGCGACACCTATCGTAGCTGCAGCGAGGCTGGAATACGGATAATACCGTTTTGACGACGCCTCGAGATATATCATCTTTGATAATTCATTTGCACTGATGAACTCACGCACAAGATCCGCCGTGTCGGAATCAACATTTTTCTTTATGGTCTCATCCGCACGTTTTTCCTTCTGCGTTTTCTCATAGACCATATCGTAGTCAACATCGAGTATGTGTGACAGATTCTCACTGATCAGCTTCGCCTGCTCGGCATTTTCTATCCTGTTCGGGGCGATAAATACACGGTATGTCGTAATATTTGAGGCAAGCTGTATCATATTGCGGTCGTATATCGTTCCCCGGTCGGCCTTTATCGTCGTCTCACGTTCGATATTGTCTGCGACCGCCGCCTTGTAATCGTCATATTTGAGTACCTGGAGGAAAAACAGACGGCCGATCAGCCCTGCCCAAAGTGCGGCAAACGCCAGAAACAGTATCACTCTGCGCTTATTCATGACTTTTCCGTTACGTTCAGACGCCATGTGCTCATCCTCCTCTCACATAATCTTACTTGCCTTTTCTAAAATATATTCCTGAAATATTCACTTATCTTCCCGAATATATTCTCAAAAAAATCTGCGATACCGGTCTTCTCTCCTCCCGGCACCTCTACTTTATCTTCGTTTTGTATATTGATATATCTCTTTTCGACCTTGTCGCTTTTTACCATGCCGAGCTCCTCGGCCTGTTTCTCAAAATCGAGCAGGTCATTTTTTCGCTCGAGCGTCAGATTCAGCGTTTTTCTCTGTGATATCAGCACAAGCATCTCATCCTGCATATCACTGTATTTATTCGTCAGCTCGTTGATACGCACATAGTTCAAAACAAGCGCCATGACGATAACGGTACAGGCTGCAGCGACGATCATCGCCTGCCATGGAAAATTTCCGCTCTTGACCTTGACTGTTTCTATTTTCTTTCCGCCTATGATGCCGTATAAGAATTTGCTTTTCTTACGCTTTACCTGCCGCGGCTCGACATGCCCGAATTCCGCTGTCACCTGTGCAGGCGCACGGCGGCCGCGGGGACGGCGCATACGGTCGCCCGTATTCACGCCCGTACCGTTATAGGTCGGCTTGTTTGTCGCTCTTTTTGCGGGCGTGCGGCGTGCACGTGCGTGCGTAGTGGAAGAAGACGCACTGCCGGAGCGATTATTTTTCTGATCTGCCATGCGTCCTCCTTTATATTCTTTCAGCCACACGCAGTTTAGCGCTGCGCGAGCGCGGATTTTCGTCAAGCTCGGAAAGAGACGGTTCGATCGGCTTTCTCGATACGAGCTTTATCTGCGGTACTTTTCCGCATACGCATACGGGAAAATCGGGCGGACAGGTACATCCCTTGGCAAGAGCTGAAAAAGTCTGCTTGGTTATCCTGTCCTCGAGCGAATGAAATGTGATCACCGCCAGACGGCCGCCGGCAGTCAATGACTCTGCGAGCGCACGGAGCGTCGGCTCGATGATATTTAACTCGTTATTTACCTCTATCCTTATCGCCTGAAATGTCTTTTTTGCAGGGTGGTGACCGCCTGCCTTTACCTTATTCGGCAATGCGTCCTTTATAATATCGACAAGCTCAGATGTAGTGGAAACGGGCGCCGCAGCTCTCGCCTTCACAATTGCACGGGAGATCTGAGGAGCATATGACTCCTCACCGTATGTATATAATATTCTCCTGATATCCGCTTCATCATAGCCGTTCACGATGTCGTAGGCTGTCAGGCTCTCGCCACGATCCATGCGCATATCAAGCGGCGCATCCTGCATATAGGAAAATCCCCGCTCGGCGGTATCGAGCTGAAAAGAAGATACGCCGAGGTCGATTAAAGCGCCATCTATCTTGTCAATACTAAGGCTGTCAAGCACATCACGCACCGAGGAAAAATTCGCGTGGACGAATGTGACCTTGTCCGAAAAAGCAGAAAGCCGTGCCTGCGCCGCCTTAATTGCATCGCTGTCACGGTCAATGGAGATGAGCCGACCTTTTCCGAGTCTTTTCGCAATGGCAAGGGAGTGTCCGCCTCCGCCTGCCGTGCAGTCGACATAGATACCGTCCGGCTTTATTTCAAGTGCCGCAATGCTCTCGCGGAGCATCACAGAGTAATGACTATATTCCATCAAAAACCTAATTCTATCAGCATTTTCTCCATGCTCTCACGGTCGGAGCTTTCCTGCTCTGACTGCCAGATCTGAGATGACCATATCTCGGCCTTCTGTCCTGTTCCTATTATTATAACACATTTTTCGAGTTTTGCATAGTCTCTTAGCAAAGATGGTATAATTATCCTGCCCTGCGTGTCAATGGTACACTCGACCGCCGAAGAATAAATGAATCTCTTTAGGTGTCTCGACTGTGTCGCGGGAAGCTTCTCGAGGTTGGATGCGAAGTTTTCCCATTCTACGGAAGAATACACGGTGATACATTCATCAATTCCCCGAACGAGCACGACGTCAGAGCCAAGCTTCTCACGAACCTTGGCCGGGATGAATATTCTGTTTTTAGAATCGAGTGTTGCCTCGTAACTTCCCGAAATCATGCTCTCTCCTGATCGTTTTATATAAATGAATGTCGTTTTTTATCGTATTTACCCTCTCACGAGGGCACAGCCTGTGCAAATGTTCAAAACTCCTGTGGAAAACTCACCACTTTTGTTCCACTTGCCACCACTTTATAGACATTATACACTATCAGGAAATATTTTTCAATAGCAAAAAGAAAAAATACCAACGTATTATAAAAAGGACCTGTCAACTCGGTCTTTTCGCCTCTAAAATAAGAAAATAAGACGCAGATTTTTACATCAGCGTCTTTTATTCTATTCTATATCACATAGCCACCGAGGAATATCTCTTCAATATCAGAGCGACTTGCGCACGGGTTGCCGTGCCGCGTGCGTCGAGCATATTGATGTTGCCTATCTTGTTACCCGAGATAAGTCCTGCACCAATCGCCCATTTTATCGCGCTCTCGGCATAGCCTGACACTCTATTTCCGTCGGGAAATGCGGTAAGCTCTGCCGTAGCGGTTACATTATGTTTTTTAAGTGCGGCATATCTGTATAGAATTGCGGAAAGCTGCTCGCGTGTGATGCTTTCATTTGGGGCAAAGATCGTATCTGTTTTACCGTATACAACGCCGCTTGCTTGAGCCCACATAACCGCTTCTGCAAACCAATCGTTCTTCTTTACGTCCGTAAATACGCTCTCTTTACCTTCAAGACAGGGTCTGTTCTCAAGATTATAGAGAACCTCGACGAGCATTGCACGGGTCATAGCCATATCGGGCGCAAATCGATTTTTAGATACGCCGCTGAACAATCCATTATCCACAGCATATTGCACCGCATCAACATACCATGCACCGCATTTTACATCAGTGAATATATTATCCACAGAATTTACCGGGATCTCCGTCACATCGTTTTTCGCGTCACAATGCGTACAGTGGCGAGACTTATATCCCACACTTGTTGCAGTTGCAGGCATATCGATCGTCCACTCGGTCGAGTAGTTGTGTCCTAATGCATTGATTACCCGCTGTTCGGTCTGCTCGCACATAGTGCAGACGCGCTGTTGCGTACCCGACTTCGTACAGGTTGCCGGAATCAGCGTTGTCCAATTACCAAAAGTATGTGTATGTGTGTTTATAGTACTCCAATGAGCGTAAAGTCTCAGGTTTCCGTCAACTACCGGAGTGGACTGCGTCACCAATTCTCCTCCGCTTGCCGCCGTGTACCAGCCATCGAACCGATAACCGTCGCGAACAGGCGTAGAAAGATTGCGATAGGTATCGCCACGGGTAGAAGTGAACGCTGTACTATCACCGATTTCCGGCACAAACTCCGTAGCGGCAGTTCCCTCTTCCAACTGCATCTCTGACATCCAAACCGTGCCCACACGATCAAAATACGGGTGGATATAATTTCCGCACACGACAGTTTTATTCATCGGAACCGTATAAAATGCCCAATCCGTTGTCAGCGTGACAGATACCACATCGGAAGCAGACTGATAACCCCAGCGGAAATACATTTTCGTTCCGTTCACAGAAGCCTTTCCCCAAAAGCTGAGCGTCATATCATTATTGTCGCAGCAACCGCCGTCATAGATCTGACTGGTCTGGGTCTGGGTACAAAAAGCTAAATCATGATCAGAACTGCCGGCAGCCGTACCTACAATTTTCAGAGTATTATATTTCGCCACATGCTTTACGCTGCTGTCTGCGGAAAGCGTATAGATATTTTTATCTCTGCTACTATAAGTCCAAGTGTTCAACCCGTTGATAAAAGCGCTGTCATAGAAATAATTCTTTCCGCTGTAATTGTCATAACAGAAGTTGTTATATGTCGCAGTACCGGGCATGGTAAAGCTTTTTCTCGGACTGGTGCAGGTCTTTCCGTCTACTGTCGCCCAGAACTCAAATTGATAGGTGTATCCCGGTAACAATGTCAGTTTCATGGCACTGCTTACAGTATACCACATCTCAACATAAGTGAGATTAGCATAAGTGCCTGAAGGAGTCGTCTGTGTAGATGCCAACTGTGCGCCGTATGCGTTGTAAATCCTCGCACCGTAAGCATTCAGGCTTGTGCCGGAATCCTTATTAAGCTTCTGTGCGATAACCGCATCCGTACTGCCGACATTCATTCTCGAAGGCAGATCCGAGAAATAGCAGGAACTCGTAGTGACAGAATCCACATATTTGTAGTGGTAGCCGCATATCATATCTCTATATTCTTTTGTATCGTTTTTATAGATCTTACCGTCTTTGATCGACCAGCCGTTGGTTGTAATACGGACTTTTTTGTCATAACTGCCCTCTGCAGTGTACAAAGTATTTCCCGTACGTTTCAATACAATAAACCAATGGCCGCTTATCTGGATAATATCGCCGGTCGCTATATTGTTTGCACCGGTGAACTTCGTAAAGTCAGATGTATTCCATGCAAGACTTTTCGAACCGTAAACATATGCCGCAAAGTCTGCTGCATATGCACAACATCCCGAACTGCTGTAGGTTGATAATTTCGGCTTAATAGCGCCCCATGAAATCCCGTTTTTCCAACGAGAGTCTTTTAAGAACTCATCAACCTTCGTCTCGTATGCACTGGTAAATTTATAATGGTAGCCGTATACCATAGCTCTATATTCTTTTGTATCGTTTTTGTAGATCTTACCGTCTTTGATCGACCAGCCGACATTTGTAACACGGACTTTATTGTCATAACTGCCTTCTGCGGTGTCCAAGGTATTTCCCGTGCGTCGCAGCACAACAAACCAATGGCCGCTGATCTGAATAATGTCGCCGGTCTTTATATCATTTGCATCTGTAAACTTCGTAAAGTCAGATGTATTCCATACAAGACTTTTAGAACCGTAAACATATGCCGCAAAGTCCGCCGCAAAGGCACAGCACCCCGAACTGCTGTAAGTTGACAATTTCGGACTTATAGCGCCCCACGAAGTTCCGTTTTTCCAACGAGAATCTTTTATAAATTCCAAAACTTTCGTCTCGTATGCATTTAAAGAAATCACGGCATTCACATTTTCCTTCAAAGCAGGAAAGAGACACAGGATCATGCAAACGAGCAATATAACGGAAATCAAACGTTTTTTCATAATATAGCTTCAACCTCATCTAAGTTTTTCACATTGCAACTTGTCAATTTATTTATACTCAGGAATATCAAAACCGGTTGTTTTTATCGAGGTTACTGTCATAATATCCGAACCGTCCGAATCGGTCATTTTCACAAAAATACCGGTTTGCTTATCAACGCAGATGGTTCCGATCACCTCGTCTTCGGCATATAGTTCATATTTGTACGCTTCACCTGTAAGTGTAATTTTTACGTCTTCACACTTTTTATATTTTATGTCAGAGCTTGCTTCTACGAACCCATAACCTACAAGCTGTAAAAGGTTTTGCAGTGATTCAACTTCGCCTTCCAAGGTTTCGGCAGAGGATTCCTTATCTTGCGTAAATTTTTCTGCAAAAACATCCTTTGTATATTTCACCACATCGCCGTTGCCACTTAATTCGTAAACATTCTCGTGTAGTTTCAGCACGCCGTCAGAGATATACAAAATACCCGGATTTCCCTTATCTTTTAAAGCAATCTCCATTGTTTTAACACCCGATTCATTCTCTGAATCAGGATATATTACACTAATATAAAACTCCTCAAGTTCAACTATTTTTTCAGGCTTGTCCAGCATTGTGCCGACAGTTACTTCTATGGGCTCCTGCGTTGTATTCGGGGAAGATGAAGGTGTATCGGACTGTGACTGACTATTGTCCGTACCTTTACTGTCAGACAGATCGTTTCCGGAACAAGCCGCCAAAACAAAGCACGAGATCAAGCAAAGTACTGCGGTAATAATTTTAAAGTTTTGTTTCATAATTCGTATTCCTTTCATTGTTTATTAAATTTTATAAATACTTCTCCGCTTCATTTGCGACAGCGTCCATCTGACTGTATATTTCCGCAATTTTGGGCGCTGTCTCTTTTTTTGCTCTCTTTTCCGCAATTTTATACGCAATTATATACGACGGTACCCACAAGGAGACATATCCTATCAGTAATTCAAAAATAAACAACCATCCAAAAACAGTTCCGGTAACAATCTTCGCTGAAATCAAAAAAGCAACAATAAACGGTACAATAATCCAAAAATAGAACTTTTTACTTCTCTTTTCGACGGAAACTTCAAGTTGCTCTATCTCCTGCGCAAGAGCTGTAAAACGGTCATATTTTTCCTTTAATATGTCATAGTTCGGCATATTTTTATCGCGCTCGAACACTAATTTTATATAGTGCTCTTTTTCCGTGATAGAATTAACATATCCGTTTCCGTTTCGCATGTTCCCGTATACGGATGTCTGCGATGTGTTGATTTCCTGACTGCTTTTAAGCGACCATCCCATTTTTTGATGCATATTAATGGTCGTTTGCTCCCGCTCGGGCTTTTCCGTGAAAGTTATACTTTCTATTATCGGCGATTTGTGTGAGTTGACCGCACCTCCGGTGCCGAGATTGTCGCCGCAATTCGGGCAGAATGTGCTTTCGCCGGGAAACTCCCTCCCGCATTTTGAACAAAACATGATTTTTACATCCTTTCCTTGCTTTTTAATATTTATTTTACAGTTTTTTGCAGCACGCAATCGCCTACCGCAACACCTTTTTGACACTCGATTTTGAGCATTTGTACGCCAGTTACATCCAACTCGATCTCATAAGGGAATACAGATTGTTTTATCTGCTTATCGGCATACAAACTAACAGCTTTGTCATCATCACCGCCGGAGAAATCATTTATAGAAACGCCGCTGTAATAATCGCTTCCGGGAGAAAGCCCGAAAATCGTTAAATTAAATCTATTATATTTGCTGTCTAATAAATAAACTGCATATGCATCTCCGTAGCTTGAATAAAAAACCGTATGATGATTATTCCCTTTTGCATCCTTGTGGTTTTCTGTTGCTACCATATGACGCTTGTCATATTCTTTTAAATCGCTGAGTTTCACCGGAGCAAATGAATTATAATACTCTCTCTTTTCAGCCAAGAACTGATCTTCCGGGAAATATTGCAGTCCGGACTGAATGATCTTTAGCGCATCCTCATATTTCGTATAATCTGAGAACACCTTTTCTGCATCTGCGATAAGATTTGAAATATATTCTTTCTCGCATGTTTTGACTTTGGCCGCTAAATCTACATCATCAGGAAGTATAGCTACGCCCGTTTTAAGTATTTCTATCGCCTTTATCCAGTCTTTCTTTGATGTGCTGTCTTTGACTTCGTTCAGTACTTGCTCTTTGTATTTTTGAATTGCTGTGGTCTTCTTTTCTTCAGCATCATTGCAGTCGGCGTCCTTCGGCAATACCTTTGAAAGCTCGGCGATCGCATCAGCGTAGTTTCCCGATTCAAAAAGAGAGATCCCACTTTTGTATGCGATCTTGGAATTGAATGCGTCGTCTATTTCACCAATCATAGCGTCATAGTTACTCGGAATGCAATCTGTCGATGAACATACTTTTTTACCGTATTTTCCTTAGCCTCTGCCACCGAGTTGTCAAGTTCTCCCGAAAGTATTCCTGACTTGATTTCGGACAAATAAGCTGCGATGCAATTTGATGCTTCAATTTCCAGTTCGCTGTTTCCGGAAATTTCAGAATTGTACAAAGCAATAGCGTCTGTATATTCATTGTCAAGAATATGTGTGGCAAATTTTTTCACCTGCGAACTGGTTGCTTCGAAAGAATTGTCCAGTGAGAGCTTTGATTTGCATGATGTCATGCTTACAATTAATATAATTGCCAATATTGCCGCTCCGAAATTTTTAATCATATGTGTTCCTCCTGTTTTCTGTTTGCTATCTTGACCACTTTCAAAAAGCAAACCTTTAGAGAATAAGATATTTTTAAGAGAATTTTCGACAAATCTATAAAAAATACCCAAAAATATTAATATTTCTCTTGACTTTCTCAGATTTTTATGGTATCTTACAACAGTAATAAGCACTCTCAAAAGGTTTACTTTTTGAGAGTGCTTATTTATCATCCGGCGGTTAAAGTTTTTTGCGAAAACCATTGAAAAATATAGCAAAATACAATTCCTAATAATAGCAAAACGCTGATACTTATTCAACTAAGAATCAGCGTTTTATATTTTTATTTTCAGGGGCCGTAAGCTGACTGCGAGAACCGACGGCTTTTAAATCACGTCAGCTTAAATACCTGTGTTTATCTTTCTCTCAATGTATTCGGCAACAGGCGCAGCTACATCGTCGGCAATGCTCTCGCCGCGCTTCAGTTTTTCACGCACAGCGCCCGAGCTCAGGCCCGAGAGCTCCTCGTCGGCAGGCAAAAACAGTGTCGTTATTTCGGGTGCATACCTGCGGTTATTATTTGCCATTATCATCTCGTATTCCACGTCGGACACGCCCCTCACACCGCGCACGAGAATGCTGATACCGTGCTTGCGTGCATAGTCCACCGTCATGCCCTCATATGCGTCGACCGTTACATTATCGAGGTCGGCAAAGGCGAGACGGAGCATATCCTTTCTTTCATCGAGAGAAAAACGGCAGGTCTTTTCGGCATTGATAAAAACCACCGCATACACCTCATCAAAAAGTGCGGCACACTTCCGCACAAGCGCGGCATGGCCGTTTGTTATCGGGTCATAGCTCCCGGCAAGCAAAACCTTACTCATTTTCTCCCTCCTTTTCAAGAAAAGATAAATAGATCCTCCCGTATTTTCCGTGCTTACGCAGGATAAAGCCCTCTGCCTCATACGGCGCTTCCCTCTCGTCCTCGCACACAATCATACCGCCCTCGGCTATCAGTTCTTTTTGTATGATAGACGACAGCGCACGGTCAATCAGACGTGCGGCATACGGCGGATCGAGAAATATAATATCAAATTTCTGTCCTGCGAGGCGGTCGAGTGCCACCATATAATCGCACTGCAGAACGAGCGCACCCGACAGATGTGTTTTCTCAATGTTTTTGCGTATGATCTTTACCGCCTCTGCCGAATTATCACACATCACAGCGCTTACAGCACCGCGGGAGAGTGCCTCGAGCGCAAGCTGTCCGCTGCCTGAAAAAAGATCGAGCACCTTTTTCCCCGAAAGCTCAAACTGCAATGTATTGAAAAGCGCTTCCTTTGCCCGCTCGGCAGTAGGTCTGGTCGCAAGCCCCTCGAGCGTTTCGAGGCGCACTCCCCTTGCCTTTCCCGTAATTATTCTCATCATCACGATTCTCCGAATCTGTTTTTTATATCCTGCGCATTTTTCAAAGTAACGCCCTTTACCTCTGCTATCTCATCGACGCTCGCCTTTTTCACACCGGCAAGACCGCCGAAGTGTGCGAGGATCGCCTTTGCCTTTGCAGGACCTATTCCGTCCACCTTTTCGAGAACGGAACGCTTTATCGTCGTTTGCTTTTTCGCACGCATTTTCGTTATCGTAAAGCGGTGTACCTCTTCCTGTAATTTATAAATAAACTGAAAGACCGACTGCTCATTTGCGATCGATATCATGTTTTCTTCATCGCATAAGGCTCTCGTTTTGTGAAACTCGTCCTTCACCATGCCGAAAACGGGGATATCACATCCCTTTTCCGACATCAACTCACGAATAACGCCGACATGGCCTTTGCCGCCGTCGAGCAATATCAGGTCGGGGAGGCTGCCGTGCTCCAGCCTGCGTGATATCATCTCTCGCATCGACGCATAGTCGTCCTGACCGCTTACCGTCTTCATATTGAAGATCCTGTATTCGCTTTTTTTGAAAACGCCGTTGACAGCGACGACCATACCGCCTGTGATATTCTCGCTTCCGTAGTTTGATATATCGTACGATTCGATACGGTCGGGATATACCTCGAGCGACAGTATCTGCGCCAGGCGGAACAGCATTTTTGAGTCTTTTTCATTCCGGTGCTTATATTCCGCCGCCTCATGCTCTGCGAAATCGTATACTGTAGCGGCAAGGGCACGGAGGTCGCCCCGCTCGGGAATGTGGATATTTACCTTATGTCCTGCAACGCCCGATAGCATCTCCTCGATATCGGAAACAGCCTCAGACGGGAGGTCAAAACCGATAAGGATGTTTCTCGGTATATCGGTCCTGTTTTTATATATCTCATAGAAAAATCCCGGTATCGTCTCTTCATCGACGATGACATCATGCGGAAAGATAAAGCTGTCGCTATCCGTCAGCGCTCCCTCACGCACTACATACATACCGATGCAGGAACACACATCGTCCGTATAAAGGGCAAAAATATCTCTATTTACATCCGGCGCACAAAGCACCTTTTGTTTTGTACGGAGCGCATCGAGCGCATTTATTCTGTCCCGCAGAAGGGCGGCGGTCTCATACTGCATATTCTGTGACGCCATCATCATCCGTTCATACAAAAGCTCCCTTACCTCTCCGTAATTTCCCTTTAAGGCAGGCATGATCTGCTCAAAGAGCGCATGATACTCCTCGGGAGTCACATTACCCGTGCAGGGAGCTACACACTGCCCAATCTGTCGATAGATACAGGGTCTTATTTTTTTGATATCACGGGGAAAGCGGTATTTGCAGGATGCGATGCCGAATGTTTTTTCAAGGGTCTTTATCACCCCGTAGATATCTCTCGTTCCCGAATACGGACCGAAGTACCTTGCACCGTCATCGGTTCGTTTTCTCGTAATCTCGATATGCGGATAATCGCTTTTGATATCCACCTTGATATAAGGATAGCTCTTGCCGTCCTTTAAGAGTATATTATATTTCGGCTGATACAGCTTGATCAGACAGTTTTCGAGTGCGAGCGCCTCCATATTCGTATCGGTCAGCATATACTCGAAATCCGCTACATTTGAAACCATCTTCGCCGTTTTGAGATTATGACCCGTACCTGCGCCGAAATACTGCGTTACACGGTTTTTCAGCGATTTTGACTTTCCGACATAAATGACCGTTCCGTCCGAGCGGCGCATGATATAGACCCCCGGCCGAAGCGGCAGGCGGTTTGCCTTTTGCCTTAATTCATCTTTTGTCAATACCCTTGTTAATTCTTCCATGATATACCAAAATGCAAATGCGGACAATCCAAGAATGGATTGCCCGCTGTGCATGACTTTGTAAATTTATTCGTTAAAGCCGTTGTCAATGAGCTCAACAAGACCGTTTACAGCCTCATTCTCATCGACACCCTCAGCCTCGAGCTCTATCTCCATTCCCTGGATGATTCCGAGAGAAAGAACGCCGAGCAGACTCTTTGCGTTGACCTTACGCTGATCCTTTTTCACAGAAACCGTGCTTTTATATTTGTTTGCTTCCTGTATAAAATACGTAGCAGGTCTGGCATGCAGTCCGACGCTGTTCGTTATTGTAATTTTGCGTGTTACCATATTAATCTCCCGGCATTTTTAATATCTTTTACTACATTTAGATATTATATCAAAAACAATTCTGAAAATCAAGTGTTTTTGTAAATTTTCTGACGTGCTTAAGTTAACGAGACTGAAACAAGCAGATTTTTGAGTGATTTTCGGCACAGAGAAAGCGCAAGGCTTTGCCTCACGTCGACGACGATCTGAAAAGAGCCGTAGATTTGCCATTTCGGCTTTGTCCAACACCACCTGAAACGTGCAGAATTTC
>CAYOFP010000001.1:134836-192635 GCA_964403505.1 uncultured Lachnospiraceae bacterium
CTTTGTCCAACACCACCTGAAACGTGCAGAATTTCGAGCGATTTTCGGTGCGGAGAAAGCGCAAGGCTTTGCCTCACGTCGACGACGATCTGAAAAGAACCGTAGATTTGCCATTTCGGCTTTGTCCAACACCACCTGAAACGTGCAGAATTTCGAGCGATTTTCGGTGCGGAGGAAGCGCAAGGCTTTGCCTTGCAATGACGACAATCCGAAAAGCGCCGAAATTATGCCGTTTCAGGCGGTGTTTGCGGCAACTTACGGCAGCAGCCATACATAATCCTGCGGTGCCTGATCGCCTTTTCCAAGCCAAGCAGGAGGCACATGCCTGCCGATCCAGGAAGCGCCGGAGGGGGTGACGATCCGTATCTTCATCGGACCTAACTTCTGCCCAAGCAGGATATCCTTGAGAGCAAGGCGGATGGTGAGATAGCTTCCCTCCACCTCATGAGCCTCGACCTTCCAGCGATTTAACTCCGCCTCAAATTTCTCACCGAACACCTGATAATACATCCGAACGTCATCGGACACCGTTACCTCTCCGAACGAGCTGATAGTCATATTGGGGTCCGGCCAGAGCAACCGGAATTCCGTAGAGAAGCTGAAATGACCTTTGCGTGCATCTTTTACTTCCATGACCAGTTCCTCGCCGTCAATGGCGGCGCGAAAAGCCGAGCCCGGGCAATCAAACGCCGCCCACTGCGCCGTTTCCACCGGTCCGTGTACCAGGGAATACCTGACAGAGTCCTCTTCCACTCCTAAATAATACTCAAGCGGAGGTAAGCCTTGCGTGATACGCTCCTCTACCTCGGCAAATTCTGTTTCCAATAAATGCTCTAACTGACCGATACGGTGTAAGAGCTTTTCAGGGAAATACTTAAATCCCTCTCCCTCGCTATGATAGCCAAGTCGGTTATCCTGCTGACACAAAAGAAGAAGCGCACGGCTGTTTTTCATCTCATCAAAAACCAACTGCCGCATCTGCGTAAGCCGTGCCATAGGATCACCCTCGCACCGACCGAGCAGATCCCGGAGACGGTAAAACTCCAGAATGTTGACGCCGCTGCGGAATTGAATATCCAGCGCCTGAGCCACCCACGACTGCTCATCCTGAGGATAATAGCCGGAGGGAGGAGGCAGTTTCCTCAAGCCCTCCCGCCAATGCTCACACATGCCGTGACAAAGAGTAAGGGTCTCCTCCATGGTATGGCCGTTTAACATACACTCCCCGATCCGGTCGCCGTTGACCGGGTCGATGGTCTGCCAGCTCCGAGGCAGTGAAAAATTCTTAGGAAGGAGCTGTAGCTCCCATACCGGACCGTCGTGCATAGGACCGTAGTAGCTGAACATGATGTTCACAGGGTACTGGGTATACCCCTCCTCAAAGTCGTTCCACGCCTGCGCGGCGAGGGAAGCCTGTTCCTCTCCCCAGTAAATTCCTGCTAAATACTGTAAGAAGGCTTTCTTATCGGTAAATCCCCCTTCAAAGGCGAGTTCCCCTGCCGCCTTGCTCATAAGCGAAGGATAGTTCCCGAAGTACCAGCACTGCATGACTCCCTCAACACCATAGGAGCGCATAGCTTTATACTTCTCCCACAAAATGCCCGGCGTCGGAACGTAAGGGACGGACGCCACCTCGTGGGAGCAACAGATCTGCGTCTTTGCAAACAGATGCTTGTGAGAGGCTACCGCCTGCTCCGCCGTCGCCCGGAAAAGCTGGGACGGTCCGATATAACTCAGCCAGTAATCTACCGCTAACCGGGTTTTCCCCAGCTGCTCCACGTAACCCATCTCCTCAAAGTTCTGCATGAGCATCACGTCGTCAGGGGCGCTTTTTACATAGTCCTGCACTGCCTCATAGCTCCACGTCCGATGTCCGTAGGTCCAGCTGACAAATTCCGCCTTAGTACCGCTGGCACGCACTCCTGCCTGGAGCGCCTCCACCGTCTGGGACAGGACCTCGCCTATCTTCTTATCCTTACAGTTCGGGCAGTTTATGACCATGGAGGAACCTGAGCCGCATGCCGTCACCCGTTCTCCCATCGTGATGATGATTAAGCCGCCGAGGTCGGGGCAGAGGGTAAAGAGGGTACGGGTCGCCTCCTCACAGTATGCCTTACCCATCGCCGTATTGGTACAGAAGGTATGACGGCCGTTCCACGCTCTCGAGCCCCGAACCTCGGGATATTTTGCAATGAGCTCCGGGTCATCCAACGCCATAGGTTCGATGACGAAGATATATGGCTTGATGCCGTAGCGTCGGCACTTTGCCACCGTAGCATTAAGTTTTTCCATCCGCCGTTTGTAATCATGACCGTACTCCGGGATGATTTTTGACGGGAGCAGATCACGGAATCTGGTATAGATCCAGACGCCGTTCGTTCCGTCGTGCGCCAGCCGATTGAGGTATTCGTCGGGATAGTAGTCCACATCGTCCGCTAACTCCTCACCGTTCTTAGGCGGACGGTTGATCGGACTGAAAAAGCACCGACTGATGCGGGAGCGGATATAGGGATGCCGCCGTGTCTCTCCCAAAGGCAGGAAAGGACCGGAGCGGCGGAGCATCTCATCCTCCAGCCAGATCAGTCCCCGGCGTATTCCCTCGGTATCACCCGCCAGAATTGAGCAGCCCTCTCGGGTGACCGAAACGATAAATTCCTCAAAGCAATCGGTATCAGTCAAAAGAGTTCGGACAGGATAGCCCTCTGTGCTATTTTCGGATATCCGATGTATACTGAGAAAAAGCCGGAAGTCCTCATAGGCCGTCTCCAAAAGTCCCTCGCTGTCGGGAAATTCCGGAAGCAGACAGCAGTTTGCAAGGCGCACCTCTCCCTCCCGGACGAGACGCCTGTCCCACACCGGAGGAGGAGCGGTATGCACCGGCGCCTTCAAATGTTCAATAAAATCTAAAGGCGGCTGGTTTTCAAAAAATGGGTCGATAGTAATATTCTTTTTCATAACGTTTCACGCCTTTCTGGCGGAGTAACCGCCTCCGGTTGATCGTGTACAATGTTTTTCTAAGATCAAGACCTCATTAAAAGATCCTGACAAAGCGAAAGTAGGACTTTAAGCCACGGGACACTGCTCGTGTAAACTTATAGTCCTACTCATATACATATCCCGCACAGATAAAGTTTTTTGCAATTTATTCAACTATTTCTATTGATAGGATCGTCACCGTCATCCTGCGGTTAATCGAATTAATGTCAATTCTTTCACCCGGAGCGAGCCTGTCGGTATTATTGACCAAAAAGCCTTTTTCCGGGTCTACAGTACCCCTTACCTTCAGATATCCCGTCACATTACAGCGGTATTCAAGCTCACTGTATGTGGGAACACCGTCTTCGTTTGCCCTGTACATACCGTAAGGCTCATATATGAATTCCGAGACATTGTATAATTCGCCCAGTTCGCATTTATGCTTTTTGGAATAAAACTTATCTCCCTCTACCATCGAGTTTTGGGTTATTTCTTTCCTTACATTCTCCAAATAGAATGTAACGATCGCCTCATCGGTTGCAGCTATCAACGCTTCTTCACCTCCGAGAATTATGCCGAGCTTTGACGGCAGAGAATACCGCACCGCAACTCCTACGATACAGGATACTACAACGAGTATGATAATAACGTCAAGTATATTGAATCTGAATTTCTTCTTCTCACTCATTTGTGCTTACCCCCGTTTCCGGCTCATTGGCTTTTACGTCTGCCACATACGTCAGTTCTTTTGCTTTTTTAACAAAATCTGCCTTATCCTGCTCACTGTTCACTTCTGCAAGTGCAATACAATAACCGTAGCCCGAGATACTCGGCGAGCTTACATAGAGATCCTGACCTACCTGAACAGAGTAATAATCATCGATACTGTATTCATATGTCTTTTTCTCGACGGTTGCGCTGAGTATTATAATGACGGAACGCAAATACGGCTGATTTGCGGCAAGCACACGACCGTCAGCGGTCTGTACGAGATTCTCTTTGTCTCCGACGATGCAGTCAACGCCGACACCCATCTTATGATCCTTTTCCGCGTCAAAGAATGTCTCGCCCGGTACCATATTATACGCAACTAAAGGATTTATCTCCGCACACTCAACGGCATAGTATATTTCTACCATATCCCCGCCGTTTTTGCCGAAATAGAATACCTGTGCCAAAACGGCTATGGCCGCAACCACAATAAGAATTATGATAACGTCCACAAAATTAAATCTGTGTTTTTCTTTTTTTACTGTATCCATTTTTACCTCGTTATATTTCCGTTTCCAATTCGCACCGTGAATCCTCACATGAAAAATTCTGTATCGCTACCGTAAGCCCTATCACGATCCAGAACATCAGATACACACGGTAGTTATACCATATATAATCTGTCAGTCCCTGCAAAAGCACTCCCATGATACCGCAGAAGCCTGCAAGCGAAAGGTACTTTCCGCTTTTCATTTTGCCGTCCATGCTCTTTTTGAAGAAAGTGAACGAACATTGAATCAGTATGACTATCACCGCTAAGAATACGAGCAGTCCCGGCAGTCCGAGCTCGATCCACGTCTGCAGGAACAGATTATGCGCATGGGGTGCTTTTTCTATTCCCGACAGGGAGTATTTTATATACACCTTTGAAAATGCTTCTGATCCGACACCTATCCCGGACAGACCGAAATTCTTCGCCATCCTGACCGCTGCATTCCATATATAGACACGGTAGGATGTAGATGAGTCTCCCATATTTCCGATACTTGTTATCCGATTGATAATATTCGACGGGAGAACAAGAGGAGCGAAAGGAACTGATGCAATTCCTAAAAACGCAAGTACGAGCGACTTGCTTGTCGACACAAGCAGGAAGAGCGCCATCTCAAATATGAATCCAAGCCATGCGCCTCTGCTCCATGTATAAACAAGGCACAGACAACATACGGCATAAACGAACAGTCCTGCAAACCTGCCTGTATTTTTCTTTGACACTATTATCATGGCAAGTGCAAACGGCGTGACCATCAGCAGGTATTCTCCGAGGACATTCGGATTACCGAAGGTCGATATGACACGCCCGGCGATATCGCCGAACATATCCTCATCCTGCCAGATCGTTATGGCAGTTCCGAAGAAATTCTCAAATATTCCGTACAGAGCAACGATAGCTGCACTCGAAAGCAATGCATATAACGACCGCTTCATCCACATCTCACTGCGGATCAGGTTGGCAACGAGAAAATATCCCATCATAAAGCAGCAATATACAAGAGCCGGCTTTAAGCTCTCTGTGCCGCCCACCGAAACGATACCGCCGAGAGCCATAAACACCATAAAGACCAACACCGCACCGTCAATGAGTGAAAAACGAAATGTACGCTTCCCCCTCGAAAACTTCAGCACATAGCATAGGAATGTATAAGACACCATTGCCACGAGCACCATCGTCGGGAAGAAGGAAAGTGCAAAGATCGTACTGACCACCCCAAACTCAGGTATGATAAGGATGGCATATAGTATAATTATCCCGATAAATGCACCGATCAGAAAATAGGACGGCACAACATATGTGGCAAGTCCGAGCACAAGGCCGATAACCGCCGCAAGCAGTTTGCTGCCCTTTACCCGATCGACCTCCTCAAACGCACTGCGTCTTGCACCGATAATGCCGAATATGATAAACGACATCAGCCTGTTCTCGAGCAATTCCTCTGCCATGACACCGCCGGATGCGAGCGCACACAGTCCGCAAGCAAATATGAGCGCACAGCAGAAGATAGGAATACTCGGCAAAACGAACACATCCTCGAGGCTCGCCTTAAAGATTGCCATAGCGGCCCCGGCAAAGCCGAAGCAGGCAAACAGCACGCCGTAAAATCTCATCGATAATCCCGCAAGCCTGCGGAAAAACGACTCGCCGGCATACACGAGCATACTTTGCTCGGTTTTTCGGGCAAGCGTATGCTTAAGTTTTTTGGAGAAGCTCAGTTTTTCTGCAACAGCTGAAAAAAGTCCGCTGTGAAGCTTCCCGTTTTCCGCATCGTAAGCAGTCAGCGCTCCGCCGATCGCACCGCTCTGTCCCTTTTTGTAAACACAATCGGCTAAACGGTTTAATCCCCGTGCGATCGCACTGCCGCGCAACAGAGCAACGATTTTGTTATTTTTCTTGTCCAAAGATTATTTCGACCCCCTTATTTCAAATCTCACACGCAGAATTGCGGCAAATACGATGTACATCACCGCTCCGCAAACGAATGTGAGCGCACAAACGCCTATATTTTTATATATTCCCGCAGAGTACGGGTCGGTCCGCAGCATTTTATGGATGAGCATCATTACAGCATACATCACAAAGCCGCAAACTGCTTCTTTTATTATATTGATAATAAAATCGCGTGTAAAAATCCCCTTTATCCGGAATGCTGCAGAAACGCAAAGTACCACTGCGGCACATATCTGTCCGAGCGCGGCAGCACCTGCAACAAAATCAAGCCCCGCTCCAAACATACGTACCCCGACAGCACAGGTCACGGTCATGGCTGCAACACCGCATATCGATGCGAGCATGGGGAAAAACGTCTTTTTCTTTGAATAAAAGACACGGCTGAATATCTCTATCGCACCGTAAAACGGCATTGCAAAAGCGATGATACGCAAAGCAGACGCCGTATCTGCAGTATTCTGCGCAGTGAATTCGCCTCGCATATAAAGGATCGCCGTTCCCTCTCCCGAAAGCACCGCAACGGCAAACATAAACGGGATAATAATAAACATCGCAGCGGAGGTACCCGTCCGCACAGTAAGGTTAAATTTTTCCTCGTCACCCTCGTCGGCAAGACGGGATAGGGTCGGGAAAACATAATTGCAAATACTGTAAACGAGGATACCGGCAATCATGATATACGTCTGATTCGCATAGTTGAATGTTGCGACGCCATTGAAATACGAGGTGAAATGCTTGCCCACAAGTATCGTCATGGGCGCCAGCCACGAGCCTATCATAATAGGCGGTACCATCTTTATTGCCGCAATTAGCTCGGGATTTCTAAGATCGAGCAAAGCCTTAAATCTAAAGCCGTCTTTTACAAGCGGTACAGCGAGTGTCAAAAACTGAATAAACCATGCCGCAACATAAGCGGTAGCCAGTCCGTAAACACCGAAAATATTATTTAAGAAAAGAAAATATACAATAACTCCGGCGTTTGAAATAGACGATATCAGAGCAGGAAGGAAAAATCTTCCCTTTGACTGCATGACACCCACGAGTGTATACGCCATGCCGGTAAATATGATCATAGGGAAAAGGATGCGCACGATATTCACAGCAAGCGCCGTATCCTCGAGCCCCGGAGTAACGATATTGATGATCGGCTCTGCAAACAGAATTCCGATAAAGGCGAGAATACCGGTCAAAAGCGATATCGCATTAAAAAATATACATGCGAATTCATCGGATTTTTCGGTATTGCCCTTAAAGCTGTTGTAGACCGGGATAAAACAGCCTAAGATCGCCGCAGAAAACAGTATATCAAAAAAAGTAGACGGTACGGAAAGTGCGCCGGAAAATGCCTCCGCCACGGAGTTGCCTGCGCCGTACGCTGCGGCTAGCATCATCTCGCGGACGAGACCGAGCACTTTTGAGAGCACTGTCGCTCCCATCATAAATGCGACTGTTTTGATCGGTTTAGCTGTTTTTTTCATATCATAATAAGTCAGGACGGTTTTCCCGTGTCAGGGCAAGCGCCGCCTGTTTTCTCCACTTTTCTATTTCCTCATGATCTCCGCTGAAAAGCACATCGGGTACTTTCAGCCCCATAAACTCTCTCGGACGGGTATATTGCGGTTCCTCGAGTATGCCGCAGTATATGCTCTCCTTTTCATAACATTCTTTTTCGGAAAGAACGCCGGGAACAAGACGCGATACTGCATCGACGATGATGCACGCAGGAAGCTCTCCTCCCGTCAGCACATAGTCGCCGATCGAGATCTCCTCATCTACGATCAGATCGACGATGCGCCTGTCAATGCCCTCATAATGACCGCATAACAGTGCCACATTCTGCATTTTCGATAGGCGAAGAGCGTCTTTCTCAGTAAAAGGATGACCCTGCGGACTGACATAGATCAGATATGGCTTTTCCACCTCGCGCTTAAGCGCCTCATAGCAATCATATATCGGCTGAGGCGACATGAGCATACCCGGACCACCGCCATAGGGCGTATCGTCCACACGGCGATGCTTGTCCTGCGAATAGTCACGGATATTATGGGTGTGTATCTCTATTAACTTTTCTTCCCTCGCGCGGCCGATGATGCTTTCTCCAAGAGTAGCATCCACCATATCGGGAAAGAGAGTCAGAATATCAAATCTCATCGAAAAGTCCCTCAGGCGGCATGACATAAACAGCCTCGCCGGGTACTGCCCGTGCGATAAACTCCTTTATCGCCGGCATAAGACTGATCTTACCGTCAGGCGTTTTTATTTCATAATACTGCGACGCCACTCCGTCGCTCACATCGGCGATCGTGCCGTAGACCCTTCCTGTTTCCGCATCGACTGCATTAAGGCCGATAATATCGGCGCAAAGCACCCTGTCGTCCGGCAGCTTTATCATACTGCGCTCGACATAAAGCGTGGAATTTTTCATCTCCTGCGCCTCCTCGCGGTTTTCTATCCCCTCGAGGTGCAAAAGCACGTCGCCCTTGTATTTCGAGCATTTTGTAATACGATATTTTATATAATTATTGCCACGGAGAATATACAGACAGTCAAAATCGGAAAAAACCGAGATATCGTCACACCAAGCCTGTGCTGTCATATCTCCGCGCACGCCGTGCGT
Organism: uncultured Lachnospiraceae bacterium; assembly: GCA_964403505.1. Taxonomy (GTDB): domain Bacteria; phylum Bacillota; class Clostridia; order Oscillospirales; family CAG-272; genus CAKSEI01. Next base: position 143,647 of record CAYOFP010000001.1, read on the forward strand.
ATTTACAATTTTTCCGGTTTCAAGATAATCTGCCATTTATATCCTCATTGACAATACATTATAACATAAATCACTCAGATTTGCAATATAAAGCAAAAAACTCATCATCTGATATACCGGAATGCGAAATGCACCTCAAAAACCAAACACTTTTTGAGGTGCATTTCAGTTATTATTATAAAACTATTTTCATAAACGCTTTCTTTCCCCGTTTGAGGAGCAGACCGCCTGCGATGTCATCGGGCGTATATTCCTTGTACAGGTCCGTCACCTTTTCGCCGTTTACCGAGACGCCGCCCTGTTCGAGCGCACGCCTTGCCTCACTGCGTGAGGGGACAAGTCCGCAAAGAACGAGAAGAGATATAATATCGATCTTACCGTCCCCCAAGGCTTCGGGTACGAGCTTGTATTCAGGTGCATTATCTCCGCCGCCTGCGCCGAAAAGGGAGCGTGCGGCGCTCTGCGCCTTCTGTGCCTCTTCCTCGCCGTGAACCATTTTTGTCAGCTCATATGCAAGGATCTCTTTTGCTTCGTTGAGCTTTCCGCCCTCCCATTTGTCCATCTCGTCTATCTGCTCGAGGGGCAGGAAAGTCAGCATACGGATACATTTAAGCACATCGGTATCCGCTACATTTCTCCAGTACTGATAGAAGTCATACGGCGTTGTCTTATTCGCATCAAGCCATACGGCGTTGCCTGCCGTCTTGCCCATTTTCTTACCCTGCGAGTCGGTGAGCAGGGTGATAGTCATGGCGTAAGCATCCTTACCTAACTTACGGCGGATCAGTTCTGTTCCGCCGAGCATGTTCGACCACTGGTCATCGCCGCCGAACTGCATATTACATCCGTAATTCTGATATAGGTGATAGAAGTCATATGACTGCATTATCATATAGTTGAATTCAAGGAAGGAAAGCCCCTTCTCCATTCTCTGCTTATAGCACTCAGCTGAGAGCATTTTATTTACCGAAAAACATGCGCCCACATCACGCAAAAGCTCGACATAATTTAGGCCGAGCAACCAATCGGCGTTATTTATCATCATCGCTTTGCCCTCGCCGAATTCGATAAAGCGCTCCATCTGGCGCTTAAAGCAGTCGGCGTTATGTGCGATATCCTCTTTCGTAAGCATTTTACGCATATCGGTACGTCCCGACGGGTCGCCGATCATCGTCGTTCCTCCGCCGATCAGCGCTATGGGGCGGTTACCCGCCATTTGCAGGCGCTTCATCAGAGTGAGCGCCATAAAGTGACCTGCGGTAAGGCTGTCCGCCGTGCAGTCAAAGCCTATGTAAAACGTCGCTTTTCCTTCGTTTATCAGTTCTTTTATCTCATCTTCATCCGTCACCTGAGCGATTAAGCCACGGGCAACGAGCTCGTCATATATCTTCATATTATCATCCTTTGCCTTTCTTTGCTTTTTATTATATCAATGAAGTTAGATTTTGTCAACGCAATATTGAAATAACGGGTAAATTATAGTATAATACTATTTATAAAATATAGAAATGGAGGAGCAAAATGCGAAAGGCCTTGTCGCCGACGCTTATCATATCGTTTGGCTTTATTGCTATCATACTTATCGGCGCTCTGCTCCTCATGACACCCATGGCATCCCGGGACGGCATAGGCGCAAAGCCGCTGGACGCACTTTTCACCGCAACCTCTGCGACTTGCGTCACGGGTCTTGTATCAGTTGATACAGGCTCGTTTTACAGCACATTCGGTCAATGTGTGATACTTTTTCTCATTCAGATCGGCGGACTCGGCTTTATGTCCATGGCGGTACTGCTCTCGATCATCGTGCGCCGAACGATCTCACCGAAAGAACGTGTGCTCATCGCAGAATCATACGGTCTCGACACCGGTGCAGGCACGGTACGCCTCATGCGGAAGATACTGCGCGGCACTTTCCTTTTTGAGGGAACAGGTGCGCTCCTGCTGACGCTGCGGTTTATTTTCGCATACGGAAACGGAATTAAAGAAGCGCTATATAAAGGCGTTTTCCTTTCGGTCTCCGCTTTCTGTAATGCAGGCTTTGACCCGCTCGGGACAAAGGAATCACCATTCTGCTCGATCGTGCAGTTTGCAGGCGACGCCACGGTAATAATAACTCTGTCACTGCTCATTATCATAGGCGGTATCGGATTTGTCGTATGGGATGATATCTTATCCGCCGTCCGAACAAAAAAGCGCCTCGGTGTGTATTCAAAATTCATATTACTCCTGACACTCTTCCTGCTCGTCTCAGGTGCTGTCGTATTTACCGCATATGAGTGGGATAACCCCGATACCCTCGGCAACTTCAATACATCCGGCAAGATACTGAATGCATTTTTCCACTCGGTCACCCTCCGAACGGCAGGATTCAATACCCTTGACACGGCGGCATTTCACGAGGGAAGCACGTTTTTGTCAATCATATATATGCTCATCGGCGGAGCCTCCGGCTCGACCGCAGGCGGTCTGAAGGTGGGAACAGTCGGCGTCATCATAGCGACGGCGGTATGCGGCGCGGCGGGACGGACACGGGTGAGCATTTTCAAGCGCAAGATCGCAAAGGATGTGATACTCCGTGCGCTATCGGTAACGGTGATAGGACTCATCCTCGTTTTTACCGCAGGACTTGTCATAAACGCAGCAGACGGCGTACCCGTCTTACAGGCGATGTATGAATCCGCCTCGGCCTATGCCACAGTCGGTATCTCGATGTGCGGCACACCCACGCTCGGGACGGTATCTCATATTCTGCTCATGATGCTCATGTATTTCGGCAGAGTCGGCATACTGACGGTCACGTTTGCGATAACCGTCAAAATGCGTGACGATTCACTGATAGACTACCCGAATGTTAATATACCGATAGGATGAAGATAAATGAAAAGCTTTTGTATTTTAGGAATGAACCGCTTCGGAAAAGCAATCGCAGCGACGCTCGCTGAGGCAAAAAAACAGGTAATGATAATGGATGATGACACAGCCGCCGTATCCGAGCTGGCAGACTATGTGACGTCATCTGTCATAGGCGATACCAAAAACGAACAGGCGCTCCGTGCGGCAGGAGTCGCAGACTATGACTGCTGCGTCGTCTGCAATGCGGGCGAGATAGAAGACAGCATCCTCATCACCCTGCTCTTAAAGGATCTCGGCGCAAGGTATGTCGTCGCCCGAGCGCAATCCGAGATGCACATGCGCATACTCAAAAAGGTAGGCGCAGATAAGGTCGTTTACCCCGAGAGAGATATGGGCGAGCGCCTCGCACACCTGCTCTCAAAAAGCAACGTCACAAACTACCTCGAGGTATCGGACGATATCTCCCTCGTTGAGATGCAGGTACCGGAAAAATGGGTCGGACGGAATCTCGTCGAGCTCGAGATACGAAATAAATACAATGTTAACGTCATCGCGATCGCCGCAAACGGCAAAAAGCCTGACTTTTCCCCCAATCCGAAAGCGCCGTTATCGGCAGATTCCATAATAACAATTGTCGGAAATAAGAAAAATGTTGACAAACTGCTGTAATGTTTACAAATAATTAATTGTATTCACTGCGTATTTCCATTATAATTATAGCAATCAACATTTATAAACACAATCAACATTCGGAGGATAACAAATGAATATTTTTGCACTTGAAGCAGAAGCTGCTGCTACGGGAGGAGGTTCATCCTTTATCAGCATAGGCATGATACTTGTCATGGTCGTCCTGATGTACTTCATTCTCATCAGACCTCAGAAAAAGCAGGAAAAAGAAGCCAACGAGATGAAAAACAATCTCGAGGTAGGCGATGAGGTAACGACGATCGGCGGTATCATAGGCGAGATCGTAAGCATTAAGGGCGAAACGATAACGATAGAGACGAGTAAAGCACATACAAAAATTCGTTTTCTTAAAGATGCCGTCAAGAGGGTAGACGTCAAGGCAAACGGTGAAATACCGGGAGAAAAAGCACCTGCCAAGAAGTCGAATCTTATCAAAGCTGAAAAAGAAAAAGACAACACAAATAACGACTGATTTGTCATAAAAAAAACACTCCCCGAATAAGTATGCTACAAAAGCTACTTATTCGGGGGTATTTTTATGGTAAAAAAATATGCCGTATCAACGGCGACAGGTATCATCACTACGCTTGCGCTATGTGCGCTTTTTGCAGTCATAGCTTCACGTTCGCCCGACCCGGCAAGGCTATATCGGCCGCTCGGATATGCGGCGTATTTATGCGGATGTGCATCCTGCGCGATTGCTGCTGCTAAGATCATAGACAATAATGCGCTGATAGGCACAACGTTATCATGCGGAATATACACATTATTCACCGCAACCCTTTCTCTGCTATTCAGAGATCAGAATACCGCTCCTTTTCTCACGAGCCTTATATTTTACCTCGCAGGAATGATAATCGCACTCATAATCGGTCTTATCTTTGAAAAGAGAGGTGCTTCCCCTGCTAGAAGCAGAAAAAATATGATGAAAAGAATGAAAAAGAGATAAACAAAATTAAATATAATAAATAAAAAACAAAAAAGAGAGTCCCTAACGAACTCTCTCTTTTTAGTTTTAATTGATCTAAATTAGCCAGCTGCGTACAGGTTGAGGAGTGCCTTTGCAACAGTAGCATAATCCGGACGGTCTTCGTGACCGAAATCAGGATCGTTTGCAAGGATCTCAACTGCAACATCGTGTGCACTTGCACTGCCTGCTGTACCAAGAACCTTTTCGCCGTCAACTACAACATAAGGTGTAGCGGTGAATGTTCTCGAGTAGTTTGTAGCCTTAATGTTAGCAAGAACAGCAGAGTATGTTGTGCATGCCTCATCAAGGTAAAGCATTGCAGGAACGTCGAGTGACTTATCAGAATCAGCTGCTGTGATGATCATACCAGCGCCTTCAACGACCTGATCGTTTGCTGTGATCTCAGCTACGAATCTCAGACCCTGAGGATTAGTATATCTTACAGATGTACCAGCAACCTTAACTTCTGCAGGAACTACCGGAGGCTCTACCTCAGCCTTGAACTCATACTTATCCCAGTAGCCAACACCGTGTCTCTTACCCTTTGCAGTCATCGGAAGCTCGGTGTTAACCGTGAAGTTACCTGTACTATAGTTTATAGGATGAACATGAATAGAAGCTTCTTCGCCATCCTCAGGATTTACGATATTGAACTCGGCGATAAGGAGCGAACCGTCCTCTTCGAGGTAATCAGCCATATCTACATCATAGTCGTAGCATATGTCATCTTCATATGCCATATCAAGAACATCGGTATTGAGAGAGAACGGAAGGACTGTATCTTTTGAATGCCAACATACCATGATGTTTATTGTGTTCTCGTCTAGATACTCGTAATCTGCTTGCTTCTGATAACGAACTCTTTTTACATTCGTAATTTTTGACTCGATAGGCCACTCCGCTTCAAAAACTGCGAGGTAGTTGTAGAGGGGCTGAACGCAGCAGTCTCCGGCATCACCTTCAACAGGCTTAACGTTACTAAGTGTAATCTCAAGCCAGCTACCGATTATACCCAATTCTGATTCATCATAAAAATAAACTTTTACATTCGATGTTCCGTCTCCATTATCAGCAACAACGATCTTTGTGGAAGCGTCATACTTTACATCATCAGCAGCAGAAGATGTTACAGCAAGAGCACAGAACATTGTCATTGTCATAATTACAGCAAGTGCAAGTGCGACAATTTTCTTCATAATAATCAATCTCCTTTTATAAATTTTTAAGTAATTTTATCCAAATCGTATTAACCGTCCCTAACTCAGTTATACTCATTGCGATACAAAATTTACGGATAGGTATATAGTACCCATACACATATTAGAATTATATAACAATTTTTTCAAAAAATCAATATATATATTTAATTTTTACCGATTTGCACAAAATAATATTAATATTTTGTGCAAATTTGCCATCACTCTTTATGGCAAAAACCATCAAGCAGAGCAAATGTAATACTTCCGAGTCCATTTCCGAGCGTCATGAGCAATAAATATGCAAATGTCTTAATGCCCCACGATGCTGATACGGCGAAATAAAACATATTCGCCACCACATGCTCAAAACCGCACAAAATGAATACCACGACGGGAAGCATCACGATAAGCACGCCCGCACAGCTCCCTGCGAGCTTCTTATATCCGTCGACTGCGATATACATCAGCACTCCGCAGAAAAATGACAGTATCAATATGCTGAGCACCGAGTCGTCAAGCTTCGTCTGACACATCGCCTCCGCTTTTTCGGCGAGACCTGCGCCCACACGTGTGAAACGCAAAAGTCCTCCGCACAATACCGTACCTGCGAGGTTGCCGAACCATATCAAAACGAGATCTATGATATACGACGGCTTATTCGCCAAAAGATATCCTATTTTTCCGGTAAATAGATTTAGCGCCCGTGTAACGATCGTCAAGAGACCGAGCGAAAAAAGTACCGCTCCGCATAAACTGCCGAAAACACTGCCATCCTTTAATGATAAGAGCACTGTCCCTCCGACGGAAATACACATCCCTGCGATCAGAGCTCCCGAAAGTAATTTTAGATACCTCATTTTACCTTCCTGCCGTTTTAATAATTTACAACTAATTATATATAATGCGGCACAAAATCTTTGATTCTGCAGAGAATCAGCGATTTCTCGTCCGCGCGTAGTGCGGCAACCGCTCACATTGTAATATGAACGCCCGCACAAGAGCAATTCGCTCGTATACTACTGTGCATATTATAACATAATGTTATATTTTTTTCAACATTGCACATGATATATATCGGTGATAAAATGAATTTATCAAAAAAAGAATACAAGAAATATGCAAAAAACAAAGCAACCGGTTCTCCGGTTCTTAAGGACTGCTGTAAAGCTTTTCTTTTCGGAGGTGCGATATGCGCCATAGCGCAAGGTTTTTTTGTCTTATACACAACACTCGGAATAAACGAAGAGGATACCAAGCTATGGGTGCCCTCCACGATCGTATTTATTACGGCGTGGCTGACAGGTTTCGGTGTTTTTGACAAGATAGCGAAACACGCCGGCGCGGGAACGCTCGTGCCGATCAGCGGATTTGCAAATTCGGTCGTCTCAGAGGCGATCGACGCAAAGCAAGAGGGCTATATATTAGGCCTCGGTGCGAAGGCCTTCCGAATTGCAGGACCTGTTATCCTGTACGGCACGGTATCCGGCGTGATATACGGCATAATTTACTTTATTTACAAACTGGCGATAGGTGGATAAGCATGCAAAACGGAATCGTTAAACTAAGCGGCAGAGCAAAAATACTGTCAAGCGCCTCTGTCGCCGGAAAAAAAGAAGCCGAGGGACCGCTCGGCTCATACTTCGACTATACGGACAAAACAGACCGCTTCGGTGCACCCACGTGGGAAAAAAGTGAAGAGGAAATGCAAAAAAAGGCAATGACCTTCGCATTAAACAAAGCAGGGCTGTATGAGCATGATATCGATGCGATGTTTGCAGGAGATCTGCTTAATCAGTGCACCGGCTCGACATACGGACTCCTTGAGTTTGATATACCCTTTTTCGGGCTTTATGGCGCATGCTCGACGGCGGTCGAGGGATTGATACTCTCCTCTCTTTTGATGGAAACCGGACTTTACAAAAATATCGCCGCCGTGACATCCTCTCATTTTTACTCGTCCGAGCGGCAGTACCGCTTCCCGATAGAATACGGCGGTCAACGTGCTCCTACCTCTCAATGGACTGTCACGGCATCCGGCGCTTTCATTGTCGGAGACGGCGAATCCGATATAGCGATCACCGAAGTGATGCCGGGAAAGGTCATCGATAAGGGCATCAACGACCTGAATAACATGGGTGCGGCTATGGCCCCTGCCGCTATCGAGACGCTGGCCGCTTATTTTTCTCAGTCAGACATGCCCCCGGACGATTTCGACCTCATCGTGACCGGCGACCTCGCATACGAGGGGAGCAGGATCGTGAGCGAATTCATGCAGGAACACGGATTTACCTCGAAGACGAAATACAACGACTGCGGACTCATGATATTTGACAGAGATACGCAGGACGTCCATGCAGGCGGCTCGGGATGCGGATGCTCCGCCTCTGTGCTCGCCTCGTATATCATACCTGAAATGAGAAACGGCAAATACCGCCATGTCTTAGCTGTCGGGACGGGTGCGCTCATGAGTCCGCTGAGCGCTCTGCAGGGTGGCAATATCCCGGGGATCGGGCATCTCATTCATATCGAAAGGATGTGATATCATGTCGGATTTTATTTGGGCTTTTGCAATCGGCGGTCTATTCTGTGTTCTCGCTCAGATACTCATAGATAAGACCACACTGACCCCTGCGAGGATACTTGTAGCATATGTATGCTGCGGCGTACTGCTCACCGGTATCGGTCTGTACCAGCATTTGGTCGATTTCGCAGGATGCGGAGCGACTACGCCTCTGACCGGATTCGGATACTCTATTGCCAAGGGAGTACAAAAAGCCGTAGACGAACGAGGCGCTATCGGCATCCTCACAGGAGGACTGAGCGCCACAGCGAGCGGAATAACCGCATCTATGGTCATGGCACTCACAATGGCTCTGATATTCAAGGGAAATCAAAAGTAAGCAAAACAACAAAGGCACACCGGATATCCGGTGTGCCTTTTTATGTCTTGTTTATTCTGCCGGTGTAGCTACGACGAGCTTATCGCTCTCATCCCACAATTTGAGGATCGTCGCCATCTCGGCTCTGGTCGTATTGTTGTTCGGTTTCATGTACTGAACACCACTCTCGGTGTAACCCGAGATACAGCCGACATACATGCACCACTTGACCTCTGCCTGAGCCCATGTAGGTATGCTGTTCTTATCCTTGAATATACCGATCGTTACCGGGCTCGACTTCGGAATCTCGGTGTCATAGCCGTGGATCTTTTCGGAATATCCGTACAGGATGCGGCAGAACTGTGCACGCGTGATGGGTGTGTTCGGCTCAAATGTCGTCGGGCTCATACCTGCTACGATACCCTTTGAGTACGCCCACTTGATCGCAGCAGTGTACCACTGACCCTCTGCTACGTCTGTGAACGGGTTTTCGAGTCCGTCTACGTTCGGTCTTAATTCCATATTGTAAAGAACCTGTACGAGCTGTGCTCTCGTGGTCTTTCCGTTAGGATCGAACTTGCCGTCACCCATGCCGTCCATGTAGCCGTGGTTGATAACATACTCAACTTTGTCACCGTACCATGCGCTTGCCTTGACATCCGTAAACATCGTGAACTCTTTCGAGTAAACTGCAGTCACCGTCATATCACCTACGACGCTTGATGTATCTGCATCCCACTTTTCGAATGTGTAGGTATACTTTTCGTCAGCTGCCTTTACAGGTGCGTCGGTCGTTGCCGCCGTGCCGTAGTCAACAGTTACCTTTGCAAGCTCTGTGCCGTCCTCGTCGAGGAATGTTACAGTGTACTGATTTACAGTTGATTTGTAGGTTGCGTATACGATTGTATCCTTTGTGATGTTTGTGAGATCGACATCGTTTTTATCTGCGTCTACCCATTTATCAAATGTATAAGTATACTGAACAGTAGCCGGCTTTACGGGAACTACTTCTGTAGCGACTGCATCGCCTCTATTGATGTAATGGATCTCATCGAGCAATGTCTTGCCGTCTTCGTCATAGAAGTATACATCGTATGTACGTACAGTCTCGTCATATGTAGCTGTATATACAACAGGCGTAGGATCTATTTCGCCGTCTGTCTTATCTGTTACAGGCAGAGCCTCGATATCCTTATCCCAGTTCTTGAATTTATATGAGCGATCCTCTGTCGAAGCCTTGAGAGGTATTTTGCCTGTGTACTCGGGTGTCTCACCCTCTGCACAGATCTTCTGCTCGAGAACAGTACCGTCCGCATTTACAAACTTAACGATATACTTTGTTCTGTTATCAACAACGCTGTAATGTGCATAAACATTACCGGACATATATACACCGTCGACCATATTGCCGTCTTCGTCTGTCCAGCCGTCGAATTCATACGTTACCTTGTCGATATCAGATTCCTTCACGGGCAGATCCTTACCTGTCATTTCAAACAGATCTTCGGGTGTAATGAGTACGCCCTTAGCGAAGTGATAGGAAGAACCGTCACTTGCCTTGTCTGCCATGAGATAATCTGCAGTATTCTTGAGATCAGTGTATTTGTATGACTGTGTTGCTATGACCTCATCACCGTTCATGAATGTAACAGTCGGTTCGAGGTTTTCCTTAACGATAGCAACAAGCTGTACCTGTGCATCGTCATTTGTGTTAGAAGCGAGGTTGTCGCTTGCCTCAGCGCTTTTCTTATATCCGTCTCCGCCAGGTGCGAAGAGGCTTACCTTATTGATCGTAGCAATAGGATCACAATTTCTCGTTGACATACCGAGTACCTTACGGCTGATGTATACATAGTAGTAGCCATCCTCAGACATCTTTACATAAAGAGCTCTGTCAACGTTTCCGTTTTCATCAGTAACATCACTCCAACCATTGGTATATGCGTATTCACCGCCCATATCGTTCAGATTAGAGTTCTTAGTAGTCGTAAAGCTGACTCTGAGGGCACTCGCATTCATAGCTTCCTCGATGCCGGTTGCACGGAATACGAATGTTACGCCGCCTGCTGCGTCGAGATCAACATTGCCTTCCCAGATCTTCGTTTCCTTAAGACCCGTCATATTATTGGGAAGCAATACAGCCGATTCGTCGTCAGCTGTGTAGTACTGACCGACCTGCTGACCGCCTACAACGATCGTGGTCTTATTATCGTATACTACTGCCTCTGCGCCGTCGCCTGTAACCGTACCGGAAACAGAAACGGCATCTTTACCGGCATAACCTGCAGTCTCGTCAAGTACGAACTCAGCGTTTGTAAAGCCGTCTTCATCGACCTTGTCAAAGCTTATTTCAAACTCGGTAGCTCCCTCGTTTGTAAGTCCGCTTGTGCTGACAGTGACCTTACCGCCCGTGATAGGAGTCGTTTCCGGCTTGAGCGCATCTGTTGTGATATCAGAGCGGTTGAGCTTGATACCGTATGTACCTGTGCCGCCGAAGCTTACAGGATCTATTTCATAAACAGAAGCCTTCGTCTTGACAACAGGGACAAACGCAGCCGCAACTGTATAGTCACGGTCCGGCTTAAATGTTGTGAGGTCAACTTTTTCACCGTTGATTGCCCAATGAGAAAATGCATAAGTGTAATCGGCGTCGCTGCTCTTCGTAGGTACGAGATCAAGAGCCTCGGGTGTATCACCAACTTTAACTACCTGCTCCGCTACTACAAAGTCATCGCCGTCAACATATTTCAAAACAGCCTGCGACTTGTCGATTTCCTCAAATCTCGGATAGACTTTACCCGTGAATGTAGCATAGTCTACTGCAACGCCGTTTGCAGTCTGCCAGCCGGCAAACTCATACCGATATTCCTCAGTTTCTTCCTTTACGGGAACTACGTCACTCGTATAAAGGTCAGAAAGCGCAGGAACTGCCTCCATTTTTGCCGTCCATGTGCCGCCGCTGGTCAAAGCGCCGGAAGCATTCATGATCTCGGTTCCGTCGGTATTGCAGAACGTGACGTTGTATGTTACGTTTGCCTCAACAAAGCCGACAGGTCTGATCGTGGCTCTCGTATTTTCAGACGAGAACTCAACGCCTCTCGAACCGCTGAAAAGCCTGAGGCTGTTGACAGATCCAAAGGTCGAACCTACCCAGTTCAGAGTAGCAAATCCGAACTGTACAGCGTACATGCCGTCTTCCTCCACGGTAAACGATGTAGTCATCAAATAGTTACCGGAGTTGCTCGAATCGATCCATGTCGTCTCACCGGTTCCGAGCGTACCCCACTGAACTCTACCAAAGGTAACGGGAGTACGAATGCCCTGCACCTCAAAAAGTACAGTCATTGTTACAGGGTTTGTTTCTGTGGTGTAAGTACCTGACGGTCCGTTATTTCCGATATAAGCTATCGGAGTGCCGTCAAGAGCCACCCACTCGGCGTTATCATAAAATACGCCGGGATTCTTTTCGATGCTGTCGGTTTCAACGGGATCTGCAATATCGCCGTCATCCTCTGCCATGATGGCAACAGGCAACATCGAAACGATCATAAACGCTGCCATAAGCAGTGCAATAATCCTCTTTTTCATGTTTTTTCCTCCATATTTTGTATGCAAGCATACGTTTTAATATATTTTACTACATTTTTTATATAATTTCAATAGTAAAGCGCAAATATTTAAGAATAAAATATTGCCATATAGACAAGCAGTCATGAAAATAAACATGCAATTATGTAAAAAAGCACACCGGATGTGTCCGGTGTGCTTTATAATGCTTTGTTTATTCTGCCGGTGTGGTGGCTACGACGAGCTTATCACTCTCATCCCACAATTTGAGGATCGTCGCCATCTCGGCTCTGGTTGTATTGTTGTTCGGTTTCATGTACTGAACACCACTCTCGGTGTAACCCGAGATACAGCCGACATACATGCACCACTTGACCTCTGCCTGAGCCCATGTAGGTATGCTGTTCTTATCCTTGAATATACCGATCGTTACCGGGCTCGACTTCGGAATCTCGGTGTCATAGCCGTGGATCTTTTCGGAATATCCGTACAGGATGCGGCAGAACTGTGCACGCGTGATGGGTGTGTTCGGCTCAAATGTCGTCGGGCTCATACCTGCTACGATACCCTTTGAGTACGCCCACTTGATCGCAGCAGTGTACCACTGACCCTCTGCTACGTCTGTGAACGGGTTTTCGAGTCCGTCTACGTTCGGTCTTAATTCCATATTGTAAAGAACCTGTACGAGCTGTGCTCTCGTGGTCTTTCCGTTAGGATCGAACTTGCCGTCACCCATGCCGTCCATGTAGCCGTGGTTGATAACATACTCAACTTTGTCACCGTACCATGCGCTTGCCTTGACATCCGTAAACATCGTGAACTCTTTCGAGTAAACTGCAGTCACCGTCATATCACCTACGACGCTTGATGTATCTGCATCCCACTTTTCGAATGTGTAGGTATACTTTTCGTCAGCTGCCTTTACAGGTGCGTCGGTCGTTGCCGCCGTGCCGTAGTCAACAGTTACCTTTGCAAGCTCTGTGCCGTCCTCGTCGAGGAATGTTACAGTGTACTGATTTACAGTTGATTTGTAGGTTGCGTATACGATTGTATCCGCATCAACCTCGGTTTCAACGAGCTCGTTTCCGTCTGCGTCTACCCACTTATCGAATGTGTAGGTATACTGTGCAGTAGCCTTCTTTTCGGGAGCAGTTGGAGTCGTTCCGTCCTTGAGTTCGCCGAGAACCAGGATGCTGCCGAGATATGTTTCTTTATCTTCAGCATAGAACTTAACTTCCCATCTTCTGTCTACCTGCTTGTAAACAGCCTTATATGTTGCACCGTCAACGGCAGCAGCTGCGATCTCATCGACCTCGCCGTCACCGTCTGCATCCCAGCCTTGGAAAATGTAGGAATAAAGCTCTTCGTGAGGCTTTGTCGGATCAATGGCGGGTGCTGCGGGCATCTCGCCCTCTTTTATGATAAGATCAGATATTACCGAATCATCGTAGTTTACAAATTTAATTGCGCAATCGGGTCTTGTATCGACTACATCGTATACCGCATAAACCTTTGCACTCTTATATGCATTGGTTGCCGGTGTGCCGTCTTTATATTCCCAGCCGGCAAATGTATATTCCATATAATCCTTATCAGGATCGGAATATGTCGGCAGATCATTTGACATCAGATAGAGATCCGTGTAGGAAAGAACTTCTTTGAAGTCTACTCTCCAAGACTGACCCGAAAGGTCATTATACTTATGCTCTACTGTTGCAAGCTCCGTGCCGTCAACATTATAGAATCTCGTCTCGGGGTTATATGCACCCTCAAGTACAGCGAGTACCTGGATCGTTGCATTCTGGTTGAGCTCGCTCTGTAGAGCTGCGCTATCCTCTGTCGGAACAGCGATCGCTCTGTTCTCACTGTTTTTTCCTACCTCATACTCGCCGCTGACAAAGTTGCTCGCCGTAAGATTTCTGAGTCGGATCATCTTACCGTCATAGCCACCCATGAGCGAGTTTACGGTATAGTAGTAGATACCGTCCTCGGGGAACGAAATAATAGAGGGATATCCGTACGCTTTATCCGTCCAGTTGGATGACCACCAATAGTTTGTATCGGATCCGTTCACATTTGTCGCACTCATATTCAGCTTACCGATCGTAAGCGGTGCGTCAAGACCCTCAAGCTTGAAGACGATGGTATACGCTCTCGTTGATGTCTTACCGTACTCGTCACTCTTATAAAGGCTTATTTCGCCCGTGGGGATGCTATGGGGAACCATCGTTCCCGATGTATCCTTTTCTGCGTAAATACCGGGAAGAATGCCGGCTACCGGTACAGCCAGCTCATATTCATACACCTTCTGGGTTTCGCCGCCGCGAACGATCTCGCCGTCGGATACAAACTTCGATGTACCTGTGCATGCTTCTTCGCTTACGTCAAATACAACGCCGAATCCGTCTGCAGCCTCCTTTGTAAGTGAAAGTATAAGAGTTCCGTCTTCATCGGAAACAAGCTCTGCCACATCATCGCATGACTTGTATGAATATATTTCACCGTCATACGAGATAGTAACGGTGTAGTCACCGTCTTCGTCTGTAAACATATTGATAGGATTAACGCTCAGCGTCATCTCACTCTCTTTTACGGCGCCGCCGTCCGGTGCTGTGAGCACAAACTTCGGCTTGGGAACTTTTGTGAATGTTGCGTTTGCCGTTACGTCACGCTCAACCTTTGCAAGGTCGATATCCCATTCGCCCGTCCATACATATGTGTTGTCAAAGTCCTCGCTCTTCGTCGGCACTTCGCCCTCATATATTGCAACTTCGCCTATCTTTATCGTCTGCTTATCGAGAACGAATCCGTCGCCGTCGACGAATGTAATGGTAGCCTTTGTCTTATCTATCTCGTTGAATCTCGGATAGACCTTGCCGCTGAAGTTAGCGTAATCAACGGGTGTTCCGTTTTCTGTCTGCCAACCTGCGAATTCATACTTAAACTGTTCTGTCTCTGCCTTTTCGGGAATAACACTGCCCGTATAAAGGTCTTCAAGTGCAGGAACGCTGTCCATGCGGAATCCGCCGCTCTTTGCAAGCGAACCCGATGCAGTACCTATCTCGGTTCCGTCAACATCGCAGAATACGATATCGTATTTGACCGGTCCTTCCGTGAGACCTACTACCCTTATCTGAGCATTCTTATCATTTGTCGAAAAATCAACGCCTCTTGATCCGCCGAAGAGCTCGAGAAATGTAACCTTACCGAATGTCAGGGGCGATATCCAGTTGATATACGAAAACTGATACTGCAAAGCATACATACCGTTCGCTTTCACAGTAGCGGATGCGCCCATCGAATAGTTACCCGAGTTATTGGATGTTATTCCGGTCTCGGAACCTTTCGCAAATGTATTCCAATGACACTTTCCGAAAGTAAAGCCCTCGCGGACTCCTTTTACCTCAAAAAGTACAGTCATTGTTTCGGGAGCCGGATCGGATACCGTCTCATATGCCTCGGCGGAAAGTCCGCCTGTTCCTATGATCCTGATCGGTGTGCCGTCAAGAGCTACCCACTCGGCATCGTCAAAATATACGCCGGCCTGCCGAGCAATATCGTCAGCAGACGCTTCATCCTCGGCGAGCACTCCCATAGGAATGAGAGATACGACCATAATAAGCGCCAAGACTAACGAAATCAGTCTTTTTTTCATTATTATTACCTCCGTAAATTTTATTTACATATACATTTTAATATAAAAAACAATATAAATCAATGGTAAATAATACATGCAAAATATTTTCGGCATATAGAACAAACAATTGCGACATTTTTTATATAAAATAACTATTATATTATATTTTATTTTATTTTAATTTTATCGCTCGTTTCCCAATACTTCAGAATAGTAGCCATCTCAGCTCTCGTGGTAGTATTCTTCGGTCTCATATAGATCTTGGTTCCCTCTGTATATCCCGAAATACAGCCGACATACAAGCACCACTTCACCGACGCAGTCGCCCACGGCGATATACTGTTTTTATCTGTGAAAATACCTACGGTCACTATACTCGACATGGGTATCTCCATATCATAACCCTTGACATTCTCAGAGTATCTGTACAGTATTGCGCAGAACTGCTCACGGCTGATCGGCGTGTTTGGCTGATATGTCGTCTCGGTCATTCCGGCTACAACACCGCAGGAGTACGCCCACTTTATGGCATTTGTATACCACTGACCTTCTGCAACGTCTGTGAATGGGTTTTCGAGTTCGGATACATCCGGCTTGCCCTCCATATTATAGAGCACCTGAACGAGCTGAGCACGTGTCGTTTGACCGTTAGGTGAAAATACTGTATCTGACATTCCGCTCATATATCCCTTCAAAACAGCATATTCAACATTCGGGGCAAACCACTGATCGGAGACATCGCTGAATTTGCAGAATCGCTTACTGTATATTGCGCTGACTGTCATATCCTCTGTCACATCAGCGACGCTCTCGCTCCAACGGTCAAAGGTATATACATAGTATTCGTCGCTTGCCTTTGCAGGTGCGGTAAATACCGCCTCTGTGCCGTAGTCGACAGTTACTTTACCAAGCTCTGCGCCCTCCTCGTCAAGGAATGTAACAGTGTACTGATTTACAGTTTTCTTGTAGGTCGCATATACGACCGTATCAAAGGTAACCTCAGTTTCAACGAGCTCGTTTCCGTCTGCGTCTACCCACTTATCGAATGTGTAAGTGTACTGAGCAGTGGCCATTTTTTCAGGAGCGACAGGAGTCTTTCCGTCCTTGAGTTCGCCGAGAACCAGGATGAATCCGAGATATGTTTCCTTATCTTCAGCATAGAACTTAACTTCCCATCTTCTGTCAACTTGCTTGTAAACAGCCTTATATGTTGCGCCGTCAACGGTAGCAGCTGCGATCTCATCGACCTCGCCGTCACCGTCTGCATCCCAGCCTTGGAAAATGTAGGAATAAAGCTCTTCGTGAGGCTTTGTCGGATCAATGGCGGGTGCTGCGGGCATCTCGCCCTCTTTTATGATAAGATCAGATATTACCGAATCATCGTAGTTTACAAATTTTATATTACAGTCGGGTCTCGTGTCGATCACATCGTATGCGGCATAGACCTTTGCGCTCTTATATATCACCGTTGCAGGTGTGCCGTCAGCATATTCCCAACCCGTGAAAACATATTTCATATAATCCTTTTCAGAATCAGAATATGTAGGCACATCTGACGGATAGACATCATTGAATGTCTTCGGCACATCAACCTCGGGGCTCGCATAGTTCTTTCCCTGCGAGCGGTCGTTATACTTGATGACGGATGTATCTAAAAACTCTCCGCCAGCGTTATAATACGATATCTCAGGTGCGTAAGGTCCTTCTATGACTGCTATGATCTGTAAAGTGGCATTCTGATTCAGCGAATTCTGCAGAGGAGCGCTCTCCTCTGTGGCTACTGCAATATTTCTGTTATCCGAGCTTTTTCCTATCTCAAAATCTCCGCTTACCATATTGCTCGCCGTGACGGAATGAAGGCGTATCATCTCGGTATCTGCGCCACCCAGGATGGAATTCACCGTATAATAGTATATTCCGTCCTCAGGGAATGTCAGTATCGATGGATAATTATATGCCTTTTGCGTCCAGTTAGTGGACCACCAATAGTTTTGATCCGTGCCGTCCTTTTTCGTGGCGACCATATTCATCTTGCCTATCGTCAGGGGCGCATCAAGACCCTGCACCTTAAAAACGAGGGTGTAAGCACGTGTCGCGGTTTTTCCGTATGTATCACTGTTATAAAGCGTTACACTTCCCTTTGCAGATACAGGCACCATGCTTCCCGACTTGTCATTTTCCGCATATATGCCGGGCAAAATACCCGAGACCGAAAAGACATCAGTATATTCGTAGACCGTGTTTTCCGTGTCTGTGTTATATGTACCTGATGATACGAATGCACTCTCGCATGAGCATGCATCCTCCGATACATCAAAGCTGACGGTGAATCCGTATGCTGCCTCAGCTGTAAGCGACAGTGTCAGTTCGCCGTCATCGCATGATACTAATGCCGCCTTGTCATCGCACGATTTGTATGTAAATATCTCGTTATCATATTTCAGACTGATAACGCCGGATGTCATACCGTCAACATTTATCGGCGAAATGCCGAATGTGACAGAAGATCCGTTTTCTATATCGCCATACGGCGCAATGATATACTTCGCCTTTGGCACTGCGCTGTACGTAGCCCTCAGAGTCTCATTTTTGGTTATTGTGTATTCATCGAGCTTGACTATATCGCCATCCTCGTTCTGCCATCCGGCAAATACATAATTATTATCATTTGTCGCTAACTTTTCAGGAAGCTCATTCGTGTATTCTGCTTTTTCACCATCCTTTACAGCCGCACTGTCAAGGACACTGCCGTCTTCATCCAGAAAAATTACAACATTAGCGCCTTCGGTATCAAAAACCGTGTAAACAGGATAAATATCCATCGTGCCGACAGCATAGGATACATTAACATCCTCGCCGTCCTTTTCGGTAGACCAACCCATGAATTTATAGTATTTATTCTCGGTCTGATAGTCCTCGAGCGGTTCAATGGCAGGCAGAGAAACTGCGACAGAACCGCTGTATCCCATACCAAATCCGCTCGTCGCCTTTACCGTCAGCTCTTGTGTGATATTGCCCTCAAGGTCATGGCAGGTAACAATGGTATTTGAAATAAAACCATCGGCGTTGATCCTTATCTCACCGTTGTTTCCTGCACGGATACCCGTGCTGACGCCCTCGAGTTCAGCGAGAACACTGACCCTGACATCAGTATCGAATATCATAGAAAACGACTGTATACTCTGCACATATCTGTAAATGCTGTTATTAAAATAACCGTTTACAAGGACTGCGTATACTCCATCTCCGTCAAAAGTCATCGTAAAGTCGCCTGTGTATTGTGCACTCGAATTGTCCTGGTACTTAGCACACATTGCGCTCGAGCTGAGCGATGCGGTGACGCTCTTTGTGCCCACGCCCTCGATCTTTACAGCGTAGCCGTATATCCACGTATTACCATTATATTTTATGGTTCTTTTAGCGCCGTCATTTCCGCTATCCGCAGCGCCTGTACCGCCGAAAACATTGAGTTTCTCCCCTGCGGAGAGAGTATGCACACCCGTATCAATGCCGTCGGTATTAGCAAACATCACATTATCTTTATAATACGCTCTGCCCTCGACACCGCTCACAAGCGAGGCATCCTCAGGCCATCTTCCGTCCCACAACGTGGGATCGTCCTCATCATTTGCCAATGCGGCAAATGAAAACACCGACAAAACTGTTGTCAATGCAAGCAAAAGTGATAATAACTTTTTCATAAAAGCCTCCATACTAATAGATTACTGTATTCATTTTATCATAACGCCGTCAAAAGGCAACATCTTTCACAAATTTACAAAAAAATAGCGTATTTTTTGGCATTTATATATAAATTATAAAAAAATAATTTCTAAGTTTTGTGTGTTTTATATAATTTCAATATATGCGTTACATACCGTTTCACTCTTCATTCGTTTCATGCCATATTATAAAGAAAAAAACGACCGAAAAACAACGTTTTTCGGTCGTTTAATTCTATTTTTAGACGTTATTCCGCCTTGGATGCGAGCTTGTCGCTTGTTTCCCAGAGCTTGAGAATCGTAGCCATTTCAGCTCTTGTCGTATTGTTCTTCGGCTTCATAGACTGCTTGTTGTTAGCTTCAGGATAGCCAGAGACACAACCTACATAGAGACACCACTTAACTGCATTGCTTGCCCAGTTCGAGATAGAATTCTTATCAGTGAATACACCGAGTGAAACAGGTGCTGTCATCGGGATATTCATATCATATTTCTTTATCTTCTCAGAGTAGTTATACATAATAAGGCAGAACTGCTCACGGGTGATAGCGGAGTTAGGCTCGTATGTTGTCTTTGTCATACCGGAAACCACGCCTACATCATATGCCCACTTGATCGCGTCTGTGTACCACTCATTATTCTTAACATCCGTGAAAGGATTCTTGAGAGAAGATACATCAGGTCTGCCCTCGATGTTGTAGAGCACCTGAACAAGCTGAGCTCTTGTAGTCTTGCCGTTCGGCTCAAATGTGGTATTTGTCATACCGCTCATATAGCCCTTGACAACAGCATATTCTACCTTATCGGTGTACCACGCTCCTGCTGCCACATCACTGAACTTGGAGAATTCAGCAGTATACTTCGCCTTGACTGTTACATTACCAGTTATCTTTGAGAGGTTAGCATCAGAATCGTCAAGTCCTACCCACTTTTCAAATGTATATGTATACATTCCGTCGAACTCCTTCACAGGAGTCTCGGTCGTAGCAGCTGTTCCGTAATCGACCTCAACCTTTGAGAGCTCCTTCTCGTCGTCATTCAGGAACGTAACAGTGTACTTATTGAGCGTAGCCGTGTAACTTGCCTTAACGGTTACATCGCTTGTAACCTCGGAGAGTTTCACCTCTTCGCCTGCAGCATTGACCCACTTTTCAAATGTGTAGGTGTACTGAACATCTGCATTCTTCTCTGCTGTCGGAACAGTACCGATGACTTCGCCTTTTCCGTCGACATAGACGATACCGAGAACAGTGTTATCATCGTTCACGAATGTTACAGTGCTCATTCTGTCAACCTGCTCATATACAGCATAGAAAGTGACATCCTCGTTGATCGCCTCGGGTATAGCCTCTGTCTCTGTGCTGATAACCTTCGCAGGGTCTGTCGTCCAGCCCTTCCAGATATATGTATACTCGCTTGTAGATTCCTTTACAGGTTCCTTACCGTCATAAGAAACGGTCTTACCCTTAGCGATGACATAGGAGGCGATCTCCTCCTCACCGTTTACAAACTTAACGTTTACAGGGTTCTTTATCTCTTTGTCATAGTATGCATAAACGTCAGCATTATCGATTACAGACTCGATCTTGTTGCCATCCTTGTCTGCCCAGCCTGCAAATACATATTTGTAGTCTTCATCAGACTCTTTTTCGGGAGCGACGCCGCCAAATGCTTCGTCAGCACCTAAAAGCTTTGAGCATCTCATGTTTCCGGTGCTGTTGATAACCGCACCTACACTGAGGAATTCGCCTTTTTCGTCGTAATATCTTACTGAGAATGTAGGTCTGCCCTCATACATAGCAAGGAATGTTACCTTGAGATTATCATTCGGGTTGTATGTTGACTCACCGACAGATGCGCCGTTGTTGAAGGACAGGCTCGTGATTCTGTGGTAGTTGCTTCCGATCCAGTTGATCTCGCCCATAGCTATCGTGATGCAGTAGTAGCCGTCCTCTAAGAACGTGAAGGCAGTTCTCGATGACTGATAGTTTTGCGAGTTATTGGAGTCGAGTATCTGGTTAGAGATCGAACCGTCAGAATTCTTAGAAAGTGTCTTTGCTCTGAAGCCACCGAGCGTGAAAGGTTGCTCGACACCCTCAAGCTTGAGTATCAATGTCAGATAGTTTGTATTTGTCTTGAAAGTATAACCCTCAACTACCTTTATCTCGCTCATGGACGAGAAGTCGCTGGTCTTATCAATTACCATACCGGTTTTTGAGCCCGTCTCGACAGGAGATTCGGCATATACAGCCTTAATTGTCTTCGTCTCGCGCAAATCGCTGTAATTATCAGGATCCCAACCTGCGAACGTGTAGATAGTAGTCTCTGTAGGCTTACGCTCAGGCTCCTTTGCGCCATATTCGATATAGCTGTGAACGCCTGTCGTCGCTGCAAATAACTCAGTACCGTCGTAATCGACAAAGGTGAGTGTATATCTCTCTGTCTCGGGTATTTCGTTATATGCTGCATATACCGTTACATCTTCGATAATGTTCGAGAGATCTACGGCATTGCCTTCAGCATCTGCCCAGCCTGAGAATACATAGTACTTTTCAGCATCACCGTTCTGTTTGGGTGTGCCGTAGAACTTTTCATCAAATACGGAAGCTTCAAACTTCTTTACGCTGTTTACGCAAACAGTCTTATCGCCGTTCTTATACGTTACCTCGAATGTGATGGGAACCTCATCAAATGTCGGCTTAACTTCGAGATCGCCTGTTACGTACATAATGTTCTGATCCCATCCCGTGAATTTGAACATTGTCGAACCGGCGCTTTCCTTCTTAGGCGTCGAACCATGATATACTGCGCTCATGCCGTCAAGCACCTTTGCCGTGTAAAGGAGAGTGTCATCGCCGTCATAGAATTTAACGGTATGCATAGCGCCTGTTGCTGCGGTAAAGGAAGCCTTCAGGGAATTGCTGCCGTAAGGAATCATGGGATCGTTATCCTTGTTTACCCAACCGTCAAATACATAACCGTCCTTAACGGGAGCCTCAGGCATGCCTGCATCTGCATAAGCATATACCCATGTTCTTTTTATCGTATCTGTATAGTCAATCGTGCCTTCCTCAAGGCGATCGTTATGTCCGAGTACCGGATCATAATATTCGGTATCTTCTATATTGGTCGTCTTCCAACCCGACTCGGTGATTTCGCAACGGTTATAGGTGTATGAACCTTTCATCTCCGTCTTGTTTCCGTCAACGTCGAATTCTGAGTTGTATGTCTCGACTCTGTTATCGAAGATACCCATAAGCGCTACCTTTGCGCTTCTGTTTGCAGTCGAGAGCTCAAGAGCAGAAAGCTCCATATGCGTTATGTTCTTGATGTAGTCGCCTTTCTCGCCGATAAACTGATGGCTGAGAGAGTAGTAGTTAAAGGGGATATAGAAGAGATAATCTCCGTTACCCTCTATTTTCCACATCGCGTTTCTGATACCGTCCTGACCGTGGTTATAGGTCGTGAACACAAAGTCACGCGAATGGATGCTCATCGCCCAGTTACAAAGATAGAAGGGTTCCTTCGCATCTTTAACGCGAATCCAGAATGTAACTCCCTTTGCGTTCTGATCGGGCTCGTATGAACCGTCAAAAAGAGACACAGCGCTTGTTGAAAGCGGGAGGAAGCTTGCACCTGAATTGAAAAGAGTATCGCTCGCATTCGATGTGAAGCAGAATGTCGCAAGAGATGCAACCATTGCCACTGTCAGAACAAGCGATATGATTCTTTTGATTTTCATAATGTACCTCCATTATTTTTAATTTTATTGTAATAATTATATCATCATTCTGCTGTTTTGACATTATGCTTAATCAACAAATTATAAATAAATTTATTGTGCAAAATGTCAAAATGGCGGTTTAAAAGCAATACCGCACAATTCGCAGCTATCGCCTTCTTAATATCAGGAACAGAATCTCATCAGGATTGATGCCATCTGCGCTCTCGTAGCGCCGTCCCGGGGTGAGAGGAGCGTCGGCGTCATGCCGGTGATATATCCGCAGGAATATGTCCAGCTCAGTGCATCCTTTGCCCACGCTGAGACACTGACGGAATCGGTAAATGCCGAAAGATCCTTTTTATCTTCGCAATTTATGCCCTTATATACTGCGTATCTGTATAATATAGCGGCAAACTGCTCCCTTGTTATGACCGCATCGGGAGCGAAGGTATTCGGGCTCATGCCTGCAACGATACCGTTATTCTCTGCCCATACGATCGCATCCCTATACCATGCCTTTTCATCGACATCGTCAAAGATATTTGCATATCTTTTATAATCGGGATTACCCTCGAGATTATAAAGCACCCGGACGAGCATGGCACGCGTCGTTTTCACATCAGGTGCGAAGATACCCTCGCCCATACCGCTCATCATGTTGTTTTTATATGCGAATCTCACTGCGGTATAGTACCATCCCGCTCTTGTGACATCCGTGAAATGCCCTTCGAAATCATCCGTCATGGCGATAAAGTCATATCCGTTCATCTGTGCGTAAGAATCAGCCTTACTGTCATTATAGCCGTATATGATAAGTCCCGGACTCTCCGCAAACACATTATCCTTTATACTGCGAACCGTAGAGGGTATGATAATACTGCCACTTCCCGTCGTGCATATATCGTCTATCTGCGTTACCGTGTATGTTTTGCCGTTTTCGCTGACCTTTGCGGGTATTACGACCGTACCGCATATATTCGCTCCGGCAGTTACGTTGCTTCTCCAACCGGAGCTTTCTCCCACGACAGCTGTTTTCGTATCATCGTCGCACGAGTAGTATACACCCTGCTTATCAAATCCGCCCTCAAGTGTCACCGTGCGGTCATCAGCACAGAAGCTGTCCGTTATAAGAGCATAATCAGGATAGAATATCTCGTTTCCGAGAGGCACATAATCCTGCCCGATGGCACACCTGACGTCTCCCGGTTTGGTCGTCCAACCCGTGCAAACGTTTCTTATTCCGTCGGTAATACGCTCCGAGCCTGTCACGTCCTCTCCGTCATACAAACCGAGTACCGGGTCGGCACGCTTGAATTGGCAGCTCTCCGACATAGGCCTTGCCGGTGCATTGAAGCCGTATTTTCCGCTGTACACCCTATCTTCATCCGTACGGAATGTGACACTATATTCGTTTACCGCACCCTCGATCAGAGCTATGGGAGTTATGGTCACATTGTTGCCGTTCAGTTCGATATCATCCGTGCGGAAGCATGCGGACGGATGATTGATACTGAATGAGCCCACTGCGGTCTGTCCTGCAACAGAGGGACCCTGGAAAGAGCCTACCGAATAGAACGGGCAGTACATGATATAATAACCGTTTTCCTTAAATGTATAGCCGTAATGCTTTTCGCCGTCTGCACCCGTATGCTGGAATTCGTAATTGAAGGAATGGAGCATATTGCCCGAATGTGCGCCGCCTGCAACGCAATACCATTTGTTTAACAAAATACTGCTTCCGTCGGCGATTCCGTCTATCTTAAATACCACGCTGAAGCCGTAGTGTCCGTCCTCGGTAAAGGTATACGAGCCGTCAAAGAAATAGAATGTATTATTCGTATCGACACTCATCGGCTGAGGGTCTTCCACATAGTATCCGGCGGGTCTCGTATCCTCGGCTATCTCACGCCCGGGGATCTCCGCTCCGTCCTCGACTTTAATTTTGCCGATCAAATTTGCGCAGACACGGGTATCAAACATATCCTTATTTGCAAAACGAACGGATGCCTTTGTCCCCTCGGGAGAATTTTTATCTACTATTTTCAGGTAGACATTCCACTCGCCCGACGCGATGGAGGACGGGATCGTTATCTTCGCCGAGATATCGTTGCATGTCATGGACTTCCAATCCTGCGGTACAATACCGTCAACGGTATTTGTATATTCATATGTTCCGTTCGAGAGCACGATCTGCACGATCTCATCGCCGATCAGCTTTGAGAATCCCGTATTGTCGAGCGTTAAATTCATCTCGAGCTCGCCGCCTGCGTTTACGCTCTCCTGCATTGCACAAGAGCGCACGATAAAGCGGTATCCCATATGATCGAGAATATATTTTCTCGTATCAATGCCGTAATATTCCGAGAGGTCGAGCTCACTGCCCGTTTTATCATAGACCGCTTTCGCTATCTCCTCGGTAAACACGGCGTTTTCAAAACCGGGCGCAATATACGTCACCCTGTAGCCGGCCGTAACTGTCTGACCTGCTGAATTTTCCGCCGTGACCTCGCTGATCACGCTCGTCCCCTTTAAGCTGTCAGCACCTATAACGTCGTAGACATATTCAAGGCGGGAGATAAATTCCTCGGCGTTTTTCTTCTGAGTTGCGAGCGCCGACGCGGTTGCAGAATTCGCCGCCACGGTGTAATCGTGTATTTCTTCCTGCGCTGTCCACACGTATCCGCCGTGCAGGTACATGAGGTGAGTATAATACATCTCGGGGATGGCATTTACCGGCCACCACACCCTCGTGTAATCCGAGGCGTAATAGATCTGTAAAAATCTGTCGCCCGAAAATTCACCGCCGTATGTCGCATTTTCCTGTGCATGAAGAAACGCCGTCTCATTCTCACGGTCTGAGAATGTGCCGTAGTCCCAATTCGTTCCCATATATCCGTCATTATAGTAGCAAAGACGGGAAAGGTCGTCACAAAGGAGGTTTCCGGTCGAAAAATCCTTTCCGTCCTTTGAGGAATAGTCCGCTTTGTCATTGCGCACATCGGCATGCGTTTTATACAGGTCGATCGCCTTATTCATTGATCTCTGCTCGCAGTAGATCTTTCCTAACTTATGGTTAATCCAACTCGCAATTCTGTGACCCGTGCGAAGCGATATCGGCACTTTCTCCGGAAATATCTGCAAATACAGATCGATAAGCTCGGTCGAATAGCCTGCATCACCGAAGCGCGAGCCCCACTGCTCGCCGTATGCACCGAATGTGCCAAGCTCACACCAGCTCATAACATCGCTGTACTTTCTGAAAAGTCCCGAGTCGCGGATATCGACGAACATCTGTACCAGATTGTCCCAGTCCGGCTCGCATTTTTCATTTCCCACGGAGTCAAAGCGGAAACGCAAGCCGATGGTAGCACCGGCGTTCCTCGCATTTTGCAGGGTCTTCTCAAGTCCCTCGAAAAACGTATTGTCAAGCGGAACATCGTTTTTCAGCCCGGGCGTGGCAGAAGCCGAATAACCCCCGAGATTTATCATTACAAATGTATATGTCGACGGAGCGAGCGCCCAGCTCGTACCCGGTTTGGGATAAGCCTCCATCGTAGCGGTCCTTCCGCCCGAGGGAGATAAATATGATTCTGTCGAGTCGGCATAACTCGAAATAACGCCGTTTTCGACCTGGTCCACGAGAGCGACGGTATCGTCAGCGCTTACAAAGCAGACAAGTGACAATACCGTTGCAATGGAAAGCAAAAGGCAAATCAGTTTTTTCATGGTCACCTCAACAAATTAAAATACTATCATAATCTTATCAGAATATACAGATAAAATCAACTCATAATTCGGTATTTTTTATCAAAAACCATCTTATTTTTTCTTGAAATATTGGTAATAATTACATCTTATCATACCGTTGTACAGTCTGCGTTTTTTATCGGCACGCCTTCCGTACATTTTCTCGAAATCCTCACAACCCGAGAGGATATAGATCTGCCAATTATCGAGAGTCCCGAAGTGACGACCCATATCACGGTATAAGCGCTCTGCTTCCCTCATGTCGAGCAGTCTCATGCCGTACGGCGGATTGCATACGACCGTTCCGCGCATGCCGCCCGTCTCTATTTTCAGCGCATCGGCGCAAAAGACCTTGATATACTTGTCCATTCCGGCACGGGAGATATTCGCCTGTGCCTTTGCGACACAATCGGGGTCGATATCCGAGGCATACGCACGGAAATCGGTATCACGCACCGCCGAGCGCGCCTCGTCGCGTGCGTCGGACCATATCCCCGCAGGAACAGAAGAAAAATCCTCTGCGGCAAAGGAACGGAATATGCCGGGTGCGGTATTCGTCATAATAAGCGCCGCCTCACACGGTATCGTGCCCGAGCCGCACATCGGGTCCCATAACAGCACGTTTTCTCTCGGACGGGCTATTTTGACCATCGCCGCCGCGAGCGTCTCCCGCAGGGGCGCCGCACCTGCCGCAGGACGGTACCCCCTCTTATGGAGCGCCGTGCCCGATGTGTCTATCATAACCGTCGCCTCGTCACGCAAAATGAAAAATTCGATAGGATATGTAACGCCCGTTTCCTTGAACCAATCGGTATGATATGTCTTTTTCAGTCGCTCGACCGCCGCTTTTTTGACGATCTTCTGACAGTCGGGGATGCTCGTAAGAGAACTTTTCACTGAATGGCCGCTGACGGGAAAAGCATCGTCGCATCCGATCCATTCTTCAAGCGGCAGTGCCTTCGTCCCCTCAAAAAGCTCGTCGAATGTAGCCGCCCGAAAACTGCCGAGAGAAATAAAAAGCCGCTCGGCGCACCTGAGCCATAAATTACATCTCGCAACGGCAGTAATATCACCCTCAAAGGTTACTCTGCCGTCAATTGTCGACAGGCGCTTGTAGCCGAGTGCGTCGATCTCCTCACCCAAAAATTTTTCCAGCCCGAAAAGGCAGGTTGCAACATAGGTATAAGTCATTTTTTCTTCCTTTGATTTTATTTGCTTTAGTATATCACATTTATCACGATAAAGCAAAGAAAAAAGCGCCGAAGCGCTTGCAAGTCTATTATGGGGCTTTGCCCTATACCCCACTCAAGGGTTTCACCCTTAAGAATCCCGTAAAAGTAAGTATGAGCAAAACTCTGACATTATTTCATTCATCGTTTTTGGCGTCTATGACATTGAATTTGTCCATAGAGTATTCAAGCGCCATAGCGATAAGCTCATTTCTGCTCCTGTTTGACTTCACCGCAAGTTCATCGTAAAAGTCCGCAACACGCTTATCGACACGAATCGTAAACATAACAGGCTCTGTCTTTTTACTTATATTTATTTGTTCTTCCATAACAACTCCAAAACATCTTTTGTTTAATTATATACCACAAATTGCAATTACGATATGTTTATTATATGTTGACTATTAAACATAATACGTATATAATTACAACAAAGGAGCGTTTAATATGAGGAAAAGAATAATCATTTCACTTATATTTGTTTTTGTGCTTTTGTTTTGTAGCTGTAAATCAAAGACCCATGGGGTTTATAAAGTGAACATAACTGCCGAAATATTGATAAATAATTCTGTTGAAAATGAATGGGAACATATCTATACATACAACGGACAAAAAATCTATAACGGATTTGAATTAACAAAAAAGCTTGAAGATAACGACAATATAACAATATTAATAACCGTCATCGAAAATGATAAATATCCGGATATCGCGCAGGATTATATCTCCATAACAATACAAAGCGGAGAAATCGCATCAAAATGCATAACCGTATACGAAAACAAAGGAGCATTTAAAGGCAATTGCGCTATTTGGAAATATACTGTTTCGTGTGAATGCGCAAGAGAATTCTAACATTCCAATGTATACACGCCTATGAAAAACAAGCGGATGAAGGTACCACCGCTTGTTTTTTCGCATATTCAGACTTCTGTGCCCAAAATTCCCTATATACAGGATTCTTAAGGGTGAAACCCTTAAGTGGGGCGTGGGGCAAAGCCCCATAATAACAATCCCCCAACTACTTCTTGAATCCGTGGACGAAACCGTTCTTACCCGTATCGACAGAACAGATATCGCCTGCGATAACATGGTCGCGCCATATTATGATATTTGCGAGTACCTCGCCATCGTACCCCTCGTAATTTGTCACCTTATATGTATAACGGGTGACCTTTTTATTTTTGTATTTTGCGAGGTCGAGTCCCTGATTTTTCTGTATCTCGTTATAGCCTATGTACACCTTATCAAAGGTATCGGGTATTTTTATTTCCTCCTGTTCCTTCGGTTCGCTCTCAACTTCATATCCGAATTGATTTAAGAACTTCACCCTGTCTTCGTTTGTCTTCATTCCCGAATAAACGTATTCTCCGCCCTCGGCAGGCGCCGCCGTCTGCGTGCTTCCCGCTCCGCTCTCGGGCACAAACGCCACCAGGGCGACGAGCGCCGCAACCGACAGTACCACCGCACCGACAAATTTAATGCTCGCCGCACGAACAGAACATATAAACATAAATAATAAACCCTCCGTTTACAGAATTCGCTGTATCACATACATATTCACGTTTTCTTCCCAATATGCTTGCACTTTACGGTATTTGGTGGTAAAATTATATAAAATAATGTAAAAGGAAAGCTTGATGTATAAAAAATTTCTTCCCGACTATTATTATGACGCCCTCGCCGATATCACGCCGCAAATGCTGTGTGCGCTCGGTATCAAGGGTCTTGTCATGGACATAGACAATACCATTGTGACATATGATGACCCTACCCCTACCCCTGCGGCACAGGCATGGTTTGACGCCGTGACCGGGGCAGGGATAAAGATATCGTTCGTTTCAAATAACGAGTGGGACAGAGTAAAGGAATTCAATTCCCCGCTCGGTTACCCGGCATACGCCAAAAGCGGAAAACCGTTTATAAAATATGTAAAAAAAGCCATGGACGACATGGGAACAAAAAGAGAGAATACCGCACTCATAGGCGACCAGGTATTTACCGATGTGTACGCCGGCAAGCGTGCCGGGCTCACGGTATTTCTCGTAAAGCCGATCAGGGATAAGACCACCCTGTTTTTCAGAGCCAAAAGAAGGCTCGAGATACCTGTCCTCAGAGCATACGCAAAAAAGAAAGGTGAAAAAATATGAATGCAACATTCGGACCTGCAGGCAACCCAAAGGAGTTTTATGATGCAGGAAACAAAAGCACCATACAGATATTTTCCTGGTTAAAGGACTACGGCCTCGACGCATATGAATACTCGGCAGGAAAGGGGATCCACGGCTCGCTCGAAACATTTGCCAAAATGGGCGAGGAGGCAAAAAAACACGGCATACTCACATCGTTTCACACGCCGTATTTTATTTCCCTCTCGGGACTTATCGAGGAAAAGAGGCTGAAAAGCATCGATTATATCAGGCAAAGCCTCGAGGCGGCACGGGCGCTCGGAGCAGACACGATCGTCATCCATTCGGGCTCGGCGTCAAAGATAAGCCGGGAAGAGGCGCTCGCCCTCGCAAAGGACACGATGGCACGCACGGTAGACGAGCTGCCCGACGACGGCATCAGGCTCGGTATCGAAACAATGGGAAAGGTAAATCAGCTCGGCACGCTCGATGAGGTCATCGAGATATGCAAAATAAGCAAGCGGCTCTGCCCCGTTATCGATTTCGGTCATCTCAACGCCCGTGACTTCGGCGGTATATTCAAAAACGAGGACGACTATAAGCGTATATTCGATAAGATAGGAGAGGCGCTCGGCGATGAAAAGGCCAAGCGATTGCACTGCCATTTCTCCAAAATAGAATATACCGTTCCCGGCGGCGAAAAACAGCATCTGACGTTTGACGATACGACATTCGGTCCGGAGTTTGAGCCACTCGGCGAGGTCATCGCAAAATACGGTCTCTATCCCCGCATTGTATGCGAGTCCGCAGGAACGCAGGCACGTGATGCGCTTTATATGAAAAGGTACTATAATGAAAGAAAGAATTGAGAAATTACGTGCTTCCCTGCCGCATGGGTGTGACGCCGCACTGATCTGCGACCCGCTGAACCAATTCTATCTCACCGGTTTTAACTATACCGACGGCTATGTGATAATCACCGAAGATACCGCCGTGCTTTTCGCCGATTCGAGGTATATCGAGGCGGCGCAGAACACCGCAAAGGGCGTTGAGGTCAGACTTTATAGATCGTGGGACGATCTGCGCAGTGTGCTCGGCGGATACACCGATATCGCTTTTGAGGATAACTATGTAAAATGCGCCGAGCTCGATAAATACAAAGAGATTTTTGAAGAAAAAAATTTCCACGGTCTCGGAAATACGCTGACCGAAATACGTGAATGTAAGGATACGCAGGAAAAAGAATGTATCATAGAAGCACAAAGGATCGCCGAGGCGGCTTTTGACGATCTGCTCGGCAGGATAAATCCCGATATGACAGAAAAGGACGTGGCACTCCACCTCGAGTTTTACATGAGAAGCCACGGCGCAGACGGCGTCAGCTTTGAGACGATCGCCGTCTCGGGAAAGCACTCGAGCATGCCGCACGGAGTGCCGCAGAATATAAAGCTCGAAAAGGGTTTTCTCACTCTCGATTTCGGTGCGTTATATCAGGGATATTGCTCGGATATGACACGCACCATCGTCATCGGCAAGGCGGACGACGAAATGAAAAAGGTTTATAATACCGTACTCGAGGCACAGCTGCGTGCTGAGGACGCTCTGCGTGCAGGAGCGATCTGCTCTGATATCGATGCGATCGCAAGAAAGATCATCGATGCGAAATACCCCGGTACATTCGGCCACGGGCTCGGCCACGGCGTGGGTCTTTATATCCATGAGGAGCCCAGGCTCTCCATGCGGTGCAATAAGAAATTAGCGTGCGGCAACGTCGTCACGATCGAGCCGGGAATCTACATCCCCGGAAAGTACGGGGTACGCATCGAGGATATGGGTTATATCACCGAAAACGGTGCGGAAATACTCACAAACGCCCCGAAAAACCTGATCGAAGTCTGATTTTTCAAAAAAACACTTGAAAAAATACGCTGTATAGTGTATTATATATATGAAAATTTATGTAATTATATTTGATGGAGGATATAACAATGGTAACAGCCGGTGATTTCAAAAACGGTATAACCTTCGAGTCTGAGGGAAATGTACTTCAGGTCGTTGAGTTTCAGCATGTAAAACCCGGAAAGGGTGCGGCATTCGTCAGAACAAAGCTTAAGAATGTCATCACAGGTGCTGTGATTGAAAAATCGTTCAGCCCTACGGACAAATTTGAGAATGCAGTAGTCGAGCGCAGAGAGATGCAGTATCTCTACAATGACGGCGATCTCTACTACTTCATGGATATGGACTCCTATGAGCAGATCCCGATCAGCAGCGGTACACTTCAGGACAACTTTAAGTTTGTCAAAGAAAATGATATGTGTAAGGTCGTTTCTTACAAGGGTAACGTATTCGCAGTAGAACCGCCGATGTTCGTCGAGCTCGAGGTAACCGATACAGACCCCGGCTTTGCAGGAAATACCGCTACAAACGCTCTTAAGCCCGCTACACTCGAGACAGGTGCGGTCATCAAAGTTCCGCTCTTCATCGAAAAAGGCGAAAAGCTCAAGATCGACACAAGAACAGGCGAATATCTGTCCAGAGCATAAGCATAGGAGAACAATCCGAACCCGCCTGAAAGAGCAGAATTTCGGCGCTTTTCGGATTGTCGTTATTGCAAGGCAAAGCCTTGCGGCTTCCTCCGCACCGAAAATCACTCTAAATTCTGCGCTTTCAGGTCGAAGAATTTTAACGGAGCGGATTTTTGTCTGTGCGAGGCACAAAACGCAGTGAATCCTATCGGATTCACGAGTATTTTAACAAAGCAGAGGCGGAAATCCGTCCGTTAAAATCGGGTTCGGATTATCCTCCTATGCTTAACGAAAAATCGACCTGCACCGTCGGTGCAGGTCATTTTATAAATCGAAGGGAGAATTTCATATGGAAACGATAATCAAAAAGGTGGCTCATCTCAAAGGGATGATCGAGGGCATGGAGCTCGACACTGATAAAAAGGAAGCGAAACTCATTTCTGCGATCGCCGATATCCTCGAGGATCTGACGGACGAGCTTGCACTCATGCAGGAGGAAGCGGCTGAAATGTCCGACTATGTCGACGAGCTCGACTGTGACCTCGGCGAGGTCGAGGAATACCTCTGGGATGATGACGAGGACGAGTTCTGCTGCGACGGCGACTGCGACGATTGCGACGAGGACTGCGAATTTGTAGATGACAGCTTTGTACAGGCGGAATGCCCGGATTGCGGAGAAAAATTCTGCTTTGAGGCAGACTGCGACCCCGAGAACATCGTATGCCCCAACTGCGGCGGACACTTCACATGTGTGTGCCAGTGCGACGATGAAGACGCAGACTGCAACGATTGCGTCAAACTCAAGGACGACGAACAATAATCCATGATTTTAAAAAATCCCTGCTGACTGTGTCGGCAGGGATTTTTTTGTAAAAGGAGACGATTATAGGAATTTATTCATAGATTCTTTCAGATGACATACTTCACTTCGTATGTTCTTATTTCTTATCTTCATTTTGTGATACAAGGCATATCCTATCCCGCATCCGGCAAATACGATACACAAAAAAGCGATAAGACCCTTTTTCATGTCATTCGTGCACAGGCACAAAGCAAATGCGCCTGCCAGTGTCGAAATAGCGATACTCGTGCGAAATGTCCGTGCGGGAGTGCGCTCATCGATCATTCCGGCCAGATCGTCCGGATGTTGAAACTCTATATCACACGCAGGACAGCACCAGAATATCCTGCGTTTTTTCATATAATTGCCGAGTCGTTTATTTCCGCATAAGGGACAACAAAAATTATCAGTCAATTCACCTGTTCTCCATAAGAAAATCAAGGCAATGCCGCATAGATCCAACGGCGCAATTACACCGTCAGATTTATGCGGCATTGCTTTTATCTAATTATACTTCTTTTTTGGAATTATGTCAATACTAATATGGATTATAATTCTAAAAAAGAATTATTGGCGGTATGATATGAAGATACGAAAACTCCCATTGGGCAACTGTAATATGGTCGGAGCGAATATTGAAAAAATAAGAAAAGCGAAAGGCTTAAAGCAAAAGGACTTTATCGCACAGATCCAGGCAAGCGGCCTCGATATCAACCCGACAAGCTACTCCAAATTGGAGGGACAGGTGCGGAACGCAACGGATAAGGAAATATTTATTATTGCAAAGCTCCTCGGCGTAACCACGGATACGTTATTTCACCATTCCGATGACGACCCGCACAGCGAGACACCCCGGGAATAAAAGCCATCGGCATTTTCACGGGGTGTACCATCTTATAGTCTTTTGCAAAATCCTTTGCGGTGACAGTTCGGGCATCGGCAAACATACATGCCTGCATTATCCTCTATCAGTACCGAAAATTCATACCATTTCGGCGTAAATTCCGTTTGGCAGATCGGACACCGGTAGTTTCGACCGATCCGAACCCTCTGCACGATCAGCAGGACAACGAAACAGGCAAACAGCAGCGGCACCCAGACCATGTACCACGGCAAATAGCCGAGATGTTCTCCGTTCCAATGCACTTCCACCTCACATGAGGTCAAAAAGGTTGTACACCCAAGCAGGGACGCAAATAATATTCGTTTCATTGTTCGATCTCCTCTGTGCTTATTATGAAAAATGACGGGCGAAATGCCCGTCATTTTTTAGCTGTATCTTAAATTACTTAAGTTCAACAACTGCGCCTGCAGCCTCGAGCTGAGCCTTGAGAGCCTCAGCGTCGTCCTTGCTGACAGCTTCCTTAACTGCCTTAGGAGCAGCCTCAACGAGATCCTTTGCGTCCTTAAGACCGAGACCTGTTGCCTCACGTACTGCCTTGATAACGTCGAGCTTCTTAGCTCCTGCTTCCTTCAGGATTACGTCGAACTCAGTCTTCTCTTCCTCAGCTGCTGCTGCGGGAGCTGCGCCGCCTGCTACTGCTACGGGAGCTGCTGCAGATACGCCGAATTCCTCCTCGAGCGCCTTTACGAGGTCATTCATCTCGAGAATTGTAAGTGATTTGATTTCTTCAAGAATCGAAAGTGCCTTTTCGCTTGCCATTTTAAATATCCTCCAATAATAGATGTTTTCAGCCGTAATTATTCAGCAGCGGCTTCTGCTGCGGGCTCCTCTGAGCCGTCCTTGTCGATGATAGCCTGAAGAGCATAAGCCAGGTTGTAAAGAGGAGCCTTTACGCTGCCCATGATCTTTGCCACCATTGTTTCCTTAGAAGGAACTTTGGATATCTCGGTGACCTCTGCCGCCTCGATAACCTTACCGTCGATAAATCCGCCCTTGACTTCAAAAGTCTCGACCTTTTCTGCGTATTCGCAGAGAACCTTTGCAGGAGCAATCGGATCGTCTGTGCTGACAGCGATAGCAGTCATGCCGTCCAGCTTATCGCTGAAGTCATAACCTGCATCGGAGCATGCTCTGCCGATGACCGAGTTCTTATAAACCTTGTACTCAACGCCTGCTGCGCGGAGCGCCGCACGCATCTTGGTATCGTCTTCAACGCTGATACCGGAATAGTTTACGAGAACACCTGCACTTGCCGCTTTGACCTTTTCGGAAAGAGCTTCGACAACTGCCTTCTTGGATTCAAGAATTTTTGCACTTGGCATATTTCTTTTACCTCCGAATGGTTTTCCCAAAAACAAAAAACTTTCTTCCGGCTACGGTGCACAAAAAGAAAGCTCAAATAACTCAAATAAGTATAAGTTTTCTCCTCGGCAGGAAGCCATATGGCTATTACCGTAACCTGCTGTCTTTGGATTACCCGAATATTATAACACCCCCTGAGCGCTTTGTCAAGGGGTGTTAGTGATTTTTTATTTATTTTGTCTAAGGACTTAGTTTTACCTCACGCAAATATTAAATATACAATCCGTCAAATCAGAACGGGGAGAAAGTATATCCCTGCCATCCGGCGACAAAACGTATCAGCCTGGTAAGGTCGGTCTGATTCGGTTTCTTTGATGATCCTATCTTCAAATTATGCACATTGACCGCATCCACATTCATGCCGTCAACATCCGCACCTGCGAGATATCTGCCGAGGAGCATGATATCCTCTGCGTTTACGCATCCGTCACCGTCTGCATCGCCGTAGAGACCCACGCTGTACTGTACCGTGACCGTCTCATGGCAATCCTGACATACCGCGCTCTTTTCGCCCGTGCCGTTTTCAGGAGCGATGATCGTCACCATGTACTCGCCGAGTACATGGTCATGAGAAGACAGTAAATCAATCGCGTTCTGCAAATTTTCAATTTGCCCGGCACTTTCTGAGGCAGTTATATGATTATTCAATGCCTTTTCAGCGTTTTCAATAGCAGAAGTCAAAATCGCAAATGACGCGCTTGAATAATCATTGCAATCATAGGATTTCGCTTGGTTGATTTTATCTTTCAATGCAAAATAATTATCATTACGCAAAAATTCAGCAGTAAGTACAACCGGACTGTCAGGCATAATAAAACTATTATTCTCAACAGTTATTCCATTGTATTTTAATGATCCTTCTACATAGATGTATCCGGCATTTTCCAAAATCCGTATATTTTCAACCCTTGATTCTATTTCGACACTAAAAGGTGCGACAATATATCCGCCAGATGCTTTGCGCGTGATAATTTGCGTTCGTTTACTGAAAACAGCGGTCAAAGATGCGTCTTCTTTAACGATAAAAGTATATTCCGGCGATGTGCTAACCGTCGCCCCGGATGCATCGATCCATTTGGAAAATCTGTATTTATATGTCGGCGTTGCCGTCACGGTAACTTCTGCGCCACCGAAAGTCTCAATCCTTTCTTCTGATACAGTGCCCTTTTCTATATCTTCGCTATGTATATCAACAGAGCATGGATTTCCGACAGTTGGATATGAATCGACATTGTCTTTCAGTCCGTCGTTATCGTAGTCGACAAATGTGGAATTTGTGCCATTGTCATATAAAGTGAATGGGTGCCCATTATGATTAAACAACTTGGTAACCGTGATTGGGGAAGTGAAGACAACACCTTCTGTATTATTAATAATAAAACTACCTGCGTTTATCCCCTCAATATTTTGTAATGTTGTTCCTTCTAAAATAATAGTGTGCGAACCACTTGGTGTAATTGTGACCCCGCCGGTCTTTAAATAATTTCCTTTTAAAACTAATTGTCCCGCATTCAAATTACAAACATAACCTTTTTCGTACCCAATTCCAAATCCGTATATAATACTTTCGTTCAATGCATCTGTGCAAAAATCACCATTTACAATCCATACTGAATTTGACGAGTATTGATTTAACGAAACAAATCTATTGCTTGCGCTAAAGTCTCCATTAACTGTTAAATTTCCGTACAAGCACAAATGAAACCAATTATTGCCGGTGTTATAGCAATTTGAACCCTTTAAACTGAAATCACCGTTTACAAAAAAATTTGCATTTTCGTAAATATATATCCAGCCATTT
Source organism: uncultured Lachnospiraceae bacterium (assembly GCA_964403505.1). GTDB lineage: Bacteria > Bacillota > Clostridia > Oscillospirales > CAG-272 > CAKSEI01. The sequence continues at coordinate 181,430 of CAYOFP010000001.1, forward strand.
GTTACATAGGTCCAATGCACTTCAGCTGAAAAGTTTACATTGTTTCCCACATTTATTATATTATAATCGAATAGTTTAATTAAACTATTCGAGTAAAAATTGTTATATATGTTTAACTCGCCATATACATAAAGATGGATAGAATTTTCTCCATACCCTATTCTTTGATTACCTTTTAGAGTAAGATTTTTCACATTGAATTGTCCGCCTGAATCAATGGTAAATGTTGAAACCGAATTTGCACCATGATTACCTGCACTAATATATGCATCACCCTTAACATCCAGCAAACCCTTGGCGCCAATAGCTATTATACCGCCAGCAACACTTCCAGAATAATAATCCCCCTCAACCGTAATATTATTGTTAATTGTTAGCGAACGACTGATAGTCAATTCGGGAACAATCAAATCGCAATTATCGTATTCTACATTTTTATCAATAACAAGTGGCGCTAAAATCCTATTATGAAATGTAACTAAACAAGTAGTATCTTTATCGTTATCAGAAACAATTATTGGTTTATTAAATTCATATTTTTTGTTAGTTATCGTTGCTTTTTCAACTCTTTCATCTACATTAATCTTTTTCACTTCATTTCTAATATAATCTATGAATTTAGGACATTTAAAAAAGCAATCATTATATTCATATTCAATTGTCTTGCCCAATAACTGTTCTGCATATTTTTTCCCTGACTTAAAAATTGATGTATATATTTTATAAAAGTATTCAAAATCATCAATAGTATCGGAATATACTAAATCGGTATTAAAATAGATTAATTTTTTATTCATTTCATATTGAGCTGAATATAAAAACTTAACTAAATAAATATAAGTTATATATTCTTCTGCCGAGGGATGTTTCCAAATAACATCAAAGAATAACCAACCTGTAAATTGCCCTGCTATACTAATTAGTTTAACTATCGGCTCATCAAATCCAAAGAAATCCCCAATTTTATCAAGAATATTGTCAATAACCTCTTTTGTAATTGTTTCAACAATATATGTAGCATAATTGGTTGTAATATTAGATTTAATCCTTTTTAATCCTTTTATTAAATCCTCATCTAAATCATCAAATGCCAATATATAATCAATTAGGTCAACCTCCACATTTTGATAAAATAAAATTGTGTTGATGCACTTAGTCAATTTTACTATGTGTTCCCAGTCTTTTATATCATCTTTATAATATTTATAAAATGTATTAGTTATTTCCGTTCTATTTTTTATATTTAATTTGCCTATTGCAACATCAAATTCACAAGTTTTGTTTATCGATTGTTGTAAAACATTATCGTATTGTTCTTCTAAAGTATGATTTTCGATAAACGCTTTGTTAAAATTATCAATAAAACTTAAAGAGTTTTTTAGCGCTTTTAATGATGCGGATTCTTTATTAACAACATTACTCCAAAATTCACTGGTTTCATCTTCATAAATGTTTTTTAACACATCAGTTATTGCTTTATCTGCCGATTCATTGTTCATCTTAGATGTTACACCTATAGCATCAGTAATCGCATAAAAAGTTTTACTGAAACTTCCTACCGACTTAAGAGAAGTTTCCAATGATGCAAAAAATTGATCATCTAAATTATTAAACTGTTCACCCGCATTAATAATTGAATCTGTAATTGGTTTTCTCATAACATCATTGTAATGCATTAAATACCAAGTATATCCATAGTATACATCTGTATAACTAACATCTGTAAAGTCTTGTTCAGAGGACGCTTTTGAAATGGCAGAGACCGGTAATTTCAAATATGTTAATACCCCAAAAGAAATTGCAAATGTTAACACCAAACTGATAAACCTTTTCATGATAACCTCCTAAATTTAATTGATATTATTACTATATAATAAACAAGTAATATCTTCACCATTATACATAGCATGATATTGTCATAATATTATACAACGTTATTTTCGTTTTGTCAACTTAAATTTCGTTCGAGATAGAATAAAGAAAACGTTTCCTGTATAATATACGCAGGAGGACGTTGCTATGAAATTTTGTGATATTCTGCGAGAGCTGATCGAAGATAGCGATTTGACGCAAAAGCAGTTTGCCGCCGATCTGCACATCCCTGCCTCAACCGTCGGCGGATATGTTCAGGGTACGAGCGAGCCTGATTTCTCAACGCTTCTGCAGATTGCCGATTACTTCAGCGTTACGACAGATTATCTGCTCGATCGGCGCAATCATAACTCTGTTTCATCACGGGAAGACGATCTTTTACGTGTCTTCTCCCGTCTTACTCCCGAGCAGCAGCGCATTTATATTGAACAGGGAAAAGCATTCTCCCGAGTGGGATACAAAAACGGAAAATCGGCGCAATAGACCGATTTTCCGTATTTTTATTTTATAGATACCCAAAAGAAAGGGCGAACCCCCGGCGAGGGTTCGCCCTCTTTTGCGCTCTGCGCAAAATTCACCCACTCCTGCGCTTTTATAAGGCAGAAGTGTTTCGCCGGCAGCAAGCGGCGATTTAAGGCTCTGCCTTAAAAATCCGGTCGCTTTTTGAAAAAAGCAACGCAAAAACTTTATCTCTGTCGCCGAGAAATCTTCCCATCAAAAGTTTTTGAAAGGGGTGCGGGGTGAGGTTGCCTGCGCCGCCGGTGGCGGATGAAGCAGACATAACGAAGTGCAGCGGTCGGCGATTGACAAGGTGCGTTCCGCACCGCAGGCAGAGCCGGGCACCGCAAAAGGAGAACTTTTTTCAAAAAGTTTCCCCCGCATAAAACACAAACAAGCTCTATATCACAAACTGTTTTATCGGTTTGATCGCCGTGCCGTCGGGGTATTCACGCACCTCGCCGAGTGCGAAGAAGCCTTCGCTTCCGCACAGGCGCACACGGGTGCCCGCAGGAAGATCGAGCGATATCTTTTTTAAATATATCTCAAGTCCCGAGTGTGCGAGCTTCTCGAAAAATGCGGGCAGGAGCACTGCCTTCAAATCGGAAAAAAGCTCTTCTATCGGCATGAGCGCCGCTATGCGCTCCGCTTCGCTCATTTCTTCAAGCTCTTTAAGCATTTTTGCGTGCTCAAGCGTGAAAAGTCCGCTTCTTGTTCGCTTGAGGGTCTTCATTACCCCTCTGCAGCCGAGAGTGCGTCCGATATCGGCGCACAGGGTGCGTATATAGGTACCCGACGAACAGCTCACCTCTAATATATATTCATCCTCCGTCTCGCCCTGCGTGACGCCGAGCGAATGAACGGTGATCTCCCTCGGTTGCCGGTCGATTTCGATATTCTTTCTTGCGAGGTCGACGAGCTTTCGTCCGCCGATCTTGATCGCCGAGTACATGGGAGGTATCTGACTTATTTGGCCTGTAAATTCTTTACATACCGCCTCGACCGCATCACGCCCGGGCAGTACACCGTCATAGCGGGATGTCACAGTTCCCGTGATATCCTCGGTATCGGTCTCGATGCCGAGCTTCAGCGTGGCGATATACTCCTTACTGTCGCAGGAAAGAAACTCTGCCGCCTTCGCCGCACGTCCCACCATCACGACCAGTGCACCGGTCGCAAGAGGATCGAGCGTGCCTGTATGTCCGACTCTCTTCGTATTATAAAGGCGGCGCACCCGATTCACCACATCGTGAGAGGTAGCGCCCTGCTCCTTATAGATACATAAAACTCCCGAGGGCTCGCTCATTCAAACACCTTTTGACAGACCTGTAACATTTTCTCTTCCGCTTCCGCAGGACTTTTCGCCGTAAGCGTGCATCCTGCCGCACGGATATGACCGCCGCCGCCGAACGCCGCACAAAGCTCGGCGCAGTTCACGCCCTCGCATGAACGCATGGAGAGGCGGAATCTTTCCGCATCTTCGCCGTCCTGCTTTATCGCCACGGCGAGCATCACGCCCGATATCTCCCGCAAAAGCGAGGATGCATTGCCGAGGTCCTTGTCGCAAAAGCCGTATTTTTCCTTTTTTTCGTTCGTTATTGTGACATATCTGATCTTGCCGTCGCAGGCGCTTTTCATATCCGAATAAACAACGCCGCATGCCACCGCCTCACTGAGCGGCTTTTTCTCAAAAAGCGCCTCGGAAATAGCCGCCGTATGCGCTCCGAGCGCAAGCAGCTCACCTACCGTATCGAATGTCTTTTTCGTCACATTTGAATATTTAAAGCACCCGGTATCGGAGGCGATCGCACCGTATAGACAGTCTGCGATCTCGGCATCCATCACGCCGAGTTCTTTTGCAATATCGAAAACGATCTCGCCTGCTGCCGCCGCATCGGGGCGCACGATAGCGAGCTTGCCGAAATCAGTCGAAACGGCATGATGATCTATTTTGATATCCGTCTTATCCGCCCACGCTTCAAGAGACCCGAGCTGGGAGGGCGACGCCACATCGACGGTGATCACCGTGTCGCACGCAAACGGCGGCACGCTGTAGGTGCAAAGTCCCGGACACAAAAGCGCCAGGCGTGCAGGAACGGGATCTGCACACATGACCTCCGCCGCAGCACCGAGACGGGAAAGCAACGCACGGAGCGCAAATGCACTTCCGATCGCATCGCCGTCCGGGCGTGCGTGGCAAAAGACGAGCGCTTTTTTCGCACTCAGCAGTCTTTCTTTTATTTCAGACACAGTATTCATTTTAATCCTGACCTACTTTTTTGAGCAATTCCATAATATGCGCTCCGTTTTCTGCAGAATCGTCGTGAATGAACGTCAGCTCGGGCGTGATGCGCAGGTTCAGCGTATGAGCGAGCTCACGCCGGATAAATCCCTTTGCAGAGTCGAGTCCCTTCTGCACCTCGGAGATATCCGCACCCTTTGCTATTGCGCTGTAATATATCTTCGCATATTTGAAATCAGCCGTGACGAACGACGCCGTGACGCTGACGATATTTTTCTGTATTCTCGGGTCCTTGATCTCTCGGAGGATAGAGGAAAGCTCCCTCGTCATCTCCTCGTTTATCCTGCCCTTTCTGTAATTTGCCATATATTTATTTCTCCGTTTTTTTCTCTGTTTTTTATTTATTTTACCACAAACACGCTTTTCATTCAATAGATAATTGAAAGAGAGAAAAAAATGTGATAAAATAGATACGGAGGTATGCCATGATAAGAATATTACATATCGCAGACTTGCATATAGATTCACCTTTTTCAAAATATCCGCCGTCCGTGCGTGAAAAGAAACGGCAGGATGTCCTCGCCTCGTTCAGGGCGGCGATCGATTATATCATAAGCGAAGAGATACCCGTCTGCCTGATCGCAGGCGACCTCTTTGATAACGATACACCGTCTGATGCGGCAAAGGAAGAGGTACGTGCCGGATTTGAGCGGGCGAAGAGATGCGAATTTTTTATCACACCCGGAAATCACGATCCCTATACCGAGCATGGCGTATATGCGACGTATTCTTTCGGCGATAATGTAACGGTATTCAAAAGCGAAAATATTGCCCGTATCTCATACGATGAGAATACGGATATCTACGGCTATGCCTTCACCTCACGCACTATGAGCGCAAATCCCTTCTCTCAGCTGCGTGTGGCGGGCAACGGAAAGATAAACATCCTCGTCGCCCACGGCGATATGTCGAGCGCAGTATCGGATACCTGCCCGATCAGTCAGAATGACATTATGCAGTGCGGTGCAGACTATATCGCCCTCGGCCATTTGCACAACATGGCAGGGATCAAAAAGATAAACGATACCTATTACGGCTATTCGGGATGCCTCTGCGGCAGGGACTTCGGCGAAACGGGAGAAAAGGGCGGATATCTGTGCGAGATGTCACGTGAAAACGGATTTTTTACCTGCTCATCCCTTTTCGTACCCTTCGGCGTGCACAAATACATCGGACACGAGGTGGATATCACAGGCTCACAGGATGACGGGCAGACCGCAGATATCATCAGCGAATCGGCGAGGGTCAACCTCTGGGGTGAGGACTGCTCCCTGCGTGTGCGCCTGACGGGAAGCGTGCAGGGCGATTATCTGCCCCGTAAAAACGCCATCCGTGCCATGACAAGGGGCTTATACGAGGTAGAAATAAAAGATGATACCATCCCTGTCTTTGAGGGAGGCGACCTCGAAAACGATATGACCCTGCGGGGTGAATATTTCAGGCGGATAAAGCCGATGCTCGAATCGGGCACACCCGAGGAGAGACGGACGGCGGCGCTCGCACTCCGATTCGGCATATGCGCAATGGACGGAGGGGATTTAAATGAGATATGATACGCTTCTCATGGACGCAGACGATACCGTCTTCGATTTCGGCGCATGTGAAAAAGCGGCATTCCGTGCGGCATTTGCCGCCTGCGGATATGAATACACAGACGAAATATATAATGAATACTCATCCATCAATCTCTCCATGTGGAAAATGCTCGAACGGGGCGAGATAGATAAGGCACGCCTGAAAGTATCACGGTTCGAAAAACTTTTTGCAAATCATGACATAAAGGGCGACGCAGAAGCGCTGTGCGCAGTCTACGGCAGGTGCCTCGCAGAACAGCACGAGCTCATACCGGGCGCACGTGACTTTTTGAGAGCGGCAAAGGAAAAAGGCCGTATTTATATCATTACAAACGGCATCACCGAAACACAGAAGCAGCGTTTTCACGATGCGAAAATAGAAGAATATATCGACGGAATCTTCATCTCGGAGGAGATCGGATATGAAAAGCCGAAAAAGGAATTTTTCGACACAGTCGCAGAGAGCATACCGGACTTTGACCCCTACCGTACACTCGTCTTCGGCGACAGTCTGACGAGCGACATTCTCGGCGCGGTAAACGCAGGACTCGACAGCTGCCTCTTTGACCCCAAGAATAAGAAAAACGATACAGAAATAAAACCGACATATACCGTCGGCTCATATAAAGAAATTTTAAATATTATCGGAGCATAATATGTTCATAAAGAGCATTTACATCGGCGCATTCGCCGGTATTAAAGACAAAAAGATAGAATTCTCGGACAAAATGAATCTCATTGAGGGGAAAAACGAGTCGGGCAAAAGCACCGTCGCCGCTTTTATCAAGTTCATTTTCTTCGGCCTCTCGGGAAAGGGTAAGGGAGGAGATATGCCGACGCGGAGGAGGTATATCCCCTTTGAATCCAACTGCGCTTTCGGAAATATGACAGTATGCGCCTCGGGACGTAACTATATCATCGAGCGAAAGATCACCATGACGGGAAAAACGAGCGCAAAGGATGAATATAAGATCTCGGACCCGGTCACGGGAGCACAGGTTTACGAGGGCACCGAACCCTGCGATGTTTTCATCGGAATGAGCGAGGCTCTCTTTGAGAAAACGGCATATGTATCCCAGCTCACGGGAATGACCGTGGCAGGAAACGAGGTCTCAGCGGCGCTCGAAAATCTGCTGTTTTCAGCAGAAGAATCCGTCGATTCCAAAAAGGCGATCGGCCTTATCGATGCGGCACGTGCCGCACTTTTGCACAAAAACGCAAAGGGCGGAAAGATATATGATTTAGAATGCGAGCGTGATGCGCTCGTCTCAAAGCTCGCAGAGGCAAGAAAAATGCGTGCGGAATACGCCGAGAGCGAAAATCAGCTTGCCCGACTGCGTGAGCACTATGAGGAAAATGAGAGGCTGACCGAGGAGGCGCAAAAGAAGATAACGGAATACGAGCGTGCGTGTGCACTCGCTGAATTTGAAAAGCTCGCCAGGTGCTGCGAGCGGCTCACGGCGACCGAAAACGCACTCAATGCGGCAAAGGCCCGTTTCGGCATACCGACAAATGAGGAAATATATGCTTTAGTCCGTATGTCGGGCACGATAAGAGAAAAGGAAACACAGAATAATACCGCTTACGCTACCCTCAGAATGTCACACGAGCCCGAACGGCCGGACGGTGACTTATTGATATCGGCAGAAAATGAGGCAAGCATAAAAAGCAGGATATCCTCTCAAAAGAAGAAAAAGAGATCGTACGCCGTATTTTCCGCCGTGTTTATCCTGCTCTCGATAATCTGTGCGGCAGTGAGCTTTGCAAACGTGATATCTCCCGTGATATGCTATGCCGGGGCAGGCGTTTGCCTGATCGCTTTTGCGGCGATGCTGATACTCTCTTATGCGGCAGGCGGAAAATGCAGAGAGATATATCGGGAATACGGCATCACAAGCGAGGAGGAGCTCAGCGTAAAGGCGGCCGAGATCCGTGCGGACATGGCACGGTATCATGAAGCTGAAAAACACTATGAATCCCTCGCCGCCATAGCGAAAAAGAGCGACAGCGAGCTTGAGGCGGCAAAGTCCGAGGCAAAAGAGCTGTGTGAAAGCTACGGAGAGGAGTTTATCGGCTATACTACCCTCGATACCCTCGCCTCTACTCTCTCAAAGGTAAGAGACGAATGTAACGAACTCATAAAAGAGGCGGACAGACTTCACGCAGAATGTAAAGAACGAGAGCAGGCGCTCTCGGAATACGACGAAAAGGAACTCCGTGACAATCCGCCCGATGAAAGAGCGCTCGGATATGATATCAAGGATCTGAAGAGCCGATTCACATTCGGCAGTGCCTCCGCCGCAAAACAGCTCGAAAAAATATCCGAGCTTGAAAAAAAGCTTGTCGGTGCAACTATCAACGCTCAGAGCGAGGACGAAATAAGCCGCCGCATCTCTGCGATCAATGCCGAGCTTTCCGAGCTTCATGAGCGGCACGCCGCACTGCGCTTGGCCTATGAAAAATTAGAGGAAGCCTCGCAAAGCATGAAAAACAATGTCTCTCCTGCCCTCGCCGAGCGTGCGGGAGAGCTGATCGCAGAATCGACTGACGGTAAATACCGTCGGCTGTGGATCGCCGATGATATCAGCATAAAATATGCGGACGATACCGCAGGAGGTACTGCACGTGACACGGCGCACCTCAGCGGCGGAACACGGGATGCAGTATATATCGCTCTGCGCATCGCTCTGTGTGAACTGCTCTCGGGCGATAAGAACATACCGATGATATTCGATGAGAGCTTCTCCTCGATCGACGATAATCGCCTCACGGCAGTATATAAAGTGCTTGCCGAACGCGGCGGTCAGTCCCTTGTCTTCACCCCGCACGCAAGAGATAGAGAGATAGCGGCAGACGCAAATGTGATAGAATTGTAACTAGCACATTGCAAGAAATGATAAATTTTGTTGCATTTGATCAGTAAATGTGTTAAAATTAGCTTACAGATTTATTGGAGGTTATAAAATGAAAAAATTATTAGCACTTGTTATGGCGCTTGCTACGGTCATGTCTCTTTGTGCATTTGACCTTTCTGCCGTAACATATGATGGAATTGTGGAGTCGGGTCTCGATTATACAGAGTGTACCGATACCATTGCAAATCCGATGGTGGGTTATCCCTCGACCCCTTCTATGTATTTGAAGTTACAGGGTAATACGCCGCATAATGACAGCGGATTTGTTCACTACTTTATTGATATGAGAATGTTCTCGGGCGGATATACGCGTATTCAAGTTGATGATAAAGGCACTCCCGTTCTTGACGAGTATGGTAATTATATCTATCCCAAAGGCGATGTTCCCTATAAAAAGATTCGGCTCTCCGAAGAGCAGAAGGCGGACCGCGTTTCGTGCGATTTCAGCAAAATGTGGGAATGGAATGGCAACCAGCGCAATCAGGGCGGCCCTGAAGATGTTCCGCTGAATGAGGATGCACTTGATGCTATCCGCGGAACTCTTGAAAACCTGCGTAAAAACGGAGGAACCTGCCTGATCCGTCCCGAGTATGCGATAGATGCAGATGTTAACAACGAGCCGTACGATTTCAACATTATTCTGACCCACGCAAGACAGCTTAGTGAAATATTCACGGAATATTCCGATGTTGTCGGCGGTATTGAGGTAGGTACGGCAGGACCTTTCGGCGAGATGCACTCGTCTCCTTACTGTGCTGCGGAATATATGAACGAGATAATCGATACATATATCGAGAATACTCCTTCTTCTGTTAAGCTGATGGTCAGAAACTGCAATTATATTGTTAATTACATTTGCGACAGTATGGACAATACTATAGGTTCTGTTACTCTCAAAAACGGAACAAAACAAACGGTTATGTACGCAGGTAAGTACAACTGGATAAATCTTTTCCCGTTTGATAATCTTATGTACAAGTCACAGGAAAAAATAAGACGTATAGGCATGTACAACGACGGATATATGTACGATAATAACGACTGCGGCACATGGACTAACGTTTCGCGTGCGGTAGGCGTTCAGTATCTCAATTGGGCGACTGAAAGCGGATACTACGGCGGTGAGTACGGAAGTAACTCACATAGAGGCGTTGACACGGTATCAAAAAAAATACAGGAGTCGGGAACAGGATCTGTTTTGACCCGTCACGATTCTGCGTGGCTGCCTGAGCGTGCTATCCCCGAGATGTATAAAACACATGTTGCCTATATCCACGGAAATGTTTACAAGTCGACATCCGGTTCTGTGCAAACCTGTTATATGTCTTTCCCATCGTATTCTGAGGCTGTCAAATTTGTAAACGACCTCTACAAGCAGTCGACGCAACTTGCTGAGGATGATCCGACTGCAGCAGTTTTTGATCATGAGAACGTATGGTACTCAAATACAGATAGTGTTAACAACAAACAGTGTACGGTTGTTTTTGAAATAGGTTATGACAACTTTATGTTTACCGAGGAACTATCCAAGATGAGCAGTGAGTGCGACAACTCGGCTTATTACGGACGCTCTTGCTATTCATTCATCCGCGATCACCTGGGATACCGTTTCGTTGTTCGGTCGTCAAAACTTTCAAACAGTGTTGACAGAGGCGGCATACTCAAGCTCTCGGGTAAAATAGAAAATACCGGATTCGGCAACTGCGTTCAGGATAAACTCACGCAGATAATCATAACAGATAAGAACGGCAACGAAGTTGTATGTCAGACGGTTAAATATGCAGATGCCCTTTCATGGCATTCACAAAAAACCACAGACTATAATCTTGAACTCCGTCTGCCTTCAACGATTGAGGCGGGCGAGTATGGTGTATACATGCGCGTATGCAACGTGACGAGCGACGGCGAGCCTAATATAAAGACCTGCGTTCAGTTTGCAAATAATGCTGACTATTATAATAAGAAACTCAAGGCAAATTACCTCGGCAAATTCAATATTACATCGAATGTATCCCCCTACGGAACGGATGAGTGCAAGCAGGTCA
>CAYOFP010000002.1:0-138430 GCA_964403505.1 uncultured Lachnospiraceae bacterium
AGATGCGCCTGCCGCAGTTCAAAAATCTGATCGAGCCGTCCGACCCACGCTATGCACGCATGGCTTACCATAATGATTCGGTATTCGGAGAGGCTCAGAGTGCGACGGGCGGAGTCGACCCGGGCACCGAGCTTGCCGCACAGGTCGAGCGGGAAAGCCCGACACTGCCGATCGACGGCGAGCTTTTCTGGGGCGGATGGTCGGCCGGCAGTGCCCCCGAGTGCTTTTTCCCCGATCCGTTTTACGTAATGAAGTGGCTGTATGATCAGCGTTATACCTCGCTTTCTATCATGCATAATTATATGGAAAACGGCGTTACAAAACCCTATGCGCTCAGTCGTTGGCGTACCATACGCCTGACACCCGGGATGCTCAGAGAGCACGGTATCCTGCCGGATGAGGACTATTTTGCCGCAGGGGAGCGCAGTGTGTTTGAATACCTGCGTGACCATCTCGGCTATCGATTGAGTGCGCTCGAAATCGCACACGAGGGCAGGGAATTTGCCCTGACCCTGCAAAATACCGGCTTTGCCGCACCCCATTTTATCACTCGATCGGTGCTCGTACTGCTCGATGCACACGGCGATGAGGTCGGGCGGGTGCAGACAGGCACTCTGCGTGACCTGCAGCCACGCACGTCGGACGGCAAACGCCCAACGCTCACCCTGCGTGCCGCATTCGACGTACCGCACGGTGTCTACTTCCTCGGCTTTACGGCGTGCAACGGTGCAGACACACCCGTTCGCCTGGCAAACGAGGCGGTGTATGCAGACGGGATCAATATTTTCGGCAGGGTCGAAATATCATAATAAATTCACTCTGAAAAGGCGCTTCGGCGCCTTTTCCAAATTATTTAGAAAATTTTTTCCGATTTTGTTTAACCAAATCACAAAAACGCACACTATCTTGGCAGATACACAGAAAGGGAAGGACGCATGAACGTACAGGAGAAGCAGATCGCCGAGTCTGCAAAAACGATCTTTACATGGTGCCGTGCACGTACATCAAATCTGCACGATGCGCAGGATCTGTCGCAGGATATCCTGCTGGAGCTTTGCCGTTCGGTGAAGAATCTGCGAGAGCCGGGCGCATTTTATGGCTTTATGTGGTCGGTCGCAGACAATGTATATCGGCAGTGGCTCAAAAAGCAGAAAAAAGGCGAGACCTGTACCCTTGACGAAGCGGTGCTTGTATCAGAGGAACAGGATTTCGACTGCGGTGAAGAGGACGACTTGTATCTCTTGCGCCGGGAACTCTCTCTCCTCGCCGAGCGCTACCGCCGGGCGATGATCCTGTATTATGTCGAACGCCGCTCCTGTGCACAGATTGCCTCCCTTCTCGATCTGAGCGAAAGCATGGTAAAATATCTGCTCTTCAAGGGCAGACAAATTGTGAAAGAAGGTATGAATATGGAACGCAAAATCGGAATGCTCAGTTATCACCCAAAGAAACTCACCCCCTGTTATAGCGGAGAAGGGCCGAATCAGTTCTGGGCCTTTATGAATCGTATAATTCCGCAGAATATCGTCAGCGCATGTTACAATGCCGCCCTGACTGATGAGCAGATCAGTTTGGAGCTCGGTATACCGCTGCCGTATTTAGAGGATGAGATCTGCGCCCTGACAGAGAAAAAACTGTTGGTCTGTGACAAGAACCGCTATCTTTCTAATGTAATTATCATCGACCGTGACTGTTCACAGCAGATCGCCCAGGCGGCGGCAGAGTGTCACGACCGCATTGCACAAAGCATCAGCACCTTTATTACGGAACAGATGGAGGATTACCGGGCGCTCGGCTTTTACGGCTCGGAGTTTTCGGAGAATACCCTGCGCTGGCAGCTCGCCACACTGGTACTGCGTGCCATACAGGTATATCATCCCGAGGAGCAGGAGCGCCCCGAGCCGCCGGTGACCGGCTGGGGAGAGCACGCCTTCTTATGGCTTAAGGAGGTAGAAGAATCAGAGCCGTACACCTTCAATTACAGCGGAATGAGCAATAGCGACGGTAGCTACACGATCCTCTTTTTTGACTATCTCCCTGCGCAAAAGGGGGATCATCACGACCTCTGGGGTAATCAGTGGTATATCGACCTGCTTTGCGATGTTGCGAGCAAAAACGGGAAACTGCGCAGTGAGTACGACCTTGCGGCTGTGGCGGAGCTTGTCCGTAAGGGATATGTCATTTCGAGTGGCGGTGATGTGCACGCTGCCCTGCCGGTCTATACGCCGGAACAGTACAGCACGCTCAACGCAAAGATCAGTGAGTTTATCGAAAAAACGCTTGCCCCGGATCTTACGGCGATCGATGAGAGTGCACAGAGCGTGATCGCCGAGCATACGCCCGAGTATCTGAAAGATCAGATCCCGGGAATTGCAGTCCAAAACAGATTTTACCATACGGTATGTGCGCCCGCACGCCGCATGGTGGCGCAGGGTTTCCTCTCGACTGCATATCACCCGGACGAGATGCCCACGACCTTTGTTGTACAGAATGGATAAGCACATCAATAGAAAATACGGTCTGCGTTTGCAGACCGTATTTTTTTAGCAGTATTTGTCCCATTCTGTGTTGAAAACGCCGTTATCTTGCAGTGCGGCGGCAATCTCACTGCGGCTCTTGGCTCCGAGGTTCCGTATGTTCATGATCTCCGCATCTGAAAGTGCCGCCACATCTCCGATCAGTTTACAGCCTGCGGCGATCAATCTGTTGTATGCGAGCGTCGTTAAACCTAAGCGGCCGATCGAGAATTTCGTGACAGGTGTATTATCGAGCGCCTCCTGTCTCTTTTTCAGAATCTGTCGGTATCCCTCTAAGCCGTATTTGATGCAGTTCAGATTCTGCGGACGCTGTAATGCCCGCAGCGCCGTATCCTCGATATGCTTGATCGATTTCGCAGATACCGAGAATTGCTTTGCGATCTCTGTACGGGGTTTCTTCTCCTGATAGCGCTGATAAATGACCTCTTGTGATTTTTCAGGAAGAAGTGAGAGCACATATTGTATTCCGTCCAGCATGTCGGGCGTCAGCTCGCTCGGCAGCTCCAGATCCGTATATTCTTTGATTGCCGCTAAAAGATTATGCGGATATTCCCCCTCTTTGTAGATATTTCGCCGATAGATTGTTTTTGCGTCCATGTTTGCCTCCTTTATTTTGGTGGTTTTTATATGCATGTTATATGCAGCCAAAAGTAGATTAGATATTTAAAACCTTTTATCACTGTATATTAGATATTATATATCTTATCACGAGCAAAATCAAGCACCTGATATCTCATGATCTTATTGAATATGATATATAATATCTTGTAGAAGATATGAGTATAGGAGGGTGCTGGGTTAGTATGTATGAAAGGTTTATTGCTCAAAGATTAGCTCAGTTGCGTGAAGCAAAAGGTGTTAGCGGTAGGGAAATGTCCTTGGATATGGGACAAAATGCCAGTTATGTAAATAGAATAGAAAATGGGAGAGCTTTGCCCTCTATGCAAGGTTTTTTATATATTTGCGAATATCTGAATATTACACCGGAGGATTTTTTCAAAAAAGAGGTTGCTAACCCCATACTTCTCAATGATGTAATATCAGAACTCCAAGAATTGTCTGCTGAACAGCTTAGTATTATTCGTGATATTATCGTTGATATAAAGCAACTTCATAAATAAGCGAGAACGGCTCTTAAGAGGAGCTGTTTTCTTTTTTGTATATTCAACGAAATAAAAAAGTGCGCCAACCGAAGTCAACGCACCGAAAAACGCATCGCTCCAATTGTCGCCAAACAAAATTCAATACCACCACAAGCAGTATAAAAGAGCATCAGCATTTTTACCGATAATAAAAATACTGCTTGGTGCATAAAAATAATATTGAATTTTGTATGGCAGAAATATTTTACCATATTTTCTCAAAATTTACAATAGTTTTTCACACTTTTGATAAAAAAAGCGGACGCATACAGCGTCCGCTTTTGGTTTCTTTTCGTTATATCAGATCTGCGATCTCGTAGATGAGCTTTTCTGTCTTTTCCCAACCGATGCACGGGTCGGTGATGGATTTACCGAAGACGCCTTCGCCTATCTTCTGGCATCCGTCCTCGAGGTAGCTTTCTATCATAAAGCCTTTTACCATTTTCTTGACGTCAGCGTTGTGACGTGTCGAGTGTAAGACCTCTTTGCATATACGGGGCTGCTCGAGCGGCTTCTTGCCCGAGTTTGCGTGGTTGGCATCGACGATCAATGCGATGTTTTCGAGTCCCGCCTTCGTGTAGAAGTCATACAGCATCGTGAGATCCTCGTAGTGATAGTTCGGCAGTGACTGACCGTGCTTATTCACATAACCTCTCAGTATCGCATGTGCGAGGGGGTTTCCGCTCGTTGTTACGTCCCATCCTCTGTATATGAAGTTATGCGAGTGCTGTGCGGCCTTGATTGAGTTTATCATGACCGAGAGGTCGCCGCCTGTCGGGTTTTTCATTCCGACGGGAACGTCAACACCCGAGGATACGAGTCTGTGCTCCTGATTTTCGACAGAGCGTGCGCCGACGGCGATATATGATATCAGGTCGGAGAGGTATCTGTGATTTGCAGGGTAGAGCATTTCGTCCGCAGAGGAAAGACCCGTTTCACGCAGACATCTCGAGTGGAGCTCACGGATCGCAAGGATGCCGTTGTATACATCGGGCTTTTCCTCGGGGTTCGGCTGGTGGACCATGCCCTTGTAGCCCTCGCCGGTCGTTCTCGGCTTATTTGTATATATTCTCGGTATCAGTATGAGCTTTTCTGCGACCTTATCCTGAACAGTTTTCAGGCGGTGGATGTATTCCATGACCGGCTCTTCCGCATCGGCAGAGCAGGGACCTATGACGAGCACGAGCTTGTCGCTCTTTCCCGTGAATACGTCTTTGATTTCTTCATCACGTGCGGCTTTCGCTGCGATATCTTTTTCTGTAAGCGGATACTTTTCCTTCGTCTCCTTCGGAATAGGCAGCTTACGGGTAAATTCCATTCCCATTTTTATTTCTCCTCTACGATATCTTTTGTATCAGATGCAATCATGAGCTCCTCGTCGGTCGGTATCACGTAGACCTTGACCTTTGATTTCGGTGTGGAAAGCTCGACGATATTAGACTGACGGAGTATTTTTGCGTTGAGCTCATAGTCGATGTCGATACCCATGTATTCCATGTCATGGCATACTCTGTCACGGAGCTCGGGGTTGTTCTCTCCCATACCTGCGGTGAATACGATCGCATCGAGTCCGTTCATTGCGGCGGCATAAGCGCCGATGTATTTCTTTACCTGGTATGCGAGCATGCTCGCTGTGAGGAGCGCCTGCTTGTCACCCTTGAGTATAGCCGCCTCGATATCACGGCTGTCGGACGAGATGCCTGATACACCTGCAAATCCGCACTTTTTATTCATATATTCATTCATTTCCTGCGGTGTCATGCCCTCACGCTCCATGATAAACGTAACGATCGCAGGGTCGATCGCACCGCACCGTGTACCCATCATCAGACCGTCAAGAGGAGTGAAGCCCATCGTCGTGTCGATGACCTTTCCGTCCTTGACTGCTGAGATGGATGAGCCGTTACCGATATGGCAGGTGACGATCTTAGTACCCTCTGCTTTACCGCCGAGCAGCTCGATCATCTTCTTTGCGACGAAGCGGTGAGATGTGCCGTGTGCGCCGTAACGGCGGATGTCGTATTTTTCTGCGATCTCTTTAGAGATAGCGTAAGTATATGCATATTCGGGCATCGTCTGATGGAATGCCGTGTCAAATACGAGTACCTGGGGAACACCGGGCATGACCGATGTGCACGCCTCGATCCCCATGATCGCCGGCTTTGTGTGAAGGGGTGCAAAGTCAACGCATTTTGTGAGCTTTTCCATGACGTCGTCTGTGACGAGACAGCTCTCGAAGAAGTATGGACCGCCGTGCACGACTCTGTGTCCGACTGCACCGATCTCAGACATATCTGCAATACAAGCGTTTGCAGGTTTGAGGAGCATGTCCACGACTGCTTTCATCGCCTCAGCGTGTGTATTGATCGGGAACTCCTTTATATCCTTATCGCCGTTCGGCTTTTTGTGCTCGATGAGGCTTCCGTCTGCTCCGATGCGCTCGCAAATACCCTTGCCGAGGACAGAGCCTGCCTCCATATCAAAAAGCTGATATTTCAGAGACGAGCTTCCTGCGTTTACTACCAATACTTTCATAATTTATCCTCCGAATTTGACTTTTGAAAATTATCATGTTAAAATACATTATACAATAAATATGTTGATTTTTCAAGACCTAAACGGAGGAAATATGACTGTTGTAGCGGTGATATGCGAATATAATTTGTTTCACTCGGGTCATGGCCGCCTTATTTGCGCAATAAAAGAGAAATACGGTGGTGAATGCGCTGTGCTTTCGCTCATGAGCGGCTCGTTTACCCAGCGGGGTGATTTTGCGGCGTGTGACAAATATATGAGAGCAAAAGCCGCACTTCTCGGCGGAAGCGATGTCACGCTCGAACTTCCTTTGCCGTACTGCTCGTCGGTCGGTGAGGTCTTCGCACGTGGGGCGGTCGGGATACTGAATGCGCTTTCCTGTGTTGATGTGCTCGCCTTCGGCAGTGAATGCGGTGATATCTCGCTCCTTTGCGATATGGCAAAAAATCAGCTTTCTCCGGCTTTTGAGGAGGCAATGAAAGCCGCAATAGAAAGAGGAAACGGCGGTGAATCGTATATCGTCATACGTGAGAGGGTGTACGAGGCGCTTTTCGGTAAACGGACCCTGCACCCGAATGACACCCTTGCCCTCGAGTATATCATGGCGCTTATGCGCACGAAAAGCAGGATCGTCCCTTTTACGGTAAAGCGAGAGGGGGAGGAGAGTGCGACAAAGGCAAGAGAGAAGTTTCTGTCGGGTGATTTTGACTCGCTCTCTCTGATTGTGCCGCCCTCTGCGCTTGAGCTGTACAGGTGCGCCGAGCCGTATTCGGCAGAGTACGCATCCCGTGCCATGCTTTATGCACTGCGGTGCGCCGATCCCGATAGGATAAACGGCTGTTTCGGTGCGGACGGAGGACTCGGGGCGAGGATCGCCGCTCTCTCACGGGAGTGTGATTCTATCTCCTCGTTGTATGCCGCCTGCGTTACGAAGACATATACAGAGGCACGGATCAAGCGATGTGTTTTATCCATACTGCTCGGCATAACGGGCGATGATGTGCATACCCTGCCCGAGCGCATACTGATGCTTTCGGCAAACGAAAAGGGCAGGCAGGTCATCTCACGTGCGAGGGGCGGCGGTATCACGGTGACTACCCGGGGCGCAAAAACCTACGGCAGGCTCGAGAGATGTGCGGACGCTTTATATACTTTAGGGGCGAAAAATGCAGGGAAATGCGAAAAAATCCTGACACAAAACCCGTATATTGAAAAATAACTGTTGCAATATTTTCCGAAATGTATTATTATATATAAGATAAATGAAATTTAACGGAGGTGCATGATATGCCTGAATTTGAAAATAATAAGGGTAGTTACCTGATGTATAAGGGTAAGCCGCTCGTGCGTGAAAATAACATAATGTGTTACGGCGATGTAAATGATGAATATATTCTCTTTATTATGATACTGTCAAATAAAACCGTAGAAACGCCGGACGGTAAAAATGAGGAAGTGCCGGATATGGTGCTGGCGCAGGTGCTCGGCCGTGAGCCGGGAAAGCCGGGTCACTCAAAGATCGTTAAGCAGTGGAATAAAAACGGCCTTTACGACGCACTCGATATCGGGATCATAACGCTCGACAGACTGAACACAAAAGGTGAATAATCAAAATATACCCGCAAAGCGTTGCTTTGCGGGTATATTTTTTTAAAAAGTTGTGAGACTTTTCCTGCTCTTATACGACTAATAAGTGAAGAAGCGGAAAGGAGGAAGTCAATGGATAACGGTGCAAGTAGCTACCGCCGTTTTCTTGATGGCGATGACAAGGGAATAGCCGAAATTGTCGGAGATTACAAGGACGGTCTGATTCTTTATCTGAACGGTTATGTAAATAATATTTTTACGGCCGAGGAACTGACGGAAGATACTTTTTTTCGGTTAATAACGAAAAAACCGAGATATTCGGGTAAAAGCTCATTCAAATCCTGGTTATATGCGATCGGGCGAAATGTGGCGATCGATCATATCAGACATAATTCCAGGCTTTTGAGCACTCCGATCGAAGATATGGAGAACTACCTGAGCGAAGAACAGGACCTTGAGCTATCCTACATAAAGGAAGAGAGAAAAATAATCGTCCACAGGGCGCTTTCCGAGCTTGCCGCCGATTACAGAACGATCCTTTGGCTTGTGTTTTTTGAGGGGTTTTCCAATAAAGAAGCGGCAATCGCTTTGAAAAAGAATGACCGTCAGATAAAAAATCTCCTTTACCGGGCGAAACAGTCTTTAAAATCAAAATTAGAGAAGGAGGGCTTTATTTATGAAGAATTGTGATGAAATGGTAAATAGCCTGTTGAAACGCAGAGGTCGGTATATGGCCGAGCAAAAAAAGAAAAGAGAGATGCTTACCCGTGCAGTAACGTCGGCGTGCTGTGTGTGCCTTGTTGCCCTGTTAGGCATCGGCATGTGGCACGGCGTAATGTCTGAAAGACAGCCGCCCGTTACTTTGGGTGACTCAACGGTTATTGGTGAAAAGGATTATATTAACCCCGACGAGCTCAACAATGATAAGACACAAGGAAATCAAAGCGGCAAACAAGCGGAACAGAATAATCGTGATAGCCAAGCTAATAATGATATGACAACAAAGCGTCTTTTTGCTTTGAATGAAATCAGCGGAGCGGCCAATGCGGTGCCGCTATACCGTGATCCTGATTTACATTACAATGAGATATGGGATTTCAATAAGGCAGTCAACTATTTAGGAGTTAATATTCCTGAAGCTGTGAATGCAATTTCTTATGAAAACACTTTGAAGTATACGGATACCGATAATTTTACCGTAACATATGAAAATACAGGTACTATTGTTGAGGATAGAATGTGTTATGAGTTTGTCGGAACAGATAATGCAAAACTAACTGTTCATGTAAGCAAATTAAGGCCGCCCTGCGACTGCATTTATTCTTCTGATACTGAAAATACGACAACAATTCGTATTCCCGAAACAGATGAAAGCATTTCTCTTCTGGTATACTCAAAAAACAATACGGAATATGGTTTTTATGTTATCGATTTTGAATACAACGGTGTTTATTACAGAATTATCGCTGAAAATATCAGTGTACACGATCTTGATGCTCTTGTAAGAGAAATTGTTAATTAAAATATCAGAGTAAGATAAGAAAGTTGTTCTGATTAAGGTTGTGGATTCCGGTGAGGTAACAGGGCGAACCCATGTGGAGGGTTCGCCCTGTTTTACGCTCTGCACAAAATTTACCCCGGTAAGTCTAAGGCATTTCGCCGTATGCGCCCTTGACCCCAGTTGCTTTTTGAAAAAAGCGACGCAAAAACTTCCATATTGTGTGTGCGAAATGCCTTTCCAGCGCAAGACATGTCTTACGCCAATAAGAGTTTTGAGGGGTGCAGGGGAACTTTTTCAAAAGTCCCCCTGCAAAATTTATCAAAACATCGTGATATATGCTTCTCTGTCTGCGCCGACAGAGACGTATTTGATCGGGCAGTCAACTGCCTTCTCGATATATTTGATATAATCGAGCGCCTCTTTCGGCAGATCCTCGACCTTGCGGCATCCTGAAATGTCGCAGTTCCAGCCGGGCAGGTACTCATAGACGGGTTTTGCGATATTGAGTGCTTCACCGGAGGGGAAGTCGTGTATGATCTCGCCGTTTACCTCGTATGCCACGCATACGGGGATGTTTTTGATATCCGAGAGGATATCGAGCTTTGTGAGAGCGAGCTCGTCTGCACCCTGACAGAGAACACCGTATTTCGATGCGACGACGTCAAAACCGCCGACTCTTCTCGGTCTGCCGGTTGCGGCGCCGTACTCTCCGCCGGCACGGCGAAGCTCTTCTGCCTCCTCGCCGAACATTTCGACGGTAAAGGGTCCTTCGCCGACACAGGTCGAATATGCCTTCATAATACCGATGGATTTATCGATCTTGCAGTTTGGGATGCCTGCGCCGATGGGCGCATAGGCTGCGATAACGCTCGATGAAGATGTATACGGATAGATTCCGAAGTCGATATCACGCAGAGCGCCGAGCTGCGCCTCAAACATGATCTTCTTTCCCTGCTTGTTTGCCTCATTCAGGTAAACTGTCGTATCGACGATGTAATCCTTGAAAGGAGTGCCGTATTTTTCAAACCATGCGAGCATGTCGTCGAATTTATAAGGCTCTTGTCCGTAAACGCCCGAGATCGTGAGGTTCTTCCATTCGAGTATGGTCTCGAGGCGTTCTTTTAAGTATTCGGGGTGGAGTAAGTCTCCCATGCGGATGCCTTTTTTCATATATTTGTCACCGTAAACAGGCGCAATACCACGGTTGGTCGAGCCGAATTTCTTGTCGGCGAGACGCTGTTCCTCGAGGCGGTCGCACGCTACATCGTACGGCGGGCATATGATAGCCTTGTCGCTGATTTTGAGGTTTTCGGGCGTGATCTTTATGCCTGCTTCACGCAGTCTCTCGACCTCACCGTACAGGTGCTCGATATCGATGACCATACCGTTACCCATGACGCACACCACATCGGGACGCAGGATTCCCGAGGGGAGCAGGTTGAGAATAAACTTTCCGAGATGATTGATGACTGTGTGACCGGCGTTGTTGCCGCCCTGATAGCGGCAGACGATATCCTGCTCTTCACTGAGCAGGTCGACCATACGGCCCTTGCCTTCATCTCCCCAGTTAATGCCCACAATTGCTGTTAACATTTTTTCCTCCCGTTCCTTTTATAACAAAGGAACTTTTTATATATTATTTTTATTATCTGATTGAATTTTCGGCGTCAGATCCTTTGATACTACTACTTTTGAGATGAGTATCATGGTGATGATACATATCATATAGCAGAGCGATGTGAATATATATAGCTTTTGGAACGCCGATGCGGCAGGTATCTGCGCATAGTTTTTCAGCACACCGTCAAGGAGCGAGACGGGATTGCCCGAATTGCCGAGCGTCTCGTAAAAAGCATTGATCTCAGCAACGACGGCGGTTATGCCCGGTGCTGCCTTGGATGTCAGGCTGAAGAGCAGGTCAGAAATGATCGAATTTGCTGTGCTGAACAGGAAAATACCCATGATACTGCCGAGCAGAGGCCGCCCACGGAATATTTTCGCATAAGATATCGCACAGATGACAATGGACAGTGCGCTGATATATTTTATAATAGAGTAAAAGGCAAATGACAGAAAATAACCGATGTCATTGTATCCCTTGCTCTTGATAATGTTCTGGATATTGATGAGTTCCTCTGCGGTGCTGTCGCTCTCGCTTACCGATTCTTCCGTTTCGAGCTCGTCAAGGTATTTATCGGCTGAAATAGCCGTTGAGACGACAGACGAAAAGAGAAAGAGAGCAGTAATCGCACAAAGCAGGAGGTTTGACAGGATTGCGCCGAGGATGGGCACAAGTGGCTTGTTATATGCCGCAATCCCCGATTTGTGTATGGCTTTGTAGTATTTTATTATCATAGAGACGAATATGCATATGAAGCAGGCGCATCCCGATAAAACCGAGAAACAAAACGCATTGAGCACAAGAGCGCCGATCGGTGCGCCGGAGGCGGCAAATGCGAGGCATAGGACCGTACATGCGGCGAGCACGATGAAAGGGATCTTCGCTGTTTTTATTGCGCTTTTCAAAAAATCCTTGAAAGAATATTCCATATCGTTTTCTCCCTTGACAAACATCAATATTATACCAAATATTATACACCGTGTCAATAAACGCAGTATTTATTAACAATATAAACAAGAATAATTTTACGCAAACTCTTGACTTTTCGGCAAATAGGGATTAAACTATAATTAGTTAGAAAACTAATTAAAAGGAGAAACGAAAATGCATCATGATCCAAAGAAAGAAAAAAAGCCGTTTATGCTGATAAACGAGCTTGCTAAAATATTTCACGCAGAGATGCGGTCTCTCGCCGAGAAGTCGGGACTGAACGAAAGTTACAGACATTTATTGTTCCATATCGCACATCACGATGGGATCAATCAGCTTGAGCTCGCCCGCAGTACCCGTCTGAAACCGTCCACGATCAGCGTTACCGTGCAAAAGATGGAGGCGGAGGGCTATCTCGTGCGCCGTCAGGATGAATACGACGCACGTGTTATGCGCCTGTATCTCACGGATAAGGGCAGAGAATTTGATGAGAAATCGTATTCGCTCGTGCAGAAGATCGATGAGAAAGCGGTGAAGGGATTTACGAATCTGGAGGTAAAGACGCTTTTATCGCTCCTTACCCGTGTAGAGGAAAATCTCGCAGAGGAGAAGATGGCGCACAGTATGTGTAAGCGGGAAGGGGAGATAGAATGAGGCGATGGTTTAAATATGTGAGGCCCTATCTTCCGTATTTCATATTAGGGCCGCTCTGTATGATCGTTGAGGTCGTGGGCGAGGTAGTCATGCCAAGGCTGCTCGGACTGATCATCGACTACGGTACAGATACTACAAAGCAAAAGCCGGAGCTGCTCGAGAAGATATTTTCGTCAAATAACGGACCTTTTATCGCAGCGATCATGGCGGCGATGATCATAACCGCCGTTCTTATGATGCTCGGCGGTGTAGGCGGCGCATATTTCGGTGCGAAAGCGTCTGTGAATTTTGCGACAGACTTAAGGCGCGACGTTTATGATAAAGTGCAGCGCTTCTCTTTTGCGAATATCGATAAATTCTCGACGGGCTCGCTCGTTACGAGGCTTACAAACGATATCACGCAAATGCAGAATTTCATAAATATGCTTCTGCGTATGGCGCTTCGTGCGCCTGGCATGCTCATCGGCGCTCTGATCATGGCGATCGTGCTGAATCCCAGGCTGACGCTGGTTCTGTGCGTTGCGATCCCTCTGTTGCTTCTTTCCATCATGCTTTTTGTGATAAAGGGCTTCAAGCGGTTCGGCACGGTGCAGACCAAAATAGATGCGCTCAATTCGACAGTGCAGGAGAACATTACAAATGTGCGTGTCGTAAAGAGCTTTGTGCGTGAGGACTACGAAAAGGAAAAGTTCAGAGTGTCAAACAAAGAGCTAAAATCGGCAGGCATGAGCGCCATGCTGATGATGATACTCATATCGCCTATCATGACGTTTTTTATGAATGCTACATCGATCGCCGTTCTGTGGTTCGGCGGTAATATGGTAATCAATACGACCATGACAACGGGTGACCTTACGGCGTTCGTTACCTATATCACTCAGATACTCTCATCTCTTATGATGGTGACGATGATGTTTATGATGATGTCGAGGGCGATGGCGTCGGCGAAGCGTATCGGCGAGGTGCTCGATGAGGAGATCGATATTACCGATGAAAGCGCCGAAAATAAAGAGCTCCTCGTGACAAAAGGCGAGGTTGAATTTAAGGGTGTTTCTTTCCGTTACTATAAAAACAGCTCGGGAAAGGTGCTCGATCACATCGATCTGAAGATACCTGCGCATTCCACCGTGGGCATCGTCGGCTCGACGGGCAGCGGAAAGACAACGCTTGTTTCGATGATCGCACGTCTTTATGATTGCGACGAGGGCGAGGTGCTCGTCGACGGCGTGAACGTAAAGGATTATTCGTTATATAATCTGCGTGAGGGCGTCGGTATGGTCTTGCAGAAGAACGTGCTTTTCTCGGGAACTGTAAGAGAAAACCTCCTTTGGGGCGATCCCGACGCATCCGATGAGGAGATCGAGACTGCATCGAGGAGCGCACAGGCGGATAAATTCGTGCGTTCGTTCACCGGCGGATATGATACCGATATCTCGCAGGGCGGTGCAAATGTCTCAGGCGGTCAGAAGCAGAGGCTCTGTATCGCACGGGCAATATTGAAAAAGCCGAAGATCCTGATCCTCGATGACTCGACGAGCGCCGTCGATACTGCGACAGAGGCGCAGATCAGAGCGGCGATGAGGGATGACCTCGGTGACTGCACGAAAATAATTATAGCACAGCGTATATCCTCTGTCATGGAGGCGGATATGATCGTTGTGCTGGATGACGGAGTCATAACAGGAATAGGTACGCACAGCGAACTGCTCGAGAGTAATGATGAATATAAAGAGATATATTACTCTCAGACAGATGGAAAGGAGGCGTAACGATGGCAAGAAAAAGAACACTTGAAGATCTCAGACGCCGATATTCCGGGCTTGCAAGCGCAGGCGGTAAGGGAGCCGGCGGACCTCGTATGGGTCCGGGTCCCGGCGGACCTGGTGGTCGCCGGGGCGGCATGGCAAAGGGCAAACCAAAGAATATGGGTGCGACGGTCAGCAGACTGTTTAGCTATGTCGCAAAATATAAGGTACGCCTGTTCGCTGTCATACTTTGTATGGTAGCATCGACGGGCACGTCACTTGCAGGATCGTATATCCTGCGTCCTATCGTTAATAATATCGCCGATGCAAAGACTTCTGTACCTGACAGGATAGTGAATCTCGCATCCATCCTTACGTTCGTGTCAGTTATCTACCTTGTCGGTGTCGTATCGACCTATCTGCAGGGCAGGCTAATGATGACAGTATCGCAGAATTCTATTGAGAAGCTGCGTTCGGATCTCTTTAATAAACTGCAGACATTGCCGGTGCGTTATTTTGACAGCAATGCCACAGGCGATATCATGAGCCGCTTTACCAATGATATCGATAATATCGATACGATGATAAATAATACGATAACGAGCCTCGTCTCGGGTATTATAACTCTCGTCGGAACACTTGCAATGATGATCTATACGAACTGGATCCTTACGCTCGTGACGGTCGTATTTATGCCGCTGTTCATATTCCTTGCGGGTGCGATCGCAAGGAGCTCGGGAAAGTATTACGCAGCTCAGCAGTCTGCACTCGGTGCGCTGAACGGATATATCGAGGAGAGTGTTACCGGCTCTAAGGTAGTCAAGGTATTTAATCATGAGGAGATATGCGGTGAGGAATTCGCCCTTTTGAACGACGATATGCGTGAAAAGCAGTTCGGCGCACAGTTCTTCGGCGGTATCATGGGGCCGATCATGGGTAATACCTCACAGATATCCTATGCGGTGACAGCCGGGGTCGGCGGACTTTTGAGCCTGTTCCGAGGATTCGATATCGGAGGTATTGCGATATTCTGTAACTATTCACGGCAGTTCTCTATGCCGATCAATATGATATCTCAGCAGACGTCGACGATCTTTGCGGCGCTTGCAGGCGCTGAGAGAGTCTTTTCCGTCATGGATCTTACGCCCGAACAGGCGGACATGCCGAAGCCCGTAAAAGACGGGACTGAGGCTCTGCTCGAGGCGGCGCCCGAATATCACGGCGAGGGTCTTACCGATGAGATAGAGGGTGAAGTGGTGCTCGATCACGTGACATTCGGCTATAATCTTGATAAAGTTATACTAAAGGATATCAGCCTGTATGCTCACCCGGGGCAGAAGATCGCATTTGTCGGCTCGACAGGCGCAGGCAAGACTACGATCACTAACCTACTGAATCGTTTTTATGATATCAATCAGGGATCGTGTACGATCGACGGTAAGGATATCCGTGATTTTGACCGTGATCATCTCCGCAAAAATATAGCGGTAGTACTTCAGGATACCCATCTTTTCACCGGCACGGTGATGGAAAATATCCGTTACGGCAGACTGGATGCGACAGACGACGAGGTGATGGCGGCGGCAAAGACCGCCAGCGCACATTCGTTTATCATGCGGCTCAGCGACGGGTACAATACCATGATCGAGGGTGACGGAGCGAACCTCTCACAGGGTCAGAGACAGCTTCTCAATATCGCACGTGCGGCGATAAGTAAAGCGCCCATACTCGTCCTCGACGAGGCGACTTCATCGGTCGATACAAGGACCGAGCGGCACATCGAGCACGGCATGGACCGCCTGATGAAAAACCGTACGACATTCATCATCGCACACAGACTCTCGACCGTGCGTAACGCCAACGCCATCATGGTGCTCGAGCAGGGCGAGATCATCGAGCGGGGAACTCATGAGGAGCTCCTCGAAATGAAGGGCAGATACTACGAGCTGTATACAGGCAAAAAGGAACTTGACTAAGCAGTATACATGGTGTAAAAAATCCGAGATTCACTGAAAAACAGTGTGTCTCGGATTTTTCATGTACTTGATTATATTCTTTTTGTTATAGTTTTGTATAAGCTGCTAAGCGTGGGTGCTAACACGAGGTTTACTGTAAACTCGAGTATGAAATTGAGTCCTGCGCAACCTATTATCAGAAAATAGGGAACGCTCAATCCGGCGAGAAGCTCCTCTGATGAGATATAAGCGCTTATTGTATTGTTAATAGCTAAGCCGCCCAAAATAAATAATCCGGTGTTGATTATCGGTGCAACAGCTCCTGCAACAAATGAAGCCAAAAGAACACTTTTGCCTTTCAGCGCTTTGAAAGCAAGTCCTGCAAATAAGCCTGCAAATGTCGATTTGAAAAGACATATGCACGCTGTCATTACGGGACTGTTCTGGAAAAGAAATGCAGTGAATGCGTCAAGTGACAAGACACCGGAGATAAATACTATCGCTCCGAATACAAATCCTAACCAAGCTCCCGCCTTCGGACCTAATATCATAGCTCCGAATGTGATTGGTATCAGCACAAGGCTGATAGATGTTCCGGAAAGTTTTATGACTGTTCCGGTGAGTTGCAGTACGATGACGATTGCGGTTAAAACCGCAAGCTCGATCATACTGACGAGTTTTGTGTTTTTGCTCATGTGAGCCTCCTTACTGCCGTTCCTTTATATTATTGTTGCCAAAGGATACAGCGCAAAATTTATTTACATACGGCGAGATGCCGTTATGTACGGTTTTTGAGATATATTTTGTACAGACCGTCACATGTTAAGTTCGGTCTTCTGATGATCCTCTCTTTGCATAACGGGAGAACGAGATGGGCGGTGCCGCCTGTTGCTATGGCGGTGATATTGCTGTCTTTATTCTCGCTTTTGATCCTGCTTATAAATCCGTCGGCTGAAAATGCCGCTGAGTAAATAACACCTGAATTCACGCTTGCGGCGGTGTTTTTTCCGCTGAGCGACTTCGGTGTGAAGAGCGGTACGCAGGCGATGGCGGCAGCGTCACGTGTGAGCGCAGAGTACGAGGAGTAGACGCCGGGCGTGATGAAAACGTCGGTCAGACGCCTTTCCTTGTCTATGGAGACGAAGGTCGTAGAGGTCGCAAAATCAATGATGATCATAGGTGCGTCAAATTCGTCGAGTGCTGCGACTGTATTTGCGACGATATCTGCGCCGACCTCAGACGGACGGTCTGTCTTTATGTCGAGCGAGGTCTTGATCCCGGGACCGACGGTCATCGGTTTGATATGAAAAAGGCTTAGGATCGCATTGGATAGTACAGATGTGAGATCGGGTACGACAGAGCCGATGATAGCGCCGTTTATCGATGCACCGGGAAAATTCCTCATTTTAAAAAGCGTGTCGATCAGTATCGCATATTCGTCTGCGCTTTTGTGGCGGTCACAGGAAAGCTCAAATCTGACGGGAGCGCTGTCACACATGTATATGCATATATCAATTGTTGAGTTGCCTATATCACATATCAGTACCATGTTATCTACCTCACTTGATATTATATATCAATTCGATTCATATGTCAACTTTCCATTATATTCATGTTTTAATTATTTGTCACAGGTCAATACTTTTTCTGTAAGTCATGCCGACGGAGGAAAAATGTATTATAATAAGGTTGAGATATGCGGTGTGAATACGGCTCATTTGCCGGTTTTGACCGATGATGAAAAGAAAGAACTGCTTAGAAAAAGCAAGGATGGCGACGAAAAGGCACGTGAGAGACTGATCGCAGGGAATATGCGCCTTGTTTTGTCCGTGATACAGCGCTTTGCGGCACGGGGGGAAAATCCCGACGACCTGTTTCAGGTCGGGTGTGTCGGACTGATAAAGGCAATCGATAATTTTGATATAAATCTTGATTTAAAACTGAGTACCTATGCCGTGCCGATGATCATCGGCGAGGTGCGCAGGTATCTGCGTGATAATAACAGCATCCGTGTCAGCCGTTCTGTGAGGGACCTTGCATATCATGCGCTCGCAGTGCGTGAGACACTTTCAAAGAAACTGCAAAAGGAACCGACGGTCGAGGATATAACAAAGGAGCTTGTAAAGGACGGCATGGAGGTATCATGCGAGGATGTTTCGGCGGCGCTCGAAGCGATCGTCGAGCCGATATCGCTTTTTGATCCCGTATACAGCGACGGCTCGTCGGGCGAGACGCTGTACGTCATGGATCAGGTAAAGGATAATGAAAATACCGATGAGATATGGCTTGAAAATATCGCAATCAACGAGGCGATAAAGAGCCTCACCCCGCGTGAAAAGTCGATCATAGATAAAAGGTATTACAGGGGCAAGACGCAGATGGAGATCGCCGATGAAATGGGCATCTCTCAGGCGCAGGTGTCAAGGCTCGAAAAGGGCGCACTTTCGAGAATTAAAAAATATTTATAAAGATACTGCGGACAGTATACTGTCCGCAGTATCTTTATCACGATCTCGGCGGCATCGGAGGCCGATTGCCGTGCGGCGGCATAGGCGGTCTCTCGCCGTGCGGCCGTTTTCCGCTGTTTGTCTCTTCTTCGGCTGTGGTGATATATCTCTTTGCCTGGGTGGTAAACAAATTGTAATATATGCCTTTTTTCGCCATCAGAGCGGCATGATCGCCGATCTCTTTCAGTTCTCCGTTCTCGAGGACGAGGATTTTATCGGCGATGGTCGCACTCGATAAACGGTGGGAAACAAAAAATGTCGTTTTATCCTTGCGCAGTCGGTCGAATTGGTTGAAGATCTCCTGTTCTGCGATGGCGTCGAGAGATGCGGTCGGCTCGTCGAGTATCACGATATCCGAGTCGGAGTAAAATGCACGTGCGATGGAGAGCTTTTGCCACTGACCGATCGACAGCTCGATTCCGTCGGACTCGAAATAACGCATCAGAGGCGTGTCGTATTTTCCGGGCAGTTTTTCGATAAATTCATTTGCCGAGCTTTGCTTTGCGGCACACTCTATATTGGCAAAGTCATACTCTCTGTCGATCTGACCGAATTCTATGTTGCGTGAAACGGACATCGCATACTTTCCGAAATCCTGGAATATGATGCCGTATATTGCATAGAGCTCGTTTACGTCATATTCTTTGATATCTCTGCCGTCGAGCAGTATCACGCCCGACGTCGGGTCGTAAAGGCGGGTGAGCAGTTTGATGAGTGTTGTTTTGCCGGCGCCGTTCAGTCCGACAAGGACTACGGTGTCACCCGGCTCTATTATCATGCTGATGTTTTTTAATACATCCCTGTCAGTGCCCGGATAACGGAAAGAGACATCTCGGAATTCGATCGTGTGGCCTGCGCTCCGCCCGACATGGGCAGGCGAGGGGAGCGACGGCACGATCGTCTTTTTCTCGTTCATAAAGACGATCATATTGTCGATGAAAAGCGTACCCTCGTATATCGTTGACGTCGTGGAAACGAGGGTGGCAACGCATGAGGCGATCGAGGTCAGCGCACCCGTGTAAAGCGAATAATCGCCGATCTTTCCCGAGCCTGTCGTGACTGTGTACGCAATGAAAAAGAAGAGGGAGCAGTTGACGGCGGTCGTGAGCAGTGAGATGAGAATGTTCCATGCGCCCTCGTTGCGTATGAGCTTTTTAATGCCGCTGAAATAGTTTTTGAATACGGTATTGTAGTTTACGATAAAGGTGTCGGACAGGTTGAATATGCGTAATTCCTTGACCATATCTTTATTTACGAGCAGATCGGAGTAGTAGTTCATCTGCCGGCGGTCTTTGGAACGGCGGCGCATATAGCGGAAGTTCTTTTTGCGGTAGTGGAACGTGATGATTGCGCTCGGCAGTGATATGATGATGACGATGAGCGGCGCAAACCATGCGATAGATGCGAGCATGGTGATAAAGGATATTACCGAAATGAGCTGACTGATGATATTGAAAGTAGAGTTGAGCACGTGAATAGGGCGTGTGCCCGCCTCTCTGTTGGCATTCTCAAATTTCTCGTAGAATTCCGGCATATCAAAAGAGGCTACGTCGATCTCCTTTGCCTTATTCATTATTTTTACTTTGACGTGATTCGTCACGACCTCGCTCGATATGCGTGTCACGATATTGGATACCGAGTTTACAAGACTTACAAAGAACATATAACCGAAATTAAGAATGAGAGGGAAGAGTATCACGGAGACGACAGTCTCAAAGCTCTTGTCCTGCATCGTGACGGCAAAAGCGATCTTGTTTAATAGATGAGCCGAAATGTATGCCGAAATAACGGGTGAAACACCGTTGAATACCGACATGAACACCATGATAAAGAGAAGTGACTTTTTCGCTTCCCATACAAGCGATACGATATAGAAAAGACGCTTGAAAAATCCCCCGAGCATCCGTGAGAGATAACCCGGCACTTCGCCGAGCGTTTTCGGCAGCGGTTCTTTTAATTTTTCATTTTGTTCGTGCGGCGGCGGCCCTCCGAATCCAGGTCCCATATCATCCTCCTGAAAATACTTAGTTTTCTAACTAATTATAACACGGTATCTGCCAAAATGCAATGAAATATTTGTAAAATACGAAAAAACACCGGGCAATCGCCCGGTGTTTTGTGTGTGTAAGATTTATTTCAGCATACTCTCGACTGTCGGTACGACTGCATCGAGTGCCGCCTGTACTTTCGTCGGGTCTTTCGCACCGCTTGTTGCGCTGTCGGGGCGTCCGCCGCCGTTACCGCCTGCGATCTGCGAAATTGTTTTGAGTATGTTTCCGGCGTGTGCACCGGCGCAAACCGCATCCTTGCCGCATGCGCATACGAAGTTAAGCTTGTTGTCAAGATTTGTGGAGAGGACGATCACCGCATCGGGCATATCAGCCTTTACCCGGTCGCATATCTCACGGGCAACATTCAGTGCGATGCCGTCTGTGCTTTCGGCAAAGACCTTGATGCCGCCGACCATAGTGACATTTTTGAGCATTTCCTCTGTCTGAGCCGCCGCCATCTTTGTGTTGAGCGCTTCGATCTCTTTCTTTGCATCGTGGAGCTCTTTCTGCACCTGGATGACTTTCTTTGCGATCTCGGCGATATTTCCTATCTTGAGCTCTTTTGCCGCCGAGTGGATGAGGGAATCCTTCTCCTCAAGCAGCTCGAGCACACCCGTTCCGGTCGTACCCTCTATTCTGCGCACGCCTGCCGCAACGCCCTGCTCGCTTATTATCTTGAAAAGGCCGAGCTTTGCGGTGTTGTCCTGATGTGTACCGCCGCAGAATTCTGTCGAGAAGTCACCCATCTTAACGACTCTTACGACATCGCCGTATTTCTCGCCGAACAGAGCCATGGCGCCCATTTTCTTTGCGCTTTCGATATCGGTCTCGACCGTGTTTATTACCTCGCCTTTGAGTATCTCCTCGTTGACGAGCTTTTCTGTCTCTGCAATTTCCTCTTTCGTCATGGCAGTGAAGTGCGAGAAGTCGAAACGCACACGTTTTTCATCGACGTAAGAGCCTGCCTGCTCGACGTGTGTGCCGAGCACACGGCGCAGTGCCGCCTGCAATATGTGTGCTGCCGAATGGTTTCTCTTGATCGCCTCACGCCTGTCTGCGTCGATCTCGGCGCTTACGTTCATATTGACGCTTATCTCACCCTCGACGACCTCGCCGATATGCAGATAAATGCCCTCGTGCTTTTTGGTATCGGTTATCCTTATTTTTACGCCGTCAGAAACGATAACGCCTGTATCGCCGACCTGACCGCCGCTCTCAGCATAGAAGGGTGTTTTGTCGAGGACGATAACGACCTTGCCCTCGCATGCACTTCCGACGGGCTCGTTATTTGCGTCAATGATGGCGGTGACTGTTGCGTCCGTGCATATCTCGGTGTAACCCGTGAATACCGTCTTTTGAGACTTGTCGAGGAAATCAAACGATTCATCGCTCCATGCGAAATCGCCGAGCGCCGAGCGTGCATTTCTCGCACGTTCCTTCTGATCGTTCATAAGGGCATGGAATCCGTCCTCGTCGATGTGCAGACCGTTTTCCTCGGCGATCTCACGTGTCAGGTCAAGCGGGAAGCCGAATGTATCGTTGAGCTTGAAAACGTCCTTGCCTGCAAGGATGTTCGCCCCTACGCTCTTTATTTTTGCGATGATCTCGCCGAGCTTTTCAATGCCCGAGTCGATCGTGAGCGAGAAACGTTCCTCCTCGATCTTAACTATTTTCTGAATGTAACCGAGCTTTTCGGTCAGCTCGGGATATGCGCTGTAATTTTCACGTGCCACGACCTCGCAAATATCGGAGAGGAAAAGTCCATCGATGCCGAGGAGCCTTCCGTGCCTTGCCGCACGGCGGAGCAGTCTGCGCAGGACGTAACCTCGGCCCTCGTTCGACGGGATAACGCCGTCGCAGATAAGGAATGTGGTGCTTCTGATATGGTCGGTGATAACACGCAGGGAGATATCCTTTTTCGGGTCTTCGCCGTATTTGACGCCGGCCTTTTCGGAGATTGCCGCCATGATGTTTTTGACTGTATCTACCTCAAAGAGGTTGTTCACGCCCTGCATCAGGCATGCAAGACGCTCGAGTCCCATACCCGTGTCGATATTGGGATGCTCGAGGGGAGTGTAGCCGCCCTTTCCGTCGCCGTCGAACTGAGTGAAAACGAGATTCCAGAATTCCATGAATCTGTCGCAGTCACAGCCGGGCTTGCAGTCGGGCGAGCCGCAGCCGTATTTTTCGCCGCGGTCGAAATATATCTCGGAGCAGGGGCCGCACGGACCTGAGCCGATCTCCCAGAAGTTGTCGTCTTTTCCGAGACGGACGATCTTTTCGGCAGGAATACCGATCATTTTATTCCAAAGCTCGAAAGCCTCGTCGTCGTTTTCGTATATCGTCACCCAGAGTTTGTCCTCGGGTAATTCAAGGCGTGTGGTGATAAATTCCCATGCCCAGGAGATCGCATCTTTTTTGAAATAATCACCGAAAGAGAAGTTTCCGAGCATTTCAAAATATGTACCGTGACGTGCGGTGATACCGACACGCTCGATATCGGGCGTTCTGATACACTTCTGACAGGTCGTCATGCGGTGACGGGGCGGCTCTTCTTCCCCTGTGAAATATTTTTTGAGGGGCGCCATACCTGCGTTGATCAGAAGCAGCGATTTATCATTTATTGGAACAAGAGGGAAGCTCTTGTGTCTTAAGTGTTCCTTCGACTCATAAAACGAAAGAAACATCTCTCTTAAATCGTTAAGCGATGTCCACTTCATTTTTATACCTCCGAAAAATTTAAAAAAATTATATATCAACTTATATTATATTAAAAAAACAGAGAAATGTCAATTCCTGTGGCAAATAAAAATAAAACCACGGAAATCAAGGGTAATATAACGACATATTCAAAAAACGTCATACACATCCCACAGATATTGATCCGTGGGATGTGTACGTTATACTGTATACAGAACACATATCCTTGCTTTACATAAAGAGCTTTGCCTCCGAATTTTTCTTTTTTGCATACACATACTTATTAATGGATCCCTGAAAATCAAATGATTTTAAATGATCCATTCTTTGAAAAACACCCCCGGCATGAGCGGCGGTCATGTTTTTGTATAATATTGCGCCTGTGCACGCCAGAGCTGACGATACTTGCCGTTTTCGTCCGTCAGCAACATGTCATGGGACCCTACCTGTACGAGCTCGCCGTGATCGAACACTGCAATGCTGTCACAGAACCGACATGACGATAACCTGTGACTGATAAACACCGAGGTTTTATCTTTTACAAGTACGTTGAAATTCTCATAAACCGCAGCTTCTGCAATAGGGTCAAGAGCTGCTGTAGGTTCATCAAGCACAACAAACGGTGCGTCCTTGTATAGTGCACGTGCGAGTGCGATCTTTTGCATTTCGCCGCCGGAAAACTCTATCCCGTGATTATCATAATCCCTGCCGATGTAGCGTTTAAGCGCATCCTTTTCGTCACTTTGCGGGTCGTTATCAAGGGTTGTAATCTTTTCTTCCATTCCTGCACGGATCAGACAATCACGTACTCTGGCGGAATCATACTTGTAATCGGCTGCAACATTCTCTCCGAGCGAGAATGCAAACATTGTAAAATCCTGAAAAACGACTGAGAACAATGCCATATATTCATGATATCTATACCGTGTTATATCTATACCGTTAAGAAATATCTTTCCTTCTGTCGGGTCATAAAGTCGGCACAGAAGCTTGATGAACGTCGTCTTGCCGGAACCGTTTTCTCCGACGATAGCAAGCTTGTCTCCGATCTTGAACTTGATATTGACATGTCGGAGCACCCAATTGTCGGTACGCGGATATTTGAAACTGACATCACGAAACTCGATCTCGTAATCGTTGTCGTTGCGCTTCTCTACAGCAAGAGTTCCGTTATACATATCGTTAGGCAGATCGAGGAAATCATACAGCTCCTCAAGATAAATATTATTGTGGCGCAATCTGCCGAATACGGATGACAGACCTGAGGCGGCACCGACAAAGCGGCTGATCGTACCTTGATACAAGATAAAATTACCGATTCCGAAAACTCCGATAAATGCTTTTGCGGCAACGAATAAATATATCACAATGTTAAGAAACGCCTCCAAACCGGTTAACAGAAGACCAAAATGAATATTTATCTTTTCCATATTTTCTATCCACTTCGGGCGCAACTGATATTTACGGAATTCCTCCATGACGATTCGGTTGAGCTTAAATATGATCACATCCGCTCCCCACGTGCGTTGATATACAGAATATCTGGTATTTAATTGAGCGAGTTTGGAAACCTCTTCGTTGTCTCTGGCTGTTCTTTTAGCTGATATTTTCACGGACAGAAACGTATTTATCAATATCAGAACAATAACTGCAATTGCCGAAAAAGGAGAATTAATGAAAGCAAAGATTCCCGTAAATTCACCCTCAGCCGCCATTGCAAACATCGAAACTGTAAGGGATACCGAAAAAATAATGTCTAAAACAGTACCAAGCAGATCTTGAACGCACAGTTTGACAGCCGGCATACCTCCTCCGATGGCATTGAATGACGCAAATATTTTTGAGCGCAATAATACAACATCGGGATTTTCCAAATGTTCATACTGCATATCATTCTGTGTATGAACCAAATAGCCTTCGTGCTGCTGCCACATCAGGTAATCCTTTAATGTACGTTTGCTTTGGAAGAACCTTGTGACAACAGATATTAAAAATATTCCGACAACGGTAATTGCCGCAAGCCCAAGCAGTTTTTTGAGATCACAGTCTGAGGCAAGCTCATTTACCATGAGCGCTGACATATAAAGACCGAAATAGGGCGTAAATGTTTCGAGAAGAGTACAAACTACCTGCCATAACCAAAAATGCGGCATGATATCGTTCCATATGCCAATTGCACGTTTGATGAAGTGCCAATCCTCTCGAAAGGTACGCTTTTTATTATTGTTCACGGTTTTCTTCCCCCTCTCTGTAATATTTGGATTGAACGTCGAACAATTCTCTGTACTTCCCGTTTAGCTTCATCAATTCGTTGTGGGTCCCGACTTCGGCAAAAACAGCTCCGTCAAGTAAAAAGATCTTGTCACAGAATCTCGTAGAGGCGAGTCGGTGAGAAATGAAGATCGACGTCGCATGAGATGATATTTCATTATATCTGCGGTAAATGCCGTCCTCGGCAATAGGGTCAAGCGCAGCGGTGGGTTCGTCAAGAATAATACAAAGCGGATTTTTATATAGCAGTCTTGCCAATAAGAGCTTCTGTGTTTCGCCTCCCGAAAGCTCAATTCCGTCAGGATTAACTTCTCGGTTCAGCAGAGTGTCAGCGCCTTTTTCTAAAGACGCAATTTTTTTATCAAGTCCTGCGATCTCAATACATTGATTTAATTTTTGTCGGTCTATTTCGTCGTCTGTCATAGCGGATGCTATGTTTCGGGCGATCGAGACAGGAAGCAAATGATAATTCTGCGGTACAAATCCAAACAAAGAATACATTTCATCACGATTATATTCGGTCAATGGATGGCCGTCAAGAAGAATCTCTCCTTTATCAGGCAAGAACAGACCGCACATAAGCATTGTCAGCGTTGTTTTTCCTGCACCGTTCAGACCAACGAGCGCTATCTTCTCTCCTGCCTCTATTTTGAAAGAAATGTTGTCGAGAACCTTTTTTTCTCCCTTGGGGTATTTGAAAGATACATTTCTGAATTCTATTGAAAACGGAGCGGTCGGTATGGGAATACCTTTGCCGCGGTTTAAACGATCGGGAATTTCATATGCTTCACGGTAGTCGGATATCTGAAGCGCACCGTCAAAAACACGGTTTATCGTACCGAGGATTCCGTTCATGAGAGCGGACATAGAGGTTATTGCAGAAAAATACAATACAAAGGATGAAGCGCTGATCTCCCCGTGAACTGCTTTATATATAAGGAAGGTATACGCCGCACCGTCACGTAACAGTATGATCAAATAACTTATAACAGAAACAAGGATTGCGTTTTTTTCAATTTTTTTCTGTTCATTTTCCCGCAGTTTAAAAATCGAATTCAGACGTTCTTTAATAGAGTCTGCCATACTGTACAGACGGACATCTTTCGCATATTTAAAGTCCCGGGACATTTCGAATGTGCAGTACATGATTTTTTTGTCGAGGGCATTTCGGATATCCATATTGTCTCTGTTTTTATTTCTCTGCCATCTGCCCATGAGTGAATTGAGCACCGTGCCAAAAGCGAGCAGCAGTATAATGATCGGATGCAAAAGTGAAATAACAGAGCCGAACAACAAAAACTTCAGTATCTGCGAAAGCATATTTGCAAAATCCATAGGGAAATGCACACCCGCTGTATGATTGGTCTGAATAGCATTCATCGCTCTCTCGTTCAGCTTTTCGATCTCGGGGTCGAAGTCAAGGTACCAATCGCGATCGCGCTGTCTCGACATCCACATATATATCATGTGATTAAGAACGTACATTTCGGAATTCTGGCTCTTCGTACCAATAATATTGTTAAAAGCGTCAAGCAGAAGCTGAGCTGAAAGCAATCCGAAAATCACAAGTGCGATATAAGAAAACCTATCCGAAGTTTCCAATACAGATATAATCACGGATGGGGTATACAGAGCCAGCGCGGACAGGCAAAGCGAGAGCGGTACGATAAATACCCCGACAAACGCCAAGCCCCGCTCGTACTTCCAAAGCAGTCTGTAAATGTATCCCACACAGGAAAACAGTCCGTATTTCGGCTTGCATTTGGAGTCCTTTTTCTTTTTCTTTTTCTCTTTATGTTTCATAAACGAACCCTCCTTTCATTGCGATCATATTGTATCACACACTCAAAAGAAAAGCGCATTTCGTGAACCAAATGTTGTTTTCGGTGAACGAAATGCACTTTTATCATTGAAGCGGGATCAAGATCTCTGCTGTAAATCCCCCGTCCTCACTATCTGCCGAGAAAAGTCCATTGTATTTATTTACAATGCTTTTCACCCGGGCAAGCCCGAATCCATGTTCAGCGCCTTTCGTAGAACCGAACGCTCCTCCGGATTTTTCTTTCTTCTTTCCCGCAGCATTTGTAAAAGTAAGATACAGCTGCGTGTTTTTCTGCCCGATGTATATACGGATGAAGCGGTCGCCCTCCGTAAGCTTTTTGTTCTCCTCAACAGCATTGTCAAGTAAGTTGCCGATTATAACACATAAATCAACATCCGTTAAAGGCGCACTGTCGGGAATTTTTGCCTTTACATTGACGGGAATATCGTTCTGTGCGGCAATGTTCATTTTCCCGTTGAGAATGGCGTCTACCATCACGCGTCCTGTTTTAACGGTGGTGTCTACATTTGTCAGATCGTCGTTGAGTAAGCGAAGATAATCGTTGACCTCATCATATTTACCGAGTGCCATACTCGCCTGCAATGCCTGTATATGGTTGTGATAATCGTGACGCCATCCGCGCATTTTTGTATACATGGATTCTACTTCGTCGCAGTATTTTTTCAGCAGGTCGCTTTGGTATGCCTCTATTCGTTTGTCTATCCATTTTTGAAATAACATATAGCCCCCTAAAATAACCGAATAATTTCTTTACCGATCTTCTCGGCCATACCGCGGCTGATAGGTACTTTTACACCGTTTTTTAATGTAACATAATCGGTATTTATACGGATAATATTCCGTAGATTTACAATAAATGACCGCTGACACTTGAAGAAATAACGGTCAAGCTGCATTTCGATGTCTGCGAGGGAAGCTTTCATACGGTATGTATTCCCTACAGTATAGATAAGAACATACTGTTTTTTCGCTTCAATATACGTAATCTGATTGAGCGGAACATAATCCACCTGCCTGTCAAAGCTGACGCACAGACGCTTCTCCGCTTTTGTCAGATTTGCGGCAGCTTTGTCGAGAACTGCGTGCAGTTTTTCTGTGGAAACAGGCTTCATAAGATAGTGGAGTGCAGAGACTTCATAGCCCTCTGAGATATAGTCGGGAAATCCGGTGATAAATACTATCTGCACGGTGTTGTTTGATTCACGGATAGTTTTAGCGAGCTCCACGCCGTTCATTTTGCCCATTTCAATATCAAGCAAAAGGATATCGTATGCTTTGTCATCCTCGTACTCAAACAAGAATGCCTCGGCAGAAGCAAATGTGCATATCTCGCAACTATGCACCTCTCTCTCGCTCCACGATGACACGAGCGAGGTTAAATATTCAATTTGGTTCTGTTCGTTGTCGCAGATCGCAATTTTCAGTTCCATATATTTTGTCCTCTCCCAGTCAGAAAATCCTATAACAAATATCATATTTATCATAGCATATAACCGCATAAAAAACAATAGACGATTCAACTCTGCGGCACTGCCGGAGCTTGAAAAAGATATATTAACGAACTCACGCCTGAAATTTTACACACCTTTGTTTCCAGGATTGTGATACACGAACGGACAGAGCGATAAAAGCAGAAATCCGAACAGCAGATCGACATCTGCTTCCGATACATTGGAAATGCAGCAGGGATGTAGACCGGGGGAAATATATCAAAGGACAGGCAGCACTTACGTACTTCCTGTCCTTTGATACCAACCTTAAGCTGAAGAGAACCGACGGTGTTCGACTCTCTTCAGCTTAACAAAGGTGTCGTTATTGTATCCCTGTTAAATCCGGGCTTTATCGGCATTATTTCAATATTTTGTCAAAGGCAACACGCTTTGCGCCTTTTTCCTTGCCTTCCTGTAATCTTATCACACCGGCACGCCGAAATCCGTTTTTGGTAAGCATTCTCTGCATGGATAGATTGTCGGCGTGGGTATCTGCTTTGAGATAACCTTTCCCGTCGGGGCAGAATGTGCGCTCGACGAATCTGACGATCTCGCTTGCAATACCTTTGCCTCTGTAATCCTCGTGTACGGCGACACGGTGCAGGACGACATAACCTTCATCCCGTCTCCACCATCCGTCTGCGATGCTTTCATAGCTGGGGTCGAGCTTTTTTGCGCTCATAAATACGCCGATGATCCTGCCTTCGTCAGAGCAGACAAAGGATTCGCCGGCTTTGATATCCTGTAGGATCGTTTCTTCGCTCGGGTATCCCGACTGCCATTGATCGATCCCGGCGCTTTTAAAATACGCTCTCGCACTGTCGTATATTGCCTTGATGTGGGTAAAATCTGTTTCTTGTGATTTTCTGATTTCCATGTGAATTCCTTAAATAAAAACTATACCGCCGTAGTCCGTGAGGGTAGCGCCCGACAGGGAAACGGGTGTCTTTGCGTGAGAATATATAAACTCCTTTATCGCACCGCTGTCAGGATGGGCGCTTAAATCCCCGAAAAATAAGACCTCGTTTTCGGTTACGGCGCTGCATCCGCCGATAAAACCGTAATTGTAACCGGGGAGCGCTATCTCTCCGCCGCAGATCTCCAATACTTCGATCCCGACGTCTTTTGCGGCGACGGCGATCGATGGATCGGCGGTAATGATGGCGTGTTCGTTTACCTTGCAGCATGAGCATCGGGTGTAGCCCTGCGTCACGTTAATGATCTTCTTTGCGCTGTCTTTTATTCTTGCGCTTGCACTGTCTTCCCGGCAGAATATGCCTTTTGCGGTCTCGAGTGCATTCAGTGCGATATCATGAGGATATTTCGGTGAAAAATTCTCCTCGGCGGGCAGTACGTCAAAGGCCGTGAATAGTTCTGTGTTTTCATTATAGTATTGCCTCGGTATGACGATTTTATCATCAAGCGGCAAAATCAGCATATCGGGGTGAGAGGATACCGGTCGGTCGATCGCCGAAAAAGGCGGTAAACGACGGACGGTATATCCTCGCTTTTCTATCTCTTTGATAAGAAGATCGGGCATTGCGCAAGATACAAATGCGCACGAAAAAGAGCGATACGAGTCGCTCTTAGTGACAGAGTTCTGTACGGTTGTTATGCCCGTGTTACCTTGCCGGAACGAAGGCAACGAGAACATACGTAAACCGTCTTGTTAGTGCCGTCTACAACAGCTTTTACCTTTCTGATGTTAGGCTTCCAAGCTCTGTTTGTTTTACGGTTTGAGTGAGAAACTTTAAGACCGAAGGTAACTCCCTTACCGCATACATCACACTTTGCCATTTTGACACCTCCAATTAATAAATTATAGTAGAAAAATCTGATCTTATTAGACAACGGGAAAATTATATCACAAGTTTTCACAAAATGCAATAGTAAATTTCTTATTTTTCCTCTTTTTCGGCATTTCGTTCGCCTTTTTTTCGGAATTTGAACTTGTTTTCCTCGCCGCGAAAGAGCCTTTTTATGTTTTCACGGTGCATAAAAATGATAATGAGTGATATGAGTACGGCGCCGATGTTCCAGATGCCCGTACCCTTCATCATAGACAGAATAACGGGATATAACAGCATACACATGACAGAACCGAGCGATATGTACTTATATCCTGCGACTATGATAACGAATATGATAAAGAGGACCAAACACACCGTAGGTGAAAGACACAGGATCGTCATAGCGGCGGTGGCGACGCCTTTTCCGCCGTGAAAATGAAAGAAAACAGGGAAGCAGTGACCGATAATGCAGAAAAGTCCTGCGACATATCCGCCGATAATACCGTACAGCGTGATCCCGAGCCATACTGCAACAAAGGCCTTTGCCATATCGCCGATAAACGTCATAACAGCTGCGCCTCTGCCATATGTGCGCATCATGTTTGTCATGCCGCCGTTGCCCGAGCCGTAGTTTCTGATATCCTCATTGAATTTCTTCTTTGAGATAAGCACGGCAAAGTTGATACTGCCGAGCAGATAAGAGAAAATTGCCGTAACAACAAGCAGCGCTATTCCGATATACAGCGGCTGGGGGTAGAGAAGACCGTATGTGTGAAAGTAAACAAGACCATTGTAAAAATCAACCATTTTGATCGCCTTTCTGTCTTATAATAATGCGTATGGGCGTACCGTTAAAGCCGAATACCGCACGCAGCTGATTCTCGATATATCTTTGATAGGAAAAGTGAAAAAGCTCCGCATCATTGCAGAATATGACAAAGGACGGCGGTTTTATGCCTGTCTGCGTCATATAGTATATCTTTAGGCGCTTGCCCTTATCGGACGGCGGCTGGACTCTGGCGATCGCATCGGCGAGAACGTCGTTTAACATGCCGGTGGTCGCACGCATCGCTGCCTGGTTTGCGACATAGTTGATATGTTCATACAGCTTGCCGACTCTCTGACCTGTTTTTGCGGAGATGAAGAGCAGGGGAGCGTATGTCATATATCCGAGATGGGTGTAGACATCCTCGGTAAATTTCTTTGTTGTCGAGTTGTCCTTGTCTATCAGGTCCCATTTGTTTACGACGATGATGGAGGCCTTTCCTGCTTCATGCGCAAGACCTGCGATCTTTTCGTCCTGCTCGGTTATGCCTTCATTTGCATCGATCATAATGAGGCAGACGTCAGCCCGTTCGACCGCCATTTTGGCACGTAATACCGAGAATTTCTCGATCCTGTCCTCTACCTTTGACTGACGGCGTATTCCGGCGGTATCGATAAAGACGAATTTGCCGAATTCGTTTTCCACTCTCGTGTCGATGGCGTCCCGTGTCGTGCCTGCAATGTCCGAGACGATAAGGCGCTCCTCGCCGAGGATTCGGTTGATAATGGAGCTTTTGCCGGCATTCGGCTTGCCGATGACTGCGACCTTGATCGTGTCGTCGTCATCATCGCCCGTATCATCATCGGGTAAGAGCTCGATCACCCGGTCGAGAAGATCCCCCGATCCCGTTCCGTGAAGTGAGGAGAGTGCGACGGGGTCGCCTAATCCCAGCTCGTAAAACTCATAGAATTCGGGCGGCAGATTTCCTATATTATCTATCTTGTTGACTGCAAGTACCACAGGCTTGCCTGAACGTAAGAGCATACGGCATATGTCATGGTCATCGGCAGTGACGCCGGCATGGATATCCGTCATGAAGACGATGACATCGGCTGTTTCTATTGCGATCTCCGCCTGGGTGCGTATATGCTTTAATATGATATTGTCGGTTTTCGGCTCGATACCGCCGGTATCGACCAGCATCATTTTCCTGCCCGACCACTCGGTGTCGTAATATATGCGGTCACGTGTCACGCCGGGCGTGTCCTCGACGATCGCAATACGCTGTCCCGAGAGCTTATTGAATAGTGTCGATTTGCCGACATTCGGTCTGCCGACGATCGCAACGATCGGTTTTGCCATTATGCTTTCTCCAATTCCGTTTCAGCGCATTCGAGCGCCGATAAAATTACCTTATCCATGTCAAAGTACTTGTACATTCCGAGCCTGCCGCCGAATATGACGTTTTCTTCCTGCTCGGCGAGAGCTTTGTATTTTTCATATAAGGCATTGTTTTTTTCATCATTTACGGGATAATACGGCTCATCGCCCTTGTGCCATTCTGCCGGGTACTCTCTCGTTATCACGGTCTTTTGGCTCTTTGTATCCTCGAAATGCCTGTGCTCTATGATCCTTGTGTACGGTATCTCGTATTCCGTGTAATTTACGACGGCGTTTCCCTGATAGTTGTCGGTATCGAGCGTCTCGCTCTCAAAGTAGAGCGAACGGTATTCGAGCTCGCCGTAAATATAGCCGTAAAACTCGTCTATCATACCGGTGTATACGACCTTTTTGTATGATACCTTGTCTTTGATCTCCTCGTATGAGCAGTTTAGTTTAATATCGCATCCATCGAGCATTTTTTCTATGATCGCAGTATATCCGCCGATCGGTATACCCTGATACTTATCGTTAAAATAATTATTGTCGTATGTGAACCTGACGGGCAGACGCTTAATGATAAATGCCGGCAGCTCGTCCGCTCTTTTTCCCCATTGCTTTTCGGTGTA
The DNA here is from genome assembly GCA_964403505.1 of uncultured Lachnospiraceae bacterium. Lineage (GTDB taxonomy): Bacteria > Bacillota > Clostridia > Oscillospirales > CAG-272 > CAKSEI01. The sequence goes on from CAYOFP010000002.1 coordinate 33,635, forward strand.
GCCTTTTACGAGCTTCTCATATATGTCCGTGCCGACGAGGGAGAGCGCCTGCTCCTCGAGGTTGCAAGGGGAGCTTACCCCTGCGTCTTTTCGCTGTTTTTCGATGATGCGCTTTGCCTCATCGGGCGTTTTTACGCCCCACATTTTTGAAAATGTATTCATGTTAAACGGCAGATTGTATAGCTCGTCTTTGTATATTGCGACAGGGGAATTCGTGTATCTGTTGAACTCGGCAAAGCCGCTGATATATTCCCATACACGCTTCTCTGACGTGTGGAAGATGTGTGCGCCGTATTTGTGGACATTAATACCCTCGGTATTCTCGGTATATATATTTCCTGCGACGTGAGGGCGTTTGTCAATGACAAGGCATTTTTTACCTTGTTTTTTTGCTTCATTTGCAAATACTGCGCCGAAAAGCCCTGCGCCTACTATCAAATAATCGTACATTTTACTCCAATATTGATGCGATGAATTCCGCACCGTCGTTTGAGATGGTCTTTACCCTCACGCCGAGCTTATGTTCCACATCCGCTACGGTGACGTCGTCTAAAAAGACGTCCTCGCCCGAACGGAGCATGACAGACGGCAGATACAGGGTATCGCCTAACTCCTTGCCCGTTAACTGATTTATGAGGTCGCCGCCTGTAATGAGTCCTGCGACGGTTATATTCTCACCGAAAAACGTGTTTTCTATTTCATAAACATTACACGTTAAATTATAGCATAGTTCGGATAATTTTTCAACAAGCGATGAAATGAAGGGATATGCCGCCTCGCCTGTTGCGACAGAGCAGCGCTTTGTTTTTTTCGTGTCGTATTCGTCGATATATTCTATTTCACGCATGAATTCGTTTTTCATGGAGGTGATCAGGCCGACGCCGTTCTCTATCTGCGGATAATCCTCATAGTAGTCTTCTTCCGGCAGGGGCATTCCGCTTTTTATATATAATTCATCACCGCAAAAGAATATTCTGCTGCCATATTTACTTAGACATTCATCGGAAAAATCGGTTACTGCATTGATTATCTGTGCACATTCATCCGCGCTGAAAGCCTCGAGGGGATATAGTCCCTTGCGGTGCTTGGTGAGCCCTGCCGGGACGATAGAACAGCTCTCAAGAGCAGGGAAAAGAGAGGACAGGTCACGCATGGAGCGCAGAAGCTCCTCTCCGTCATTTACGCCTTTGCATAATACGATCTGAGCGTGTATCTTTATGCCCGAGTCGGCAAAGGCATGCAGGATATCCATTATTTTTCCTGCATTTTTATTTTTCATCATGGAACAGCGAAGCTCGGGATTGGTCGTGTGTACCGAGACATTCATGGGGGAGAGCTTCATCTCGCATATTCGTTCTATCTCCCTGTCCGATAGATTTGTGAGGGTGATATAGTTGCCCTGCAAAAACGAAAGCCGTGAATCGTCATCTTTAAAATACAGCGTGTCTCTCATACCGTGGGGGAGCTGGTCGATAAAGCAGAAGATGCACTTGTTGCGGCAGGAGTGCTTATCGTCCATTAAAAACGTCTCAAAGTCGAGGCCGATATCGGCGTATTCCTCTTTTTTTATGGTAACGTCAAAAAGCTCGGCGCCTCTGTGTATCTTTATCCTGACCTTTTTTTCCGTCAGATAAAAGCGATAGTCGAGAACGTCGTTTATCTCCTTATCGTTTATGGATATTATATAGTCGTCGGGCAGAATGCCGGCTTTTGCGGCAGGAGAGCCCTTTGTGACGTTTGTTACCTTTACCATAGTCCCTCCGAAAATAATAAAGGCGTATGTCCGACGACATACGCCCCGAAAAGCATTTTTACGCTTCCTTCTTGACAATTTCCTTGCCGTCGTAGTATCCGCATTCGCTGCATACTCTGTGGCCGAGGTTATATGCGCCGCACTTCGGGCATTTTGCCATTGAGGGAGCTGTCAACTTCCATACGTTAGAACGTCTCTTGTCTCTTCTTGCTTTGGAAACTTTTCTCTTCGGTACTGCCATTTTGAGTTACCTCCTTAAAATATATAAACCTTTAATTTTCTTCTTCAAATAATTTTGCCAGCGGCGCTAAACGGGGGTCGATCTCTTTTTTTACGCAGGAGCACGAGCCTTCGTTCAGGTTTTTGCCGCATTTAGGGCACAATCCCTTACAGTTTTCGTCGCAAAGGAATTTCGTCGGGAAATCTAACAGTATCTCTTCGATTAGTGGAATGTCGATATCAACTGTGTTATTGTTCACCCTGACGTAATCGTCGTTATCCTCGTCATATCCTGTACCGTCAGTCGAGACTGTTCTGCCAAAGTCTGTCGCAAAGCTGCCGGCAACGGGGGATAAACACCGTGCGCACTCTGTCTCATAATCGAGCACAGCGTGAATGGCAAGGTCTATACAGCCTGCCGTATCGGTGACCTCACCCGTGACACTGATTGGTTTCGGGAAAACCACACCGGGTATGATTCGGTCGCATGGGAGGGAATACTCGAAATTGATTTTTTTCTTTGATCCGTTCAGCACGGAACTTAAATCAATCTTCATGCATATTCTCCTTTATATCCTATGCTTATACATAACAACGCAATGTATATTATACAAATTGAAGTTCTTTTTGTCAAGCGTTTTTCGGAAATTTATTATTGTTTTCTCACTTCTTGAACATTTTGTCAAATCTTTTTTGTATTTCTTTTTTATCCGCTTTTTTGCGTATATATCTGCCGTCCTCGCATAGGAGGGTGTCGGACTCCCGCACGCCCTCCGGGAGTATAGATAACGGGATATTCGTGATATTTCCGTTTTCGTCGATACAGACGGCGATTCCTTCTTCTATTCTGTCTACTGTCAGCATTTTATTAAAATATCCATTCATAAACGATTGCATAGATCTCTCGGACATAGTAGGGAGGCATAAGGGTGAGTTCGGTTTTGCCGGGGACTGAGTAAGCCGTGATGCCCAAATCCTTTGCGACGAGCGATGCACGGTATTCGTGGAAATCATTTGTCGCTATTGCGCAGACTTCATTTAGAGAATTTTCCCTGATGATCTCCATTGAAAACTCGAGATTTTCTCTTGTCGATGTGGATCTGTCCTCTTTGTATATGCGGCTCTTGTCGATTCCTTTATCGACGAGGTATCTGTACATGCATTCGGCTTCGGAGATGCCCTCGTCAGGACCTTTGCCGCCTGAGACGACACATTTTGCGTCCGGATTTTCCGATAGATAGGCGTATGCCGCCGTAAGGCGTTCGCCGAGCATCCTGCTCGGCCGCTCGCCGTTGACCTTGCAACCTAAAACTATGAGGGTCGCATCCTCGCCCGGGCGGTTTTCGGCGGCGGTAATCATACAGGCGGTCGCAATGACGGAAACGCCGAGCGCTATACCTAAAATAAAGCACACAAATGCGAGTGCGGCTTTGCCGAGATTATTTTTACATATATTTTTAATTGTGAGCGTGAATTTTTCGAAATACAGTCCGATGAAAAGGATTCCGCCGAAGAGCAGTATTCCTGTTACAGAGCCTATGTTGATGATTCTTTTTGTCACTACAGGTGCGAGAAACCATACGATAAATACCGCACCGATCAATATGAGCAGTCCTCTTAAAATTTTGTTTTTCATTTTTCTCATTCCTTTTTTACATTCCGAGGTCTTTGCCTATAAGAATTACTTTTATTCTGAGCGCAGGTCTGCACAGGCGTGTGCGTACGATCTGCGCACAGATGCTGTCCTCACACAGACAGTCTGCGCATTTTCCCGTGAGGTAGCATGGGCGTCCATCTGACGGAAACCGCTGTGAATTCATGGGTGCGGCGGTGTTCCTCGCACGCAGCATGGCGCTTTCGATATCGGGGCAGACCTTGTTCATACCGGCGATGACCACGACGTTTTTCGGTCCGTAGATCAGCGCCGCCACTCGGTTGCCGTTTCCGTCGATATTGATAAGCTGACCGTCGGCTGAGATCGCATTTGCGCTCATGATGTATGTGCCGCAGGAAAAGGCCGAGCGCATGATCTCTTCTCTCTCCTCTGGCGTTTTTGCACTTGCACGGTCTATCATTTTGTTTCCACGCTCCCGAAGAGCTTCTCTTAACCCTATCTCGTCTACGGTGAGCGAGCCGCCCCATGAGACGCTGTCTTCCGTGGGTATGATATCGAGCGCAGTTTTCAGCGCCTCTTCCTTCGTTTTGCAGTAATAAGCGTCAAAATGCCGCTTTTTCAGGGCTTTGACGAGCGCCTCGCCTGCTTTATTATACATTTCGTTTTTGTATTCCATATTAATTCTCCTGTTTATATCAATATTATAACATTATTTTCTGTGCTGTGCAAGTAGTGAGACGAGAGGAGAATAAATGTTTTTGGATGTTTAAATTTTTTTAAAAACCATAAGTAAAATCCAATTTTTCGTTGAATAAGTAATCGAGGAGCATTAAAACCGGCACATAAACCTTATGTCGTATGTTTTTTAATTCGCATACAAATAGGAGGCAGATTATGAAGAAAAGTATTATTTTGATTTTAGCATTGCTTGTGACGATAACCCTTGTTTTTAGCGGCTGTGGAGAAAAACAGGTTCACGAAATGTCTTATTCTAAACCTGAGCCCGATTACGAATATCAGTTGTTTTGGTCAGACGATGTAGTTTTGGGTGAGGTAATAGAGGAGCTCGAGGGTTTTTATTCAAATCCGGATGGTAAAATTACTGAGTGCGCAAACGCATGGGTCACGCCATATGTTTTGAAGGTCGAAAAGTCCTATAAAGGTTTATTTCGTGAGGGAGATACGGTTATCCTAAACACTTGGAACGGAAGTTGTTTGACCCCCGAAGAATATGAAAGTCTCGACGAAAGAGACCGCAAAGGCGAATTTTATCTGCATGAAGGACAGTGCGGCGTTTTCGTGATAGAAGAGACGCTTTATATTACATCAGCAGACGGTGAAACAATGTATAATATGGTTCAGGGCGAGGAAAGTGTGTTTGAGCCGAAGGAAAAAGGGACAGCTTTGATGAACGAAGAAGCAAAGCAGGTTTACGCTTCGCCGAGTCTCGAAATGACGCTTGACCGATTACCTGACGATATTAAAACGGTAGAAGATAAATATAAGGATATAGACAAAACCCGCTCATCCGACGATATATAAATAGCGTATAAAATAATAAACCGCTGATTCGATTTTACATCGAATCGGCGGTTTTTTCGGTTAAGCATAGGAGAATAATCCGAACCCGATTTTAACGGACGGATTTTCGCCTCTGCTTTGTTAAAATACTCGTGAATCCGATAGGATTCACTGCGTTTTGTGCCTCGCACAGACAAAAATATGCTTTGCAATGACGACAATCCGAAAAGCGCCGAAATTCTGCTCTTTCAGGCGGGTTCGGATTATTCTCCTATGCTTTCGTCAGATAGTCGATCGCCTCTGTATATCCGGCAAATCCTTTTCCCACGATCGTTTTTTCGGCGTAAAGGGAAACGTATGAGAATTTACGGAATTCATCACGGGTGTTGATATCCGATATATGCACCTCGACCGTCGGTATTGCGACAGCCTTCAGAGCGTCGAGGATGGCGACGGAGGTGTGCGTATAGGCGGCAGGATTTATGACGATTCCGTCGGTATTGCCGTAGGACGCCTGTATCTTATCGACGATGTCACCCTCGTGATTCGACTGATAAAATTCCGGCTCGATGTCTTTATCCTCACAGTGCTTTTTTATTAACTCTATGAGGTCGGCATATGTATTTTTTCCGTAAATATCCGGCTCTCGCACGCCGAGCATATTGATGTTCGGCCCGTTTATGATAAGTATTTTCACGTCAGATCCTCCGCTATCTTTTTTGCCGTTTCCTTGATTCCTATGGTGTTATAGATACAGTCTGCCGCCGCTTTGTATAAAGGTTCCCGTTCTTTTGCTATCTCTTGGATATCCCGTGTTTGAGAGATCGGTCTTCCTTTGCTCGGCAGTTTGCTTATATCACGCATGAGTAATACGACGGTGGAGTTCTGCTTCAGTGGCTCGATATTCCTTTCCCGTGTGACGATGCCGCCGCCCGTTGCGATAACGCAGGAGCTGCGCTTGCAAACGTCACGGCATACCTTAGTCTCTATCCTGCGGAAATGTTCCTCGCCGTAGCTTTCAAATATTTCCGGGATGATCATCCCGGCTCTTTTTACGATCTCCTCATCGCAATCGATAAATTCCCGTCCCGTGATCCGTGCGAGCTCTTTTCCTATGGTGGTCTTGCCGCATCCGGGCATGCCGATGAGGACGATGTTTTTCATTGTTTTTTCGAGCGCTTCGGTGATCTGGTCGATCACGTTGTCCTCTTTTTTGCCGTCTGTGAATACCTCATAAGCCTCTTTTGCCTGTGCGACCAGCATGGGAAGACCGCCGATGTGCGGTATGCCCGTCTTTTCTGCATCGTAAAGCAATTTGGTGACAAAGGGATTATATATCATGTCGACCACTCCGCAAAGAGCGGGGAAGAGCGACAGGTCAACGGCACTCTCACCGTTTTTGGGGTACATTCCGACGGGGGTGGTGTTTACTATGACGTCCGCATCGGCGTGCTTTTCTATATTGTCATAGTTATTTTCGCCTGTGCGAGATATGACGAATATCTCTTTTGCCCCTAAATCACGCACGACGGCCTGCGCCGTGACGGAAGCGCCGCCCGAGCCGAGTATGAGCACCTTTTTGTTTTTTATCTCTATCCTGCTTTTCGTTATGAGATAGCCAAATCCGAAATAATCGGTATTGTCGCCGTAAATAGTACCGTCACTGCGTCGGACAAGCGTGTTCACGCTACCTATTTTCTTCGCTCTCTCGGATATTTCCGAGAGATACGGCATCACGGTCTTTTTATACGGTATCGTGACGTTCAGCGTATCCCAATCGCCGCCTTTGATGAAATCCTCTACCTCATCCTCTTTTTTCTCAAAGAGGAGATAGCTGTAATCGCCGAGCATTGCGTGGATCTGCGGCGAAAAGCTGTGGCCGAGCGTTTTTCCGAGTAATCCGCTTTTCATCATATTACCTCTGAGTAACTGCCGAGGTATTTGAAATCGTCGCACAGACCGTCGAGCTCGCACATGAGCTGGATAAACTCGGGGGAGTATATCGATGCGTCGAGATCGAAATAGAACATGAATTCAAAATCCTCATTCGGTATCGGACGGCTTTCTAACTTCTGCAGGTTGATGCCCAGTGCATAGAAGCGTGCGAGCACACGGTAAAGAGAACCGGGGCTGTGGGGGGCGACGAGCATAAGCGAAGTCCTGTCTGCGCCCGGATAGATCTCGAGTTTTTTGGAGATGCAGATAAAGCGTGTGTGGTTGTTTCCTGCGTCCTGGACCGAGGAGCGCAAACACTTTAAGCCGTATAGTTCGGCACAGCTTTTTGAGCAAATTGCGGCGATATCTTTTCTGCCCGATTTTGATACCATTTCCGCCGCTTTTGCCGTGTTTTCGACGGGAGTGATCCTGACGTCTTTGCCGAGCGAAGCTAAAAATGCAGAGCACTGGTTGAGCGCCTGCTCGTGAGATATTACCTCTCGTATATCAGAGAGGTCGCTGCTCTCATTTACCATGAGATTGTGATCGATCTTGACACGGACCGAGCGCACGATATGGAACTGATGCTCGATCATAAGGTCATATACCTTGTTGACAGAGCCTGCCGTGCTGTTCTCGAGGGGCAGTATGCCATAGTCGCATTCGCCCGATTCAATTGCGGAAAAAACCTTTCCGAACGAGCTGTAATACTTGATATCCGGAAAAGCAAAGAGCTTCTGACACGCCGCCTGAGAATACGCTCCCTCCACGCCCTGACAGGCTATTTTGGCATCCTTCGGAAATACCTTCGGCGTCGTTTCTATCGCTTTTTCAATGTCAGTATAAAGCGCCGAGCCTTTATTTAAAAGGGTGCATTGATAGGAGCGTGATAGCTCGAATATCAGTGCATATAAGACACGCATATAGGAGCGCATGCTTTCATCGCTCTTTGCGGCGATGTCTGCCATGATCGCACGTTCTCTTGCAGGATCGTATACCGCCATGCCGGTGGCTCTTTTATATTCCGCCACCTCGCTTGACGCTTTCATTCTCTCCTGAAATAGCTTTACAAGCTCGCTATCGATTTTGTCGATTTTATTTCTTACTTCTTTCAGATCCATCTTATATCTCCTGAGTTATTATCGCATCATATAGCGCTATTGCGCACGCCGCCTCGATCACGGGTACTGCACGGGGCAGGATACACGGGTCGTGCCTGCCTTTGATCTCGAGTTTGGCATTTTCTTTTTTCGAAAAAGAGATGCTGTCCTGCACTTTGGATATTGACGGTGTCGGCTTGATCGCCGCTCGGAATATCAGGGGCATTCCGCTCGACATACCGCCGAGGATACCGCCGTGATTATTTGTTTTTGTCCTGATCTCGTCTCCGTCATAATAGAAGGGGTCGTTGTTTTCACTGCCGAGCAGGTCGGCTACTCGGAATCCTGCTCCGAATTCGATGCCCTTAACGGCAGGAACCGAGAAAACGATTCGGGAAATATCTCCCTCGAGCCCGTAAAACATGTGCTCTCCGATCCCCACGGGAAGGCCGGTAGCGGCGCACTCGATGATACCGCCGACAGAGTCTCCCGAGAGCCTTGCACTTTCTATGACATCCTGCATTTTGAGGGATGCTTCTTCGCTGATTACGGGGAAATCGGGAAGTATCTCAGCCTGTGGAGACAGATCGTCATACGGCATGTCACAGATATCTTTAATTTTATAGATATGTGCAGATATGTTAATACCCCTCTGCTCTAAAAGCTGCTTGCATATTCCGCCGATAATGCACAGGGGCGCTGTCATCCTGCCGGAGAAATGTCCTCCGCCTGCGACCTCACGGCCCGCACCGTATTTGATCTGCGCAGGGAAGTCGGCGTGTCCGGGTCTCGGTATATCACGCAAGTTTTCGTAATCGCCCGAGCGTGTATTCGTATTTCTTATGATCGCCTTGAAATGCCCGCCGTCGAGCACGCCGTTCGCCACACCGGAGATGTATTCGGCTCTGTCAGGCTCTTTTCTTGCCGTGGCGAATTTTGCTTTTCCGGGCGCACGGCGGTCGAGAAACGCCTGGAGCGCCGCTTCGTCAAATTTCGCACCCTTCGGCAGACCGTCGCATTCTGCCGTTATCTCGCTCGAGTGTGACGCTCCGGTAATGGATATTTTCAGTTTGTTTAAATGAATAGTGCTTGTCATATTTTTTCAAGATCCTCGAAAAATGATTGATATGATTTGTTTACCGCTTCTGCTCCGATGATTGTGACGGGATTTTCGCAGGCGCATGAGGCGACGGCCGCACTCATGGCGATGCGGTGATCGTTTGCGGCGTCCACCGTTCCGCCCCTCAGGGCTGTCGGCTCGATTATCATGCCGTCGTCGGTCTCTTGCGCATTTCCGCCGATGGCGTTGATCATGGCGCATACGGTCTTTATTCTGTCGCTTTCTTTTATGCGCAGTCTCGCCGCACCTGTGATGACGGTCTTGCCATGGGCGGCTGCCGCAGTTACTGCAATAACGGGCACGAGATCGGGGATATCCGTTGCGTCGAGCGAGATACCGTGCAGCTCCCTGTGTCTTACGGTGACGGAGCTTTCCTTTTCCTCTACGTCAGCGCCGAAAAGGCGCAGGATATCGAGTATTTTTCTGTCCCCCTGCAGGCTTTTGCCGATTCCGGTGAGGGTCACCTCGCCGCATATTGCGGCGGCGCATAAGGGAAATGCGGCGTTTGACCAGTCTCCTTCAACCTTTAATTCTCCGGGTGATATATATTTCTGACCGCCCGGTATTTTTATGGTGTTTTCGTTAAAATCCACCTTAATCCCGAAATTCTCGAGCGCCGATACCGTCATCATAATATATGGCAGACTCTCTATTTTTCCCTCGAGTATGATCTCGCTGTCATCCGACAGACACGGCAGTGCAAACAACAGACCCGAGATGTACTGGGACGTGATATTTCCCGGCAGATGATATTTTCCGGGCGTTAATTTGCCTGATAATTCTATCGGATTTGTCCCTTCGGGCGATAGAGTGCATCCGTGGCGGATCATCTCTCTGCGCAGGTCGGTGATCGGACGCATCGGGAGCCTGCCGTGCATATGTATTTTTGCAGAAATGCCGAGCGAGGCTATTACAGGAAGCAAAAACCGAAGGGTCGAGCCGCTCTCTCCGCAGTCACATTCTGCGCTCGCATTTATGCCCGGCTCAATGGTAAAGCCGTCAGCTGTTTTTGATATTTTCGCACCGAGAGCGGAAAGACAGCTGAGGGTAGCGTCGATATCTGCGCTTGTAGAGGGCAGGATCAGATGGGTCTTTCCCTCTGCGAGATATGCGCAGATCGCAAGACGGTGCGCCATGCTTTTTGACGGTATGGCATCGAGCGTCCCTTTTATTTCTCTTTTATGTACGGTTTTTATCATGCGGTTATTTTCCTTCGGTGAAAATGTTGATAAGCTCATCGGTAGCGACTTTGTGCGTCACGCACCTTCCGGTCTTTTCGGGTACGATGAGCGTGATGCTGTCGCCCGAGCGCTTTTTGTCGGAAAGCGCCGCTTTTGCGAGCTCCTCGGGGGTGTAGTTATATTCGAGGGTAAAGCCGTAATCGTCGAGGATACTGCGTAAGTATTCATAACAGCCCTTTTCGCATAATCCCGATTTTTCACAGGCCTTCGTGACGGTCGCCATGCCCCATGCGACGGCAGAGCCGTGGGATATTTCAAAATTGCTTATCGCCTCGAGCGCATGGCCTGCCGTGTGACCGAAGTTAAGTAAAGCTCTTGCGCCCCTGTCAAATTCATCATCGGCGACGACGTCCCGTTTGAGCTCGACACAGCGTGCGATGACCTCTTCCTCCCATTCACGGACGTGCACGGATGCGAGCTTTTTTAAAAATTCTGCATCGTATATCATACCGTATTTGATCACCTCGGCGCATCCGTCCCTGTATATATCGCAGGGGAGCGTCGAGAGGGTGTCTGCGTCGCACAAAACGAGGATCGGCTGATGAAAAGCGCCGACGAGATTTTTTCCTGCCGTTATGTCGATTGCGGTCTTTCCGCCGACCGAGGAGTCGACAGCCGCAAGCAGCGTGGTGGGTATCTGAACGAAATCTATACCTCTCTGATAGCACGCTGCGGCAAATCCCGTGAGGTCGCCTACGACTCCGCCGCCGAGGGCAACGAGGATGTCCGAGCGAGTGAGGTGCTCATATGCGATAAAATTCAAAAGGGAGATGAAGCTCTCGGCGCATTTTGATTTTTCGCCGTGTTCTATTACGAATTTGCATACGGCAAATCCCGTTTTTTCAAGTGAAGCCGTTACCTTTTGCGCATAGAGGGCATCGACGGTATCGTCGGTTACGACGCAGATCTTTTTTGCATCCGTTACGTTTTTTATATAGCTTCCGCATTCGGCGAGCATATTCCTGCCGATGAGGATATCATAACTGTGGGATGCTTTTACTTTTATCGTTTTCATCTTGCTCCGTCTACCTCTTCTTTTTTCTTTCTGCCGTCGTCGAGTATTTTGTGCAGGGTTTCTGAGTCTCTGTCGATGAGCGCCTGCTTATATTCGCCGAGCGAATTGATTATGATGTCGAGTTCGTTTATGAGATTTTCTCTGTTTTCGAGGAAAAGCTCCGTCCACATATCGGGGTTGAGCCATGCGACACGAGTCATATCCTTGTAGCTTCCGGCGGAAAACCCACGGTGTGAGCCTGCGGTCGGGCTTTTGATATACGCATTTGATACGATATGCGCCATCTGGGATGTAAAGGCGATCATCCTGTCGTGCTCTTCGGCGGTCGTTATCGTTATCTTACCGAAGCCTGCAGGCATACAGTATTCCTTGATCTTTTCCAAAAATTCGATATCGTCATATCTCGGTGGGACGATGACCATCGATGCGCCGTTGAAAAGATTTGCTCTGCTCGCTTTAAAACCGGTTTTGTGCGTACCTGCCATCGGATGTCCGCCGATGAAGATAAGGCCCTTTTCCTTTGCCGTCTTAAAACATTCTTCGCATACCTGCGCTTTTGTGCCGCAGCAGTCGATGACAAATGTCTCGGGCGAGAAATGATCCGACCATTCCTTGTAAAATGAGATCGCAACGGCAGGGAAGAGTGCGATGAAAATAACATCGCATTCCTGCGCATTTTCTTTTGTCAGTACGCCGTCCATCGCACCCGAAATGACAGCGAATTCGAGCGTGCCGCGGTCTTTGTCATATCCGAGGACGGTATGTCCTTTTTCCTTATATACTTTAGCGAGCGACCCGCCGATCAGGCCGAGTCCGGCAATGCCTACTTTCAATTTTCCGTAACCTCTTTGATTTTTCTTGCTCTATCTAATATTTCTGCGAATTCCTTGTCTGTGACAGCGCCGGTACGTGTGATATCGCCCGTTGTGTTTATTTCCGTCATAATGCCGTCTGCGCCGCATGCGGCCGCCGCACAAGCCATGGGGCGGACAAGCTCGGACGCTCCCGTCGCATGTGAGATATCTGCAATTACCGGCAGATGTGAGAGCGTATGGAGCGTAGGGATCGCCGATAGGTCGAGGGTGTTTTTCGTGTATGTCTCGAATGTTCTGATGCCCCGCTCGCACAGTATGACTCTCTCGTTTCCGCCTGCCATGATGTGCTCTGCGCTGACGAGCAGTTCCATGAGCGTCCCGGCGAGGCTCCGCTTCAGTATGACGGGCTTGTCGGTCTTTCCTACTTCGTGTAAAAGCTCGTGATTCTGCATGTTTGCAGCACCGATGATTATGATGTCCGCATCATCGCTTGCGGCGATATCTCCTGCGCTTGTTATCTCTTTGGCGATCGGAAGGCCGAGGGCCTTTACCTTACCGATATCGTATGACGCCGCTTTGGAATAGGGCGAGTATTTTGCGCCTGCCGCACCAAAGCATAATACCTGTGCGCCGGCCGCCCTTGCCGCCTGTGCCGAAGCGAGCAGTGCATCTTCATCGCCCGTATAGTCGAGGGACGCAAAGGATGTGAGCGCACCTGCGCCGATCTTTACACCGCACACGTCAATTACGGTATTATGCGGATGGAATTTCCTGTTTGCTTTTTTATAGGGCTCTGTGATTCTCGTCACCTTTTCGACCATGTCAAGACCTTCGACAAGCTCGGTGTCGATGGTGCTGGTATCGCCGACAAGTCCCATGATCGTCGTGGTATCACCCTTTGAGAGATGAACGGAAAGCCCCTTTCCTACAAACCATTTTGTGAGGCTTTGTATCTGCGCTTCCGTGACTTCGTTTTTTAAAATAGCTATCATATCTGACTCCTGAAAAAGACCGCACAGCAATCTGTGCGGTCTTGCAATATCTTACTTGCAATATAACGGCGGCACAAATCGCTTTTACTTTGTATTCTTAAAGTAAAAGTAATAGCGATATGCAAAAACCGTCATATTTGTTTTCATTCTATAACTCCAATATCTTTAAGGCAACGCCGCACAATTCACGGCTGTCGCCTTGACGGCACACTTGAAACGCATATTTTCCGTCATATTTCACAAATTTCGTCGGCAGAGGACTCTACTCTTGCCTCCTCAATTTGTTTTGTCTGACGAAAAATCTGTCGGCGCAATTGCACCGTCAGAATTATGCGGTGTTGCCTTATAATAAAGTATACCACTATATAGAAGATTTGTCAAGCGAGAATCCTGCCCATGATCACACCCATGGCAGACGCCATCATAAGTCCCCGTGTCCAGCCCGAGCTGTCGCCGAGACAGTGCAGGCCTTTGATGTTTGTATTGAGCTTGTCATCCATTTTAACTCTGTTTGAGTAGAATTTCAGCTCCGGGGAATAAAGCAGAGTCTCGTATGAGGCAAATCCCGGGATGGCGACGTCCATCGCCTTGATAAAGTTGATTATATTCGTCATCGCACGGTAGGGCATGGCGGCGGTGATGTCGCCTGCGACCGCATCGGGAATGGTAGGCTTTACATTCGACTGTGAAAGCTCCTTGTCCCAGGTTCGTTTGCCGTCGAGGATATCGCCGAAGCGCTGGACGAGTATCTGCCCGTTTGCGAGCATGTTCGTGAGCTCGCCGACCTTCTGCGCATATGCGATCGGCTGATTGAAGGGATATGTGAAATTATGTGAGCAGAGGATGGCGACATTCGTATTGTTGCTCTTTATGTCCTTATAGCTGTGGCCGTTTACGACAGCTAAATTGTTGTCGTAATTTTCCTGGCTTACAAATCCTCCCGGGTTCTGGCAGAATGTGCGTACCTTGTTTTTAAACGGTGCGGGGTATCCGATGAGCTTTGACTCATAGAGGACGTCGTTTATCTCCTCCATGACCTCGTTTCTCACCTCGACTCTGACTCCGATGTCGACCGTGCCCGGCTGATGGCTGATGCCGTGTGCGTTGCAAAGACCTTCGAGCCAGTCTGCGCCTTTGCGTCCTGTCGCCACAACGATATCATCACCGTAAAGGGTGAATTCCTCGCCCGATTCATAGTCGGTGAATTTTGCGCCGACACAGGTATCTCCCTCTATGATAAGGTCTGTGCAGTCGCAGTAAAACATGATCTCTATGCCGTGGTCAATGAGATATTTTTCAATATCGTAATATAGCTGATGCGCCTTTTCCGTTCCGAGATGGCGGATGGGGCAGTCCACGAGCTTGAGCCCGGCAGTGATCGCTTTTTTTCGTATGGCTTTGACTTTTTCAGGGTTGGAAACACCCTCGATTTTTGCGTCTGCGCCGAATTCGAGGTATATCGTGTCGGTGTAATCGATGATTTTCTGCACAAATTCTTCGCCGAGGAGCTGGGGCAGGTCTCCGCCGACCTCATAGTTGAGGGAGAGCTTTCCGTCCGAGAATGCGCCTGCCCCCGAGAAGCCTGTCGTTATCTGGCAGTAAGGCTTACAGTTTACGCATTTGCCTGTACTCGCCTTAGGGCAGGCTCGTTTTTCGACGGGCTTGCCTTTTTCAACGATGATTATCTTTTTGTCCGTGCCTTTTTTCAGCATTTCGAGGGCGGTAAATATGCCCGAGGGTCCTGCGCCGATGATTACTACGTCGTATTTCATATCTTTTTCCTTTGTTTATATTTTTCGCAGACTCAGCATACGGTATGAATTGTTTTCTTTTTCGGTCGAGATATCGATTCCGTCTTTCAGCTCTTCGGCATCGAAGACACGGCCTGTCAGCTCGTCTTGGTATTTTCCGTCGGGCGCATTTATCTTCATAGTCATGCCGGCAGTGTCAGCGCCGTCAGGATTTAAGAAGGTAGCGAGTATGTGACTCTTATCCTTTGAGATAAAGTAGTATGAATAGCATCCGCACTCAAACGGGTTGTGCACACGGTAGAAATCGCCGTAAAGAATGGTCTTTTCCCATTTACGGTATTCTGCGATCTGCTCGGCGATCGTCTTTTTGACGTCGTCCGGCATATCCGGCAGATGCAGTTCATATCCGAGCGGACCGCCGAGCGCTACACGGTATGAGAAGTCGAGCGCACGCGGGTCTTCTGCCTGAGCAAATGTATTTGACACATGACAGCTCATGGTATACGGCGGATAACCGACGGTAGATGAGAACTGTATCGGTATTCTCGCATGTGAGTATGTATGGTCTGATGTCCAGATCTGTGTTGAGTATTTCATCATGCCGAGGTCGTATCTTCCGCCGCCGCCCGAGCAGTTTTCGAGCATAATGTTCGGGAAGCGTTTTTTGAACCAATCGTATAGCCTGTATACGCCGAGCATATTGCGGAATCTCATTTCATCCTGCCGATCGGGCGATAAGACAGGGGAGGCGGCACGGCACATATTTCTGTTGTAGTCCCATTTGATGTAATCGATGTCGAGCGGCCCGAGCGTCTTATCAAATATATTCTCGAGGTAATCTATGACTTCGGGATTCGCTAAATCGAGCACCAGCTGATTCCGTGCGAGGAGCTGTTCTCTGCCGGGCGCTTTTATGCACCATTCGGGGTGTGCACGGTAAAGGTCGCTGTCCGGATTTACCATCTCGGGCTCGATCCATATGCCGAATCTGATCCCCTTTGCCTTTACTTTGTTAATGAATGCCGCCAGTCCCTCGGGGAATTTCTTTTCATTTACGACCCAGTCGCCGAGGCCTGCACAGTCGTTATCTCTCTTGCCGAACCATCCGTCGTCCATGACGAACATATCGATGCCTGCATTTTTTGCGGCATCGGCGAAATCGAGCATTATTTTTTCATTGATATCAAAGTATGTCGCTTCCCAGCAGTTTAAAACGACGGGTCTGTGCTCAAACGGCTCGGGCGGCAGGATGTGTTCTCTGATAAAATCGTGGAATGAGCGTGACATGCCGCCGATTCCGTTCTCGGAATAGGTCATGCAGGCCTCGGGGCAGTCAAAGCTCTCGCCCGGCTCGAGGAGCATTCCGAATTCTTCCTCGCCGAGACCGGTCTGTATTCTCACGCATCCGCTCTGGTCTGTTTCGGCTTCGTTTAAGAAGCTTCCGCTGTATACGAAGTTAAAACCGTATACGTCTCCTGTCTCCTCGGTCGCATTATTTTCGCATACGGCGAAGAAGGGGTTCTGCATATGGCTTGACGCTCCTCTGCGGGAACTGATCGAGTACATGCCTTTGCCCAAATGCAGGCGTTGATACTCTCTTTCGTGCGCATAACGCCCCATAAGCGTGATGCAGTCGTAGTTACCTTCGGGGATATCGAGCGTGAGGGACATTGCTTTTTCGATTTTTATATTCTTATCGGAATTATTTGTGAGAGTGAAATATCTCGTTATGACATCGCACTCGGCGAAAACGGAGTAATATAGGTCGAGCGCTGCGCCTCTTACCTCGTCCGTCATATGTATGATGAGCGTCTCGGTGTTTTCATCCGCATCGGCGCAGGGAAGCCCTTTCGGCGAGTACCTGCCTTTGATGATATCGAAACCGGAATATACAAATTCCGTTACGCAGTTTCCGTCGTTCCCGCGCACCTTGAGTGCGGTCGTGCGGTAGTCGCCGTCGTCGAAAAACGGAATTTCTCTTGCCGCACAGTCGGGGGAGTAGACACTTCCGTATTTTTCAAAATATGGCGAAAATGCAGCGTATTTTTGGGGCACTGTCATTTCAGAACAGTCGCATTTTTTTCCGTAATACAGGTGTACGGGATATTTCCCGTCGAACATCGTAAAGGCGTACGATGTGTTTTTTGTTTCTATAATAAAGTTATCGTCTATTCTTTTGACAGACATAATTACCTCCGGGCATTTACTTCTTTTAGAATAGTATACCATATATTTTCTGTTTTTCAAATACTACTTGAAAAAAATAATACAATAATATATAATGTTTGGTAACGAGGTTTTACAAATGTTTTACAGTTTTATCGGCCTTTTGCCGCTTTTATTAGTATTGTTTATGTTATATGAGAATCGGCGCAGGACAAGGGCTTTGCTCGTAAATCGATATAAAAGACGAAAGGGAGAAGAGAATATGGACGAGATTATGACGTCATACATCGGAAAAACAGTTATGATTCAGCTGCTCGACTCATCGTTTGAGGGTGCAACTCAGGGTACGATCAAAAGCTATCATGACGGATGGATCATATTAGCGGATAAAAAAGGCGCAGAAAAAGCAATCAACTGTGATTTTATCGTAACTGTGAAAGAAATAGCGGCAAAGAAAAAATAAAATCCGTCATTTGTTATAGTAAGATGAATGATATATTCGAGCGCCTTTCGCACTCTGCTTTCAGGAGCAGATTTCATCTCGGCGCAAAAGAAAAGGAATACGTTAGGCAAAAGGGATACGAAACCATAAATGAGCATACGCACGATTTTATAAGGAAGCGCTTAGCTCCGGACTTGATACCGAACGATGGTAAGCAAACGCCGATGCGGGGTCATCCCACGTTTATTGCACAGCATGCGACAGCCACTTGCTGCCGTTCCTGCTTATATAAATGGCACAGGATACCGATGGGCAGGGCGCTTACCGAAGAAGAGACAGAATATATATGTGATGTGATAATGCATTACATAAAAAAGGAAATGAACTAAAGAGGGAGAAATGTCGTTTATAGCACTTTTGTGTATCATAACCGGCGTAGGTATGCTGGCATTCGGCTATCAGAAGGCCGTAAAAAATGAGTATGCGCTCATGCGCTTATACCGGGAGGGCAAGTGCGGCAAAAAAGAGGCAAAGGTAAGCGGCGCTCTTCAGCTCGTTTTCGGTTTTCTTAACTCAGTCTTTGCGATTCTGTTTTTTATAACCGAGTCAAGAATCATATTTTATATCTGCACGATTGTGCTTTGCCTGACTGCAGTCGTTTTTGCGGCTGTATATGCAATGATCGAAAAACGCTGATTTTCAGAAAATCAGCGTTTTTATTATTTTAGCTTATTGTATTCACTAACAGCGAGTGCGTCGCAGCGTTCGTTGTAGGGGTGTCCGTCGTGGCCTTTGATCCATTCGTACCTGATCTTGTGTATCTCGCAGAGGTCGAGCAGCTGTCCCCACAGATCGGGATTGAGCGCAGGCTTTTTGTCGGCTTTTTTCCATCCGCGCGCACGCCATGAGCTCGCCCAGCCTTTGGACAGTCCGTCTATGACATATTTGGAATCGGAGCAGAGTGTGATATCGCACGGCTCTTTGAGCGCCTCGAGGGCGGCGATGACTGCGTATAGCTCCATGCGGTTGTTCGTCGTTTGCGCTTCTGCGCCCGACAGCACCTTTTCTTTTCCCTTGTATACTATGATAGCGCCCCAACCGCCTGCACCGGGATTTCCGCTGCACGCTCCGTCGGTATAAATATCCACATGTTTCATACCTATATTGTATCAAATATCCTTGAAAAAATCAATGTGATGTGGTAAAATTAAGAAAAAACGGCGGAGAATTCAAATGAGTGATAAAATATCGATACGTGGTGTGAATTTTGATAATGTCAGCCTTGACGAAGCGGCTGATATCGTCAACGGATTTATCTTAGGCGAGGGAACAAAGACCATTCACACGCCGAATGCGGAAATCGTGCAGTTGTGCGTAGAGCAAAATGAATATTATGATCTGATAAATTCTGCGGATCTTATTATCCCGGACGGTAGCGGCGTCATACTCGCCTCCAAAATACTCGGCACGCCCTTAAAAAAGGGAAAGGTGGCGGGGATCGAGCTTGCAGAGCGTACCCTCGCTCTTTCTGCCGAGCATGGATATAAGGTGTTTTTTCTCGGAGGAAAGCCGGGCGTCGCTGACATCGCCGCACAGAATATGAAGGAAAAGTATCCGGGACTCGATATCGTCGGTACGAACGACGGATATTTCAAAAAAGAGGGCGAGGAGACCGATGCTGTCATCGAGAAGGTAAACGCAAGCGGCGCACAGGTGCTTTTCGTTTGCCTCGGCGTTCCGGCGCAGGAAAAGTGGATGTATGCAAATCGTGATAAATTGAATGTCAGGGTCATGGCAGGACTCGGCGGTTCTCTCGACGTATATGCCGGAAATGTGAAGCGTGCGCCGAAGATATTTATCAAGCTCGGTCTCGAGTGGCTCTACCGCCTGATGAAAGAGCCGTCGAGGATCGGACGGATGATGAAACTGCCGAAGTTTATTCTCGGAACGTTTTTTTCAAAAGGTAAGAAATCATGACTCCGGAGGAAAGCCTTGTATATAAGCTGATAGAGAAGGGCATGCATATCGCCTTTGCAGAATCCTGCACAGCAGGGCTTTGCGCCGCACGGCTCGTGAACGTACCCGATGCGTCAAAGGTGCTTGATGTCTCGTTTGTCACATATGCAAACGAAGCGAAGATGCGGTATCTCGGCGTCGGCGCTGACACGATCGGAAAATACGGCGTCGTGAGCGAACAGGTCGCATGTGAGATGGCGTGCGGTGCGGCGCATGCGGCAAAAGCCGAGGCCGGTGTCGGCATATCCGGCATTGCAGGGCCGGGCGGAGGAACGCAGACAAAGCCGGTAGGGACAGTTTGCTTCGGCTTTTTCGTAAACGGGGAAAGCTATACTTTCACAGAGCGTTTCGGCGATATCGGGCGAAACGAAGTACGCCGTGCAAGCTGTGATTTTGTATATGATAAGTTAAATGAAATCGTAGAAAAAAATCCCATATGACGTTATGTCATATGGGACTTTTTGTTTGTAATGCCGCTTTACTCAATTTTCGGCATTACGTTCCCCTTTATTCTGCGGTGAATTCAAATGCATCGGAGCGGAATACTCCTTCGCTCGATGTGAACACCACAGGTTCGATGACGTAGTTACCCTCGTTTTTGATTATCAGCGGGATCTTTATCTTGTCGGCGGCTTTTTCACCGACGTTGATGACCAGACTGTCTGCATTTGCGGTAATGTAGACATAATCCTGATTCGTGCCCATGCCGATATACCTGAAGCAGTTCGGCAGAGCCACTCTGATTCTTCCGCATCTGACAGGAAGGTAAGCTAAGTCAAGGTTCAAATATGCAATTTGGTATTTACCCGTGTCACCGGATATGGAGGCTATGATATCACCCGTGCCGTCCTCCTGCCCGACGGTATAGTCGGCCTGATATACGGCGCAGATGCGTATATTATCGCTCTTTGTCTCAAAGCTGATATCACTTAAGTCCTTTTCATTTATCTTTACCTTTTTTATCTCTATGCCGTTTACGGTAACGGTGTCTTTGAAAGCGCCGCACGATATCTTTACGGTGTCGGTCTTTGTGATATCGGGTGTGTTGTTTTTGATATATGAAAGTACTGCAAAGGGCAGATATAGGGTATACGGCTTGTCATCTATGACAGCGTCTATCATAGCTGCGGCATTTTCCTTGTCTATGAAGGTGGCGGCAATGATCCTCAGCGCCGCATAGTCTTCATCGTCGCATTCGCCGGTCATCGTTTTGTAGACCTCCTCGGCGTTTGTATAATCGCCGACAAAGGCAAATGCACAGCTCATAAGAGCCCTACAGTATTCGTTATCGCCGATTTCGTTTTTCGCATACCGCAGATCGACTAACACACTGTCGCCGCATGCGGCACGGTATAATAGATAACGGAAATAATCGAGCCTGCTGTAACCGGGTTTCGGCGTGTAGTACCTCGTGGACCATAAGCCCGATGCGTGTATATAGTAGTTAAACAGTGCGGTCATAACGGGCGAGCCTTCGCCTTCGGGAAGATAGGAGAGAAGATGATCTTGACTGCAAAGATACAGATTTATCGTACTGTAATCCGTTGCAAACGACAGCGTGTCATCGCCGAGTATCTGCTTCTTTTGAAGGGCGGCTTCATTATTGCAGACGATCGTGTCGAGCCGCTCGTTGAAATGACGCTCAAGATAATCGAAATACTTTAGATACCTTTGTGTCTGGGTATTGTATATCTCGAGGGTCACGGGCAGGGCAGACGGCGTGATCACGGGGGTGTCATTCGGTGAGAATTCCTCCTGCTTCACGATCTGCTGGGCAGAGTTTATGATTTCAAAGGGATATTCCACCGCATCCTTGTAGTCTCCGCACACGGCGCTTATGTTTGCGGTGTATGTGCCGACAGGCAGCTTCCCGAGGTTCACGCTTGCGTTTGCGCCTGACATCGCAGTTAAGGTTTCGCAGAAGTCCGCTTCTTTTACCGTAAATGTGAATTCTACATTTGCTATTCCGGATTCAAGTATGCTGTTTGCATTCAGCACGAGATCGTCTGAGCTCTTGACGTTTCGGGGCGGTGTCGACTGGATGAAGAAGTCCATGCACGCAGATACAAAGTGCCGTGCACTGCCCGTATATACACCGTCCTTTACGGCGTGGGTCGTGATGCGGTATTCGCATACGTTGTCGGGCAGAGTAAAGGTCACGGTCGCCTTACCGTTTTTATCCGTTTGCACCGTCTTAAAGCATGCGGTGTCGTCAAACGAGTCACGGGTCGTTGCCGATCCGCTCTCCTCAGGATTGCCTCCGCCCATTCCGCCCTCAAAGGGTATCATCTCAAAAATGCGGTGGGATGAGTATGAGTAGAAATTGGCTTTTCCTTTTCCATATGAGCGTGAGGGGAAGATCGAGTTGTCGGGATAAGTGAGGAATACCGCCTCGTTTACCACGCTTATATTCGTCGTGCAGGATATCGCATCGCCCTTGGCGTCTTTGGTCGTGATGTTCAGCGTCACCGTGTCGCCCGGGCTGTATACCGTTTTGTCCTCGGCGATATCGATATTGATCTTCTTTTCCTCGTGGCCGCTATAAATATCGTTCGTCGGCATACGGTAGAAGTGACCGTCGGTATAATACGCACCCGTCAGATACGCCCACGGGAACATTTCCTCGGTCGTCGTTACCGAGAGGTCGCTGTCTGCCGATAAAAGCTTGTGCGAGATGATTCCGTCGTTGTATATTAACCGTAATACCGTTCCGCCTGTCTGGACATTGCCGTTTCTGTCGGTCAGGGTCACACCGACTTTCTTTCCGATACCGCACCCCTCGGAATCAAAGTCGCTATTTAAGCGGTATTTGCAGTTGTCGTAGAGCAGTCCGTGTTTCCCCGGCTTAAAGTAGGAGGCTTTTAAACTCATATTGCCGGTCATGATAACTGTTTTCGTTTCCGGATCGGTTATATAGAGCGAACAGTAGAGGGTGTAGCTCTCATTTTCCGTCGCATCGGGTATCGAGTATTTACCCGTGTCGATTACTGCCTCTCCGTTTACGATGTCGACGGTAAATTTATCGATTTCGGTGTACGAACTGTCGTAATCATATTCGTAGTAATATTTTTTTGTATATTCGTCGTATGCTTTTTCCTTTTTCTTTCTCTCTTCTTTTTCTAATAAGATATATACCTCGGCGCTTGAATTTGCGCCTTCACCTAAAAAATCTTTTTCGCCCATATAGCTGTATTTAATATTCTCTTTTCCGTCTGTTGCGATTTTTTTCAGGTTTATATAGATTGCTTCATCGGTTTTTTCCGTCATTGCGAAGCATTTTGTATTAACCAAATAGAAGTGACAATAGTCATTATTCTCGTCATCTCCCGAGTATATCGTAATGCTGTCCGACATTATCTGATAAAACTCCTCTAATCTGTCGGATGTATGGTACAATTTTTGCGTCTGAATCGAGAAGTGGGCATATCCGTTTTCGTCACATACCGAGTCGTATGTATCTCCGTAGTAGCGTGCCTGCACACGCTTTCCTTTGACGGTGACGCCGGATATGTGAGTGACCAATACATCGAAGTCGTAGCTGTCGCCTGCATAGGCGTAGTTTTTGTCAGCCTTTACCTCAAAAATATAGTTTTGCAGATGATAGTTCTGTATGTGTATCGTGCATGCGCCTATGATGGTATTATCATATTTGAGCCTGATGTACAGGTCATCCCGGCTCACGTGATTTACGAGATCAAATTCCGTTTCAAACGCTCCGTATTTATCAGGAGTGACCGTGACGGTCTGTTCACCGTCGCCGAGGACTACCGTGAAGCTTTTATCGGCTTTATCGCCGAAAAGCTTTGTCGGCACAGCGCCCCATACATGTACGGTTTCGTCCGGTTTGTACATTGTTTTGTCGGTGTAGATAAACGATGAGATATATTCACTATTCGTGAAGTTCTCTATCGCTGCCATGAGCGGCATCTCTTTGCTTCCGATCTTTACATAGCCGCCATTACTGCCTACATCTTTGAGTACGGCGATGCCGTTGTTATCTGTCTTGTATTCTTTTTCGTTGTATTCTACACGTGCGTCGGAAAGCAGTCCGTTTTCGTCTGCTGCCCAGGCGATAATATCGTTATTTGTGACCCCGAGGTATGCTCGAATATTGTTTACCTGTATGATCCAGTCGAAGATAAAGCGTCCTTCAGCATTGTATATATGTGCCACATAATAACCGCAGTCAAAGTCGAGCGGTATGTTGAAAAATGAATAATAATCCTCCGCCGAGGTTTTTATATCCTCGATCCTGCCGTATTCTTCTGTTGCGATATTGAGGCTACCCATCGCATATGACGCCATGTCATCGCCCGTGCTGAATTTATCGACTACTGCACTGACGGTGCCGTCCTCGGCCAAGTGCCGTTCTCTGTAAACGACCGTGACGTCCTCTCCGTCGGTATAAGTGTTGACCTTATCGGCACTCACCGTGATCGGGGAGCAGAAGTTTGACCCGTCATAAGAAGAGATTGAGAAGGAGAATGAGTAGCTTGACTCAAGCGACAGCCCATCGCTTTTTACTCCTTTCAATACGGTGATGGTGTATGTCTCATTCTCTGCGAGAGCTTCATTCGGTGTAAGACGTGCCGTCCTGCCGATGTATTCCCACGTGCCGTCTATTTGAGGCTCGGTTTTTACATATTCGGACAGATCGGATGTGATAATGCTTGAAAACTCTATTTCTATGACGGTGTCTTTGTCAACGTCTGACGCTAAGCTGCGGGGGTATGTGCCGCTCACCTGTAATGCCGACTCGGTCTGGAACGCCCATGAGTATTCGACGGCGCTGTTTTCTACGTATGATACCTGTACGGTGCTTGCGCTCGATAAATAATTCGACAGGGTAACGGCGTAGCAGTTTTCTGTCTCTGTCTTTTCGACGGTATATTCGGGACCGCCCGAGATAAATACGTGCTCTCTGACTCTGTCGACCGTTCCGTTCTCACACTCGACGATAAAACGTGTATCGAGTGAGATGAGGTCGCCGTCTGTTTTCTCTGCGGTGATATTCAGTATTTTGAAATCGCCGAGCGGCTCGGTCTCTTTCTCCGTTTCGTGTGTTGTGTCTTCGCCCTGCGTCGGAGGAACGGAAACAGGCGATTTATGATTATTTATCTGTATTACGGTAAATACGGAGGTGACGATCAGGCAGAAGGATGCGGCGAGCGCAGTGATGCGCAGAGCGGCGGCACGTCTTGCTTTCTTTTCGTTTCTTTGCTGGTACTCGGCGATGAGGTCGTCATCTATCATGCCGAGCGCATTTGTCAGCTTGTCTTTTTTCATAACCCAAACCCCTCCTTTGTTAAATATTTTTTGAGCTCTTCTCTTAACCTATGTAAAATCGTTTTAATCGCCGATTCCCTTATTCCGTATTCACGGGATAATTCGGTGATGGACAGCATGTTCCAATACCGCCCGATGAAAAGCATGCGTTTCTTGTAGCTGAGCGAGCGTAAAAATTCATTGATCTTCTCTGCGAGCATCTTTTCGTCGAGGGCATCCTGCGGGGATTCTCCCTCGGATAATATATTCTCGAGCTCGTCGAAAACGAGTATGTACGAGTGTTGCCGCTTGGACGCATTGTCCTTTCGCAGCTTGTCGAGCGATATATTCCGTGTCAGCTTGCCGAGATACCCCGAGAGATTATTCGGTCGGTTCGGCGGTATTGACTGCCACGCACTCAAAAATGTGTCGTTGACACATTCCTCCGCATCCTCTTCGGACTGAAGGATGGAAAACGAGATTTTGAGGCAATATTTATTGTACTGTCGGTGAGCTTCGTCTATCGCAGATTCGTTCCTCTGCCAGAAAAGCTCAATTATATCATTGTCATTCATATGAAATCTCCTGACGATGGTGTCATATATATAGACGTAAAAAAATCAAAAAGGTTACACTTTTTTTGTAAAAAAAATAAATTTTTTTCTCGTGACCCACAATTTGCGTGTTTTTTTCCGTCATGTTATTGCTAAAAAAACCAAACGGCATTATAATATAGTAAAAAATACCGAGGTCTTGAAAATGAATACAGTATACGAGCTTTCAAAAAATAAAGGCATACTTTTGGCGGCGCACAGAGGAGTATGCGGCGGCAATATACCGTGTAACACGCTGCAGGCGTTTGAGATTGCCGTACGGCAGGGCGCGGATATTGTCGAGCTCGATGTCGAGCGCAGTGCGGATGATCGGCTTTTCATACAGCATCCCGGAATGGAGTGGGTGCATATCGGAAACGAAAGATCCATAAAGGAGTACCCGGCGTCCGAGGTCGTGGATTTTGTCCGTCTCAATGCGGATATGAATCCGACGGCATGGAAAATGATACGATTTGAGGATGCGCTTGAACTTTTACGTGGCAGATGTATTATAAATATAGATAAATTCTGGGAAAATCCCGAGCTCATCGCAAATGCCGTGCGTAAACTGGGAATGACCGATCAGGTGATCATAAAGAGCCCCGATAACCCCGAGTATATCGATGCGGTCGAGAGATATGCGCCCGAGATACCGTATATCCCCGTCGTTTCCGATACCGATAAGACCCACGAGGAGCTGATGTCGAGAAATATCAATTACGTCGGTGTCGAGGCGATCCTAACAAGTGAAGAGGTCGAGACGGCATCTCACGCATATATCGAGCGCCTTCATAAAGACGGAAAATTCGTATGGGTAAATTCGCTTGTATATTATTATAAAGCGATCCTGTCCGCAGGACACGATGACGATATCTCCCTGACCGACGACCCCGCCAAAGGCTGGGGCTGGCTCGCCTCCCGCGGCTACGACGTAATACAGACAGACTATCTTCTCGCCTGCAGACTCTACCTCGAGAGCATTGGCAAACGTACGATTCAGTGATGATATAACGATACAACATGCGATGCATGATATAATAACATTCTATCATGTTTTTGCGTATGTTTCAACACAGATAAAAACAAAAGAGCCGGTCAAAAGATCTGCTCTTTTTTCAAACTCAGTAAAAGTCATGAATATCCGGAAAATCCGTGCAACGAAACCTCGCCAATATTGTCGATTGAAATATGTTCCGTTTTATGGTATAATATATTTGGATGTTTGTAATTAATGCATTGAAATTTTGGAAATGATGTATTCTTTATGTGCTTTTAATTGGATGGTAATGAATAATGAGAAAAAGAATTTTTGAAATAATTGAGATGGCAAAAGATAATGACAGATTGAGTAGCATTTATGATGTTTTTATGATGTGCGTAATTGTAGTCAGTTTAGTTCCTTTAACATCTAAGAGCAATTTTTTTGGCTTTGAAATAATAGACAAAGTTGCTGTTGTGATTTTTATTGCAGATTATTTGTTGAGATTGTTTACAGCTGATTTTAAGATGAAAAAAGGCGTTATTTCTTTTATTATTTATCCTATTACCCCAATGGCGATTATTGATCTTCTATGCATACTTCCGTCAATAAGCATAATTAGCAACGGATTCCGTATACTTAAAGTCTTTCGCCTTTTTAGAACATTGCGGGTCTTCCGAATTTTTAAGGCGATAAGATATTCAAAAAGCATTAAAATGATAAAAGGCGTGTTTGTATCTCAAAAAAAGCCATTAATCACTGTCGGGATTTTGGCAATTGCGTATGTTTTGATTTCAGCACTTGTCATTTTTAATGTTGAACCTGATTCGTTTAATGATTTTTTTGATGCTGTTTATTGGGCCACTGTTTCGCTTACAACTATGGGATATGGAGATATTTACCCTGTTACTACTATCGGGCGGATTGTAACTATGATCTCATCAGTTTTTGGCATTGCTATTATTGCTCTTCCTTCCGGTATTATTACAGCCGGATTTATGGAGGAGCTTAATAAGGATAATTGACTTTAATAAATCTCCGAATCTCCGAATTTTATGATATTGCATTAAAGTTCGGCTTGTCAGAAAAAACAGATCCGAACCCTTCGCCATCTGGCTTTGGGTTCGGATTTATATAGTTTGGTGCACCTGACAGGAATCGAACCTGCACATCGAAGATACTAGATCCTAAATCTAGTGCGTCTGCCAGTTCCGCCACAGGTGCGTGCATATATGCTATCATAATTTCAGCGAAATGTCAATAAATCCCGAAAAAAGACTTGACAAATTTATACTGCGTGTGATATACTATCCATACCTCGTGTGCGAGGCGTTTTTTTGCGTCCCGCTATTGAGGGAGGTTTTATCTAAGGAATGTGCTCATTCCTAATTTACAGGAGGTACCGAAATGAGAGTCAAGATCACATTAGCTTGCAGCGAGTGCAAGCAGCGCAACTATGACACAAAGAAAAACAAGAAGAACAATCCTGATCGTCTTGAGATGATGAAATATTGTCGTTTCTGCCGTAAGCATACTCTTCATAAGGAAACGAAG
Source organism: uncultured Lachnospiraceae bacterium (assembly GCA_964403505.1). Taxonomy (GTDB): domain Bacteria; phylum Bacillota; class Clostridia; order Oscillospirales; family CAG-272; genus CAKSEI01. The sequence continues at coordinate 61,727 of CAYOFP010000002.1, forward strand.
TAAGGAGGAAGCTATGGCTGAAAAAACAAAGAAACTGTCATTTTTTGAAAAAATCAAAAAATTTTTCAAGGATATAAAGGCAGAGTTAAAAAAGATTACATGGTTCAGTACAGAACAGACGCTTAAGAGCACCGCAATCGTATGCATTATGGTTATTGTATTTGCTATCGTTATCGGTTTACTTGATTACGGTTTTGCTACTCTTATGAATCTGCTCGGCGGTATCCTTGCATAAGGTGATTATCTGATGAAAGAAGAAAATTTCACCAATCTCGGACCGCGCTGGTATGTAGTACACACTTATTCGGGGTATGAGAATAAGGTAAAAACCAATCTTGAAAAGATTATTGACAACCGCGGACTCCACGATATGATAATGGAGGTTCGGGTACCTGTCGAGATCGTTGTCGATGAGAGCGGCGATACGCCGAAGGAAGTCGAGAGTAAGGTTTTTCCGAGTTATGTCCTCGTTAAGATGTGTATGACGGATGCGACATGGCATGTCGTCAGGAATATTACGGGTGTTACCGGCTTTGTCGGACCCGGATCACGTCCCGTTCCACTGTCTGAGGAAGAGGTCGCCGCAATGGGCGTTGAAACTAAGGTTGTCACAGTCGGCTACGACGTGGGCGACAGCGTGAAGATCGTTTCGGGTGCGCTCGCAGGCTTCACGGGCGTTGTCAAGGAAATTTCCGAGGACAAAAAGAAGATCAATGTACTTGCGTCTATGTTCGGCAGAGAGACACTCGTCGAGCTCGCCGCAAACGATGTCGAGAAGATCGACGACTAAAACTAATTAGGTTTAAAACCTTTCGCCGTATGGCGAATGTGGGAGGGAGAAAATCTTTATTCTTCCGCCTTAAAACCACATAGGAGGTATTATAAAATGGCAAAGAAAATTCAGGGCTATATCAAGCTCCAGCTCGAGGCAGGAAAAGCGACACCCGCTCCTCCCGTAGGACCTGCGCTCGGTCAGTATCAGGTTTCCATAGGAAACTTCACGAAGGAATTCAACGAGAGAACGAAGAATCAGATGGGTTATATCATTCCTGTCGTTATTACGGTTTATGCCGACCGTTCTTTCACATTCATCACAAAGACTCCTCCGGCAGCCGTTCTTATCAAGAAGGCAGCAGGTATCGAGTTGGGATCCGGTGTGCCGAATAAGACGAAGGTCGCAAAGCTCACAAAGGATCAGGTAAAGCAGATCGCAGAAACAAAGATGCCCGACCTCAATGCAGGTTCGATCGAGGCAGCCATGAGCATGGTAGCCGGAACTGCACGTAGCATGGGCGTAACTGTCGAGGAATAAGGAGGTAAAGAGTTATGGCAGGAAAGAGATATTCTGATAGTGCAAAACTGCTCGAGAAGTCAAAACTTTACGATCCTTCCGAGGCAGTAGAGCTTGTTTGCAAAACAGCAAAAGCAAAATTTGATGAGACCATAGAGGTCCATGTTCGTCTGGGTGTTGACTCACGTCACGCTGATCAGCAGGTCAGAGGTGCTATCGTGCTTCCCAACGGTACAGGTAAGACTGTAAGAACACTTGTTTTCGCTAAGGGCGATAAGGTAAAAGAAGCTGAAGAGGCAGGTGCTGACTATGTCGGCGCTGAGGACTATATGGAAAAGATCCAGAAAGAGAACTGGTTCGATTTCGATATCATTATCGCAACTCCCGATATGATGGGCGTTGTCGGCCGTCTCGGTAAGGTGCTCGGTCCTAAGGGACTTATGCCTAACCCGAAGGCCGGTACGGTAACTATGGATGTTGCAAAGGCAGTTGCAGAAGCAAAGGCCGGTAAGATCGAGTATCGTCTCGATAAGACTAATATCATCCACTGCATGATCGGTAAGGCTTCGTTCGGTCCCGAGAAGATAGGCGAGAACCTCGCTACGCTCATGGACGCTATTATCAAGGCTAAGCCGGCAGCGGCAAAGGGTCAGTACATTAAGAGCTGCGTTATCGCATCTACGATGGGCCCCGGCGTTAAGGTCAACAGTGTAAAATTCTGATTTCTATGAAAGATGGGGCTTGCTTCGGCAAGCCCCGATTTTTTATCTCATGAAAAAATATCCTGTATTATTTATATTTATATTATTTGTCTGTCATTTTCTCGTATCGGTCGTGCTCGGTACGATGCTCGGCATCTACACATATATTGCCTCATTTGCGGCGTTGTTTTTTATATGTGTGAGCTACGGTTACAGCGCTGACAGAGAGACGCAGAGCACCTTTAAGAAGACGCTCGCATGTGCGGTCTCTTTTGCAGGCGTTTTGATCGTCGGTGTGTCGCTTCGCTTTATAACCGAAGCGGTATTTCCCGACCTGTCGGCAAAATTGCTGTCTGCAAAAATGCACATCTTGTATTCCGACCATACGAGCGCAGGCTTGCTCAGAGCTGTATATGCGATCGTAAGCTCCATTGCCGTGACTTCCGTTTCGGTTTTTCTCGTGAGTAAGGCGTGCCGTCAGCCGAGGTTTATAAGGTATTTGTTCGCCGCCGTTCTCGGTGGTTTGTTTGCCCTTGATTTTTCGATGTTTCTTAGCAATATGCTTTTGTGCGCTTTTCTTTTGTATTTATATGACAGGGGCATTTCCGTTTTCTATATTTTTGTTATCGGCTTGATATTCAAGGGGGTATCGGTCTGGCTTGACTTCATAAATTCCATGCTACATACCTCATTCGGTGCGGAAATGGAATTTTCCGAGGCGGGGGCGATGCTCGTGCTGTTTTCGGGTGTTGCTATGATTTTATTTGTGATCGGAGATATTTTTATTTCAGGCAGAGTGAAAAAAACGTTGACTTATACTTTAAGCGCCGCAGGACTGCTTCTGACGGTCGTCGGATGCGCCACGGTACAGTATTTTAATATGTGAAATGATAGATATAGATTCAATATTCAAATACAAGAAGTCAAATAAGGCGAAGCTCCTTTCATACGGCTTTACTTTTGACGGTAAAGGGTATGTGTATCAGAAAAATATTCTCGGCGGCGGTTATTTACTTACCGTCAGCGTCCGTAACGATAAGATTGATTATAATGTCACCGATACACTCTTAGATGAGGAATATACCCTCATCAAGGTTTTGGGGGCGAGCGGAGCGTTTGTCGGCGATATGCGGCTCGAGTGTGAGAAGATATTGCGTGATGTCGCTGAAAAATGCTTTGACACTGATAAATTCAAGAGCGGACAGACGCAAAGGATCGTGAATTACATCCGTTGCGATCTCGGCGCAGAGCCCGAATATCTGTGGGATTCTTCACCCGATAGCGCTGTATTTCGTCACGATAGTAACGAAAAGTGGTTTGCTCTTATCATGAATATCGATCGAAGCAGAATTGATAAATCACAGCACGGTATGGTCGAGATAATCAATTTGAAGGCGTCAGCTGAAACTGTATCCGCTATTGTTGACGGCGAGCATTATTATAAGGCGTACCATATGAACAAAAAATATTGGTATTCTGTGCCTCTTGACGGCACGCTCGACGATGATTCGATCATCGGGCGTATCGGGGTCAGTTATGATCTGACTGAAAAATAAAAAAGCGCTGTCGCAGGACGATGAAAATCGTTTGCGACAGCATTTTTATTTATTCTTCGCTTTTTGTGATTTCTATGCTCAATTCCTCGAGCGCCTTTGATTCTGCCTTTGTCGGGCATTTTGTCATAAGCTCCGAGGCGTTCTGTACCTTCGGGAAAGCGATAACATCTCTGATATCCTCGATGCCGAGCATAAGTGCGACCAAGCGGTCGAGTCCGAAAGCGAGCCCGCCGTGAGGGGGAGTGCCGTACTTGAAGGCTTCGAGCAGGAATCCGAATTTTTCCGTATATTCTTCCTCTTTCATGCCGAGCGCTGCAAACATAGCGTCCTGTATCTCGGGCGTGTGTATTCTGATAGAGCCGCCGCCTGCTTCCGTGCCGTTGATTACGATATCATAAGCGACAGAGCGGACCTTTTCGGGCTCGTCTTTGAGATAACCGATATCCTCTTCCATCGGCATGGTGAAGGGGTGATGCATCGCCTTGTAGCGGTCGTTTTCTTCGTCATATTCGAGGAGCGGGAATTCCGTTATCCATAAGAGCTTGTAATTGAACGGGTCTGCGAGACCGAGCTTCTTTGCCACGTGACAGCGCAGTGCGCCGAGCGTATCGAAAACGACCTTGTTTTTGTCGGCGACGATAAGAATGAGGTCGCCCGACTCAAATCCCATAGCGCTGTATATCGCAGCGTTTTCCTCTTCGGTTAAGAATTTCGCATAGGACGATGATATCTCGCCGTTTACGTTCTTGCTCCATGCAAGGCCCTTTGCTTTGTATGTCTTTGCAAATTCCGTGAGCGCATCGATCTCTTTTCTCGAGAATTTGTCAGCGCCGCCCTTGATGTTGATACCACGGACAGAGCCGCCGTTCTCGATCGCACCTGCGAAGACCTTGAAGCCGCAGTTTTTGACCTCGTCGGAAATATTGGTTATCTCGAATCCGAAACGGAGATCAGGCTTGTCCGAGCCGTATTTTTCCATAGCCTCGGCGTATGTCATTCTCGGCAAAGGAAGCTCGAGGTCGATACCCTTAAATTCCTTAAATAATTTCTTGAGGAATCCCTCTGTCATATTGATCACATCATCCTGTGTGACAAACGACATTTCGAGGTCGATTTGCGTGAATTCAGGCTGTCTGTCCGCACGGAGATCCTCGTCTCTGAAACAGCGTGCGATCTGAATGTATCTGTCAAAACCCGATACCATAAGTAACTGCTTGTACAGCTGAGGCGATTGGGGAAGGGCGTAGAATTTACCCGGATGAACTCTCGACGGGACGAGGTAGTCCCGCGCGCCCTCGGGCGTCGGAGCGATCAGGTCGGGCGTTTCTATTTCGATAAATCCGTTGTCGGCATAGTAGTCCCGTGCGATTTTCGCTATTTTACTGCGTGCGATGATATTCTGCTGCATATCGGGGCGGCGCAGGTCGAGATAGCGGTGCTTTAAGCGTAATTCTGCATTGACTCGGCTGTCCTCTGTGATCTCGAACGGGGGAGTGGCCGAGGAAGAAAGGATCTTTAATTCCTTCACATAGATCTCTACTTCACCTGTCGGGATGTTTTTATTGATTGCGCCCTCGCCGCGTGAACGGACGGTACCCTTGGCGCAGAGAACGTATTCGGCTCTTATGCCGAACGCCGCATCGAAGATCTCCTTATCCGTGTCGGAATCGAAGGAGAGCTGTACGATACCCGTTCTGTCACGAAGGTCGATGAAGATAAGAGAACCGAGGTCACGCTGCTTTTGGGCCCAGCCCATCACGCAGACATTTTTTCCGATATCATCTTTTGTGAGGGTGCCGCAGTAGTGTGTTCTTTTGTCGTTATTAGAAAGTAATACTCCCATTGTTATATACCCGCTTTTTCCGTCATTATTTTTATTATGTCGTCGAGGTCGATTTCCTCTTGACTGCTTTCATCCATGTTTTTGAGCTGAGCTTTTCGGGTCTCGAGCTCGGTGTCGCCTATGATGAGGGTGTATTTCGCACCGATCTTGTTTGCGTATTTCATCTGAGCCTTTAAGCTTCTTCCCATAAGGTCATAATCCGCATTGACGCCGCTTTCACGCAGCTCGGAGACTGTTTTTGCGGCGAAAAGCGATGCGTTCTCTCCCATCGGAGCGATATAAAGAAGCTGCCTTGTCTCATCTGTTATGTCAACGCCGGCTTCCTTCATTGCGAGAATGAGACGTGTGATGCCGCAGGCAAAGCCGATACCGGGGAGCTCGGGTCCGCCGATATCCTTTGTCAGACCGTCGTACCTGCCGCCGCCGAGTATCGTCGACTGTGCGCCTATAACGGGGCAGATAAACTCAAAGACCGTTCTCGTGTAATAGTCGAGCCCTCTTACGATCTTCGGGTCGACCGTGTACTCGATCCCCATTGCATCGAGCTGACCTTTGAGAGAATCAAAGTGTGCGCCGCAGTTATCGCACAGATAGTCTATCGTTCTCGGCGCTCCCTCGGAGATCTGCTTGCAGGAGTCGCTCTTGCAGTCGAGCAGACGGAGGGGGTTGGTATCAAGCCTTGTTTTGCATGTGTCGCAAAGCTTGTCTATATTGGATGTGAAGTGATCGACGAGCGCTTTTCTGTAATTTTTTCTGCACTCGGGACATCCGATTGAGTTTATGTGTAATTTCGCATTTTTTATGCCCAGACGGCGGATCAGCGTATCGGCGAGCGATATGACGGAAGCGTCCGCTGCGGCATTCTCCGCACCGTACATCTCACAGCCGAATTGGTAAAATTCACGGCTTCTGCCTGCCTGAGGCTTTTCGTATCTGAAACAATTGATGAGATAGTACAGCTTTATCGGCATGGTGTCCGAGCATCTGCCGTTTTCGACGAGCGAACGTGCGACCGACGCTGTACCCTCGGGGCGGAGGGTCAGAGAGCGGTTTTCACGGTCGGTAAAGGTATACATTTCCTTCTGGACAACATCGGTGGTGTCGCCCACGCCCCGTGTAAATAATTCTGTCGATTCAAAGGTAGGGAATCTTATTTCCTTAAATCCGTAAAGATCGGCTGTTTCCCTCGCCGTATTTTCGATAAAACGCCACATTGGTACTTCTTCAGGGAGAATATCAATCGTGCCTCTCGGTTTCTGTATCATTGTAGTTCCTTTCGCATGGTATTATTAATTATTAATTATACCAATATTTTCGCATTTTTTCAAGAGTAATATCTTTATATATAATAATTTCTTTATAGGTGTTGAATATTCTGACAAAAGATGATAAAATATATCATTGAGGTAGTAGGTGATGAGGCTGGCAAAAAAAGCAGATGCGGTAATAATAGTTGCCTTTTTGATGTTGGCGGCAGTCGTGTTTTGCGCACTTATTGCGCCTGACGAGGGCGGGTACATAAGGGTAACGCATGACGGCGTGTGCGATATATATCCCGCAAGCGAAAATCGTGAAATTGAGCTTGCCTCAAACGGAATTCTTTTGACCGTAGTCATAGATGACGGCGAAGTTTATGTAAAAGACGCCGACTGCCCCGATAAAATTTGCGTGAATACGGGAAGGATAAAGAACGGCTCTGTCGTCTGCCTGCCTGCGCACGTTATGATCGAATTCGTGCGAAATAACGGAGAAAACGATGCGTACGCAGGCTAAGGCAGTGAGCAGGTGCGCACTCCTGTGTGCGCTCGCTATGGTTTTGTCGTATATCGAGGCGATCGTGCCCATTTATGCCGTTATCCCGCTTCCCGGTTTTAAGCTCGGGCTTGCCAATATCGTCGTACTGCATGCTATGAAGCGAAGTAAGGCGCAGGCGGCGCTTGTCATGACAGTAAAGGTGCTTTTGTCCTTTCTTTTGTTCGGCGGCGTGACGTCGTTTCTCTTTTCCCTGTCCGGCGGTGTGCTCTCCTATCTTGCGATGTGGCTTTCCGTGTCGTTTGCACACAGATATCTCTCTGATATCGGGCACAGCGTGATCGGGGCTTTCGCTCATAACAGCGGTCAGCTGATCGCGGCAATGCTCGTTATGGGCTCGGGCGGCGTTATTTCGTATTATCCTTTTCTTATCGTTTCGGCGGTGATTTCGGGCGGTATCTGCGGCCTTCTTTTAAATACTATTGAATGGCGGTTGAGTCATGAAAAAAATTGAGATATTTTTAGCGGTTGTGATATGCATCCTTTGCTTTTCCTCCTGCGCACCAAAAGACGAATATGATGAAAAGCAGATCTTCGCCATGGATACCGTCATTACCATAAAGGTCGAAAAGGGACGTGGCGCCGATGTCTTTGACGGGTGCGCCGGCATAATAACCGAGGCGGAGAGGATCTTTTCACGGACGCTCGAGGATAGTGAGGTATCCCGTTTTAATATATCGAATTCCGAGGCGGAGTACGACTCAGCGCTTGACGACTGCTCTGCGCCTTTTGTGGAGCTGATAGAAAAATCGCTCGATATATCCGAGAAAACAGGCGGTGCGTTTGATATAACGATCGAGCCGCTCGTTGAGCTGTGGAATATAACGGGCGAGTCGCCCGAGGTGCCCGATGTGTCGTATATCAATAATGCGCTCGTATACGTCGGGTATGAGAGGATGTATGCAGAGGATGATACGGTATACCGTTACGGCATGGTAAAGATCGACATGGGGGCGATCGCAAAGGGATATACCCTCGGCATGCTGTGCGATTATCTCGGTGCGCTCGGAGTGAAATATGCAAATATATCGTTTGGCGGAAACGTCGGACTTGTCGGGAGTAAGCCGTCGGGCGGAAAATGGAGCGTCGGGATCAAAGACCCGGATGATACCGCATCGACTGTCGGCACTTTGACGCTGGACGGCGGATATGTCGCAGTATCGGGTGATTATGAGCGGTATTTTGAGAAAGACGGCATACGATATCATCATATCATCGATCCCTTTACGGGATATCCTGCGCAAACAGATATAAGAAGCGTAGCGGTGGTGTGTGACGATGCGTCGCTTGCAGACGGACTGTCAACGGCGCTTTTTGTCATGGGATACGATAAAGCGCTTGAGTTTTACAACGCAAAAACATATGATTTCGAGGCGGTCTTTGTGACCGACGACGGTGTTTATACAACAGAAGGGATAAAGGATAATTTTAAGGCAAAATAAAATGGCGGATATAAAGAGAATAACAGAAGCGGAGCTTAATATTCAGCGTGCATATGTTGCGAAGATAAAAGAGCTCATTTACGATAAAAATTTATATGCACATATCAGGACATACGGCTGTCAGCAGAATGAGGCTGACAGCGAGATCCTCGCAGGTTACGCCGAGTCAATGGGATATAAGCTGACGGATGACGCTGAGAAGGCGGACATGATACTCGTGAATACCTGTGCCGTGCGTGAGCATGCGGAGCTTAAGGCGCTTTCGATCACAGGGCAGTTCAAGCACTTAAAGGAAAAGAAGCCGAGCCTGCTTATCGGAATATGCGGCTGTATGGTATCGCAGGAAACGAGAAAGGAAAAGATAAAGAAAAGCTATCCTTATGTTGATTTCCTGTTCGGGACGAGTATGCTCTACCGTTTCCCGGAGATACTTTATAAGGCGCTCGGTGATAACGGCAGACTCTTCTATCTTGATAACTCGGACGGCAATATCGCCGAGGGTATGCCCGTACACCGTGAAAGTAAGTTCAAGGCATGGGTGAGCATCATGTACGGATGCAATAACTTCTGTACGTACTGTATCGTGCCGTATGTACGCGGACGTGAGCGCAGCCGCAAAAAGGAGGATATCCTGAAAGAGGTTGAGACGCTTGCGAAAGACGGGTATAAAGAGATAACCCTCCTCGGGCAGAATGTCAATTCTTACGGAAAAGACCTGTACGGCGATTACGACTTTGCCGATCTTTTGTCGGAGCTCTGTAAGATAGAGGGGGATTTCACTCTCCGCTTTATGACCAGCCACCCGAAGGATGCATCGCATAAATTGATCGACGTCATGGCGGCAAACGATAAAATAGCGAAGCATTTTCATCTCCCCCTGCAATCGGGAAGCGACCGTGTCCTCAGTGCGATGAACCGGCATTATACCCGGGATGAATATTTGTCACTCGTTGAATATATGAGAGAAAAAATGCCCGATATCGGTATCACCACGGATATCATCGTCGGATTCCCGACCGAGACAGACGAGGAATTTGAGGATACGCTCGGTATGCTGCGAAAAGTGAGATACGATAACATCTTTTCGTTTATTTACTCACCCAGAGAGGGCACTCCTGCCGCCAAAATGGAAGATCCGACACCCGATGCGGATAAGAGCAGACGCTTTGCAAGACTTCTCGAGGTTCAGAATGAAATATCGAAAAATAAAAACGATGATTATGTAGGCAAAACAGTACGGGTGCTCGTGGAGGGCAGGAGCAAGACGGATGAGAATATGCTCACGGGCAGAAATGAGCGTGGCAGACTCGTTCACTTTGCAGGCGGCGATTCGCTTGTCGGAAAATTTGTAAATGTCGAGATAACAGTCGCGGAAACATATGATTTACTTGGAACGATAAAGGAGAATTAAGTTATGACAGAGATAATCAAAAAGGCACAGGAGCTCGGAGCGCTCATTAAGGAAGATCCGATCGTGATAAAGCTTTTTGCGGCAAAAGACGCATATGAGCACGACGAGGAGCTCAACACCCTGCTTACCGAGTATAATATCCAGCAGCAGGCGATGACAAATGAGTACGCAAAGGAAGAGCCGGATAAGGATATCACGGCTGCAATAGAAAAGCGTATTCAGGAAATAAGCGACAGCGTCATGTCTCATCCGTTATTCGTAGCATACGGCGAGGCAGAGAACGACTACCGTGACCTGATGCAGATGGTAAATGACGAAATCAACTTCCAGATAACGGGCAGGCGTTCCTGCTCGGGCGACTGCTCCGCCTGCGGCGGTTGCTCCGACGGGGAATAATATATGCCGACACCCATGATGGAGCAGTATTTTGCCTTTAAGGCGGAATACTGCGATGCAATACTGTTTTACCGCGTCGGAGACTTCTATGAAATGTTCTATGAAGACGCGCAGACGGTGTCAAAGGAAATAGGCCTTACCCTTACGGGTAAGGACAGCGGCGACGGGGAGCGTGCGCCCATGTGCGGCGTTCCTTATCACAGCGTCGATACATATATTGCAAAGCTCGTACGCCTCGGACATAAGATCATAATCTGCGATCAGATAGAGGATCCCGCAGAGGCAAAGGGTATCGTGAAGCGCGGCGTCACCCGTATCGTGACCCCGGGCACGGTCACCGATGATAATATGCTCGACGGCACAAAAAATAACTATCTGTGCTCGATCTATATATCACAGCCGGATGCGGCTTTGACCGTTGCCGACGTTTCGACGGGCGATATCTATATAACTCGCTTTACGGGCGATTCTTTGGGTGAAAAGCTCGTCAACGCCCTGTCGGCATATGCGCCGTCAGAGGTCATCATCAATGTTTCAAAAAGGGTGCTTCCGCCGCTTTACGATTACCTTTTCTCACGCCATGAGTGTATGGTGCACGATGAGGATGAGGAGCGTTTTGCGCCCGAGGGCTGTGCTGAGCTTTTAGAGAAGCAATTCGGCAAAAACGCAGAGGAGCTCGGCCTGTCAGACGAGTGCAGTATCTGCGCCTGCTGTGCAATGATACGCTATATCGACGAGACGCAGCGTACCCCCATATCCCATCTTAAGGAGCTCGATGTATACAGCGGTACGCAGTATCTCGATATCGATATCAATTCGAGGTACTCGCTCGAGCTTACCGAGACGATGCGAAACCGTGATAAGCGGGGCTCTCTTTTGTGGGTGCTTGATAAGACAAAGAGCGCCATGGGTGCAAGACTCCTTCGCAAGTGGGTCGAGATGCCTCTTGTGAATATGAATAAGATAAAATCCCGTCTTGACGCAGTCGAGGAGATGTACTCGAATTTCATGTTGCGTGAGGAGATAGGCGAGGCAATGCAGGGCGTCCGTGATATGGAGCGCCTGATGACAAAGGTTGTATACGGCACGGCAAACTGTAAAGACCTGCGTGCCATATGCGCTACCCTGTCGGTCGTTCCTGCGGTAAAGGAGATCATATCGGGATGTAACGCCGATGAGGTCAGCGCAATACGGGACAGGCTGTATGACCTTAGCGATATTGTCCGTCTCATAGACGATGCGATCGTCGAGGATCCTCCGTTCCTTGTGCGTGAGGGGCGCTTCATCCGTCACGGATATAACGAAGAGGTCGATAAATATGTCGACATACTCGAAAACGGTAAAAACTATATCGAAAAGATAGAGGAGCGCGAGCGGGAGCGCACGGGGATTCCCAAGCTGAAGATAAGCTATAATAAGGTCTTCGGCTATTATATCGAGATATCGAAGTCGTATATCGACCGCGCGCCCGACGATTATATCAGAAAGCAGACGCTCGTCAACGCCGAGCGGTATATTACCGATGAATTAAAGAATCTCGAGGCTACCATTTTCGGCGCAAAAGACAGAGACGCTGAGCTCGAGTATCACATATTCTGTGAGATCACCGAAAAGCTGAAGGAAAATAAGGACAGGATACTGAATGCGGCGCAAATGCTCGCTGAGATCGATGCGCTTCGCTCGCTTGCCGAGGTCGCTTTCAGAAATAATTATGTCCGTCCCGAGGTGGATATCGGCGAGGTGCTTGATATCCGTGACGGCAGACACCCCGTGGTAGAGCAGATGATGAAGGACGGCTTCTTTGTGCCGAACGACACCTATCTCGATACCTCGGCAAATCGTCTTGCGCTTATCACCGGGCCGAATATGGCAGGTAAATCTACCTATATGAGGCAGACGGCGCTGATCTGTATCATGGCGCAGATCGGTTCGTTTGTCCCTGCGTCTGATGCGAGGATCAGTATCCTCGATAAGGTCTTCACACGGGTCGGCGCATCGGACGATCTCGCATCGGGTCAGTCGACCTTTATGCTCGAAATGAACGAGGTCGCCTATATCCTGAAAAACGCCACAAAGCGTTCTCTTGTGATATATGACGAGATCGGCAGAGGCACATCGACCTTTGACGGTATGAGTATCGCCCGTGCCGTCGCCGAGCACACCGCAAATAAGATAGGGTGTAAAGCGCTGTTTGCGACGCATTATCACGAGCTCACCGACCTCCCGGACACGATCGGGGGCGTGGTGAACTACAATATAGCGGCGAAAAAGAAAAACGGCGGTATCGTATTCTTACGCAAGATATTAAAGGGAGCGACCGACGACAGCTATGGTATCGAGGTAGCGAAGCTTGCGGGTGTTCCTTCCTCCGTCACGAAGAGGGCGTATGAGATACTATCTTCCCTCGAGAACAGCAGCAGACGGATCGCCGCCGAGGACGCCTCTCAGGAAACGGAAGAGGTAAATATGACTTTTGACGATTTCAAAACAGAGGAAGTAAAGAATAAGCTCATGCAGACGCAGGTCGAGACGCTGACTCCCATTGAGGCGATGAATCTCGTCTATGAGCTGAAAAAAATACTCGATTAAGGAGAAAAAATTGGGCGCTATCAATGTACTTGATTCACAGGTTGCAAATCTTATCGCCGCAGGCGAGGTGGTGGACAGACCCGGTTCGGTCATAAAGGAACTCGTGGAAAATTCCATGGATGCAGGCGCTACTACTATAACCGTTGAGATAAAGAACGGCGGTATCACTTTTATGCGTGTTACCGATAACGGCTCGGGCATGGAGAGGGATGATGTTCCTCTTGCCCTGAGGCGCCATGCTACGAGTAAGATACAGAAAGCGTCCGACCTTGATTCTATTTACACGATGGGATTCCGCGGTGAGGCGCTCGCCGCGATATCTTCAGTTTCAAAGACACGGATCATGACAAAACGCTGTGATGACAGCATGGGCACAATCCTGACCTGTGAGGGACCGGATATTATCGATATCAGCGAAGCGGCATGTCAGAACGGTACGACGGTAATAATAGAGGATCTGTTTTATAACGTACCCGCCAGGCGTAAGTTTTTGAAAAAAGACGTGAGCGAGGGGATGTATGTTACATCGGTGATGGAGCGCCTGTGTCTTTCCCGCCCGGATATTTCGTTCAAGTATATTTGTGACGGTGCGACAAAATTCGCCACTCCCGGCTCGGGCAGGATGCTCGATGCCATGTATGCGGTGTTCGGACGTGATTTCGCTAAAAAGACCATTCAGGTAAGTACGGGCGAAGACCATATAAAAATAAAAGGATATATCGGGACGCCCGAAAACGTCAGAGGAAACTCAAACCTCCAGATATTTTTTATCAATCGGCGTTTTGTCCGCTCGAAAACGGCATATGCGGCGCTGAAACAGGCGTTTGACTCCTATATACCGAAGGAGCGTTTTCCCGTTTGCGTGATCGAGATAACCACAGACCCGAGATTTGTGGATGTCAATGTTCATCCGTCCAAGTTAGAGGTGAAATTCTCTAACGAGAAAATGATATTCGATCTGATATATTTTGCGGTGCGCTCTGCGCTGGTCAAGGGAATTGAGCGTCCGAGCGGCTATCTGAACAGACACGCTATCGATGCGGTAAATTCCTTCGTTCCTCTCGGCGAGCCCCAAATGAGCGTTAAGCAAAGCCAGATAACGCTCAGGGATTTTAATTCGGGCGGAGCAAAAAGCGTGCTTGAAAGGGAAGAGGCGCAAATAGATGAGAGAAAAACCGAGCTGACATACGAGCAGAGGGCGATCGCCTTCTCCGCTCCCAAGAGGGACAATCCTGTAGAGCTGCCAAAGGAATCAAAACAGGATTTCTCGTGGGACGATCTGCCGGTAAAGGCTGATAATATCGGTGATTCTTTGCTTCCGCTGCCGGATTATAAGATCATCGGCGAGGTATTTTATTCCTATGTGATCCTCGAGCTTGACGGAAAGATGCTCGTAGTTGACAAGCATGCGGCGCATGAGCGGATATTATTCGAGGATATGAAGCGCAATATGCAAAAATCAGGTGTTGAGTCGCAGGTGCTTCTCGTACCGTTGGAGGTGCCGTTAGATGCATATGAAATGGCGGCAGTCAAAGACTTCGCCTGTGATATAAAAAAGATCGGCTTTGATCTTTCGCTTGACGAGGAGAATAATAAGGTCCATATCGCGCATATCCCGACGATTCTGAATAATGAGGATGTCAGCGCGTTTATTCAGGGGCTTGCTTCCGCTCTTGCCGACGGCACTGTAAATATCAGCGTCACAAAGGAAGTTTTGTATGAAAAATCGCTGTATCAGGCGTCGTGTAAAGCGGCCATCAAGGCCGGCAGGATCTACGATATGGCAAATATAAAATGGATCTGCGATAAACTTTTAGTTCTGCCGAACATAAAATACTGTCCGCACGGCAGACCCGTTGCATTTGAGATTTCACGCACGGATTTAGAGAGACAGTTCAGAAGGATATAAGAAGATGTTTACACTGATAAAAAAAGAGGGCAAAGCAAGACGGGGTGAGTTTGAGACCGTCCATGGCACAATACAGACGCCTGTTTTTATGAATGTCGGCACATGTGCGGCAATAAAAGGCGGCGTTTCCACCGACGACTTGCGAAAGATCGGGTGCCAGGTGGAGTTGTCGAATACCTATCACCTGCATCTGCGCCCGGGAGACACCCTGATTCACAGGATGGGCGGTATACATAAATTCTTCAATTGGGACAGGCCTGTCCTTACAGATAGCGGAGGATTTCAGGTCTTTTCGCTTGCAAAACTGCGAAAAATCAAGGAAGAGGGCGTCTATTTCTCCTCGCATATCGACGGAGCAAAGATATTCATGGGTCCCGAGGAGTCGATGCAGATACAGTCGAATATAGCATCTACCATTGCGATGGCGTTTGACGAATGCGTCGAAAATCCTGCTGAGTATAACTATGTAAAAGAGTCGTGCGGGCGAACGGTCCGGTGGCTTGTGCGCTGTAAAGCGGAGATGGCACGCCTGAATTCATTGCCCGAGACGATCAATAAAAAACAGCTTCTTTTCGGTATCAATCAGGGAAGCACATATGAGGATCTGCGTATCGAAAACATGAAGCAGATCGCCGAGCTTGACTGCGACGGATATGCCATCGGCGGTCTTGCAGTAGGTGAGAGTGCAGAGGAGATGTACCGTATCATCGATGCGGTCGAGCCTTATATGCCGACGGATAAGCCGAGATATCTCATGGGCGTGGGAACACCCGTAAACATTCTCGAGGCGGTATACCGGGGCGTTGATTTCTTTGACTGCGTCATGCCCTCGAGAAATGCAAGACACGGTAACATTTTCACCTGGAAGGGTAAGATGAATTTACTCAATGAGAAATATGCCTTCGATGACCGTCCGATCGACCCGGACTGCACATGCCCGACCTGCCGAAGCTATTCGAGGTCTTATATCAGGCATTTGTTCAAGGCAAAGGAGACGCTCGGTATGCGCCTCGCCGTATTGCATAATCTCTATTTTTACAATGAGCTGATGCAAAAGATAAGAGATGCGCTCGATGCGGATGATTACGAGCGTTTTTATCAAAAGTACAGAGTGATCCTCGGCGAGAGGGAAAACGGTTAGGATATATTATGAAGATAACAGAGATAATTACAGGGAAAAAACCGAGTTTGTCATTTGAGGTTTTTCCTCCGAAAACAAACGATAAATTTGAGGGGGTGCTTGCGGCGGCTACAAAAATTGCCGATCTTGCGCCCGATTACATGAGTGTTACCTACGGGGCAGGCGGCGGCACCTCCGAGTATACGACGGATATATGCCGTGAGCTCAGCCTGCGCGGCGTCACGCCTCTTGCGCATCTGACGTGCGTTGCGTCTGACCGTGACCGGATTCGTTTTGAGCTTGATAATCTCCGGCAAAAAGGGATAGAAAACATTCTGGCGCTTCGTGGTGATATACCCGAGGGCATGCAGCGTCCGCTGGGCGGATATTACCATGCGAGCGAGCTGATATGTGAGATTGCGCAATACGGCGGCTTTTGTATCGGCGGCGCATGCTATCCCGAGGGTCATCCCGAGAGCGCAAACAGCACGGACGATATCGACGCTCTGAAAATCAAGGTCGAGTGCGGATGTGAGTTTTTGACCACGCAGATGTTTTTTGATAATAATATTCTGTATAATTTTCTTTACAGACTATATAAAGCAGGGGTCGATGTGCCCGTGGTTGCAGGTGTCATGCCTGTTACCAATGCAAGTCAGATCAAGCGCATCATGTCGATCTCCTCGTCCGCTCTGCCGCAGAGGTTCGTGCGTATCGTAGACAGATACGGCGACGATCCTCTCGCTATGAAGCAGGCGGGAATCGCATATGCCACAGAGCAGATCATCGATCTGTATGCGAACGGTATCAACGCCGTGCATGTTTACTCGATGAATCATCACGATGTGGCACAAGCGATAAAAAATAACCTCTCGGAGATCATTAAATGATAGGAAGAGAATATTTCTTTTCCAAAATAGATACCGATTCGCTCGTCCTGAACGGAAACGAGGTGGCACTGCGGTTAAAAACCGAACGGGGATATACGAGCGATACCGTGAAACTGTGCGAGGAGCGCCTTCGAGACAGCGTTTCCTGCCGCTATGCGGCACTTCGACTCGAGGTCAAACGAATTTCAGAGGGTGTATGCGATCTCGGATTCGGAGAGATAAACAGCCGACTGTTATATAACAGCCTTGAGGGGTGCAGTGAGGCATATGTTTTGGCCGTCACGCTCGGGGTCAATGTAGACAGGTTGCTTTTGCGTTTGTCGGCTGCCTCGCAGGCGGAGCATTTTATCACCGATGCGCTTGCATCGGCTATGGCGGAGGCGGCGTGCGATGTGTGCGATGAAATATTGCGTGACGGGCATACCTGCCGTCATAGGATCAGTCCGGGATACGGCGATCTTCCGCTCGGGATACAGCCGGATGTACTTTCCGCACTGAATGCACAGCGTGTGCTGAATATAACGCTGAATAAGTCCTATCTGATGACCCCCTCAAAGTCTATTACCGCGATTATGGGTATTATAAATGAATGAAATAAGAGATTTAATAAGAAAGAAACGACTGTATTTTGACGGCGGCTATGGCACGATGCTCCAGAATTTAGGTCTGCCGTCCGGTGTTGCGCCCGAGATGTGGAATTTAAGCGAACCCGATAAGATCACAGGCGTGCATAAAGAATATATTCTGTCCGGCGCTAACTTCATTACCACCAATACGTTTGGGGTCAACGCCGATAAATACGAAAATTACGAGGAGCTCATAGGCCGTGCGATCGACTGCGCAAAAACGGCGAGGGCGGAGAATAAGAACGTCTATATCGCATTCGATATCGGACCGACAGGCCGCCTGCTCGAGCCGCTCGGGGATTTGAAATTTGATGAGGCAGTAGAGCTGTACTCAAAAAATGTGCGTGCGGCGCTTTCATGTGGGATCGATTGCTTTATTATTGAGACGATGAACGATTGCCACGAGACTAAGGCGGCAGTCTTAGCTGTCAGGGAGAATACCGATCTGCCGCTTTTTGTGACCAACGCATATGACGAGAGCGGAAAACTCATGACCGGTGCCGACCCCGAGGCAATGATATGTATGCTCGAGGGAATGGGCGTCGATGCCATCGGCATGAATTGCTCGTTCGGTCCCGATAAAATGCTCGATATCATAGAGAGATTCGTGCGCTTTTCCTCGCTTCCCGTAATCGTCAATCCCAATGCAGGACTGCCAAAGGTCGTGGACGGCAAAACCGTATACGATGTTTCGGCGGATGAATTTGCCTCTTATATGACGGCACTTGCCGAAAAGGGCGCATCTATCCTTGGCGGATGCTGCGGCACTACGCCTGCGTATATAGAAAAGACGGTTGCCGCAACAAAGGATCTGCCTTATATCCCCGTCACGGAAAAGGATATTACGGCGGTATCGTCATATACCCATTCCGTCACGGTAGGAGACGGGCCTGTACTGATCGGCGAGCGGATCAACCCGACGGGTAAGCCGAAGCTCAAGGAAGCACTGCGGGAGCAGAATTTCGACTATATCATGAACGAGGGAATACGGCAGAGTGATGCCGGCGTTCATATCCTCGATGTCAACGTCGGTCTGCCCGAAATAGATGAAAAAAATGCCATGCTGCAGGCGGTAAAGGCGCTTCAATCGGTCGTCGATACACCGCTTCAGCTTGATTCCTCGAGTCCTGAGGTGCTCGAGTGCGCTATGCGTATCTATAACGGCAAGCCGCTGATCAACTCGGTAAACGGCGAGGACGAGAGCATGGATGCTATCTTCCCGCTTGTAAAAAAATACGGCGGTGCCGTGATCGCACTCACTATGGATAAGAGCGGAATACCCGAGACGGCAGCTGAGCGGATAGAAATAGCGAAGAGGATCATTTCCCGTGCCGCCGAATACGGTATCAGGCAGAAGGATATCATCGTCGACCCCCTGTGCCTTACGGTATCGTCGGGTGCGGATAATGCCATGATAACGCTCGAGTGCGTTGAAATGCTGAAGAAAATGGGCATTAAAACGAGCCTCGGCGTGTCCAATATCTCATTCGGTCTTCCTGCAAGAGATAAGATCAATACGTCTTTTTATACGTCTGCGATGGAGCGTGGCCTTGACTGTGCGATAATGAATCCCTTTGCTTGCGGTATGATGGATGCATATTATTCCTTCCGTGCGCTGCACGGCATGGATTTTTCCTGCGCAGAATATATTGCATACGCCGCAAGCACGGCGGAAACCGCCCCGAAAAAAGCAGATGTGTCTGAGATGACATTAAAAAAAGCGGTAGTCAGCGGACTTCGTGACGATGCGCAGAAGATTTCAAAAGAGATGCTCGCAAGCGTCCCGCCGCTCGATGTGATCAATATGCATATAGTACCTGCACTCAATGAGATCGGTAAGGCCTTCGAGGAAAAGCGTGCGTTTTTGCCACAGCTCCTTATGAGCGCCGAGGCGGCGTCCGCCGCTTTTGAAGCGGTCAAGGAAAAAATGCCGAAGGGAACAGCTGCATCAGGCGAGGTGATACTCGCCACGGTCAAAGGAGACATTCACGATATCGGTAAAAATATCGTGCGTGTGCTTCTTGAGAGCTATGGCTTTAAGGTGCATGATCTCGGGCGTGATGTTCCGCCGGAGACGGTGGCGGAGTGCGTTGAGCGAACAGGCTGTAAGCTCGTCGGGCTGAGCGCATTGATGACAACGACCGTTCCTGCAATGGAGGAAACGATAAAGCTCCTGCACGAAAGATTCGATGATGTGAATGTCGTTGTCGGCGGTGCGGTACTCAATGAAGAATACGCCGAGATGATAAAGGCTGATATGTATTCGCCCGACGCTATGGATACGGTCAGATATGCGCAGAATTATTATAAATAAAAATAAAAAAATCCAAATCCATACGGGTTTGGATTTTTCATTACCAGTTGTCGCTTTCATCCTCGGGGATGACCTCGTTCATTGCCGCAATTGCGCATTCTATCATATCGTCTGTCGGCTCCATTACCGAGATGTGCTGGAGGAGCATACCGGGATAGGAGATTATCCTTGTTACGATATTATCGTGCTTTCCTGCGAATTTTATCAGCTCGTATCCGATTCCGACCGTGATCGGCAGGACCAAAAGTTTAATTGCTGTGCGAAGGAACGGATTTGTAATGTGGATAAGCATTGAGATCACGATGCTGACGATAAGGACGAGGATCATAAATGATGTTCCGCATCTCGGATGATACTTTCTCTGCTTACGTATATTTTCGACGGTGAGCTCTTCTCCTGCCTCGTAGCAGAAGATAGTTTTGTGCTCTGCGCCGTGAAACATGAATGTCCTTCTTATATCCTTCATCAGTCTCATCGACGCCATATAAGTGATAAAGAGGGCAATCTTCAGCACTCCCTCAAATACGCTTCGCAACAAATAATTCTCTCTTATCTGCGGCATCGGTATCGAGAGCCAGCTGTATAGCTGGGAGGGAAGATACATAAATAATCCGACGGCGAGTAAAACGCCGAGGATACCGGAGACTACACCGATAATCGCCATGATTATTTTGTTCTCTTTTTTCTTTTGTTCCTCGGTCTTGCCTTCGTCCTCAGTTATTTCTTCGAGGCCGGAAATTTCGGCAGAGCGCATCAGATACTTATATCCGAGCTTCAGAGACATCACCATGTTGTATACGCCGCGCAAGATCGGTATCTTGAATATTTTCGGCGCTTTGGCAACGGAGGTCTCCTCTTTTTCGATTATGATCTCGCCCTGCGGATTTCTGACCGCCATGGCGGTGACCTGCGGTCCTCGCATCATGATTCCCTCGAGAAGTGCCTGACCGCCGATTGATGTTTTTTTAGTACAGTTATTATTCTTCATATTTACCTCATAAAAATATTATAATACAATAGCGTTTTTTTTTCAACTGTTATTGAAAAATATATTTTATTAAGGTATAATAATTATATTATTTGGGGAGGTGCGAAAAATGGGCAAAAAACCTGTGTTTGGTAAGAGAACAGTCGTTATCTGTATCATTTCTGTTTTTGTGCTCGTTTATGTGCTTATGTTCGTGAAATTCGGCTTTCTTTTCAAAAAGGCCGATATAGAGGACAGTCCCCCGATCTTTTGTGAAAATTCGCTTTATTATAATAACCTGACGCGGAAGGAACAGCTTCTTTACGAGGCGATGACCGATGCCATAAGTGATTTTGATTCTTTCACGAGGGAAATACCATACAGGTATTCATCGGATGAATTCAACGATGTGGTAAAGTTTATAATATGCGATAATCCCATGCTTTTTTATGTAAGCTATGATTCCTCGGTGATGTATACAAACGACGTTGCAACTAAGGTAGAGCTTAAGTATACTGTTGAAAGGGAAGACGCTATCGAAATGCGCAATGCCCTAGATACGGAGCTTCAAAGGATCGCCGCACTTCTGATAAAAGAGGACGCATTCGCAACCGAGCTTGCCATCCACGATTATCTCGTAGAGAATTGTGCCTACCTCTCGGACGATGCGAGCACAGATTATCTGAATAATACTGCATACGGCGCTATTATCAATCATAAATCCTACTGCGACGGATATGCGCTCGCTTTCAAGGAGCTGATGAACCGATGCGGCCTGTTTGCATCTACTGTCTGCGGAACTGCGAACGGGCTCAACCATATGTGGGATATCGTGTGCATTGACGACAGCTTTTACCATGTCGATGTGACGTGGGATGATGCTGACAACGATATGATATTCCACGGATATCTGAATGTCAGTGCAGAGGAGATCTCACGCACGCACCAGATATCATACGGCGATATCCTGCCCGAGGCGAACGATACGAAAAATTATTACAAATCGGCAGGACTTTTTGCCGAAACCGCAGAGCAGCTCAGCGCTATCGTGAACAGTGCCATGCGTGCCAGCGCCTCTGACGGAAAAAAGTATTTTGAGATCATGCTCGGCTATGATGCCGAAAAAGACCTGCGTGCCGCATTTAGTGCAGCGGTAGGCAGCATTAATGCCGAGGGTAAATATAATTTTACCGATGCATACCGTGAGCATTATTGCTCGGATGATAAAAAAATGATAAATATTGAAATATACTATGAGGAAACAAAATGAAGAAAATAGCAATTCTCGGATTCGGAACGATTGGCAGCGGAGTGGCTGATGTCATTGATATCAACCGTGAGTCAATAGAAAATCAGATCGGCGATAAGGTTGAGGTAGCTCATATACTCGACCTGAGGACATTTCCCGATTCGCCTTATCATAGCATCGTGACGTCTAATTATGATGAAATATTAAACGATGAAAGTGTCGATATCGTCGTAGAGGCGATGGGCGGCTCTCACCCGGCGTATGATTTTTCTCTCGCCGCACTAAAGGCAGGAAAGCACGTTGTTTCCTCGAATAAAGAGGTCGTTGCCAATTTCGGCATGGAGCTTCTGCAGGCGGCAAGGGACAACGGAGTCAGATATCTCTTTGAAGCGAGCGTCGGCGGTGGTATCCCGATCATCCGTCCGCTGAACGATTCTCTCGCAGGAAATAAGATATGCTCTGTGCGGGGTATCCTTAACGGTACGACGAATTATATCCTGACCGAGATGTCGCAAAACGGTAAATCCTTTGAGGCGGCGCTGAAGGAGGCGCAGGAGAAGGGATATGCCGAGCGGAATCCCGAGGCAGACGTAGAGGGAATCGACGCAAAGCGGAAGATACTCATCCTTGCGGCGCTTGCTTTTGGAAAGATATATTCTGAGGCCGATGTCAAAAATGTTGGCATAACGAAGGTAGAAACAGCCGATGCCGAGATACTGTCGTCGATCGGTGCAAAGATAAAGCTTGTCGGCTTTGCGGAGAATATCGGGGAGAAGAAGATCATAGGCGTCGAGCCGTGCGTTGCTCTGCGTGATAATCCGCTGTGCTCGGTCGACGGAGTCTTTAACGGAATATTGGTCAGCGGTAATGCGCTCGGTGACATCATGTTTTACGGCAGCGGTGCAGGCAAGCTGCCGACCGCAAGCGCTGTGGTCGCAGATATCATGGATATCTTCTTAAATCCCGACAAAAAGGAAACCACCGCATTTGCCGAAGGATGTAAGTGCGATATCGACGACGGATATGACATAAAAGCGGATTATTATGTACGATGTGAGCATATATCCGATACGCTCGAATGTGATAAGATCGCCGATAATGCATATATCGTGCACGGCGTCTCGCGAAAAGAGCTCGAAAAGCTCGGATACAAGGTCGTATACCGCATATTATAAATAAAAATATACAGCTCACGGATTTTTCTAAATCTTTGAGCTGTAACTTTTGGGCTGAAAAAAGGAGGTGAACTCCGTGATATTCGGAAAATATATCAATAAATATTATATCAAACATGCACCGGCGCTTTTGCTCGGTATTCTGGCGGTTATTACAGTTGATTATTTTCAACTTTTAATGCCGGGGATATATAGGATGGTCGTAAACGGCATGAACAGCGGAGAGGTCGAGATCGACGGCTTAGCAGTCCCGTTCGATACGGAAGTCCTGCTGAATCATATCTGCCTTCCCATCATAGTGGTCATCGTCGCCACGGTCATAGGCCGTTTTGGGTGGCGTGTCTGTTTTTTCAATTCTGCCATACGTGTCGAGACGGATTTAAGAAACCGTATGTTTGACCATAGTAAGGACCTGTCGCAGGAATACTATCAGGTGAATAAAGTCGGCAATCTCATGAGCTTATATACAAATGATCTTGATACGATTCAGGAGTGCTTCGGCGACGGCATACTCATGTTTTGTGACGCAATATTGCTGTTGGCCATGGCGTTTTACAAAATGTGGAATATGGATCGTCTTCTCACCGGACTTTCTCTTATACCGATGGCGGTACTGTTTATCATGAGTACGGTGCTTGGCAAAGAAATGACCAAAAGGTGGGATGAGCGTCAGCAGGCATTTTCCGATCTGTCAGACTTTTCGCAGGAGAACTTTTCGGGTATCGCCGTAGTCAAGGCTTTTGTCAAAGAGCTGAAGGAGCTTATGGCATTCAGGAAGCTGAATGAAAAAAACGAAAAGACGAATGTCTCGTATACAAAGATCTCCGTGCTTCTCAATATTCTTGTAACGCTTTTGGTAGAGTCGGTCGTGTGTGTAATCCTCGGATACGGCGGCTATCTCGTATATCAGAGGAGCTTTGACCCGGGACAGCTTGTCGAGTATATCGGTTACTTTAATTCTATCGTGTGGCCGGTCATGGCAGTGTCCATGCTCATTGAGAAGGCATCAAGGGGTAAGGCGTCGCTCGATCGAATCAGTGAGCTTCTCGATGCGCCGGTCAATGTCGCAGACAGAGAAGGCGTGAAGGATCTTCGGGATATCAATGGTAAGATCGAATTTAAGGATCTCTCATTTCGCTATCCCGACGGCGAATACGATGTTCTGAAAAATATATCATTTGTCATAGAGGCAGGCGAGAGCGTCGGTATCATCGGAAAGACGGGCGCCGGTAAGACTACGCTTGTCGACCTTATCTTGCGTACATATAATGTCGCAGACGGGACTTTGTTTGTTGACGATGCGGATGTGAACAGCGTCAGCATGCACTCTCTCAGACAGGGATGCGCTTATGTACCTCAGGATAACTTCCTCTTTTCCGATACGATCTCAAATAATATAGCATTTGCTTTTGACGTTCACGATCCTGCCGAGGTAGAAGGGGCGGCACGTCTTGCCGATGTTTATGATAATATTGCCGAATTCAAGAACGGATTCGATACGGTGCTCGGTGAGCGTGGCGTTACGGTCTCGGGCGGACAGAAGCAGAGGATATCCATCGCCCGTGCACTTTTGAAAAACGCACCGATACTGATCCTCGATGATTCGGTATCGGCAGTCGACACGAAAACAGAAAAGGTCATTCTTGATAATCTGAGAGAGCACAGAAAAGGGCAGACGACCATTCTGATCGCCCACCGTATATCGACGGTCGAGCGTATGAATAAAATAGTATTTATCGATGACGGGGCGGTCGTGGCGGTCGGCTCTCATGAGGAGCTGTATCAAAGCTGTGAGGCTTATCGCCGCACGGTCGATCTTCAGCGTCTCGAGGACGAGGCAGGGGGTGAGCATAATGCATGATTTATTGCCGCTTTATATCGTCGGCGCAGTGATAGGTACGATAGCGACAGCTCTGATTATTGCTTACGCAACAGTGAAAGATAAAAAAGAAACGATGGGCTTTGACCGTAATATGAAGGACGGCGAGATAATGAAGCGCCTGCTTTCGTACGCCAAGCCCTATTGGCGCAGTTTCGTTATCGTGGGTATGCTTGTACTGTTTTCTATCGTTTACGATATTGCGGCGCCGCAGATTGTGGGATATATTGAGGAGCTTGTCGTAGGGGACTTTGCGCTGGGGACGTTATATATTGCCGTCGGCGTATATGCAGGACTGCTTGTGTTTTCCATGCTCAGCTCGTATTTTCAGGCGATCATCCTGCAAAAAACAGGGCAAAGGATCATATCGAATCTCCGTGAGGATCTGTTTTCGCATATAGAGGCGCTCTCTCACGGGCAGTTAAATGATATCCCCGTCGGTAAGCTTGTCACACGTGTGACGAATGATACCAATGCGATCTCCATGATGTTTACGAATCTTCTCGTAAATCTCGTCAAAAACTGCTTTGTTATCTTAGGCATTTTAGCTGCGATGCTGTGGCTCAATTATGAATTGACCCTGATGATATTGTGTTTTGTGCCCTTTATCGCACTGTTTACTGTAATATTCCGTAAATTTTCACGCCGTGCATACCGTAAGGTCAAAGATTGTACGACGGATATCAATACGTATCTTTCGGAAAACCTGTCGGGTATCAAGATAACGCAGATCTTCAATCGTGAGGATGCGAAGAGGCGTGACTTCTTAAACAGGAGCAATGCGCTCGGCAGGGCAAAACGGGAGCAGGTGTTCGTTTTCAGTACCTTCCGTCCGCTCGTATATATGCTGTATACCGCTTCGGTATTGTGCTTATTCTATCTCGGCGGTATGGGCTATATCAAAAATACGTCATTTTTGGGTCAGACGCTGACCAGCGGCACGATCGTAACGTTTTATATGTATACCTCCAAGTTCTTTAATCCCATACAAAACCTTGCCGAGCAGTTCAGCTGGCTGCAGTCGGCATTTGCCTCGGCAGAGAAGGTCTTTTCGATTATGGATATCGAGCCTTCGTTGTGCGATGCGCCCGATGCTATAGAGCTCGACGAAGTAAAGGGAGAGATAGAGTTTAAGGATGTATGGTTTGGCTATATCCCCGACGAATGGGTCCTGCGCGGCGTATCGTTCCACGTAAACGCACGGGAAACGGTGGCTTTTGTCGGTTCTACCGGTTCGGGAAAAACAACGATCCTGTCTCTTATCTGCCGTAATTATGAATTTCAAAAAGGACAGATATTGATCGACGGTATCGATATACGGAAAATAAAGATATCCTCTCTGCGAAAGCATTTCGGTCAGATGCTCCAGGATGTATTTCTCTTTTCGGGTACGATACGCAGTAATATCGTATTGAGAGAGGAGGGGATACCGGACGATAAGATCATGGAGGTCTGTCGGTATGTCAACGCCGACCGGTTTATCGAAAAGCTCGATTACGGACTCGATGAGATCGTGCGTGAGAGGGGAAATAACTTCTCGGCTGGGCAGAGACAGCTTTTGTCCTTTGCGAGGACGATAATTCATAAGCCCTCTGTCATGATCCTTGATGAAGCGACGGCAAATATCGATACGGAAACAGAGCTTCTGATCCAGGATTCTATGGAAAAGATGAAAAATATCGGTACGATGCTGGTCGTAGCGCACAGACTCTCGACGATACAGCATGCCGATAATATCATCGTCTTATCGCACGGCAAGATCATTGAGCAGGGCAATCACCATGAGCTGTTGGAGCAAAAGGGAAGGTACTACCGGCTGTATACATTGCAGTATCATAAAGAGCAGATGAAATATTGTTAAATATATGTTAAATGTACTTATTTATCACAAATTTCTCTTGATTTTTCTGAGGTAAAGTTTTACAATATATAAAGGATTAGCACTCGGTGCTTACGAGTGCTAAAAAACAGATAACATTTTTAAGGAGGAATATAGAATGACTCTCAAACCACTTTTTGATAAGGTCGTACTTAAAATGACCGAGGCAGAGGAGACGACGAAGGGCGGCATCATTTTGGCAGCTGCTTCAAAGGAAAAGCCGCAGATCGCAGAGGTCGTTGCGGTAGGACCGGGCGGAACGGTCGACGGAAAGCAGGTCGATATGGTAGTGAAAGCCGGCGATAAAGTCGTGGCAAGCAAATACTCTGGCACGGAGATCAAGTGCGGCGATGAGGAATACACCATCGTAAAACAAAGCGATATACTCGCAATCGTTGACTAAGGAGATATGATAATGGCAAAGAATATCAGTTATGGAATTGAGGCGAGAAACGCTCTTTTAAACGGTATCGATAAGCTCGCCGATACAGTAAAGATAACACTCGGACCCAAGGGAAGAAATGTGGTCCTCGATAAAAAATACGGCTCGCCGCTCATCACAAATGACGGCGTTACGATAGCAAAGGAGATCGAGCTCGAAGATCCCATGGAAAATATGGGCGCACAGCTCGTAAAGGAAGTTGCCTCCAAGACAAACGATGTCGCAGGCGACGGTACAACGACGGCGACGCTTCTTGCCCAGGCGTTCATCCGTGAGGGAATGAAGAACGTTTCCGCAGGCGCAAATCCGATCGTTCTCCGTAAGGGAATTCAGAAGGCAGTCGATAAGGCAGTCGAAAAGCTTATGGCAAATTCCGAGAAGGTAAAGGGAAGCGATGACATCGCACGTGTCGGTACGATCTCCGCAGGCGACGAGATCATCGGCACGCTGATCGCCGACGCTATGAAGAAGGTAAGCGCCGACGGCGTGATCACGGTAGAGGAATCAAAGACGGCAGAGACATACTGCGAGACTGTCGAGGGTATGCAGTTTGACCGTGGATACCTCTCTCCCTATATGGCGACAGATACCGATAAGATGGAGGCTGTTCTCGATGATGCTTTCGTGCTTATCACAGATAAGAAGATATCCAATATCCAGGAGATCATCGGTCTGCTCGAGCAGATCGTACAGGCAGGAAAGAAGCTGCTCATCATTGCCGAGGATGTAGAGGGTGAGGCTCTCACGACGCTCGTTCTCAATAAGCTCCGCGGTACATTCGTATGCGTGGCGGTCAAGGCGCCGGGATTTGGCGACAGGAGAAAGGAAATGCTCCGTGATATCGCTATCCTTACAGGCGGCGAGGTCATCACCGAGGAGCTCGGACTTGAGCTCAAGGACGCTCAGGTAACACAGCTCGGCAGAGCACGTCAGATCAAGGTAAATAAGGAAAATACCATTATCGTTGACGGCGCAGGTGACAAGGCTGAGATCAGCGCACGTGTTGATCAGATAAGAAACGAGATCGCAAACAGCACGAGCGACTTTGATAAGGAGAAATTGCAGGAGCGCCTTGCAAAGCTCGCAGGCGGCGTTGCAGTAGTGAAAGTCGGTGCGGCAACAGAGTCTGAGATGAAAGAGAAAAAGCTCCGTATCGAGGACGCACTCAATGCTACGAGAGCCGCAGTGGAAGAGGGCATTGTAGCCGGCGGCGGTACGGCATATCTCAATGTTATCGGCGATGTTGCAAAGCTGCTTGACGAGACAGAGGGCGATGAAAAAACAGGCGTTAAGCTCGTTCTTAAAGCGCTCGAGGCTCCTGTCAGACAGATCGCAGAGAATGCAGGCCATGAGGGCTCTGTCATTGTCGATAAGATCATGAACAGCGGCAAGGTCGGCTACGGCTTTGATGCATATACCGAGCAGTATGTTGATATGATGCAGGCAGGCATCGTCGACCCGGCAAAGGTAACACGTTCTGCACTCCAGAATGCGGCATCTATCGCAAGCGTTGTGCTCACGACAGAAGCGGTAGTTGCCGACAAGCCGGAAAAGAATCCTCCTATGGCGCCGGCAGGCGACCCGTCAATGGGCATGGGCGGAATGTATTAATTTTATTAAAGGAAATGACGCTGGTTTGTAAATCGGCGTCTTTTCTTTTTTGTCAAAACTATTGACATTACAGTTAACTGTAATGTTATAATATGCACAGAGGCACAGTAAAAGGAGGCGAGCGCAGATGGATGACAAAGAGACGATGCTACGTATTGGTGAGTTTGCACGCATCTGCAATGTCAGTGCGCAGACACTGCGCTACTATGACAGCATCGGCGTGTTGAAAGCGGATTATGTCGATACGGACAGCGGATATCGTTACTATGCCCCCGATAAGCTTGCAATTTATCACAGAATTGCGGATTATAAAGAGGTCGGTTTTTCCCTTGATGAGATAAGGGTACTGCTGAATGCCGCACCGGAGCAGAAACAGACAATGTTTGAGGAGCGGAGACGCGTTCTGCTTGCAGAGCGTCAGGCGGCACAGGAGCGGATCACGAGGCTTGATATCCTGCGTAAGTCCGGGGAAAGCTTAGAGCGTACACCGCCCGTTTGCGTGCCGTATTTTTCAGAGCTGTGTTCTGAGTTTATCGATGATCCGGAGGCGGTCGGGCGTTGGGAGCTTCTCGGTACGCTTCCTGCACTGACAGCAGGGGAGCGCTGGACGGAGCATCTCGATCTGATTGCCGGTCCATCCGACGATCCGTCGTTTTTATGTTCGCCGAGCATTACGTTCCTCCCGGGCGGTCGGCCGTATTGGGTGTTTTTTTGGACATCCGGCGTGTTATTTACTTCCGGGGGCGCACTTGATAACTACTGTATTCCGAATCCGTATGAGATTGCCCGGGTTGGAAATGAGACCTTGATGCTGATCAAGTTTTTTGACCTTGAGGATATATGGGACAGCGGCAGAATCAGACAGCAGGTGTACCGCAGGGTCGATCAGACGCATTATACCGAGGAAACGGTGCGGCTGTTTATTGATGATATCGAACTACCGTATGAAGCAGACGAACAGGTGCTCGGCTGTTGGCGCAGCGTTGCTTTCGTGCGTGACACAGAGGATTTCAGAGCTGATACACAAGGAAACGATGCACAGCTTCTGCCGACGCATCAGATGATTTTTCGTGAGCGTGGAATGGGTACAAAGGTTTTATACTCCGGGGGCAGTACATCGCAGAGCCTCATGGAATACACCCGCGGGTATGTGTTGAACCGTTGGGCGCAAACCGCAGAGCGGTATTTCATTCAGCGTATCGCGCAAAGAGAGTATTTGTTTGTTGAGCATAAGTCGGGCGACTATATGTACGGCGGGCTCAGACCGTATTGGTATGTTTTTGTACGTGAAGAGGATGCGGAATCTAACGATAATTTATAATTTGAAAGGATAAAAGATGAAACGGTTATTTATTAATTTTACGGCAGTACTTGCGGCGCTTTGTATGCTCTTGTCTTTTTCCGCCTGCGGCACGGAACCCGCACCCGAGCCTGCGAAAACAGACCCGATCACGGCGTTGAAGGCACTGCCGCAGGTCGTGTCCGTCACACCGTGTGAAACCGGTGTTGAGGATGCGGCGGCATATGATCTGAAGTTTACGTCGGATGACGGGGAATTGACTATTGCAGCACAGTTGATTCTGCCGAAAGATTATTTCTCTTCGGATGCGCCGCTGCTCTATTATTTCCCTGAGATCTCTTGGGAAACCCGGGATCTTGCAAATGGATTTGTATCGGAAAAGCTCGGCGTCGTTCGTTTGTTCGCGCGCGGACAGGGTGGCAGCGAGGGTGTGCGAGATCTCGGAGGTGAGGATATCGCCGATGCTGTCCGGTTGATACGCTTGTGTGAAGAATCGGGAATCAGCGAAGGCAGACGTTGTTACGCCGCAGGCTCGTCCGAGGGCTCGATCACCGCACTGCGTCTCGCATCTCTTGAGGCGGAGAATTTGTCGGGGGTAGCAGTCGTGAATGTAATAAGCGATCTTGCAGGTCTTTGTGAGGCGAGAGGAGAAGGAATCACCGCATTCGCCGAATCGCTGGTGGGCGGCAGCATTACCGATTGCCCGGAGGAATATCAGCGAAGAAGTGCGGTCACCTTTGCCGATAAGCTGAAGATCCCGGTGTTGTTGGTTGACTATGCAAATCATCCGCAATTTCCCGCCGAGCAAAGCGACGGCTTGGAGCAAGCCCTGCGTGAATCGGGCGGTAATGTGCAGCGATATACAGTAAATAAACTTTCCTCGGATTTTACTGGCGAAGCGCTTGCAAAATTGCATGAGTGGCTTGCGCATATTGACTGATTTTCAAATCGGGAACGGCTCTGCCGTTCCTGTTTTTTTGTCACCGGAAACCTCCGGCTATGCCGGAGGTCCTGACTAATGAATACACAAAAGCATTGCAAAATCTTTCTGCTTGATATATAATAGCAGTAGTAAAAATATACAGTTTACTGTATATATAAAAAGGGAGGACGAAAAATGAGGACAAAACTAATTTCATTATTGCTTACTGCGGCGCTCATTTGCGGTATGCTGTGCGCACTGCCGATGACGGCGACCGCTGCAGACAGCGGAAAATGCGGGGGAAATCTCATATGGACATTCGACAACGGCACGCTCACTATTGACGGCACAGGTGATATGAATCATTATGATTCGTATTGGTATCCTCGGCCGTGGCGGGATTATTGTGATAGTATTACCACGATTCAAATCAATGAGGGTGTAAAGAGCATCGGTGGTTATGCGTTTTGCGGTTGCAGCTCGCTTACCAGCATCACTATCCCGAACAGCTTGACGAGTATCACGAGTCAGGCGTTTTGGTCTTGCAGTGCACTCACGAGCATCACGATTCCAAATGGCGTAACGTTCATCGATAGCGATGCATTTCAGGGGTGCCGTTCGCTTACGGATATTTATGTAAATGAAAATAATCAGAATTATGCTTCTGTCGACGGAATATTATACACAAAAGATAAAACGGGGCTAATAGTCTGCCCGGGAGGGAAAAGAGAGATCGAAATCTTTAACGGTGTAACGAGCATTGAAAAGTCGGCGTTTTACGGATGCAAGAGCCTCACGAACATCTCGATACCGGACAGTGTAACGAGCATTAGGAAAGATGCGTTTTTGGGGTGCAGTGCACTGACGGGTATCACCATTCCGAATAGCGTGACAAGCATCGGAGAATATGCGTTTGAAGACTGCACTTCGCTTGCGGATATCGCAATTCCCTCAAGCGTGACGAGCATAGAAAACAACGCATTTGATGGTTGCAGCTCACTCGGTGATATTCATGTAGATGAAAATAATTCTGATTATACTTCTGTTGACGGAGTGTTATATAATAAAGATAAAACACAATTAGTATGTTGCCCGAGAGGGAAAAAAGAGGTTGAGATATATAACGGTGTAACAAGCATAGAAGACCATGCGTTTTACGGGTGCAAAAGCCTCACGAACATCTCGATACCGGATGGAGTCACGAGAATTGGGAAATATGCGTTTTTTCTCTGCAACAGCCTTGTCGACATCTCGCTTCCCGACAGCGTAACGAGTATCGGGGATGAGGCGTTTGGGAATTGCAAAAATCTCACGAGCGTCACGCTCCCCTCAAGCGTAATGAGCATAAATGACGGTGCGTTTTCCGGTTGCAAGAGCCTTACGAACATCACGATTCCTAACAGTGTGAGGAGCATCAATCAATATATGTTTTACGGATGCGAAAGTCTTACAAGTATCACTATACCCGAAGGTGTGACGGTTATCGGAGGCGAAGCGTTTGTCGGTTGCACGAGCCTTACGAGCATCACGATTCCCGACAGTGTGACAAGCATTGGATACGATGCGTTTAAGAGGTGCGGTGATTTTACGATCCACGGATATAAAGGCTCATGTGCACAGGGGTATGCAAATAGAAACAAAATTCCGTTTGCTGAAATAGAACTGTCATACAGCGGAGAATGCGGCGATAACTTGACTTGGATACTGAACGACAGCGATACGCTCATCATCAGCGGTACGGGTGATATGTGGGACTATTATACCTATTCTGAGAATACGATCTCTCAGCCGTGGCGGCATTATTATGACAGGATCACCGCCGTTCAGATAGATAACGGTGTGACGAGTATTGGGAATAAGGCGTTTGCAAAGTGCAGCAGTCTTACAAGTGTCACGCTCCCCGAAAGTGTGACGAATATTGATTACCGTGCGTTTTATGGGTGCAGCAGTCTTACGGACATTACGATCCCTAATAGTGTGACGAGTATTGAAGACTATGCATTTGGAAAATGCGAAAATCTCACGAGCGTTACGATTCCCTCAAGCGTTACGAGTATTAAGGACGATGCGTTTGAAGATTGCCCGTTACTGACCATTTACGGATGCAGTGGTTCGTATGCTCAGAAATATGCCGATGAAAATAATATAAAGTTTGTAACGGGTATGAAGATAGGGGATAAAGTCTTTTCGGATGTTGATCCCGGTGCGTGGTATGAGAGTGCTGTGAAATATGCGATAACAAATTCGGTCTTTAGCGGAATGAGCGAAACAACATTCGAGCCGAATACGGCGATGAGCCGAGCAATGCTCGTGCAGGTGCTTTATAATCTTGAGGGTAATCCCTTGTCATCTGAGTATACTAATCCCTTTAGTGATGTAAAGGATGGGCAGTGGTATGCAGATGCAGTCAAGTGGGCTGTGGCAAACGGAGTGGTTTACGGAACGACCGAGACAGCTTTCTCCCCGAATGACAAGATAACCCGTGAACAACTCTCGACCATCTTGTATAGATATTCACAGAAAAAAGGATATGATGTGACCGTTACAGCAGAGCTCGCCTCATTTCCCGACGGAGATAAGGTATCAGGCTATGCTGAGGATGCGATCAAATGGGCGGTCGGCGTCAGTCTCATTTCAGGAAATAAGATTGGCGGTGTCAATATGCTTGATGCACGAGGCGACGCTACAAGAGCGCAAGTCGCTATGATACTTATGAAATTTTCTGCAACAGTGGCGAAATAATCAATACAGGCGAATATAGCAGAAAAAAGAACGGCAATTCGCCGTTCTTTTTTCTGCTATAATAGTATCCGCTTTTTAGATTACAAAGTGAAATTATGGTAATTTCGGAAATTTTTTTTGAAAATATGTAACCTTTAGGATTTTTTTACGTCTATATATATGAAGGTTAAGCATAGGAGGGAAAAAATATGAAGAAAAAAATAATTTCATTATTGCTGATTACGGCGATCGTGTGCGGTGCGATATGCGCACTGCAGTTGACTGCAAAGGTAATAGACACTGGCGAATGCGGTGATAATCTCACCTGGAAGCTCTACGATAACGGAAAGCTTACTATCAGCGGTTCGGGAGCGATGGCGGATTACGACCGGGACGCTCAACCGTGGAGTGAACATTATGACAAAATTATTTCGGTTCAAATCAAAAACGGCGTGACGGGCATTGGGAAATGTGCATTTTATAGATGTGGCAGTCTCACGAGTATCACGATCCCCAACAGTGTGACAGGTATCGGAAAAATTGCGTTTTTCGGCTGTGAAGGTCTAACGGACATTACGATCCCGGAGAGCGTGACAAGCATTGGCGAGAGCGCGTTTACCTATTGTAGAGGCCTTGCGAGTATCGCGATCCCGGAGGGCGTAACATGTATCGGCGAGAGCGCATTTTCCGGTTGCGATGCCCTTAAGAGCGTCACGATCCCAAATAGCGTAACGAGCATTGGCGAGAGTGCGTTTTCCGGTTGCAGAGGTCTTGCGAGCATCACGATCCCAGAGAGCGTAACTGATATCGGTTACTTTGCGTTTGTTAACTGTGCCTCACTTACGAGCATTCTGGTAAATGAAAATAATCCTGTATATACTTCTTTTGACGGTATATTATACAACAAAGACAAAACACAGCTGATCTGTTGCCCACCGGGTAAAAACGAGGCAGAAATATTAGATAGCGTAACAATTATCGATTTCTGTGCTTTTCAAAGCTGCGGTAAGTTTACGAGTGTCACGATCCCGGACAGCGTGTTAACGATCGGCGGCAGTGCGTTTTCAAGCTGCCATAACCTTCAGAGCATCACGATTCCGAGCAATGTGAAATACATCGGGGAAGGTGTCTTCGCAGACTGTGAATCTCTTCTGATAATTTACGGAGACAAGAACTCGTATGCGAAAGAGTATGCCAGTATGAATAGTATCCCGTTTTTTGCATCGTGAAAACCGGAGTCAGAAATAATAGAAAAAAAAGAACGGCGTATTGCCGTTCTTTTTTTCATACATTTTGCGAAATTATTTGAATTTACGCTTTCTTGCAGCCTCAGACTTTTTCTTTTTCTTTACGCTGGGCTTCTCGTAGTGCTCTCTTTTCTTGAGCTCAGAAAGCACTCCGCTTCTTGCACACTGTCTTTTGAAACGACGAAGTGCGCTGTCGAGTGATTCATTTTCTTTAACTCTGACTTCTGCCATTTTTTATATCCCTCCCCTCGCTTAAGCAGGAGCATATTATTTTTTCTTATGTATTATAGACCATCACGACAAATTTGTCAATAGTTTTTGCATTTTTTAGCGAATACAGTTTATTTTACAACAATATTGACGAGCTTGCCGGGAATATAGATCTCTTTTACGATCTCTTTGCCGGCGATATTCGCTGCGACTTTTTCATCGTTCTTGGCGGCGGCAAGGACGGTGTCCTTGTCAGCGTCGGCGGAAACGACCACCTTGCCTCTGAACTTACCGCATACCTGTATCGCTATCTCGATCTCTGCGTCGACCGTTTTGCTCTCATCGAATTCAGGCCATTTCTCGAGCGAGAGTAACGTGTTCTCTCCGAGGTCGTGCCATATTTCTTCCGTGAGGTGGGGAGCGAACGGATTGAGCAGCTTGATGAATGTTTTGAGCTCGTCTACCGTTATCGAGCCGATGTCGTTTATCTCGTTGATCAGCGTCATCATAGCGGCGATCGCAGTATTAAACTTCATTTCCTCGATATCAGAGGAGACTTTCTTGATCGTCTTGTGGAATGAGGATTCGAGCTTAGGCGTCACGCCGTTTCCTTTTGCCATGGCAGGGAGGTCTGCGACTCTCTCGAGGAATCTCTTACATCCTCTGACACTCGATTCAGACCATGGTGCGGCAGAGCCGTAATCGCCCATAAAGAGTATGTAGGTACGCAGCGTGTCTGCGCCGAACTGCTCGACGACATCATTCGGGTCGACGACGTTTCCTCTGGATTTCGACATTTTAACACCGTCTGCACCGAGTATCATACCCTGTGCCGAGCGCTTTGCATACGGCTCGGACGTGGTGACCTCTCCGATATCATAAAGGAACTTGTGCCAGAAACGTGAGTATATCATATGTCTTGTGACGTGTTCCATACCGCCGTTGTACCAGTCGACCGGCATCCAGTAACCAAGCTTTTCTTTGTCTGCAAATACCTCGTCGTTATTCGGGTCGATATAACGGAGGAAATACCAGGATGAGCCTGCCCATTGCGGCATGGTATCGGTCTCACGCTTTGCATCCTTACCGCACTTGGGGCATTTGCATCTGACATAGGATTCTATTTTTGCGAGCGGCGATTCGCCGCCCTCGCCGGGCTCGAAGTTTTCGATATCGGGCAGTCTGAGCGGAAGCTCGTCATACGGAACTGCGACCATACCGCAGTCAGCGCAGTGTACGATCGGTATCGGCTCGCCCCAGTATCTCTGGCGGTTGAATGCCCAGTCCTTCATTTTGTACTGAACACCGGCGGTGCCGATCTTCTTTTCCTCTAAGTATTCGAGCATTTTGGCAATCGATGATTTCTTATCGGTAAATCCGTTCAGGAAGCCGGAGTTTACCATCTCGCCGTCGCCTGTATACGCCTCGACGCTGATGTCTCCGCCGCGGATGACCTCGATGATATCAATACCGAATTTCTTTGCGAAGTCATAGTCACGCTGGTCGTGAGCAGGCACTGCCATGATCGCACCCGTGCCGTAACCCATCATAACATAGTCCGAGATGTAAACGGGGATCTCCTTGCCGTTGATCGGGTTAATGGCGCATAAACCGTCGAGCCTGACGCCTGTTTTGTCTTTGACGAGCTGTGTGCGCTCAAATTCGGTCATTTTTGCGCATTTTTCACGATAATCCGATACCTCGTTCATGTTTGCGATCATATCGGAGTATTTGTCGATTATCGGGTGCTCGGGAGCGATTACCATAAATGTTACGCCGAAGAGGGTATCGCATCTTGTGGTGTATATCGTCAGCTTCTCGTCGGTATCCTTGATCTCAAAGTTTACGAACGCACCTGTCGATTTTCCGATCCAGTTTTCCTGCTGTGCTCTGATGTTTGCAGGGTAGTCCACCTCATCAAGTCCCGTAAGGAGCTTGTCTGCGTACTCGGTAATGCGCAAATACCAGACGTCCTTTGACTTCTGCACGATGTCTGTATGGCAGATATCGCATTTGCCTCCCTGTGAGTCCTCGTTTGAGAGAACGACCTTGCAGTGAGGGCAGTAGTTGACGAGCGCCTTATCACGGAAAACGAGTCCCTTTTCAAAAAGCTTTAAGAAGATCCACTGCGTCCATTTGTAGTAGTTTTCGTCGGTCGTATCTATGGTTTTCGACCAGTCAAAAGAGAAACCGACTTTTTTGAGCTGGGATGTGAATTTTGCTATATTGGTATCGGTGACTATTCTCGGGTGAGTACCCGTTTTCACCGCATAGTTTTCGGTCGGCAGACCGAATGCGTCAAAGCCGATCGGGAAGAGGACGTTATATCCCTGCATTCTCCTTTTTCTGCATATGACCTCCATGCCCGAGTATGCCTTTATGTGTCCTACGTGCATTCCTGCGCCCGACGGGTACGGGAATTCGATCAGACCGTAAAATTTCGGCTTTGAATAGTCATCACTTGCTTCAAAAGCGTGTGCTTTTTCCCATTCATTCTGCCACTTCGGCTCGATGGTTTTAAAATCGTATTTCATTTCTATTCTCCAGATAAATTATTTTTCGGTTATATATTCGGAAATGTCGATTTCCTCGGCATCTGCCCATAGCTTTTCGAGATCGTAAAACTCTCTCGTTTCATGATAAAATATGTTGACTATCACAGAGGAATAGTCGAGAAGCACCCACGACGCCTCGGCATAACCCTCGATGTGGTGGGGCGTTATGTCCTTTAGACCCATTTTGTACTCGACCTCGCCTGCAAATGCTTTGACCTGAGTATTTGAAAAGCCCGAGCATATCACAAAATAGTCGGCGATTATGGTCTTATCGGTCACATGAAGCAGACGGATGTTTTTTGCGTCTTTTTCGTTTAGTATCTTGATTATTTCTATGGCTTTTTCTTGGCTTGTCATTTTTTCTCCTTGTTTAATAAGCTGTCTCTCGCACGAAGTGTGCGTGAATTTACGTGTTCTCCTTTTTTTGTCAGGTGAGCGATGGTATTTGAAAGGGAAATAAGACATGCGGTATCGAGGATATCGCCGTCTGTTATTCTTTGTGTAAAATATCGGTACAGCGCCTGACAGTCGCTGTATTTTCTCGTCGGTTCGATATAATCGGCGAGGAAGATCACCTTTTCAAGGAAAGACATATTCGCATCCCCCGTTGTGTGATTGAATATTGCGCCGTATATCTCGTCGTTTACGATATCGGGAAATAATTCACGTGCCTTTACCGCTCCGGTGAAGGCGTGCAGTATTTTGGGCGAGAGCATGTCTTCCTCGTTTAAGATAAGTCCCGAATCCCGGATGATCTTTAAGTGTTCACTCCGATCGAGCTCTTTTGTTATATCGTGTAAGAGCCCGGCAGTCTCGGCCGCTTCGCAGAGGTCGCCTCTGCCGAGCAGACGGCACATCTCGCCCGCCGTATCCCGTACCGAATAAACATGCCCGAGCCTTTCCTGTGACAGAACGGTATTTATATATTTCTCTATATCGCAGAACTTAGACATACAGACCGTTTTCCTTTATATATTTTGCGACGTTTTCATGTGTAAATTCCGTGATATTACGGTTTTTATAGATTCTCTCTCTTATTTCCGAGGATGAGATATCTATGATGTCGCATAATAGCTCATAAGAGACAAGTCCGAATCTCTCGTGTAATTCTGCAGACATTGAGCGAAGGGCAGAGATATCGTCTTTGTGCCGTGGGATATATGCGAGCTCGCATATCTTCATCAGCTCCTCTGCACGGTGCCATGTGTCAAAAGATAAGAGCATATCGCTTCCGCAAAGTAATATCAGCTTATCGCAAAGCGGCAGAAAATGCATCGCCGTTTCATAAGTATAGCTGACGTCGCCTTTCGCTATTTCATAGTCTGATATTTCGAGGGTTTTGCCGTATTCCCGAAACGTGCCGAAAGCGATTCTTAACATATCAAGCCGTGCGGACGGCGAATCGGCAAAGGAAAGTGACTTGTGAGGAGGGATAAACGACGGCATAATAAGCAGGTTATCAATGAGGCCGGAGCTCAAAAATACGCTTGCCGCTTGCATATGCCCTTTGTGTACCGGGGCGAATGTTCCGCCGTAGATCCCGAGTCTTTTATATTTTTTCATAATTCTATTTTTTTATGATTTTCAGACTCTTTATATAATACAAATTTTTTACCGATGACCTGAACGCACACTGCGTCTGTTGCCTCGGCAATTTCGTTTGCCGCTTCGGCAGGGGAGACGGGACTTGAGTCGAGGACATTGATTTTGATAAGCTCTCTTGCCTCGAGTGCGGCCGACAGCTGTTTGATAATTTCCCCGGAAATAC
Organism: uncultured Lachnospiraceae bacterium; assembly: GCA_964403505.1. Taxonomy (GTDB): domain Bacteria; phylum Bacillota; class Clostridia; order Oscillospirales; family CAG-272; genus CAKSEI01. Next base: position 101,552 of record CAYOFP010000002.1, read on the forward strand.
CCGATTTTCCTATCTGAAATATCGGGTCGATTTTCATTGCCAGCCCCTTAAGATATGCTCTTTGTTTCGTTGTTATCGTCATATAGATGCTTCCTTAATTCTGCGATAAATAATTTTGCGGCGTTTGCACGGTGTGATTTTCCGTCTTTTTCTTCGGCGGATATCTCGCCCCATGTTTTCGGTGAACCCTCGCCGATAAATAACGGATCGTAGCCGAAGCCCCCGTTTCCACGTGGTGCAGTTGCGATCTTACCTTCGGCTTTTCCTGTTACGGTAAACGTATCGCCGTTTGTGAAAACGCAGGCGATCGCGCAGACATACCGTGCCGTGCGTTCTTCGTCCGGCGTGTTTTTCAGCTTTTCGAGCAGGAGAGCGTTATTTGCTTCGTCGTCTCCGTGAACGCCCGAGAAGCGTGCCGAGAAAATACCGGGCGCTCCTCCGAGCGCATCGACGCATATTCCCGAGTCGTCGGCAAATGTGATATATCCGTGTCCTGCGGCGCACTTTGCTTTTATCATCGCATTCCCCTCGAAGGTATCTGCGTCCTCGACTGCATCGTCGGTAATTCCTGCGTCCTTAAGCGAGAGAACGGTGATATCAAGCTCGGGACATTCGGTGCGAAAAATATTCTGAAATTCTCTTACTTTATTCTTATTTGATGTTGCAAGTACGATTTCCATATCATTCAAACAGAGCGTCTATGAACTCGTCTGGATCAAAACGCTGTAGATCCTCCATTTTTTCGCCCACGCCGATAAACCGTACGGGGATATCGAGCATTTTCTTTATGGAAAATACAATGCCGCCCTTTGCTGTGCCGTCAAGCTTTGTGAGTACCAGACCGGTTATGTTTGCGGCGTTTTTGAATTCCATTGCCTGATTTACGGCGTTCTGTCCTGTCGTGGAGTCGAGCACGAGGAAGGTTTCCCGTGAGCAGTCGGGCAGCTCACGGTCGATGACACGGTTGATTTTTGCGAGCTCGTCCATCAGATTCTTTTTATTGTGCAGTCGGCCTGCCGTGTCGATGATCAGCACGTCTGCCTTCTTGCTTTTTGCGGAGTTGATGGCGTCAAAAACGACTGCCGCAGGGTCCGAGCCCTCGTTTTGCTTGATGATATCGACGCCGACACGCTCTGACCATATTGTCAGCTGATCGATCGCCGCCGCACGGAAGGTATCTGCTGCGGCGAGCACGACCTTGTTGCCTTCGCTTTTCATGACATGAGCGATCTTGGCAATCGACGTTGTTTTTCCGACGCCGTTTACACCGATGACCAGAATGACAGCCGGCTTTCTTTCTGTCGCAAGGGGAGTTGCCTCGCCTATCATTTCACGCAGTATCTCTTTCAGCGCCGCATAGGCGGCGTCGGTCTCCGATATGCGCTCGTCTTTTATCTTTGCACGGAGCTTTGTGATGATTTCTTCTGTCGTATCAAAGCCGATATCCGCACATATGAGTATTTCCTCGAGGCTCTCGAGCAGTTCCTCGTCCACTTTTACAAACGAGGAAAACAGATTGTGTATTTGCCCGAAAAGGCTCGCTTTTGTTTTGGATAGACCGTTTTTCAGGCTCTCAAAGAATCCCATTATCCTAATTTCACTCCGATCTTTTTCTCAACCTCATTTACGTTGATCGAAAGAACCTTGGAGATACCTCTCTCCTGCATGGTGATACCGTAAAGAGAATCTGCGACCTCCATCGTTCCTCTTCTGTGTGTAATAATGATAAATTGAGTTTTATTTGAAAATTTCTTTGCATATTCTGCAAATTTTGTGACGTTGACCTCGTCTAAGGCCGCCTCGATCTCGTCGAGCAGACAGAAGGGCGACGGATTTACCTTCAGTATTGCGAAATACAGTGCGATTGCGACGAATACCTGCTCACCGCCCGAAAGGAGCTGTAGATTCTTGATGATCTTACCGGGAGGTGCGACGTTGATGTCGATGCCGCTCTCGAGTATGTTGTCGGGATCGGTCAGCACGAGATCTGCGTTTCCTCCTCCGAATAATTCCTTGAATACAGCCTTGAAGTTGACGTTTATTTCCTGCATGGCTGCGGCGAATTTGTTTCTCATTTCCGTCTCGAGCTTGTCTATGATACCCGTCAGATCTTCTCTTGAATTATTCAGGTCGTTTACCTGATTTGATAAGAAGTCATAGCGCTGCTTCACTTCTGAGTATTCGTCGATTGCGCCGACGTTGATAGGGCCGAGCGCACGCAACTTGTTGCGGAATTCGTTAACTTTTGCCGCTATCTGGGGTCTTGTATCCTTCGTCACCTCGGGATAGCCGAGCGCACAGGCACTTGCGTATGTCAGTTCGTAATCGTCCCATATCTTGCTTGCCATGCCGTCCTGTTTTGAGAGCAAGGAAGCACGCTTTGTCTCGAGCAGGGTGTATTCGCGGTATTTTAATTCACGCTCGTGTGTTTTATCCTTGTATTCCGTGCGCAGGGAATTAATTTTCACATCAAGAGACAAGATGATATCGCGAAGTTCGGCTGAGCGTTTTTCAAAGGCTTCGAGCTCTTCTGTCGCTCCGCCGAGACTTTTGGCATTCGCACTGATCTGATTCTTTATGGATATCAGCTTTTGATTGTAAAGAGCGATCTGTGCGGTCTTTGCGTTGCAGTCTTCCTTTACGCTGAGGATCGCCGTGTCGGTGTCGTCAATTTGCTTTTTCGCTGCCGCTGCATCCTTTTCTTTCGATGTTATTTCAATGAGCAGGGAGTTTTTCGCATCGATTGCCGAGTCTAACGCTTCGTGGGCCTCCCTGCACAGACTTTCCGATATGTTAATCTCTTCCTTTATCTTTTCAGAGAGCCCTTCTTTTTCGGTGATTAACGCCGTAATGCGTTCGATCTCTTCCTTCTTGTGCTTCTCAGCTTCTTCATGTGAGCGTAAAGATGATAAGAGCAACTCCGCCTGCGCCTTTTCGGCGTCTTTTTGAGCGGATAGAACCTGCATCTGCGTATCCTCGGCTGAGCAGAGACTCGTGAGGATAGCAATTTTTGATTCCATATCGGAAATGGAAAAATTGACGTCGTCGGCATTCTTTTCACATTCGGAAAGGAGCTTTTCCGTCTCCTTTTCCTCACTCTCGAGTCTGACGATATCTTTTTGTATTTCTTCCATCTCGAGCGCACGTGAGAGGATGCCGCTTTCCCGTCTGGATGAACCGCCGGTAAATGAACCGCCGGTATTGATGATCTGCCCGTCGAGCGTTACACATTTGATCTTGTATCCGATGGCACGTTCCATCGCCGTTGCGTTGTCGAGATTATCGAATACCACCGTGCGGCCGAGCAGGTTTTTTACGATCTCATCGTATTTTCTGTCACGGCGAACGAGCGTGTCTGCATAACCGACATAGCCCTTCGATGACTCAATGGTCTTCCTATCGACATTCAGCGGCTGTGCGGTGATGGACGACACGGGGAAGAATGTGGCTCTTCCAGCCCTGTTTTCTTTCAGCAGGCTGATTGCCGCCTTTGTTGTCGCCTCGTCATCGCAGACGATATTTTGTATGTTATTGCCGAGGGCGGTTTCGATCGCGACGGTGTGTTTTTCGCCGACATCAATAATATCGGAGACCGTGCCGATAACACCGGGCAGCTTGCCGGCGGCTTTTTCGTTCATTATGAATTTAACGCTTGATGCATAACCCTCGAAGTGCTCTGCCATGCGCTTTAATGTAGCCAGACGCTGATGCGCCGACGCTGACTTCAGTGCTAGTTTGTCCTTCTTTGCAGTAAGCGACAGCTTTTCTTCGTTATATTCTTTTGATTTTGTGTCCTTGAGCGACTGCACCTCTTCTTTGGCTGCGTCGATCTGTGCGGTGTATGCGGCGATGGTCGCCTGAGCCTTTTCGATTCTGTCGCTGATAAACTTATCGTTCTCGCGGCATTTTTCGAGCTCGTTTTTCGTCTCCTCGATATCGGGAGCGCCTTCATCGTCGGATAGGGATTCGAGCTTGGCTTTCAGCTCTATCACAGAGTCGCTTACGGCTCTCGCCTCCTCGAGCTTTGCGTCTCTTTCGCTCTCGAGACGGAAGATCTCTTTTCTTGTCTCCTCTAACGCCGTCACGCTTTCCTTGAAGCGGCTGTCAGCTTCTTTTAAGGCGTCTGATTCGGCGTCATACGCATGGGAGAATTCGTTTCGTTGTTCAGTGAGAGCGATGAGAGCGTCCTCAGATTCCTTTTTTTCGATCTCGAGGTGGGATATCTGTGATTCGTAATGCTTGATATCGTTTTCGAGCACCTTTCCCGATGATTCGAGAGAATGGAATTTTTCGGTGTATTCACGGATATTTTTATCACAGAGCTCGCTTTGCCTTTTGGCTTCCTGCTGCTCCTCGAATGCTTTGTCGTTCTGGTTTTCAAGCGAAGCTATGATATCGTCGATTATCTCGAGCTCTTTTGATGAGACGGTATAATTTGCATCGACGCTTTCAAACTGGCTTTTTATATCCTCGATGTCGTAAAGCCAGAGGGATATATCCGCCTGCTTTTTTTCGTCGTACAGATCGAGATATGTACGTGCCTTTGATGCTTCTTTTTCGAGAGGGCCGACACGGGATTCAAGTTCGCTTAAAATATCCGTTATTCTGACGAGGTTGTCGTTTGTCTCATCGAGTTTGCGTTCTGCCTCTTTCTTTTTATAGCGGTATTTTGATATACCTGCCGCTTCCTCAAAGATGATGCGCCTGTCGTCGCTTTTCTGAGAGATTATTTCGGCGATTTTGCCTTGTCCTATTACAGAATATCCGGTTCTTCCGATACCGGTATTCATAAACATCTCGGAAATATCCTTGAGCCTGACAGGCTTTGCGTTAATAAAATACTCGCTTTCGCCGGTACGGTAGTATCTTCTTGTGACGGTCACCTCGTCATAGTCGATATTCATTCTGTTGTTCGGGTCGGTATTGTCGATTGACAGCGATACCTCGGCAAAGCCCATTTGACGGCGTGTGTCCGTTCCGCCGAATATAACGTCCTCCATTTTGTTTCCGCGGATGTTTTTCGAGGAGATCTCGCCGAGTACCCATCTGATCGCATCGGAAATGTTGGATTTTCCGCTTCCGTTCGGACCGACGATGATCGTCACGCCGCCGTCAAAATTGATGACGGTCTTATCAGGAAACGACTTGAAGCCCTGCATTTCGAGTGATTTTATGCGCATTTCGGACACCTCTTTCTTAGTTTATTATTATATTATAACCTAAAAGCTCATTTTTTTCAATGATTTTGATCTGTTTTACGGGATATTGTTTTTTTATTCTTTCGCTGTTGACCTTTTTGTGTCCTGCTACCTTGGATGTCGCACCCTTCGGACACAGGATCGTCAGCTTTTCGGGGATGCTTTCGGCTTTTTCGAGTAGCTCCGATATCTTTTTATAGAAAAGCTCGCTTTGCGCTATCTCGCCTATCGCAGAGGAATAGTCGCCTGCGGCGACGGTGTCACTGTCAAACAGATTATCTTGAGAGCATAAGCCGATCCTTATGACGGGGATATCTGCTCCGTCGAAAATTTCGAGTACGGCCGCCGTCCTTTTGATCGCATCGTCGAGCGTGAGCGGCTCGTATTCGCCCAATGCCATCATGCGCTCAAGCTCGGTGCCCTTAAAGACTACAGTAGGATAGACCCTTGCGGCGTCGACCGACATACTGCATAAAGCCTTTGCCGTGTATATTTCTTTTTCCATATCTGAGCAGGGAAGGCCGATCATCATCTGCCCGACGAGGTTGAAACCGTATTCCTTTATCATGCGGCAGGCTTCGATCGAGTTTTGAGAGGTATGCCCCCGCTTGGAGGTTGCGAGCACATCGTCTGACATACTTTGAATCCCGAGTTCGATATCTTTTACCCGGTATTTTTTTAATATATCGAGGATATCGCCGTCGATATAGTCGGGTCTCGTGGAAACTCTGATCGCATAAGCTTTGCCTGCGTCGATATAAGTGTTTGCTTTCTCGAGCAGCCTTATCATGAGAGAACGGTCAATGCCCGTAAAGCTTCCGCCGAAATAAGCGATCTCTATTTCACTTTCTGAATTCAGAGTAGAAAGAGCAGTGTTGATATCGACATCGACACTGCTTTCATCAAAAACCGTTTTTCCCGATATCATTCGTTGATTGCAGAATACGCAATCATTCGGACAGCCGAGGTGGGGGATAAATACGGGGACGTTTACATGTTTCATTTGTCTGAACCGAATAATTCAAGGGCCTGAGCGGCGGCGTTTTGCTCCGCCTCTCTTTTTGAGTGTCCCTTGCCTCTGCCGATGACATTGCTGTTGAGCCTTGCCTCGACGGTAAATTCCTTTGCGTGTGCGGGTCCTTTTTCCTCGACCAGAATATATTCAAATTTTTCGTTCTTTTCCTGCTGTATGATCTCCTGCAGTCTCGATTTATGATCTTCTCCCCGTTTGCCGAGCTCAAGCCCCGAGGTCTCTTTTTCGAGATAGGGAAGCAGAAATCCTCTTACCGTGTCGATATCCGAGTCGAGATATATTGCGGCGATCAGTGCCTCGAAAGCGTCTGCGAGGATAGAGGGACGCTTGCGTCCTTTGTTTTGCTCCTCGCCTTTGCCGAGGAAGAGAAAATCCCCGAGCGATATCATATGTGAGTAGTCGGCGAGCGCCTTTTCGCATACGATCTGGGAACGTATGCGTGATAGGTCGCCCTCGGGCATGGATGCAAATTTTTTGAAAAGCATCTCGCTCGATATGATCTGCAAAACAGAATCACCGAGGAATTCGAGTCTCTCGTTGCACACGCTCTGCTTGCCCTTGCTCTTCATTTCGTTGGTATAGGAAGAATGGGTGAGGGCAGTTTCGAGTATTGTAGGGTCTTTGAATTTGTATCCCGTTTTTTCTTCGAGCAGGGAAAGGTCGCTCGGTAAATTCTTACACATTGTTATACCTTTTCTATAAATTCTGTCATTATGTCAAGCGCCCGTTCGGATAGCTTCTCGTATCTCGGACGTTTTCCGCCTTTAACTTTGTATCCGAGCGGGGGAACAAGACCGAAATTTGCATTCATGGGTTGAAATTTGACGACATTTTTGTCGCTGACATATGCAGCCATCGAGCCGATCACGGTCTCTCTGGGAAAGATAATCTTATCCTTACCCGTTATTCTGTTTGCGGCGTTTATTCCTGCCACAAGGCCGGATGCGGCAGATTCTACATATCCCTCGACGCCGGTTATTTGCCCTGCGAAAAATATATTCGGGTATTTTCTCAGGGAGTAGTCAGGATTTAAGATCATGGGCGAATTGATAAATGTATTTCTGTGCATGACGCCGTAACGCAGGAATTCTGCATTTTCTAACCCCGGGATCATGCGGAACACCCGTTTTTGCTCACCGAAGGTAAGGTGGGTCTGAAATCCGACGATATTATACATGGTTTTTTCTGCGTTTTCCTGGCGCAACTGTACGACGGCGTGATATTCCTTGCCTGTTTTCGGGTCGGGAAGTCCGATCGGTTTCAGAGGACCGAATGTCAGCGTGTCCTTTCCTCGCTTTGCCATTACCTCGACGGGCATGCACCCCTCAAAGACCTTCGGCTCGTCATCCGGCGTGTCAAACTCGTGCAGGGGCGCGGTGTCAGCGGAAATAAGCGCTTCATAGAAAGCGTTGTACTGCTCCTCGCTCATCGGGCAGTTGATATAGCAGGCTTCTCCTTTCCCGTAGCGGGAGGCGAGAAAGGCTGTATTCATGTCAATGGTCGATGCGTCAACGATCGGGGCGGCAGCGTCATAAAAATGGAGCTGCTCATCTGCAAATTCTTTTGAGATGTAGTCCGAGAGCGCATCACTTGTCAGAGGGCCTGTTGCAATAACGGTTACCTCATCTTTGTCTATTTCGGTGATCTCCTCTTCTGTCAGCGTGATGAGAGGATGGTTCTTGATCTTTTCGGTGATCGAAGAGGAGAAGACATTTCTGTCGACAGCGAGGGCAGAGCCGGCAGGCACTGCCGATGCGTCGGCGCAGGATATGATCAGAGAGTCCAGCATCCGCATCTCTTCCTTTAAAAGACCTACCGCATTTGTCTTTTCATTTGAGCGCAGGGAATTTGAGCATACAAGCTCAGCGAGCAGATCACTCTTGTGCGCAGGCGTGCGTTTTTTCGGCTTCATTTCGTATAGATGAACGGGAATGCCTCTCTTGGCGATCTGATATGCCGCCTCGCATCCTGCGAGTCCCGCCCCTATTACATTTACCTTATCAAGCGTTTTCATCTTCGCATTTATATCCGCATTTGGTGTCATGGCATACGATCAGATTTTTTGTCTTTTTCTTAAATAACAATTTGCCGCATTGGGGACAGCTCTTATTCAACGGGAGATCCCATGAGGAAAATTTGCATTTGGGATAGTTTTCACAGCTGTAAAATACCATGCGTCTCTTGCCCTGACGGACGAGTATCTTTCCTCCGCAGTCGGGGCAGTTTACGCCCGTTTCATTCATGATAGGCTTGGTATTTTTGCATTTCGGATAATTCGAGCAGGCGATGAACGAGCCGAATTTGCCCGAGCGTATGACCATATCTGCGCCGCATTTTTCGCATTTTTCATCCGTTGTTTCCACCTTGACCTCTTCTTTTACGACGAGCTTGCCGTTTTTGTCGATGGGCTTGGTGTTTTTGCATTCGGGGTAATTCGGGCAGGCGGCAAACCGGCCAAACCTTCCGTTTTTGATGACCATTTTTGCGCCGCATTTTTCGCAGACGATATCTGTCTCCTCGTCGGGGACGCTGTATTTGTGCTCCGAGCTTTCCGATTCCGCTTTTTCGAGTGATAACTTAAAGTCCTGATAGAAATCATCGAGCACTTTGATGGAGTTTTCCTCGCCGTTTTCGATATTGTCGAGCGAGTCCTCCATGTCGGCTGTGAATTTGTAGTTTACGATATCGGGGAACTGCTCTAACATCAGCTTTGTCGTGACGATGCCGAGCTGTGTCGGCTTCAGCGCCTTTCCCTCACGGGCGATATAGCCTCGTGAAATGATCGTCGTGATGATCGTTGCGAATGTACTCGGTCTGCCGATTCCTTTTTCCTCGAGGAATTTGACGAGAGTACCGTCTGTATATCTTGCCGGAGGCTCTGTGAAATGCTGCTCGGGCAATTCTTTTTTGACGGAGAGCTTGTCGCCTTCTTTCATTTCGGGCAGCATATCGTCGTTTTCCTCGTCGCGGTCGTTGTAAATTGCGAGATAGCCCTTAAAGAGCAGGCTGTTTCCCGATGCCTTCAGAGTGTAATCGCCGTTTTCGATATCACATGCGACCGTATTGAATTTTGCATTCGCCATCTGGGACGCTACGAATCTGTCCCAGATCAGCTTGTAGAGACGGTACTGATCCTGACTCAGATGCGACTTTATCATTCCCGGTTCGAGCGACATTGATGCAGGGCGGATCGCTTCGTGTGCGTCCTGTGCGCTTTTGTTTGTCTTGAAGAAGCGTCTCTTGTCAGGGTAATATTCCTGTCCGAACTTGTCTTTGATATATGCCTCGCATGCATTTGCCGCTTCGCTTGATATTCTGAGCGAGTCGGTACGCATGTAGGTGATCAGACCGTGTACACCACCGTTTTCTGCGCCTAAATTGATACCTTCGTATAATTCCTGCGCCACACGCATCGTTCTTGCTGACTGAAAACCGAGCTTTTTATATGCGTCCTGCTGGAGTGTCGATGTCGTATACGGGGGCAGGGGATTGCGGTTTTTGACGGACTTTTTGATTTGCGAGACCGTGAATTCACCCTTTGCGAGCGCATCGATTATGCCACGTGTTTCTTTTTCACTTGCGAGGTCGATCTTTCCTTTTTTATTACCGTGGAAACGGGCTTTGAATTCCTCTCCGTTCACGGTCGAAAGAATGTAGGAAAGTGTCCAGTATTCTTCGCTTATGAATGCGTTTATCTCTTCTTCTCTCTCGACGATAATTCTTGTTGCAACTGACTGAACTCTTCCGGCGGAAAGGCCGCTTTTGACGGTCTTCCAGAGATACGGACTCAGCTTGTATCCGACAATTCTGTCTAAAATACGGCGTGTTTGCTGTGCATTTACGAGATTCATATCGATGCTTCTCGGATTTTTCACTGCGTCCTTGATCGCATTTTTCGTTATTTCGTTGAATGTGACTCTCATTGCCTTTTCAGGCTCGATACCGAGCAGGGTAGCGAGATGCCACGAGATCGCTTCTCCCTCCCGGTCTGCGTCAGTTGCGAGTATGACTTTGTTTGCGCCTTTCGCTTCCTTCTTTAGGGAGGAGATGAGCTCTCCTTTTCCTCTGATGTTAATGTATTTCGGCTCGTAGTCATTTTCTATATCGACGCCGAGCGTGCTTTTCGGCAGGTCTCTGATATGACCGTTCGAGGCCACTACCTTGTAATTTGAACCTAAAAATCCTTTTATTGTGTGAGCCTTTGTCGGGGACTCCACGATAACTAAGTTTGCCATATATATTTATCCTTTCAGATTTGTTCTCACGAATAGATCGCCGGGCAGCTCTTTTGCTATTGCGTTCATCGAGAACAGCGTGAGCTGAGTCAGCGTATTTGTCAGGGGGATTCCGGTCTCTTCGGATATTTCTTCCGCAGATTTGGGTATAGATGAAAGTGCGTTGTATATCTTTCTTTCGTTTTCACTCATTATACGAGGGATATTTTCATTTTTCTTTACATCATTTTTGGTTTCTTTTTTCTTTTTTGTAAAAAATGTTTTTCCCCGGCTGTGTTTCACTGCGGGCAGGACATTAACTGTGTCCGGGTGGACGAGCTGATATTCCGCTATGATATCGATAGGCCCCGTGACCATTTTTGCCCCTTGCTGAATGAGCATATTTGTACCGACGCTTGCAGATGCATCGATGTTTCCGGGGACGGCATATAGTGAGCGGCCTTGACTTAACGCTCTGTTAGCGGTAATGAGAGCGCCGCTCTGTGCCGGCGCTTCGATCACGAGTACGCCGTCACAGATACCGCTGATGATCCTGTTTCGCTCGGGAAATGTTGTTTTGGATACCCCGGACAAAGGCGGATACTCCGAGATGATGAGGCCGTTTTTGCGAAGGTTGTGATATAGCGGTTCGTTGCATTTCGGATATATGATGTCAACTCCGCAGCCGAGCACCGCTACCGTCATTCCGTCGCCGTTGAGAGCGGCGATATGTGAATATTTATCGATGCCGTCTGCCATGCCGCTCACGACCGTGATTCCTGCACGTGCAAGACCCTCGCATATGTAATTTGCGCTTTTCACGCCGTAGTCCGTAGATTTTCTCGTTCCGACAGAGGCGATGTAAACGCCTTTGTTAAAATCGACTTCTTTGCCTTTGCAGTATAAGAGAGCAGGCGGGTCTTGTATCATTTTCAGCTTTTTGGGATACCTGCTGTCACAGTACGGTATGATGAAAATGTCGTTTTCATCACAGTATTCGAGGATCTGCTGTGCCTCTGTCAGACTTTTATTTACCAAAAGGCTTTTGGCGTTCTTCGATAATACAGCGTCAAAATCATCGTTTGCGTCAAAGTCGTAATGATATACTTCTTCTGCAGAACCGAATGACGCAAGTAGCATCCCGGCGGTTTTTGAGCCGGGGACGGAGGAGATGGAAAACCATATCCATTTTAATAAATCATAATCGTGCATTTTTACTAAGTTCCCATATCAGGATCGCTGCTGCGACCGATGCATTCAGAGATTCTGTATCTTTTGTGATAGGTATGATTACCTGTTTGTCGCAACTGTCTATGATGTCTTTATTTAGTCCGTGTCCTTCGTTTCCGACGGCAAAGCATGTTTTGCCCGTGATCTCGATATCGCCGATTTCGAGCGAGCGATCGGAGAGCGTGGCGGCGCAAAGGGTATATCCGTTTTTGTGCAGTTCTTCTATCTCTTGCACACCGTTCCCGATAATAATACACTGACGGAAGACAGCACCCATAGATGACCTCACCGCTTTCGGCGAATATGGGTCGGCACATCCGTCGCAGAGAATGAGCGCGCCGATATCAAAGGCGGCGCAGGTGCGTATCATAGTGCCGACATTGCCGGGATCTCCGAGCGAACACGCCATAAAGCGGGTGGCGTTTTTCGGCTCCGCATGAGGTTTCTGCGCTATGCAGAATATGCCGTCCGGCGCCTTGTCGTCGCTCAGCTTCCCGTATACTCCGTCGGTTACGGGAGTGTATGGGATATCGGGCATTTCATGTGAGGAAAGAAAGCTTTCGCTTGCAAAAATATCGGTAAATGAGATCCCCTGTGCGAGCGCCTCACAAAACAGCTTGTATCCCTCAAAGCAGAACAGAGAGGTTGCGTCACGGTATTTCTTGTCCTTTAGCTTTACCGCCTCTGTTATTTTTTTATTATTTCTTGAAGTTATTATTTCCATTTTGCAGAAAGAAAAGCCGGAAAAACCGGCTTTTTTAACTTATTTAAGTGCAGCTTTAGCTTTTTCTGCGAGAGCAGCGAATGCTTCCTTGTCGGATATTGCGATCTCGGAGAGCATTTTGCGGTTGAGGTCAATACCCGCTTTTTTAAGGCCGTTCATGAATGTTGAGTAATTCATGCCGCAAACCTTAGCCTGTGCGGATATTCTCGTGATCCAGAGAGAACGGAAATCTCTCTTCTTCTGCTTTCTTCCGATATAAGCGTAGTTGCCGCTTTTCATGACGGCTTGCTTCGCCATCTTGAAGTGCTTGCTCTTTGAACCCCAGTAGCCTTTTGCAGCCTTGAGTATTTTATTTCTTCTCTTGCGCGTCATCATAGCGCCTTTAACTCTTGCCATTTGTATGATCCTCCTGATTTACTGATTATTTCTGAAGCAGCTTCTTTACCGTAGGTGCCATTGAAGTGCTGAGATAGCCGGCTTTTCTGAGAGCTCTCTTGCGCTTTGTCGTTTTGATGCCGAGCTTATGTCTGCGGAATGTGTGGTTGAGCTTAACCTTGCCGTCCTTCGTTACCGAAAATCTTTTGGCAGTAGCCTTATGTGTTTTGATTTTTGCCATTTTATTTCTCCTTTCACTTGGCTGCATTCTGTTTTGCAGGCAAAATAAACATTGTCATGAAGCGTCCCTCTAAAACAGGGGACTTATCGATCGTTCCGAATTCTTCGCAGTCTTTGGCGAATCGTGTCAGCAGATCCCGTCCTATTTCCTGGTGCGTCATTTGTCTGCCGCGGAATTTGACGGATACCTTGACCTTATTGCCGGACTTGAGAAAACGCTTTGCATTGTTGACTTTTGTATTAAAGTCGTTTGTGTCGATGAGGCAGGAGAGCCGTACTTCCTTTATCTCGACACGCTCCTGCTTTTTCTTCGCTTCCTTTTCCCGTTTGTCCCGGTCGAATTTGAATTTGCCGTAATCTATTATCCTGCATACCGGCGGATCGCTTTGGGGAGCGAAAAGTGCGAGGTCAAGTCCTTTTTCGTATGCCAGGTCGAGTGCGTCGATTGCTTTCATTACTCCGATCTGCTCAGAGCCATCTCCGATTACTCTCACCTGTCTTGTCTTTGAAAAACCCGGTGCAGAGAATATTTCCTCGTTTGTGAGATGATCTTTTGAATTTACGTTTTTGATGTGGAATACCTCCATGGATAATAAAAAATGTACGACACAGAAGTACCGTACAAACACAAATCGCAAACATATTGCGGAAAATGTATTGACCGTATCGGGCATAGCTCATACGGTGAGAACGGAACATTCTGCTTTATTTTCGTATAGTATACCACTTGTGCGGACGTTTGTCAAGCGGTATTTTTTATTTTTTTATGCACGCCGCCCTTGATTTTATTTTTTGATGTGCTATAATATCCATATATAGTACAAGGCAACACCGCATCATTCTGGCAGCACACTTGCTTATACATTTCCTGTCATACTTCACAAATTTCGTCGGCAGAGGCTCTACTCTTTCCTCCTCAATTTGTATCGTCTGACAAAAAATCTATCGGCGCAATTGCACCGTCAGACTGATGCGGTATTGCCTTAAAAAGAGGATCAAATGGCGGAGAAGAGAAATTCAAGACAACAATCCCGTTTTTCGGCTATAATGACGCTGTATCTGATTTTTTTTGCGGTTCTGATTGTATTGACCTGCGGTGTTTTTGCCGTGATCGTGAATTCGCAGAGGATACTTGCTTTTATCCACAGAGACAGCTATGTATACCAGCTCGGTATCGATAACCTGGAGGACACGACAAAAAAGGTTGTATCTGCGTCGGAGCTCTATTATGACGGGAAGCTGTATTTTTCCATGGACGATATAGCGCGGCTGTGTGATCTTACGGTTATGGGCGATTACAGTAAGCGCACCTATTTTCCGTCGGACGATGATTCGCAGTATGTTACGTTTTTTTATTCATCCGATAAGATCGTGATAAACGGCGAGGCTACGACGATGGCGGATATTATGTTTGAAAAGAACGGCGAGGTTTATGTGCCGGCTTCCTTTTTCTATAATTTTTCCGGCGGTATCAGCATAACTTTGGATAAAGAAAAGTCAAAGATAACCGTAAGCCGTGTTTCTACCGGAACGAAATATAACACGCTCGGACAGGAGCAGCAGATATATCAGGATATCGTCTTTCTTTCCGGCTCGAGCGAAGAACTCGAACACTTAAATGACAAGGAAGTATTTGCAAATACCGTTCCGCTCGAGAGCGACCCTCCTTCGGAGTCTGACCCGGTGCCTGCTCAAAGCAACGGTAACAGCGGTAATTCCGGCGGCACATCAAACGACAGCCGTCCTATTCAGACGCCTGTTACGGGCGGAAACGGAAATTCCGGAGACTCGCCGCCGACTGATAATAAGCCGCAGGACGGTATCATATCCGGCTCGGATACTACATCAGACGATATGTTAAGCGGTGTTTTGGATTGAGGTAATATTATGAACGGTAATTATAACAGTAATAAAAGAAAAAAGGCAATGCAATACAGATTGGTATTTTTTCTCCTGTTTTTTGTCTTAGCTTTTATGATCATACTCGGCGCACTGTATATTTTTGTGCCGGCACGGGATATTACAAATATTGATAACGTTCCCGGTATCGTTGGTAACAGCGAGCCGTCTGACTCGACGGGAGCGAACGCCCCTGTCAGGCCGAGCGGGGACACTCACGATAAATATGATGATTATTCCTATACTTTCTCCGCCGATCTCTCTGCGTATGAAGAATATATGAATCCGAAAACAGACGAATATCTGTTTCTTGTCAACGTAGACAATAAGCTCGCATCGGACTATATTCCGGGCGACCTTGTTGATGTCGTAAATACCCGGGACGACGGAAGAAACACTCAAAAAATGCGTGCCTGTGCCGAAAAGGCGCTTGAGGCATTGTTTATCGAGGCGGAAAAGCAGGGAATGACTTATGTAAACCCGAGCTCGGGTTACGGTCTTTCGGTGATGAGCGCATACAGAAGCTACAGCTACCAGACCGAGCTTTTTAATAATAAAGTCGCTCAGCTCGGCTCGGAAGAGGCGGCGAGTAAGATCGTGCAATACCCCGGGGCGAGCGAGCATCAGTCGGGATTGTGTTGCGATATGCATAATATTCCGTCGGCCGACACATCATATGAGAGTGATGATTCTGCAAAATGGCTTGCGGAGAATTGTTATAAATTCGGCTTTATCCTCAGATATCCGAAGGACAAAACGGATATTACGGGAGTTTCATATGAGCCGTGGCATTTCCGCTTTGTCGGCAGATATCATGCGAGCAGAATACACGAGCTCGGACTGTGTCTTGAGGAGTATATGGAGTATATTAAAAAATAATTGCGCAGAAAATAAATTTTGCAAAAATTATCAAAAATTGAAATTAGGTATTGCAAAATAAAAAAAGCTGTGATATAATACATCTGTCCTAAAGACAAGGCCTGATGGTCAAGCGGCTAAGACATCGCCCTCTCACGGCGAAAACGGGGGTTCGATTCCCCCTCGGGTCACCAGAGAGAATTCCCGATACGTAAGTGTCGGGAATTTTTGTATGCATTTTTGCGTGGAGGTTAAAATAATGGAGAAGAAAAATATCATTATAGGTCAGTCGGGCGGACCGACCGCAGCAATCAATGCGACGCTCGCAGGCGTTATTTCTGCGGCACTTGATGCAGATGGGATCGATACTGTTTACGGTATGAGGAACGGTATCGAGGGTCTTTTGTGCGGCGACGTGATAAAACTAAACGGTTATTTTGACGCTCCGGGTTCGATTGAGAAACTGAAACTTACACCGGCGTCGGCGCTCGGCTCCTGCCGCAAAAAACTGCCGGGTGTGGATTCGGGCGACGATATATTTGAGCGTATTATTTCTGCGCTTCGTTCTCTTGATGTTTCATGCTTTTTTTACATAGGCGGAAACGACTCTATGGATACCGTCAGCAAAATGACGGCGTATGCACAAAAAAACAGAATCGATGACATTTCCTTTATCGGCGTTCCGAAAACGATAGATAACGACCTTGTGTGCACGGATCATACGCCCGGCTTCGGCTCTGCGGCGAAGTATCTTTCGGTCTCTGTTTCCGAGATGGTTCGTGACTGTGCCGTATATACGGTCCCTGCGGTCACGATCATCGAGATCATGGGGCGTGATGCCGGATGGCTGACTGCCGCCGCAGGCCTGTGCGACGGCGTTGACTGTATGTATTTTCCCGAGATACCGTTTGATAACGACAGATTTTTTGCCGATATTGAAAAGGCGTTTGAAAAACACCCGAATGTTGTCGTCGCCGTTTCCGAGGGAATCAAATACAGCGACGGCGAGTATGTCGGTGCATCGGGTCAGAGCGGCGTAAAGGATGTTTTCGGGCACAAGTATCTTTCGGGAACGGGAAAGACGCTCGAGAGAATGGTCAAGGAAAGATTTTCCTGTAAGGCACGCAGCGTTGAAGTCAATATATTGCAGAGATGCGCATCCCACATGCTGTCAAGGACTGATATTGCCGAGTCTTTTGATATCGGCTCGTATGCCGTCTCGCTTGCTCTTGCAGGGAAGACCGGCGTAATGCCGTGCTTTGTCCGCAAAGAGCAGAGCTATGAGATCTCATATGAGAGCGAAGATGTGACCCTGATCGCAAATAAGATAAAGACCTTGCCCCGTGAATATATCAACGACGAGGGAAATCATGTCACGCAAAAATGTATTGATTACCTCCTGCCGCTGATTGAGGGTGAAATATATCCCGAATATAAAAACGGACTTCCCGTGCACTTTGTTTTTTGAGTAATACTTTTTCACTTATGTGAAATAATAAATTTTGCGGAGGTGATATTTATGAAGATTACTGATATGACTTTGGGCGCCGCTGTCGGAATGATAGCAGGACTCTCTGTCGGAATGGTCGTAGCATCGGACAAAAAGAAAAAGCATAAGATCATGCGTGCGGCAAAGAAAACTGTTGATGCAATGGAGGATACGGTAAAGAGCGCAGTTGATTTTATGGACTGAAAGAACAGGTTATTCCTGTTCTTTTTTTATGCTATATATACAAATATGTAAAATTATCTTGACTTGTTAAAATAAAGGTAGTATAATTATTCATTGAAAAATATATTTTGGAGGCAGAGAAATGAACAGAGTTTATAATTTTTCGGCAGGTCCTTCCATGTTGCCTATGCAGGTACTTGAGAAGGCGCAGTCAGAGCTGATTTGTTATGAGGACACAGGGATGTCCGTTATGGAGATGAGCCACCGATCTCCGGCTTATGATAAGATAATCAAGGATGCTGAGGCGGCTTTCCGTAAGCTCATGAACATCCCTGATAATTATAAGGTATTATTCCTTCAGGGCGGCGCATCTACACAGTTTGCCGCAGTTCCGCTGAATCTTATGAAGACGGGCAAGGCTGACTATGTAGTTACGGGTCAGTTCTCAAAGAAGGCTTATAAGGAAGCTCAGAAGTACGGCGATGTGCGCCTTGTCGCTTCGAGCGAGGATAAGAATAATACATATATTCCTAAACTTACAAAGAGCGATTTCCGTCCGGATGCGGATTATGTACATATTTGTTTTAACAATACGATTTACGGCACAAAGTGGAATTATATTCCCGATACTGGCGATATTCCGCTTGTAGCTGATATGTCGTCCTGCATTATGAGCGAGCCTGTTGATGTAAGCCGTTTCGGCGTTATCTATGCAGGTGCGCAGAAGAATATGGCTCCCGCAGGCCTCACCGTTGTTATCGTCCGCGAGGACCTGCTCGGTAACGTAAGACCGGAGGCTCCTACGATGCTCGATTGGAAGACGATGGCGGAAAACGATTCTATGTACAATACGCCTCCCTGCTGGTGCATTTATGTTGCAAAGCTCGTATACGAATGGGCACTCGAGCTCGGCGGACTTGAGGAGCTCAAAAAGTACAATGAGAAGAAGTGCGCTGTTCTTTACGATTACCTTGACAGTCAGGACTATTATGTAGCTCCCGCTGAAAAGGAAGCACGCTCTATGATGAACGTTACGTTTGTAACGGGAGACGCTGACCTCGATAAGAAGTTCGCTTCCGAGGCAGGTGCGAGAGGCTTTAAGAATATCAAGGGTCACCGTTCTGTCGGCGGCATGAGAGCCTCGATCTATAACGCAATGCCGATCGAGGGCGTTGAGAAGCTCGTAGAATTCATGAAGGAATTTGCTGAAAATAATCCGAAGGGAAACTGAAATGAAGATTCAATTACTTAATAAAATAGCGGCGGTTGGAACAGATCTTTTCGATCAGAGCTGGACCGTCGGAGAAGATGTTATAGAAGCGGATGCGATCATGGTCAGAAGTGCATCCATGCACGAGATGGAGTTTGATAAGAATCTCAAGGCGATTGCAAGAGCAGGAGCCGGTGTAAACAATATTCCGCTCGAAAAGTGCGCTGACGAAGGCATCGTGGTATTCAATACACCCGGTGCAAATGCGAACGGCGTAAAGGAACTTACAATAGCGGCTCTTTTGCTTGCTTCCCGTAAGATAAATGATGGTATCAACTGGTCAAAGACGCTCGAGGGAAATGAGCTCGGCGTTGCAAAGGCAGTTGAAAAAGGCAAAAGTAAGTTTGCAGGATGCGAGATCAAGGGAAAGACGCTCGGCGTAATCGGTCTCGGTGCGATCGGCGGACTTGTCGCAAATGCCGCAACAAAGCTCGGCATGAAGGTTGTCGGTTGTGACCCGTTTATTTCTGTCAATGCCGCATGGCATCTTGACACTCACGTTGCAAAGGCGAATACATTTGATGATATCTACGCCTGTGCAGATTATATCACCCTTCACGTCCCTGCGACAAACGATACAAAGGGTATGATCAACGCAGAAACCATCGCAAAGATGAAGGACGGCGTAAAGATCGTGAATCTCGCACGTGCGGACCTCGTGAATTCTGCCGATATCAAGGCGGCGATCGCATCAGGTAAGGTCTCGGCATATGTCACCGACTTCCCGACAGAGGATACGATCAACTGCGAGGGTATCATCACGATTCCTCATCTCGGCGCTTCTACCGAGGAGTCTGAGGATAACTGCGCTGTCATGGCGGCAAACGAGCTGATCGACTATCTGACAGAGGGTAATATCACAAATTCCGTGAACTATCCGTCTGTTTCCATGCCAAAGAGCGGCGATACGAGAATTGCCGTAATGCATAAGAATATTCCTGCGATGCTTACTTCCATATCCGGCCATGTTGCCGATGCGAAGATCAATATCGAGAATATGATAAATAAGTCAAAGGGCGATTATGCATACACCATTCTCGATGTTGACGGAACGGTAGCAGATGAAGTGATCGATTCCATAAAGACAATCGACGGCGTTATCCGTGTTTGCCTGTATTGATTGAATGAAGAAGGTGAGTGTCCGACGGACACTCACTTTTTTGTTGTAAGGTATTTATTTTATCTGCTTTTTTTGGTATAATGATATCGGAGGGCTTTATCAGAATGGATATCAAGAAAGAAATAGAAGAACTCAGAGAAAAGATAAATTATCACTCACGGAAATATTACGTCGAGGATGCGCCCGAAATATCGGATTATGACTATGACATGATGTTTCGCCGGCTCCAGGAGCTTGAAAAGGAAAATCCTGAGTTTTATGATGAAAACTCTCCTACGGTACGTGTCGGCGGCGCGGCGCTCACACGCTTTGAAAAGCTCTCTCATAATGTACCCTTAAAAAGCCTGTTAGATGTATTTTCCTATGACGAACTCCGTGATTTCCTTGCAAAAATGTATGACGGGGAGAATGAATATTCGGTCGAGTGTAAGATCGACGGCCTTTCCTGTGCTTTGACCTATGAGGGCGGCAGGCTCGTTGTGGGCGGCACCCGAGGCGACGGCGAGACGGGCGAGAATGTCACGGCAAATTTAAAAACGGTAAAGAGTATACCCCTTACCATAGATTATACCGGCAGACTCGTCGTGCGGGGCGAGGTATATATGCCGAAAAAGAGCTTTGAAAAGCTGAATGCCGAGCGGGAAAAGAATGAAGAGGTGCTCTTTGCAAATCCCCGCAATGCGGCGGCAGGGTCGCTGAGACAGCTCGATTCCAAAGTAACTGCCTCCCGTGAGCTTGACATATTTATTTTTAATATACAGGAATGTGATAAAAGCTTTGAGCGGCACGATGAGGGATTTGAATTTCTCTCGTCTCTCGGCTTCCGTGTAGTGCCTTATCATAAGACAGTTTCCGATTTCGGGGATGTCGTCAGTGCGATAGAGGAGATCGGCAGTATGCGTGACGGCCTGCCGTATGATATCGACGGTGTCGTCATAAAGACAAATTCCATTGCAAGGCGTGCCGAGATCGGCGAGAATACGAATACGCCGAAATGGGCTGTTGCGTATAAATTTCCACCCGAACAGAAGGAGACGGTGCTCCGTGATATCACGGTGCAGGTCGGAAGGACCGGAGTGCTGACGCCGAATGCAGAGTTTGATCCCATACGTCTTGCAGGGACGACGGTCTCACGTGCAACGCTTCATAACCGTGATTTTATTGCGGATAAGGATATCAGAATAGGCGATACTATCGTGGTGCAGAAGGCAGGAGATATCATACCCGAGGTAGTATCTGTCAATAAAAATAAACGCTCGGACGGGGCATTGCCTTTTGTAATGCCTGTGAAATGTCCGTCCTGCGGTATGCCGGTGTATGAGGATAAGGATGCTGTGGCCGTGCGATGTACGAATACGGCGTGTCCTGCTCAGCTCGTGCGGAATATCGAGCATTTTGCCTCCCGTGACGCTATGAATATCGACGGACTCGGTCCTGCGCTCATCAAGGCGCTGAAAGATGCCGATATGATACACGATGCGGCGGATCTTTACTATCTTGATTTCGATAAGGTCGCCTCTTTAGAGCGTATGGGAAAGAAAAGCGCAGATAACCTGAAGCAGTCGCTTGAAAATTCCAAAAAAGCAGGCCTTTCCAGGCTTTTGTATGCGCTCGGCATACGTCAGGTGGGTGAAAAAGCAGGAGAGGTGCTCGCTTCAAAGTTTAATGATATCGAGGATTATTTCTCACTTGTAAAGGAAGAGCTGGTGGATATCCGTGATATCGGCGGAGTCACGGCAGAGTATATTTTAGAGTTTTTTGCCCAGCCGACGACACGCATATTTATTGATAAGTTAAAGGATGCAGGCGTCGTATGCTCAGATATCAGAGAGGCGCTCGCAGATACACGCTTTGAGGGCCTTACCTTTGTTTTGACCGGTAAATTGCCCTCGCTCACCCGGGATGAGGCGGCAAAGATCATCGAGAGCCACGGCGGAAAGACCTCGTCGTCGGTCTCTAAAAAAACCGACTATGTTCTCGCCGGGAGTGATGCCGGCAGTAAACTGACAAAGGCGCAGAGCCTCGGCGTCAAAATAATAGATGAAGAAAAATTCATGGAAATGGTGAAGTAATGTTTGTAGATAATGTAAAGGTGTATTTAAAGGCAGGTGACGGCGGAAACGGGTGCGTTGCCTTTCATAGAGAGAAGTATATCTCTCACGGAGGACCTGACGGCGGCGACGGCGGAAAGGGCGGTAATGTCATTATTACGATCGACGAAGGCACGAATACGCTTTTGAATTACAGATACCGTCATAAATTTATTGCCGAAAACGGCGAGGACGGCAAGAATTCCAAATGTCATGGCAAAAATGCAAAGAATCTGATTTTGCCTGTCCCTCCCGGAACGGTCATTAAGGACGCCGAAACGGGACTTGTCATTCACGATATGTCGGACGGCGAGGATTTCGTTATCTGTAAAGGCGGAAAAGGCGGATGGGGAAATGTGCATTTTGCGACCCCTACGAGGCAGATTCCCCGCTTTGCGAAAAACGGACTGAAGGGAGAGGAGGCCGAGGTCATCTTCGAGCTGAAAATGATAGCGGATGTCGGTCTCGTCGGTTTTCCCAATGTCGGAAAATCGTCGATCCTCTCGATGATCAGCACGGCAAAACCCAAGATAGCAAACTATCATTTTACCACGCTCACCCCCAATCTCGGCGTTGTAAAAACAGGCGAGGGCAGGGGATTTGTGGCGGCTGATATCCCCGGTCTTATCGAGGGCGCATCGGGCGGCGCAGGCTTAGGGCTCGAGTTTTTACGCCATGTCGACCGATGCAGGCTGATCCTCCATGTTGTCGATATCTCGCATGTCGACGGCAGGGACCCGCTCGAGGATATCAAAACGATAAATTCCGAGCTTGAAAAATACTCGGCAGAGCTCGCCTCCCGTCCTCAGATCGTCGTTGCGAATAAATATGATGCGCTCGACGAGGGCGAGGATCTTACGGCATTTGAAAACTACGTTTCAGAGAACGGCTGGCAGCTTATCTATGCCTCCGCCGCCACGGGATATCATATTGACGAGGTGGTAAAGGAAACATCAAAACTGCTCGATACCCTGCCGCCTGTCAAGGTCTATGAGAGCGAGTATGTCAAGGAAAAGGATAAACCCGCAGACGACCACGAGATAACGATCAGAAATGTTAACGGCGTCTATGTGGTCGAGGGCGAATGGCTGTATAATTTGATGGGCTCTATCAACTTTGATGACCGTGAGTCCCTTATGTACTTTGAGCGTGTACTGAAAAACAGCGGCGTTTTCGACAAACTGACCGAAAAAGGCGTAAAGGACGGCGACACCGTAAGCATTTACGACTTCGAGTTTGATTATATTTTGTAAAAAATACCTTCCGATCAAAATCGGAAGGTATTTTTATATCTTGCATTTTTCAATCGCATTTTTCCATCCCCGTAAGAGTTTTCCTCGGATCTCGTCTTCTGTTTTCGGGGTGAATTCCGCATCGGTTTTCAGGATGGCTTTGATCTCGTCGAGGTTTTTGTAAACACCGCACGCCAGTCCGGCGAGGAGCGCCGCACCGAGGGCGGTGGCTTCTCTGCAGACCGGCAGTTTTATATTAACAGCGGAGATATCAGCCTGAAACTGCATTAAAAATTTATTAGCGGTCGCACCGCCGTCGGCATCGAGTGCGTGTATCTTTATTCCGCTGTCGTTTATCATGGCGGACAGGACGTCGTTCGTCTGATATGCGAGGGACTCGAGGGTCGCACGGATGATGTGATTTTTGTTTGTGCCCCGTGTCAGGCCGCATATGACGCCTCTTGCCTCGGGTTGCCAATAGGGTGCGCCGAGACCCGTGAACGCAGGCACGATATATACACCGCCTGAATTCGGCACGGAAAGTGCCGCCGCCTCGCTTTGGGCTGCGGTATCGATCAGCTTCATTTCATCACGCAGCCATTGTATTGCGGCGCCTGCCACGAAGACAGAGCCCTCGAGAGCGTATGCAGTCTTTCCTCCGATCCTCCATGCGACAGAGCTTAAAAGCCCGAATTTACTGTCTATTTTAGCCTCTCCCGTATTCATGAGCAGGAAGCATCCCGTGCCGTAGGTGTTTTTGCATTCGCCCGGCGTAAAGCATCCGTGACCGAAAAGCGCCGCCTGTTGGTCTCCTGCGATACCGCAGATCCTGATCGGTGCGCCGAATACGTTTTTTGCTGTCTTGCATATGACAGACGATGAATCGACTACCTGCGGCAGCATTTTGTGAGGGATATCGAGTATTTTTAATAGCTCCTTGTCCCATGTCATGGTGTTGATGTTAAAGATCATCGTGCGTGATGCATTGGAGACGTCTGTGGCGTGGCATTTTCCGCCGCTGAGATTCCATATCAGCCAGGTATCCACCGTGCCGAATATCGCTTTGCCTTGTTCGGCGTCTTGTCTGACGCCCGGGACATGATCGAGTATCCATTTGATTTTTGTCGCCGAAAAATAAGGGTCGATGAGCAGGCCGGTGCGTTCCTTTATCATCGGCTCATATCCGTCGGCTTTCAGCTTTGCGCAGAAGTCGGTCGTTCTGCGGCATTGCCATACGATGGCGTTATAATAGGGCTTTCCCGTGTCTTTATTCCATACGATCGTTGTTTCCCTCTGGTTTGTGATGCCGATGCCCGAAATCTCAGAGGGAGGGATATTGCTTGTCCTGAGCGCTTCTTTTGCCACCTCGAGCTGGGAGGCGAGAATATCATACGGGTCGTGCTCGACCCATCCTTCCTTCGGAAAGAGCTGTTTATATTCCTTCTGCGCTGTTGCAACGATGTTTGTTTTTTCATCAAATATGATACAGCGTGAGCTTGTGGTACCCTGATCGAGCGACATTAAATATTTCATATCATCAACCTTATCTGACTTTTGAGAATTTTTGCGTCTAACCGCTCGGCAGGGCGTACCTCGCCGTCGGCACACACGCTCGCAATGCCCTCGATGGTGATCGAGGCAGAGCGCATATATGTTAAATACTTTTCAAATTTTTTTATCGGTTTCCCATCCTCGGTGATATGCTTTCCCTTTTTATAGTCACCGACAAGAGAGAGAAATAACCGCCTCGGCAGTTTTTTGACGAGCAGAAGATCGAGCAGACCGTCATTATATGAGGCAAGGGGAGCGGCCCTGAATCCGCCGCCGTAATAGGAGCAGTTTGCAATAACGCAGAGCAGATATTCGCCCTCGAGCGTTTGTTTCTCATCTTCCTTGCCGTTTATGCCGCCTACTGTTATCTTTATGTGTTCGCCGTAGTTTTTGAATATTGAGGTGAGTATACCGCCGATATAAGCGCCGCTGCCGCTGATGAGCGGTTTTGTCTTCAGCCGTGCCGCCTCTGCGGCGACGGAACAGTCGAAGCCGATATTGATCAGATTTACGGCATATCTGCCGTTGTATTTTATTACATCGAGCGTATGTACGGTATTGCTTTTTTTAAAGCTGCGGACGAGGTCGTTGCCCGTGCCCACAGGGATAACGGATAAAAGCGCTTTATCCCCGGCATTTGCTTTCATAATGCCGTTTACCACTTCATTCACCGTGCCGTCTCCGCCGTAAACGATAAAATGCGTCTCGGGTTCTTGCGCAAGTATCTCAGCGCAGTAAGTTTCGGCGTCACCGATACACTTTGTGTAATATATTTCTGCTGTATCGCCCTTTTCGGCATACTTTGCGGCGTCGCCCCGGCCTGCCGCAGGATTAACGATTTTGATTTTTCTCATAAAACAATAGTACCATATTTAAGAGAGTATTTCAACAATATTGTTACATTTTATCGAATCGATTGACAAAAACACAAAAGAATTTTATAATATTATTGTATCAGAGACGAGGTTAACGCATGGAAAAAATCAAAAACAATATGATATATGCGCTGAAAAATATAAGATATCATATCAAGGATTTTCTTGTATTCTTTATTGCAATTTTCGTGATTCAGTCTGTATTCGGCATCATATCGTTTTGCTATCATAATAACAACATTCTCGATTATGAATACGCAAGCGCCGAATACTCCTATCATTTGATGCTCGAGAATCTTAATTATGACCAGTATGACTATTTTATCAATAACAAAAAGTACAGTAATCTATCGGGAGATGCGCTCTATACCGTCTCAGGCGTCAAGGAACGTGGGAAAGGCTCGGTTTCCGGTGCACGGTACGATGTGCAGATAACGTTCATAAAGAATCCTGCAAAATCCTATAAGACTTTTGTGCAGAGATATTTTGAGGGTCTCGAAGAAAACGGAGACGGTAACTATAAGATCACGCATACGTCGCTTTTAGACTATGAGCAGAGCGTTAAAGGCAACCGACGAGTCCAGTTTCTGACGATGCTTGCCGTCTTTCTCTGTTCGCTTTTACTGATGCTCCGTCTGTTTACCGTCAGGATGAATCATTACCGCTTTACTTACGGCATCTATATGACATTCGGCGCAAACTTCAAAAAGCTCTTCGCGTCTTCCAATTATGAGATGCTCATTATCACGCTGATCATGTATATCCCGTCTGTCATTCTTTCATTTGCGTTGTCAAAGCTCATATATACGCTTGCTCATGTGCCTTTCAGAATGACAGTGATGCCGTTTGTTTACATGTTTGTTTTTTCTGTTATTATCTCGTTTCTTGCGGTATATATGCCCATGAAAAAGCTTTCCTTCTCCGCTCCCGTTGATGCGCTCTCAGCCGAGGATAATTCTAATCTTATCGTCAGTCCCCGCATCTCGAGCGACAGGATTGCAAAGCGCTTTCCCGACGGATATATTCTGCATACGCTCGTTAGATTCAGAAAATACATTGCGACCGTAATATTTTTCGGTGTTGCTTTCAGTTCGGTTTTTGTCGGCGGCGCATATTTTTCAGAGATATACAGCGCCGCATCTGAGTATAACTATCCGAGATATACGCTCGACTATTCCGGAGGTGACGACAGCTTTTCGGAGGCAGACCGTGATGTGCTCATGGCAGTCGACGGCGTGATCGGTATTGAAAAATACCGGGCGCAAACTGCGCTGACGGCGAATTCCCATGTCCTTTTTACCGGCGGACAGGTAAAGCTGTTTTCGGGATTTCTTTCAAGAAAAGTAAACGGGAAAAAGTATAAGGTCACAAATTCCGTCGAGTATCGGTGCATGGATGACGTCATAGCAAAGGAGCTTGAGGCGTTCGAGCACTCGGGCGATGTATTCTCGGCTCTGCAAAGCGATAATACGGTGGTCGTATCCGATACGCTGTATAACGAAAAAATGCTCAAGATTTCGGTCGGAGATAAAATTATCATAGGCTCATACCTGTATGCGAAAACACAACCGGAAACCTATGAGACGGGCAACGATTATCTGAATCAGCAGCTTGACTGTAACGAGTACGCATACAGGGAGTATACGGTAGGTGCTGTGATACACGGTATGTCCACGGGTGATAACATCCGTATTTATCTGCCCGGTGTCGATTATGCGCTCATCTGCTCAGAGAGTTATAAATTCAATTCTGCCGATATTTACACATCCCCCGATATTTCGGTGACCGATGCGGAAAACGCCCGTGAGTCGATCAAAAATTATGTGAGCGGATACGACGGTGTTACGGTAAAAAATAATATTCATTCCGAACAGCTGCATATCAAAGAGAAAAATACCCCAACGATGCTTTATATTATAGCCCTGCTTATTCTGCTGATATCTCCGACGGTGTGGATATTCTCACAGATCCTTTTCTATTTCAAAAGGGAAGACGAAATCTATATTCTCGAAGCGTTCGGCGCATCACGCGCTGAGGTAAGGAGGGTATATTACGGAGAGGGACTGCTGGCGGCTCTGATATCATCGGCTGCATATACGGCATTATCCTTTGTAATATCACTTTTGGTCTGCAAAGTGGCAAACAGGCTGTTCGTTTACCCCGGCTTTGCTTTCCGGATTCCGATAATTCCGTTTGTGACAGGACTTTGCGTGACGGTCGCATCCGCCGTTATATCGTGCGTGATACCGTATCTTGTTTATAATAAAAAGAAAAATACCCTTGTTTCCGTGTTAAGTGAGGATAGTGAATAATGGTCATTCTTGAAGCGAATACGATAATTAAACAGTATAAATCCCATGATTCTATCGTAAATGCGGTAGACCGTGCGTTCCTTAAGGTCGAGGAGGGCGAATTTGTTGCGATCATGGGCGCTTCCGGCTCGGGTAAGTCGACGTTTCTACATATACTCGCCGGACTCGATAAGCCGAATTACGGCTCTGTGACGATACGGGGAAACCGCATTACCGATATGAAGCCCGATGAGCTCTCACGCTTTAGGGGGATGTATACGGGTTTTGTTTTTCAGAAGCATAATCTGATACCTCAGCTCACTGTGCTCGAGAATATCATGATACCGACGGTCATGTGTGAGCGTCCTGCATTTCAGTTTGAGGAGCACTTAAAGAAGCTGATAAATATCCTCGGACTCGAGGACAGACTCAATCATCTGCCGAGCGAGATATCGGGCGGTCAGCAACAGAGATGCGCAATAGCGAGGGCGATGATCAACCGGCCGCAGGTGCTTTTCTGCGATGAACCTACCGGTAACCTTGACCGTAAAAATGCCGATGAAGTGCTTGATCTGCTCTTAAAGACCCGTGAGGCGATCGGCCAGACGGTCATTATGGTGACACACGATATGGCGATCGCTGAAAAAGCCGATAAGATATACGTTATGGAAAACGGAGTGCTGACACAATCAAAGTAAAAAAGGTATTGCTCGCAGAGCAATACCTTTTTTATTCGCTATATCAGAATTCAAGCTTATCTTCGATGTACTTTTCGATATCGGAGATGGGGAGTCTGACCTGTTCCATCGTGTCACGGTCACGTATCGTCACGCATCCGTCCTCGAGCGAATCGAAGTCGTAGCAAATGCAGAAGGGAGTACCGATCTCATCCTGCCTGCGGTATCTCTTGCCGATCGAGCCGGCGTCGTCGAAATCAACGTTGAATTTCTTTGAGAGGGCGGTATATACCTCTGTTGCCTGCTCGGAAAGCTTCTTGGAAAGGGGAAGCACAGCCGCCTTAACGGGTGCAAGGGCAGGGTGGAAGTGGAGCACGACTCTCGTGTCTCCCTCAGCGATCTCCTGCTCGTCATAGGCGTCGATAAGGAAAGCGAGCGCTACACGGTCGGCACCGAGCGAGGGCTCGATGACATACGGAACGTATTTTTCATTTGTATCGGGGTCAAAGTATTCCATTGCTTCACCCGAGTGGTCTGCGTGCTGCGAGAGGTCGTAGTCTGTTCTGTCGGCAACGCCCCACAGCTCGCCCCAGCCGAACGGAAAGAGATACTCAAAGTCTGTTGTTGCCTTTGAATAGAAGCAAAGCTCCTCGGGGTCGTGGTCACGCAGGCGGAGATACTCCTCGGTCATGCCGAGATTCAAAAGGAAGTTCTTGCAGTATTCTTTCCAATATGCAAACCATTCGAGGTCTGTGCCCGGCTTGCAGAAGAATTCGAGCTCCATCTGCTCAAATTCACGGATTCTGAATGTGAAGTTGCCGGGTGTTATTTCGTTTCGGAAGGATTTACCGATCTGGCCAACGCCGAACGGAAGCTTCTTTCTCGAGGTTCTTGCGATATTCTTAAAGTTTACAAAGATACCCTGAGCCGTTTCGGGGCGCAGATAAAGCTCAGACGATGAATCCTCGGTCACGCCCTGATATGTTTTGAACATAAGGTTGAATTTTCTTATCGGGGTAAAGTCGGCTTTACCGCAGGAAGGGCAGACGATGCCTTCTTGCGCGATATATTCAGCCATTTTGTCGTTTGTCCAGCCGTTCGGATTGATATCAAGGCCTTTTTCGTTGATATAATCCTCGATAAGTTTATCGGCTCTATGACGGGTCTTGCATTCCTTGCAGTCCATGAGCGGATCGGAAAATCCGCCGACATGGCCGGATGCGACCCATGTTTCGGGATTCATGATGATAGCGCTGTCGAGTCCGACATTCTGCGGTATCTCCTGCACGAATTTCTTCCACCATGCTTTTTTTACGTTGTTCTTGAATTCAACGCCGAGCGGACCGTAGTCCCATGAATTTGCAAGGCCTCCGTAGATCTCAGATCCCGGGTAAATGAAGCCTCTGTTTTTACACAGGGCGACGATCTTGTCCATTGTTTTGTCTTCTGCTCTCATATATATTCTCCTGGGTTTTAATATTTCTTGTTATGTATTATCGGACGCCGAAAAGGATGAAGACGGCGTGCTGTCGCCTGTCGGTTGTTTTGAAGCGCCATCGGAAGAGCCCAAAAACAGCTCAACGACGATAAAAGCGATGAGTCCGAAAATAATCAGCGATATACAAAAAGTAATTGCAAAGTTTTTTACTGCGTTCAGCATATTGCACCTCTTTATATGTTATTAAATAATATTATACAACAAAGGTAATTTCTTTTCAAGTGATATTGAAAAATAGTTTTATTTGTGTTATAATATGCGAGTAGCACAAGAGCATTTGCTCTTGTGCGGGCGCAAAAGCGCCCGGCTGTCCGCTGTGCGGACAGAGCGCATATTTTAGCGTTATCGACTGTCGCACATTCTGCGACGGAAAATCAAAGATTTTGCATGGAAAATCTTTGATTTTGCGCCGAATTATATTATACTATATTGCAGAAAAAAATATGTTTCCGTAGCTCAGCTGGATAGAGCGACCGCCTCCTAAGCGGTAGGTCGGGTGTTCGAATCGCCTCGGGAACGCCAAAGAACGCCGAAAGCCTTGATTTTTCATGGTTTTCGGCTATATTCTTTTATGCATCCTTCAACGACAATAGCATAAATGTGTAGAATTTCTCTTATTTATATGCTATAATGTGTTCAGTAAACTTGAATTTACAGGGAAATATCTAATGAAATATGAAAAATCTTGTGGAGCAGTTATTCATACAAAAATAAATGGCGAGCTTAAATATGTTTTAGTTCAATCCTTAGAAGGCTTTTGGGGATTTCCTAAAGGGCATATGGAACGCGGCGAAACAGAAGAACAAACTGCACTTCGTGAAGTATACGAGGAAGTTCATTTAAAAGCTAACATTCTAAAGGGATTTCGGACAACGGATGAGCATGAGATTCCTAATAAAAATAATGTAATTAAGCAAATCGTATATTTTTGTGCAGAGTATGATAATCAGGATGTTATACCACAAGACGACGAAATAGCGGGCATCGCATTAGCCACATATGAAGAAGCATTACAGTTGTTTCAATTTGAAAGTTCAAAGCGCATTTTAAAAGAGGCACATGTCTTTTTACTAAACAGATAACTACAATTCAGGAGAGAGATGTTATGGCTATGTGGAATCCTTGGCGAGGTTGTAAAAAATGCAGTGACGGATGTCTGCATTGTTATATACATAAAGGCGACGCCAAACGGGGTGTCGATACAAACGATATTGTTAAAACAAAAGATTTTTATAAACCTATCGAGAAGTTAAAAAACGGAACCTACAAAATGAAATCAGGGATGGTTTATCTTTGTTTTTCAACGGATTTTCTGATCGAAGAAGCAGACGAATGGAGAACGGACTGTTGGAACATGATAAAAGAAAGACAGGACTGCACATTCCTTTTTCTTACCAAACGAATAGAAAGGTTTGCAGATTGCATTCCCGATGATTGGGGCGACGGGTATGAAAATGTTGTCGTGTGCTGTACGATTGAAAATCAAAAGAATGCAGATTATAAATTATCTGTTTTTCAGGATTTACCGATAAAACATAAATGTATCACAGCACAGCCGTTATTAGAAAGCATTGATATCGAAAAGTATCTTGATAATATCGAGTTAGTTGTTGTCGGCGGTGAATCCGATATCAATGCAAGACCCCTTGATTATGCATGGGTGCTTAACATAAGAGAACAATGTATAAGAAAAAACGTCACCTTTGAATTCAGACAATGCGGGACTCATTTTATAAAAGACGGCAAGCAATACAAATTACAGACAAAGGATTTGTGTAAACAAGCAAAATCGGCGAATATTGATTTCAAAAGTAACTGTTAAACGTATGAATTCCTTCTCTGAAAAGATGGAGAAATAATCAGATTACAATTTGAAAGTAAGGTAATTATGAAGAAAAGAATAATTATATCAATCATTTTAATTGTGGTGTTGGTTTTGTTATTTCCGATCAGATCGCAATTAAAAGACGGCGGTACTGTGGAATACAAATCATTATTATATAAAGTTTCAAAAGTTCATTCGCTGACTTCAATAGAAGAAATGGATAAAGACGGCAAAGTTAAACCGTATGATGATGGAATTATCATAGAGATATTAGGTTTTGAGCTTTACAATAGTGTTAAATAAATCACAATAACATTCGGGTGAACCACGGTAATTCTGCGGAAATATAAATAACGCCGAAAACCTTGAAAGAACAAGGGTTTCGGCGTTGTATTTTTATCCTGCGATATTCTGCCTGTATCTCATGAGGATAGACGCAACCTGTGCACGGGTCGCATTGCCCTGCGGTTCGAGATAATCGGTGTCTCCTTTTTTCACGCCGGTGATGAGTCCCTCGCCGTATGCCCATGCAAGCTCCGTCACGGCAAATTCTGAGGTCTCGTTCCCGTCCGGGAAATCAGCAAGATCTGCAATTTCTCTGACGTCATATCCCTTTTCCTGCGAATAGCGGTATAAGATCGCCGCCGCCTGCTCACGGGTGATATCAGCCATCGGGTCGTACTTATCTTCGCTTATGCCGTAGACGATACCGTTCGATGCCGCCCATTTTACTGCGTCGGTATACCATTCGTCCGACGGTACATCGATAAACGGATTTTCCCCATCTGTCGTCGGCTTTCCCTCCATGCGCCATAATACCGTAACTAACATCGCACGGTTCATCGCCGCATCGGGTGCAAACATCTTCGGCGAAACACCGAAAAACAAACCGTTATCAAGCGCATATTCTACTGCGCTGAGATACCACGCTCCCGGCTTTACATCCAAGAAAAATCTATCTCCGATATATATACCGGCCTTAAACGGAATATTATTTTCATTCGCATACTTTTGTGCATACGAGTCGCTGAACCCATAAATTACAAGTGTACTGCAAGAATCAAACGCATTGTACCATATACTCGTCACGCTATTCGGGATCAAGATACTCGTCATTTTGTAGCAATACTCAAACGCACGGTATCCGATGTGTGTCACGCTGTCAGGAATTGTAACGCTTTCGAGCGAAGTGCACCAATTAAACGCATATTTCCCTATGCTCGTTATACTGTCCGAAATAGCGATACTTTTGAGTGCATTGCAACAGCTAAACGCATATTCCCCGATGCTCGTCACACTGTTCGGAATCGTAACGCTCTTAAGCGCACTGCAGTAACAAAATGCATAGTTCTCAATATTCGTCACGCCCTCCGGGATTATGACGTTCTCGAGTGCCCCGCATTCATAAAATGCATAATCTCCAATGCTCGTTACACTGTCCGGAATCGTGACGCTCGTGAGTGTTTTGCATTGGTTAAACGCATATTCGTCAATCGCTATTGTTCCGGGGCGGATACTGCAAGCTCCGGTGAGCGAGTCATTCGCTTTTATCAGATGATTCCCGATATAGAAAATGCCGTTTTCCCAATTTGCATCGTTATTATAATATGCGGTATTAGAAAATGCCTCTTTTCCGATGTATGTCACGCTGTCCGGGATCGTGATGTCTGCAAGCGCAGTACAGCGATTAAATGCATAAGCTCCTATGCATGTTACACTGTCCGGGATCGTGATACTTGTAAGAGAGCTGCAGCCCTTAAACGCAAAATCTCCGATTCCTTTCACGCTGTCCGGAATTGTGATTTCCGTGTTAAAAATGCAATTTTTGAACGCACCGCCTCCGATCGTTACTGTGCCGGGGCGGATACTGTACGATCCTGCAACAGCGCTCTTAACTTTGATCAGATGATTACCGATATAAAGAACGCCGCTTCTCCAATTTGCACTATTGCTATAATATGCGGTATCCAAAAACGCCTCGTCTCCGATATATGTCACACTGTCCGGGATCGTGATGCTATTGAGAGAATTGCAACCGCTAAACACACCGTCTCCAATGCTCGTAACGCTGTCCGGGATCACGATACTTTTGAGCTTAGTGCAGTATAAAAACGCCCAATTCCCGATGCTCGTCAAGCCGCCCGGGAGAGAGACATCCGTCGGACCGCAACATAGAAACGCATTTTCACCGATGCTTGTCAAACTTTCGGGAAGCGTGATGCTCGACAGTGCGATGCAGTAAGCAAACGTATTGTCCCCGATGCTCGTGACACTGTCCGGGATTACAATGTTCTTGAGAGTGCGGCAGTAGTAAAACGCACCGCTTCCGATGTATGTCACACTTTCCGGGATAGTTACACTCTCGAGCGCTTCGAAGTGCTGAAACACATAGTTTCCTATGCTCGTCACACCATCATTGATTTTAATGGCAACTATCTTGTCACTGTAGTCACTCCATGGATGTTTTTCATAAAAATAATTATCCCTGATATCGCCTGTTCCGCTGAACGTGAGCGTATAATTACCGTCCAGCGTCCATGTGAGGTTATCGCCGCATATTCCTTCGGCTATTGCAGATGACTGTTTCGTATCATTTGCCTGTTCGGCAAACGCCGCCGATGGCAAGGTTGCAAGTACCATTACCATAGTCAGCATTATGGCTATTATGCGGGTGTTTTTCCATTTTTTCATTGCGTTTACTCCTTTTATATAGTGCCTTCATATATATAGACGTGAAAAAAACAAAAAGGTTACACAATTTTTGAAAATTTTTTTCGGTTTCAATCATTTTTTAATGTTTTGTGATACAATAGTATCAAACGGGAGGTGACTGTATGCGGCTGTTGCTTGTAGAAGATGAAAAAAGAATGGCGCAGGCTCTGTGTGAGATCTTGCATCTTGAAAAATATGAGGTCGATCATTTCGCAAACGGTATCGACGGTCTTGCGGCGATCGAGAGCGGCATATATGACATCATTATTCTCGATGTGATGTTGCCCGGGATGAACGGATATGATATTGCGAACAAAGCACGGCAAAAGGGGATCCGCACGCCGATTTTGATGCTGACGGCGAAATCAGAGCTTGACGATAAGGTCACAGGACTTGACAGCGGCGCAGACGATTATCTTACCAAGCCGTTTATGACAAAGGAACTGCTCGCACGTCTGCGTGCGTTCGCCAGACGAAATATCAATACGCCGGACGGCACGTTATCTTTCGGGGATATCTCGCTCGATACGAATACATCGACCCTCGCCTGTGTTGCAACCGGACAGCATGTGAGACTGAGCGAAAAGGAATACCGTATCCTCGAGTACCTCATTGCAAATCAGGGTCAGATCCTTTCCCGTGAACAGCTCGCTGTAAAGATATGGGGCTTTGAGAGCGACGCCGAGTATAATAATGTAGAGGTATATATGTCATTCACCCGAAAGAAGCTGTCCTTTGTCGGGGCAAAAACCGAGATAAAGGCTGTCCGGGGCATCGGATATGAGCTGAGGTGCGATCATGTTTAAAAGCTCCAGGAGAAAGATCGTCGCCGCAATCATGTCGATATTGGTCGTCCTTTGGGTCGGCACATTATGTGTGATCTATGCTTCCAGTTATTTTGAAGTATCCGAGCGCAATCGGGAAATGCTCGAGCGGCATGTTGCGTTATACACATTCGATCAGCGCCCGAAATATGATAAAAATATCGGTAATAAACCCGGGCCGCATTTAGAAAATACTCCGGCATTTCAGCTATCTACTTTTTATTCTGTTGCGATCTCACGTGACGGTGCAGTCCTTGCGGTAAATAACGCCGACAGTGCCGTGTATGACAGGGACGAGCTCAAGGAACTTGCTTTTGCGGTTTTGAAAAGTGGTAAGACGACCGGGATAAAGAACAATCTTATCTACCGTATGGCTGATAAGGGGGGATATACCTTGGTCGCATTTATGGATAATACCATTATGCAGGAGAGCATGACGACGCTGTTTCGCTACACGCTTATTTTCGGTGGTGGTGCGATTATCGCTCTGTACTTTCTTGCGGTGTATCTTGCAAAAAGGATCGTCAAACCGATGGAGGAGAGCTATCAGAGGCAAAAGCAGTTTATTTCGGATGCCGGACATGAACTGAAAACGCCGGTATCGGTCATCAGCGCAAACGCAGAACTTCTATCGAGAGAGCTCGGGGAAAACCGGTGGCTTTCCAATATTCAATATGAGAATGAACGGATGGGGATGCTGGTCTGCCAGCTGTTGGAGCTTGCCCGCACCGAAAATGTCACTCCGCAGACCGAAAGGATCGATTTCAGCCGTTTAGTCGGCGGTGAGGCACTGCCGTTTGAAAGCGTCGCTTTTGAGGCGGGACTTACCCTGAATTGCGATATAGCAAAGGATCTGTTCGTTTGCGGAAACAGCACACAGTTAAAACAGCTCCTCTCCATCCTGCTTGACAATGCCATTCGTCACACAAAAGACGGAAGGGAGGTGGCTCTTGCCTTAAAAGAAGAGCGAAATACCGTAAAGCTGTCGGTCGTAAACGACGGAAAGGAAATACCGCCCGAGCAGAGAAAACAGCTATTCGAGCGCTTCTACCGTGACGATACCGCACGCAGCGGCGAAGACAAGCATTACGGTCTCGGCCTCGCAATAGCGAAGGCGATCGTCACGTCTCATAACGGTAAAATTGAGGTACTGTGCTATAACGGAAAGGTCGAATTCGCCGTGCATATCCCGAGCATAAAATGAAAATCTTCAATCAAACTTCAATTTTCCTCCTGTACAATGATACCGTCAAAGTACAGGAGGGTATTTTTATTGCAAAAGGAAGTGATAGGATGAAATACCGACACGAATGGAAGCATGAGATCGGTTATGCCGATATGCCGGCGATCCGGGCACGGCTTTCGGCGGTGGCAAAAAGAGACGTTAATACGAGGGACGGAAAATACGAGATCCGCAGTCTTTATTTTGATAATAGCAATGATAAAGCCCTGCGTGAAAAGATAGACGGCG
>CAYOFP010000003.1:0-111820 GCA_964403505.1 uncultured Lachnospiraceae bacterium
TCACAAATTTCGTCGGCAGAGGCTCTACTCTTGCCTCCTCAATTTGTATCGTCTGACGAAAAATCTGTCGGCGCAATTGCACCGTCAGAATTATGCGGTATTGCCTTAGGTAACCAAATGAGAAAAATAACAGTAATTTTATTGATTATATGCACATTATTTATGACGGTGTCCTGCGCCGTACCTGCAAGAGAGGACGGTACTTTTCATATCGTGTCGTCGGTATATCCGGGGTATGATTTTCTTCGCAATATCACGGACGGTGCAGAGGGGATGACGCTTTCGCTTCTCGTCTCGGGTGGGGTCGATATGCATAATTATCAGCCGACGGCTGATGATATTATCTCTCTCTCGAGCGCCGATCTTGTGGTTTACACCGGGGGCGTCAGCGAGGAATGGATAAGCAATGCACGCAAAGATAACGACCGTTCCCTTGTGATGATGGATACGGTAAATGCACTGATCGAGGAGAGCGTCGAGGGGATGGAAACCGACGGCGATGAGGGCGATGAATACGACGAGCATGTATGGCTCTCGCCGAAAAATGCGATATCCATATGCCGTGCGATCTGCGATAAGCTGTGTTCGCTCGATGTGAGAAATGAGCAGATATATCGGGCAAATACCGATCAGTATATTGATAGGTTAAATGAGCTTAACGGTTTATACGAGACTGTAATATCGGCATCGGAAGGCGATACACTGATATTTGCAGGGCGTTTTCCGTTCCGGTATTTATGCGAGGATTACGGCTTAAAATACTATGCGGCGTTTCCCGGATGCTCGGCTGAGACGAACGCATCGTTTTCGACCGTAGTATTTCTTTCCGAAAAGGTAAAGGAACTCTGCGTCCCCTGCGTTATCGTGATAGATAATGACGATAGCTCTATTGCCGAAAGCATAATAAAGACCTCATCGAGCGATGCGAAGATATGCCGTCTTATCACCATGCAGACGGTAGCGGACGGGGAGTATATCGAAATAATGAAAGAAAATCTGGAAGTAATCAAAGAGGCACTCAGGTAATGGCACTGATAAAAGCGGAAAATATTGCCCTCGGATATGAGGGAAGGACAGTTGTAAGCGATATAAATTTCACGGTATCGGAGGGGGATTATCTCTGTATCGTGGGGGAAAACGGCTCGGGAAAATCGACGCTGATCAAGGCTCTTCTTGCACTCGAGAAGCCTGTTTCGGGAAAGATAAACTACGGAGACGGGCTGAAAAAGAACGAGATCGGATATCTTCCTCAGCGTATGGCGCAGGATGTGGATTTTCCTGCATCGGTCTATGAGGCGGTCATGAGCGGATGTATCAATAAGAGCGGATTTTTCCGTGCAAAGGCAAATAAAGCGCTTGCCGAGAAAAACATGTGCCGTATGGGTATATCGGATCTTGCCCGCCGTCCTTACCGTGAGCTTTCGGGCGGACAGATGCAGCGTGTGCTTCTTGCTCGGGCGCTGTGTGCGGCGGATAAGGTACTGCTGCTCGACGAGCCGGTAGCAGGACTTGACCCCGTCGTGACAAAGGAATTATACGACATAATAAGAGAGTTGAATAAAGAGGGACTTACGATCATCATGGTGACTCATGATATAGATCCTGTCGTAAATGATGCGAAAACCGTGCTTCACCTTGACGGAACACAACGCTTTTTCGGTTCCCGCACCGATTATTTTGCATCTGATGCAGGAAGGCTCTTTGCGGCGAACAGCGGAGAAAAGAATGTTTGATAAGATAATATATTATTTTTCATATCCTTTTGTGAGATATGCGCTTGCGGCTGTGGTGCTTATATCGCTTTGCTCGGCACTGCTCGGCGTTTCGCTCGTTTTGCGGCGGTATTCCATGATCGGCGACGGGCTCTCGCACGTTGCCTTCGGCGCTATGGCGATCGGCACGGTCGCATCGGTTAGCAATACCATGCTCATCACCCTTCCGGTCACGGTGCTTGCCGCCGTTGTGATACTCTGTGCGAAGCGCATGAGGGGAGACGCCTCTGTCGCCGTGCTTTCCGTCTCGGCGCTCGCTCTCGGTTATCTTTTGCTCTCGGTATTCAAAACGTCGGCGAATATTTCCGGTGACGTATGCTCGAGCCTGTTCGGCTCGGCTACGGTACTGACGCTGACCGTGTCTGACGTGGCGCTTTGCATTGCGCTTTCCGCCGCAGTTATCGCTTTTTTCCTATTGTTTTACAATAAGCTTTTTGCTCTCACATTCGATGAGGATTTCGCACGGGCCTGCGGTGTAAATACCGAGTTATATAACCTTGCGCTCGCCGTTATCACGGCGGTAGTTATCGTTATTGCGATGAAGCTGGTAGGCGCACTCCTCATATCGGCGCTCATCATTTTCCCGGCGCTTTCTGCCATGAGTATTTTCAAGAGTTTCAAGAGCGTCACGCTCGCATCGTGTATGATCGGCGTTTTTGGCGCATTTGCAGGCGTTATGATATCCCTTCTCGCCTCGACCCCGACAGGACCGACGGTGGTCATGTGCGACCTTGCAGTATTTCTCGTTTTGCAAATTGTGCGAAAGATTCATATATGAAAAATTAAAGAGAGTCGGACACTGCCGACTCTCCTTTCGTATATCAATTTATTTTCCATATGGGTTTATCTTCCGCTTTGCAAACGCCTTTGTCTTTGATAAGCAGTCTTCCGCATTTTGTGCAATAATCCTCTTTCTTGTCAGTATACATGCCGCAGAAGATACAGTCGACGTCGTGGCGGCCGCTGTCCAATATCTGCGTGTATTTGCACCATTTGTAATGACGGACACGGTTTCCGACTGTGAGGTTTGCAACGCACGGGTCGTCAAGAGCGTATCTGCGTATTTCATACCACTTTTCTTTGCCCGAGGCAAGACGTACTTTGGCGCTCACGGCCGTCTTGAATTGCGAATTCAACATTTGATTTGCATGCCGTGCGATATATCCGCCGCCCATAAGCCCTGCGGCGAGCGTGGTTTTGCGTTCGTATTTGATTTCGAGGACCTCACCCTCGAAGTCTCTGTCTTTTATGTACCATATTACTTTTGAAAAGAAAAGCGGAGGGATGTACAGTATTACCAGCAATAATACGATTCGGGAAACATAGTTGACATCCATGTGAAAACGGTCGAGCATGCCGGCCTTTGCGATCAGATAATATGTCATGAGCGCATAGTAAAGGAGCAGAGCGATAACTCTTATGACAAAGCTTCTTGCAGCGATCGTTTTTAAGCCGTTCGGCAGGGGGATTCGATGTTCATTTGCTTTCATATTCTCTTCACCTCTTTGTAATATAATATCATATCTTTCTATGATATGACAATAAATAATGTGCAGAAATTGCATATTAATCTATTATTTCGGTGTAAATTTTGAAGAATAGCATTTACTTATCGAGGAATTTGTGATAAAATAATAAAAAATATCTGCCCGTGGCACAGCTGGATAGCGCGTCAGACTCCGACTCTGAAGGTCAGCGGTTCGAATCCGCTCGGGCAGGCCAGAAAAAACCTCGTCGAAAGACGAGGTTTTTTCAACTAAATCCGTCCTGCGGACGGGTGAAATCCATCAAAGATGGATGAAATCATTTCATGATGAAATCCTGCTTCGCAGGGATAAGAGGACGGATTTAATTTCATTTGAAACCGCAAGGTTTCAAATTTCATCCGAGCAACGCTCGGATTTCATCGCGCTTTGCGCGATTTCATTTTAATGAGAGTACATTGCAAATGTATCTTTTTGCGCTTTTAATCCATCAATATATCCGCCGTGATTCCTTCGGTCGCACGGATGAGGTCGGCAGGGGACATTTCTATCTGATATCCGATCTTTCCGGCGCTGACCATGACGGTATCTATCATTGTTATAAAATCGGAATACACCGTTTTGAATTTCTTTTTCATCCCGATGGGACTGCATCCGCCGCGGATGTATCCCGTGAGCGGCAGGAGCTCCTTGACTGCTATCATTTCGAGCGATTTTTCGCCGACGGCCTTTGCCGCCTTTTTGAGGTCGAGCCCCTCGCATACGGGAAGTACGAAAACATAGCATTCTTTACTCGGCGCACGGGTGACGAGGGTCTTATAGACCTGCATGGGGTCCTGCCCCATGAGCTCTGCCACGCTCTCGCCGTCGACCGCCTCGTTTTCTGTGTGCGGATATTCGTGTATTTGGTATGCAATGCCCAGCCCCTCGACGAGGCGCATGACATTGTTTCTGAATTCTTTTTCTTTTGCCATCAGTTTTGCTTTTGCACGCTCTTGTATTCGTTATAAAACTTATAGTAGGGACATCCCTTGTGTTTGCCCGTCATAAAGCGTACCATTTCATCCTCATCGAGCGAGAGGGTGCAGACATCCTCCTCATAATCTTCGTCATAATCATAATATACGCAATCTTCGCACCGTCCGTTCTGATTTTCTAATTCCATTTTTCTTTTCCTTTTTCGTATCTTTCGATATCACGCTCGGCCTGCTTTTTTGCATCGGCGTCACGCTTGTCATAGAGCTTTTTACCCCGGCAGAGTCCCACCTCGACCTTGATTCTGGGACCGCTGTAATATAGCGACAGAGGCACGAGCGTCAGTCCCTGTTTTCCGACGGTGCCGAGCAGGCGCATGATCTCACGCTTGTGCATGAGCAGCTTGCGCTCACGCATGGGAGGCGGATTGAATATATTGCCGTGGTCGTATGGGCTGATATGCAGACCGACTACCCACATTTCACCGTTTTCGATATGGCAGTAGCAGTCCTTCATATTGCATCCGCCGGCACGGATACTCTTGATTTCCGTGCCTGTCAGTGCGATGCCTGCCTCGTATGTTTCATCTACAAAATAATCGTGATACGCCTTCTTATTCTGAGCGGCGTATTTTCTTTTTTCGTTTGCCATTATTGTTCCTCATTTCTCACAAATATTATATTATATTAAAGCGTAAAAATCAAGGAATAGGGTGATAATATACTTATGAAAAAGAAATTTGTTATGTTTTTCGGCGATTTTGTCTGGGCATTCGCCGGGGCGGTCCTTTTTGCTTGTGCGATCAATATGTTCTTTCTTCCCGGCGGTATCGTAAACGGCGGTATTTCGGGTCTTGCGACGGCGCTCGATTTGCGCTTCGGGGTGCATATCGGACTGGTTATGCTCCTTGTCAATATTCCGCTTATTATCGCAAATGCCGCAGTTTACGGGGTGCGCTTTGTTCTGCGCAGTGTGATCGGGGTAGTGCTCGTCTCCTTCTTTACCGATACCCTCGTTTTCTTCCCCGTGAGCGTGACAGATCCGTTTCTCTGCTCGGTGATCGGCGGAGCGCTCATGGGTCTTGCGTGCGGACTGATATTCTCTCACGGATATAATACGGGCGGTACCGACCTTATTGTTTTCTTAGTGAGAAAACGATATAAGCGCATCAGCACGGGCAGTATCATTCTGATCGCCGATTTTATTATCATAGTTACCTCAGCTGTGCTTTTAAATAACTATCTCGGCGTTTTTTATTCGGTGCTTACGGTCTATGTGCAGAGCGTGGTCGTTGATATGGTGCTTTCGGGCGCTGAGCGCTCAAAACTCGTGCTCGTCGTGACGGAAAATGCGAAGGAGGTCGCATCGGCGCTCTCGGGCCTCGGCAGGGGAGTAACGGTGCTCCACGGGTATGGCTATCATACCGAGCGTACTAAGGGCATTCTGATGTGTGCGCTCAGACGGCATGAGCTGTACCGTGCAAAATCGGCGATCGCCGCCACCGATCCTGCTGCTTTTACGATCCTGCTCGATTCTTCACAGGTGATCGGCGAAGGATTTGTCGAAAAACTTTGAGATTTATATAGAATTAAATATTATTTTGTGTTATAATATTGCACAGTTGCATAAGAGCAAACTGCTCTTATGCAGGGCGCTTATGCGCCTTGCCGTCCGCTTAGCGGACGGAGTGCATATTACAACGTGAGCGACTGCTGCGCATAGCGCAGCGAGAAATCACAGATTTCTCTGCAAAATCGGAGATTTTGCGTCGCGATATGTTATAATATACGGGTTGTTATAAAGGAAGTGAAAAAAATGGAGAATATTCAAAA
The DNA here is from genome assembly GCA_964403505.1 of uncultured Lachnospiraceae bacterium. Lineage (GTDB taxonomy): Bacteria > Bacillota > Clostridia > Oscillospirales > CAG-272 > CAKSEI01. The sequence continues at coordinate 6,064 of CAYOFP010000003.1, forward strand.
AGAAAACAAAATGGGTGTGATGAGCGAGGGCAAACTCCTTTTCAATATGTCTACGCCGATCATCATATCCATGCTCATACAGGCATTATACAATATTGTTGACAGTATTTTTGTCGGAATGTATGACCCGGTCGATAATTATGCGCTTGCAGCGGTCAACCTCGCATTTCCGATACAGTCGTTGATGATCGCATTTTCTGTTGGAACCTGCGTGGGCGTCGCATCCTATCTCTCCCGTTCGCTCGGCAGGAAGAATTATGAAGAGGCGAGCGCTGCGGCGAAAAACGGCATATTTTTGAGCGTTGTCACCTGCTTTGTGTTTGCAGTTGTCGGTTGGATCATTGCGCCTGTTTATTATGCTTTTCAGTCTAATATACCCGAGATCGTGGAGTACGGCATACAGTATGTGCGCATTGTTACCTCGTGCAGTATCGGTCTGTTTCTGGCTGTTGTCATGGAGCGTTTATTGCAGGCGACAGGACTCACGATCTACAATATGTATTCCCAGGGCATCGGCGCACTGACAAATATCCTTTTTGATTACCTTTTGATTTTCGGTATCGGCATATTTCCCCGTATGGGCGTTGCCGGTGCGGCTGTTGCGACGGTACTCGGTCAGGTGCTCGGCGCTGTGCTCGGCATACTCTTTAATATTTATAAAAATAAAGAAATCAATATATCCCTTCGTGGGTTTAGACCGAGCGGCAGGGTGATAAAGAATATATATATCGTAGGTCTGCCGTCTATCGTCATGCAGTCGGTCATGAGCTTTTTGACTATGGCGCTGAATAAGATACTGACCTTTAATGTAAATGAGCTCGAGATTACGGCAGGGCAGAATGTCCTCGGCGCATATTATAAGCTCCAGTCGTTTATATTTATGCCGATATTCGGACTCAATAATGCTATGGTGCCTATCATCGCCTATAACTACGGCGCAAAAAACAAGCGGCGTATTATGCGTACATACCGCCTGGCGCTGACCGTTGCATTTATCTATATGATGTGCGGCCTGCTCGCATTTATGACCGTACCGGGACAGTTACTTAATCTCTTTAATCTGTCGCCGCTTGCCGTTGATATCGGAAAGAGTGCTCTGCGTATTATATCACTGTCGTTTCTGTTTGCGGCGTTTTCTATTATCTCGGTATCGACCTTCCAGGCGCTCGGAAACGGCATATACAGTATGATAAACTCTCTATCCCGTCAGGTCATCGTGATCCTCCCTGCGGCATACATACTTTTTACACAGTTCGGCGTTTATTATATCTGGTATGCATTCCCTATGGCGGAGATCCTTTCTGTTGTGCTCAGCGCAATCTTTATGATAAAGATATATAATGAAAAAATAAAGAATCTATGATATTAATTATAGCGGAGAAACCGTCGCTTGCCCGCAATATTTCGGGGGCGATCGGCGGCATGAATAAAAGAAACGGATATTTTGAGGGCGGCGGATATATCGTCACATGGGCGTTCGGCCACCTCTTTTCCCTCGTGGATATCGAGGATTATTCGCCGACAGAGCACGGCAGGTGGTGTATGGATAACCTGCCGTGTTTTCCCGACGAATTCCGCTTCACTCTGCGAAAGGGCAAGGATAAAGCACCCGACGCAGGAATCGAAAAGCAGTTTTCCATCATCAAGAGCCTGTGCGAGAGGGCGGATGTAGATACCGTTGTCAATGCAGGGGACGCCGACCGTGAGGGCGAGATCATCGTGCGCCTTTGCATCCAGAATGCAAATGTCAGCGGAAAGCGGATCTCAAGGCTGTGGCTTCCCGACCAGACAAACGAGACGATACTCGCATCCCTTGCCGATCTGAAGGACGATTCCGAGTATGATAACCTCGCAAACGAGGGCTTTGCGAGGACATTTATCGATTGGCTGTACGGTGTGAACCTCACCCGTTATGCCACCCTGAAAACAGGCACGCTCCTGCGTGTGGGCAGGGTCATCATTCCAATCGTAAAGGCGATATACGACCGTGATATGGCAATACGGAATTTCAAGCCTGAAAAATATTATGCCATCTCGTCAAAAGAAGAGACAAACGGCGAGACGGTCGAGCTGAATTCCAAGCTCCGTTTTGTAAACACCGAGCTTGCAAAGGCAAATGCCGCCTGCGCCGAATATAATGCGGCAGGTGCTGAGGTCATATCGGTTAAAAGAAAAAAGGATACCATCAATCCCGGTAAGCTGTATTCTCTTTCAAAATTACAGAATTATTTAGGTAAGAAATATAAAATGCCCATGGACGTATCTCTTGCCGTGACGCAAAAGCTTTATGAGGATGGATATTTAACCTATCCGAGAACAAACTCCGAGTATCTTGCGACGGCGGAAAAGGACAAGATCAAGAAGATCGTTTCAGTCGTAGCGCAAAAGGGATATCATGTTACCTTCAAGGATAAAAAAACAATATTTGACGACTCAAAAATAGAGAGTCACTCGGCGCTCACCCCTACATATAAAATACCCGATCCGGAAAAGCTTTCGGACGACGAAAAAAAGGTGTATTCAGCGGTAATGCGCCGTTTTGCGGCGGTATTTTGCGCAGAAGAGTGTCTTTGTGATAAGACGGAAATACAGATAAAGTGCAAGGACGAGGTCTTTACACTCAAAGGCACTGTAATAACCCAGAAGGGTTTTACGAAATATGACGATTATGATAAAAAGGATAAGATATTGCCGAAGCTCGAAAAGGGAGATAAGGTAAATATTGATTTTAAGCCTGATGAAAAGGAGACAACGCCCCCGAAGCACTATACGATCGAAACGCTGAATAACTACCTCAAAAATCCCTTCAAGGAGGATAAGGCAAAGGCGAAGGAAGAGGGAGAAAACCAGGACGACGCCGAGGATTATAAGGCTATTTTCGAGGGACTTGAGCTGGGAACGGAAGCGACGAGAACGGGTATCATCGACAATGCACGTAAGAGCGAATATATCGCACTGAAAAAGGATGTTTACCATATCCTTCCCGGCGGCGAATACCTCATCGAGTCGCTGATGCGGATGAATATCTCCATGGATAAATATAAGACGAGCGAACTCGGCAAGTCTTTAAAGAGCGTATATCACGGCAGATGTACCGTGCGTGACAGCGTAGACCTCGCACAAAGGGAAATTTCAGAGATATTTGCGCACAGAGCCGCATCGCCCGAGACTGATACTGATATCGGTCTTTTCGGCGATATCGTGGGAAAATGTCCGCTTTGCGGAAACGATGTGGCACGTACTCGTTACGGTTACGGATGCAGGGGATATAAGGAAGGATGCAAATTTAATGTTAACCTTTCGATCTGCTCCCGTGTCATTTCGGTGTCGAATGTGAAACTGCTTCTCGAAACGGGTAGGACATCGAAAATACAGGGCTTTATCTCGAAAGCAGGAAAGCCGTTCGATGCCGCACTCCGACTCGAAGACGGCAGGGCAAAATTTGATTTTTGAAAAAATGCGATACAAAAATGTATCGCATTTTTCATATCACAGGATGATATCACAGTATTTTTCTATCTCGCATTCTCTAAAATAGCGCTCCTCGAGGGGAATCCAGCGGTCGATATAGGATGCGACCTCGGTGCCCAGCCTCTGCCATAGGCGCTCGAGCTGCTTTTCGTGCGTCACGTTAAGAAATACACGCAGATCGTAATTATCACGCAGACACGCCTGACACGAGTACGAGCCCTCGATGATGTTGATTCTTTGGGGTTCGACTGAAACAGGCTCTCCGAGGGACATGGTGTAGCATTGAAACGGACGGTAGGAGAAGGGCTTTTTTTCTTTCAGAGGCTCTATGATCTCCGCAATAAACCTCTCCCGGTCGAGGTTTGCACCCGGCTCGTTGAATCTTTCGCTTGTGCGCTGCTCGGGGCGGAGAAAGAAATCGTCCGCATGAAATACATTACATTCGATCACCTTTGATATCTCGTTTGCGAGCGTTGTTTTTCCTGCGGCGCATCTGCCGTCTATGCCGATGATGATAAGGTCTTTGTCGCATTTTTCGATTGCGTCGAGAATCTTTTTTATATTCTGTTCCATTTAAGTCTCCGATGTTTCTGTCGTCAGTTTGCTTGAAAACGAAACTATTTTTGCACGGTGTAAAGCCACCATAACAGCAGGAATCAGGATAAGCTGAAGGAAGATCCCTGGAACGGCGGTGAGAATGGCTCCGGACAGAAATGCTGAGAAGCCGAAGCTATTGCCGCTTATGCCCATGACGACCGTCTGCGTTATGCCCCATACCGCACGCCCCGAGAGCATGGAGATTATCATAGAGCGGTAAAGCGAGCGGACGCATTTCCATTTTGAGTGCGACCATAAAAAACCGATGACAAGACCGTATGCCGCAAGCTCGAATGTCATTGAGATCGCATTGGGCATGGGCGGTGCCTGAAACATCATATTGCGTAACAGCGGCATTACTCCTCCGACGGCGAGCCCGTATTGCGGACCGCAGATAAGGCCGCATAACAGTACGGGAATGTGCATCGGAAGCATCATACTGCCGATGGCGGGTATCTGCCCCGTGAGAAAAGGAAGTACGATGCCGAGCGCTAAAAACATGGCGGAAAGGGTCAGATTTTTGATTTGTCTGTTTCTCATGTTATGTAGTTATACCTTTTTCTGATTCTTGCGATGTAAAAACCGTCGATGCCGTCTTCAAACGGGAAAAACGTGCGTTTTCCGTCCGGCTCTGCGTATTCGAAATCCGGGTGGGTGTTGATAAATTTATCGGTTATGTTCTCGTTTTCGCTCTTTCGTAAGGTGCAGGTCGAGTATACGAGGATTCCGCCCGGTTTAATGTAACGGGAGCAATTTTCAAGTATTTTATACTGTATCTCGGGGAGCCTTATTATCTCATCCTCGGATTTTGAGCGAATGTCCGGTTTTTTGCGCATGATGCCGAGACCCGAGCAGGGAACGTCGCATAAGACTCTGTCGGCTGCTTCCTCGAGCTCGGGGACGAACACGCCCGAGTTTTGTTCCCGTGTTTCAATCATCGAAATGCCGAGTTTTTTTGCGCCGCTTTCGATCAGAGACAGCTTATTTGCATGCAGATCGCAGGAGATGATCCTGCCGGTGTTTTCCATGTCGAGCGCCATGGAAAATGATTTTCCGCCGGGGCAGGCGCACGCATCGATCACGGTCATACCTTTTTCCGCCCCGACCGCTTCTGCGGCGAGCTGGGACGCCTCGTCCTGCACGAAGCAGTATCCGTCCTCGAGCGGAGCAAAATCGGTTGTCGGCATATTTTCTTTTAATCTTACGCCGTGCGGAGCATATTTCGTGCGCACGCTCTCCACCTCGATATCACTAATGAGCTTTTCTTCCGTGCATTTCAGCGTGTTGCACCGCAGGGTGAGATAGGTAGGTTCGTATAGAGAGGCGACGATCTTATTTGCCGTATCCATGCCGTAATCCCGGGAAAAGGAATCGTAGATCCATTTTGGAACGCCGTATTGCGTTGCGATATCCGGGTATGTAAGCGTATCTTTTCCCCGTATCGCCGCACGCAGGACCGCGTTGACAAAGCCGTCAGTGCCCCGTGCGAATTTTTTGGATAGCTTCACGCTCTCGTTTACCGCCGCATGCCCGGGTATCCGATCGAGGAAATAGAGCTGGTACAGTCCCATGCGTAATATCGTCAGAACCTCACAGGATATCTTTTCCTTTTTACGCAAAGAAAAGACCGAGATGATGTAGTCGAGCGTTATCATCCGCTCGGTCACGCCGTATACAAGTGTGGTGAAAAGAGAGCGGTCGGCATCATCGAGCGAGTATTTTTTTATTGCCGCATCCGTTTCTATATTTGCATATTTGCCGGCTTTTTCTATCCTGACAAGAGATAGGTATGCCGCCTCACGCACATTCATCTGCGCCGTGAGCCCGAGCTTACGATCGACATAAGACGAAGTAAGTTGACAGCGGAAACGGCGAGCGCCGCAACATATGTCATTGCCGCCGCAGAGAGTACCTTTTTCGCTCCCTTCAGCTCTTCGTCATCCAATGTTCCGTATTCCTCGAGGGTGGCAAGCGCACGGGAGGAAGCGTTGAATTCGACGGGAAGCGTTACGAGCTGAAATAAGGTAGACAGGGCGAAAAATGCTACGCCGATATATGCGAGACCCGTCATGCTGAGCAGCAGACCGATAAGAATGAGCGGCATGGCAAGCGATGAGCCGATACGGGTCGCCGGGATGATCGCCATACGGAGCTTGATCGGTCCGTAATTTGTGGCATGCTGTACTGCGTGTCCGCACTCGTGGGCGGCGACGCCGATCGCAGCGACTGAGTTTGAATCGTAAACGCTTTCCGACAGGCGGACGACATTCGTCCTCGGGTCATAATGGTCGGTGAGAGAGCCTGACACCCGCTCGACCCTGACGTTTGATAGCCCATTGCGTCTGAGTATCGTTTGTGCCGCATCCGCTCCCGTAAGATTCCTTCTTGATGTGATCTTCGAGTATTTTGAGAATGTGCTGTTGACCTTTATCTGCGCCCAAAGGGATAAGATAAAGGTGATTATCAGCATTCCGTACCAAAAGGAGCCTGTACCGTATCCGTAATATAAAAATGGCATGTTATTTACCCATAATATCGCCTATGGCGACCTTTCTTCCTCGAATAAAATCTCCTGCGCTCATCCGACTCTTGCCTTCGGGCAGGACATGCGTGAGCGCTACCGTGCCGTCGCTTGTGCACACGTATATTTTGTCGCCCTCGAGCGAGACGACCTCGCCCGGAGCGCCTGCTTTAGTATTCCCCGGTTGAGCTGATACTATTTTAAGCATTTTTCCGCCTAAATATGTGTATGCGAGCGGAATCGGACTAAGGGCACGGATGGTATCGTAAACCTCTTTGGTGCTTTTGGAAAAGTCGATAAGACAGTCTTCATTTTCGATCTTTGCGGCGTAGGTCGCCATGCTGTCGTCCTGTTTTTGCGCATGGAGTTTCCCTGATTCTGCGTCGCACATCGTTTCCCATAAAAGCTTTGCGCCCATATCGGCGAGACGGTCGTGCAGGGATTCGAGATTGTCGTTTTCATAGATCGGCGTTTTTGCTACCTTGAGGATATCGCCTGTGTCGAGTCCTTTTGCCATATACATGGTGGTGACGCCCGTTTCACTGTCTCCGTTCATGATCGCCCTCTGCATGGGGGCGGCGCCGCGGTATTTCGGCAGCAGGGAAGTGTGGACGTTGATACAACCGTATTCTGGGTAATTCAATACCGCCTCAGGCAGTATTTTTCCGTAAGCGGCGACAGCGATGAGCTCAGGGTCTAATTTTTGCAAAAGTGCTGAGAAGTCATCGCTCCGCAGTGTTTCCGGCTGATATACGGGGATATCCTTTTCGAGGGCAAATTCCTTTACCGGCGGGGGAGTCAGGATCATTTTTCTCCCACGGGGTTTGTCCGGCTGAGTGACGACTCCGACGATCTCTGCGCCTGCGTCATAAATGCCTGCAAGACATATTTTTGCAAAATCGGGCGTTCCCATAAAAAGCGTTCTCAATTTTCGTAATACTCCTTAATTTCCTCGGGCGTGAGCATACGGAGAGCACGGTCTGTATAGAGCACGCCGTCGAGATGGTCGATCTCATGACAGAAGCAACGGGCGAGAAGTCCGTCCCCCGTGTATTCGATCAGGTCGCCGTTTCGGTCGAGCGCCTCGACGGTCACCTCCATCGGGCGTTCGGTGATGCCGCTTTTGCCCGGTATCGAGAGGCACCCCTCTATCTCATTTTGCGTACCGCTGCGTGAAGTGATCACGGGGTTGATAAGCTCGATGACATCGCCCGGCTCACACTCCATGACTACGATCCTGCGCAGTATGCCTACCTGCGGTGCGGCGAGTCCTACGCCCTCCGCTGAGCGCATCGTCTCTACCATGTCGTCGAGCAGGGTCGTTATTTTCGGTGTTATTTCCTCGACGGGGCGGCTTTTTTTTCTTAAGATCTCGTCATTTTCTTTTCGTATATTCAGTATTGCCATATCTTACTCCTATAATCCCGAGGGATTTATATCTATTGATATCGTTGTTTTACTTTGTTTTGCAAATTCACGCAAAAGCTCTGCGAAAAGCGAGCGTGTCCTGCCGTTCGCGATGCATTTGACGATCAGCCTCATTCTGAAAAGATCCTGCTTTTTGTATATGGGAGCTTCAAAAGGTCCGAACGCCTGTAATTTTATGTCGCCGTATTTTTTCGCCATGAGCTCTTTCATCTTCTCGGCGAATATACGGGATGCGGCGGTGACCTCCTGCTCGAATTTCGAGGAAAATACGAAAAGCACCATATCGCAGAAAGGAGGGAATACGAGCGCACGCCGCATGGCGATCTCGTCCTTATAAAACCCCTCGTAGTCCTGCGTCGCCGCATATTTTAATACCGGATGATCGGGGGAATAGGTCTGTATGACGGCTCTGCCGTGCTTTTGCGCACGGCCTGCACGCCCTACGACCTGCGTCACGAGCGAGAATGTCTGCTCGTTCGCTCTGTAATCGTCGAGATACAGAGAGGTATCTGCCGATAATACTCCGACGAGCGTTACATTCGGAAAGTCGTGTCCTTTTGTTACCATCTGCGTGCCGAGGAGTATATCGCTTTTGCCGATTTTGAAATCTTCAATAATGCTGTCGTAAGCGAATTTATTCTGCGTCGTATCCGCATCCATGCGTGTGACCTGAGCATATGCGAATTCATCACGGAGCTCGTTTTCAACTAACTGCGTGCCGAACCCCATAAACTGCATTTTTGCATTATTGCACTCGGGGCATTTATCGGGGACTGCCTCTTTGTATCCGCAGTAATGGCAGACAAGGTATCCCTGCTTTGCGTGTGCCTCGCCCGGGCATTCGTCCTCGCTTTTTTTGTATCTTGCATAGGTGTGATAGGTAAGGGAGACCGAGCAGTGCGGGCAGGTCTTTACATAACCGCACATATTGCAGGATAGATAGTTATTATATCCACGCCTGTTTACGAAAAGTATCGTCTGTTCGCCCGACGACAGATTTGCGTTTATATTCTCACGCAGTTTAGTTCCGATCGGACTTGTGATCCCCTCCCGTGTGTCCAGGCGCATGTCGGCGATGAGCGTGTCGGGCAGGGTGGCGCTCCCGTAGCGTGAGGGCAGCTCGACGAGATTGTATCTGCCGCTTTTGGCACGGTAATAGCTCTCAAGAGAGGGAGTGGCCGAGGCGAGCAGCATCAGGGCATTATTTGCCGTGCACCGGAAGCGTGCGATATCCCGCGCGTGATATTTCGGGTTTTGATCGGATTTATAGGTGTGTTCCTGTTCCTCGTCGAGGATGATAACACCTAAGTTTTCAAACGGGGCAAAGACGGCGCTTCTCGTGCCGATGCAGACATCGACGAGCCCCTTTTTTATTTTGCGCCATGCGTCAAAGCGCTCTCCTGCCGAGAGTCCCGAGTGGATCACGGCGATGCGCTCTCCGTACCACGAGGAGAAGAGAGCGAGCGTCTGCGGCGTGAGCGCTATTTCGGGGACGAGCATGATCGCTGCTTTTCCGTTTTCTATGACATGGTCGATCACGCTTTTTATTACCTGTGTTTTGCCGCTTCCCGTCACTCCGTATAAAAGCGCTGCGCTCGGTTTTCCGCTGTCGCAGAAGCATGTCAGAGCGTCGCTTGCCTTTTGCTGTTCGGGCGATAGAATCACTTCTGCGGCATTGCCTTTTCGGAAGGCATAAGGATCACGGAATTTATCCGTTTTTTCGATAGTTATGTAACCGAGATCCTGCATTGCGGTGAGGGATGTGCGTGACACGCCGAGCGCATCTTTTAACTGTTCGAGCGGCGTGCGTCCGTTTTCGCTTAAGAACTCTATGAGCGCCTTTCGCTTTGTACTGCCGATCTTTTCTTTGCCGAGTCTGATGTCATGTATCCTGTTCTCGTCAATTGAAAGGCAGACAAATTCATCGTATTTGCGGTTTTTATCCTTGACGATGATCTCTTTTCTTAAGTATCCGTCCTCGCATAGTTCCCGTAAAGTGCGCCGTGCACCGTCGCCGGCTATTTTCAGTATTTCCTTCTCGGTAATGCCAGGCTTTTTGCACACGAGATTCAGCACGGGCTCGTCGGGCAATTCGCCCTCTGTGATATAATATGCATCCTCTAATTTTGAAAATGAATTGACGGGCAGGATCGCCTTTACCGCCTCGCCGAATGAGCAGAGCGTCTGCCCGTGCATGAACTTTGCTAAGTTAAGCATCTCGTCTGTCAGGGTAAATTCGGGATAGATAACACGGTGTAAAGGCTTTAATTTTATATTAGTTTCCGCATCGTCTATTAGGTCGGTGACGATGCCGATCTTTGTCGTGTTTCCTCCGCCGAAGGGAACGGCGACAAGTGCACCTTTTTTTATATCCTTATCGGCTTTGGGAATGTAGTAATCGAAGGGCTTGTCTATCTGAAACGGCAAATCGAGCAGGCGAATTCTGCATATTTTTTTATCCATTTGACTCCTCCTTGCGATTTGAGCGTGTTCACACTACCGCTCAAAGGCGGCTTCCGGCTGATTTTCCGCCGAACTTCGTTGTCAAATCTTGCATTCCGTAAAGGAGTGCGGCGATTTTCCGCCTTGTTCGACGAGAACACGCTCTCTAAAAACATGGCGATCCCGTCAGGATCGCCTTGGTCTGTTTGCTTTACTTTTCAATTTCAGGTGCGTTTTTGATAATATACTTACCCGAGTCTATAAGACGTACAGCGCAGGTGACTGCTTTTTCATCTCTGATATCCTTATCGATAAGAGAAGCGAGGGACTTGTCAGTCTCTTTGTTTGCGATCATCCGCTCGGCGGCTTCTCTTTGTTTTGTGTACTCGTCTGTAACTATTCTCGCACATTTTGCCGTTGCGAGAACGAGGGTGTAGCGGTTGATCTCGCCTTTGGTGAGTTCGTCAACAGGTGGTTGGATTATCATATCTTATTCCTCCGTAAATAATAATCAGTGTTTTGTAAAGTAATCTATAAAATCGGGAGAACGGAAGGTTTTTTTCTTTTCCGCCTCGATTATGGTTAATATTTCTTTTGCGGCGTCTTCTGCCTTGCCGGTTTCGTTCACGACAAAGTATTCATATTTGTTAAAAAACTCTATTTCCTTGTGCGCCATGGCGAGCCGCTCGGCTATGACCTCCTCCGAGTCGGTGCCTCTGCCGTGCAGGCGCTCGCTCTGAACGGAAAGGGAAGGGGGCATGAGCATGATGAGTACGGCCTCGTCCATTGCTTTTTTTATATTCATACCGCCGTTTACGTCGATATCGAATATCACATCTGTGCCGAGGCTCAGCTTTTCCTCGGTCTCTTTTCTCGGCGTGCCGTAGAGATTCTCGACATATTCGTTGTATTCGAGCATATCGCCGTCGGTTATCTTTTTCTCAAATTCCGCACGTGTGATAAAGCTGTAGCTTACGCCGTCTACCTCGCCCTCACGGGGAGTGCGTGTCGTGCACGAAACGGAAAATGCGGCATTTTCGAGTGCATCCATGACATAAGGGATGACAGTCCCTTTTCCTGTTCCGGACGGAGCGGAGATGACGATGGGCAGTCCTCTTTTCATTTATTCCTCCTCGGTTTCTGCGCTTATCGCCGACATGAGCTTTTCCGGGGTCAGTGCAGAGAGTATGATGTGCTCGCTGTCACAGAAGATGACAGCCTTTGTTTTTCGGCCGCAGGATACGTCGATCACCCTGCCGTGCTCTTTTGCATCCTGCACCATACGTTTGATCGGTGCGGCGTCGGGAGAGGCGATGGAGACGACTTTTTCTGCGTTTATCATGTTTCCGAAGCCTGCGTTGATGAATATCATGTTTACTCCAGATTCTGAATTTGTTCTCTGATTTTTTCGAGCTCGTTTTTCATTTCGATCACGAGCTTGGCTATGTCGGTATTCTGCGCCTTAGAGCCGATGGTATTTGTCTCTCTGTTCATTTCCTGCAAAAGGAAATCGAGCTTTCTTCCGACGGGCTCATCCTGGGCGAATATTTCATCATAGCTCTTGAAGTGAGAGTCGAGACGGACGAGCTCCTCGTCGATTGCGACCTTGTCTGCGAAAATCGCACACTCGGTGAGGATGCGTGATTCGTCCATGGTGATCTTGTTGTCGGAAAGCACCTCACGCAGCTTTGCCTCCAACTTGTCATGATATGATGCGATACACTCGGTACTTTTTTCTGCGATCTTATCTTTTATCTTCATTAAGACAGCTTTTTTCGCCATCAGATCTTCCATCAGCCGCTTGCCCTCGTTTTCTCTCTGGGCGAGGAAGACGGAGAGCGCTGCATCTACTACCGGCTTGATATCCTGCCAGTCCTTTTCTGCGTCCTCTTCTTCCTTTGTGACCCTGAATATATTCGGATTAGAGGCGACGCTCATGACCGAGATATCGTTTGCGAGACCGTATTCGTCACGCAGGCGCTCGAGTGCGGCGATATAGCTTTTTACATATGCATCGTCGAGGGAGACGAGCGTCCCCTGGGATTCGGTCAGCTCGATCTGCACGAAAACGTCGACCTTGCCGCGCGAAACGCCGCAGGACTGAATATAGGATTTTATCTTTTCCTCGAGAAAGCTGAATGCTCTCGTTATTTTCACCGAGCAGTCAAAAAATCTGTTATTTACACTTTTAATTTCGACGGTGATGTTTTTCGCACCGATCAGTTCTTTTGCCCGTCCGAAGGCGGTCATACTTCTTACCACAGCCAATAACTCCGCTATATATATTTATATATAATATAATAACATAAAAAGGGCAGGATGTCAACGAAAATGACATCCTGCTTTTACCTATATTTCATACAAAAATGCGCCGTAACCGTTGGTCGTGGTTTGGTGATTTTTGAGATATTCTCTGTAAAAACGCTGAAGTGAGGTGTTTTTCGGTAGCTTTTCGGGTGGGAGGGAAGCGTCTTTGCCGAAAACACGCCATGCATTTGAAAAACCGTCTCTCTGCCTGTACTCGAGGATATCGAAATCGAGCGCAAACGCATGAATGTTCGAGTGCTCGGGCAGAGCCTCACGCAGTTCCCTCGATAGGAGCCACGAGTCGCATACAAAGAGCAGTGTTCCGTTTATGGCATATTCAGCGTAGAATTTTGCCGCATCGGCATAGGAGCGAAGCACCCGTTCCCGGTCGAGCGGTCCGTCCTCTGGAATGTGGATGTTTATTGCCGTATCGCCTGCTTTGCGGTCTTTGTAATCGTGTGCGAGGGGATAGGTCTCGTATTCCAATCTCCCTATCTTAAAGCGTGTCAGGTCGAAAAATCTGCCGAACCAGCTCGTATACACGCCGAGCACCCCGTGATTTTCGACGGTGGAGTGCGCTTTGTATACAAGATCGGAAAATGATGCGGCAAACAGCGTGTCACTCAGTCCCTTTTCACGGTATCTGCGTTTTGCCTCAGGTAAAAGTGAGAGAAAGAATATCAGCCCTGCCTGCATCGGGTGTACCCCCTGTGCGATGCGGCCTGCATCCTCGTATATTTTCTCGTAGTCGCAGGTCCCGGTCTTTTCGTATTCCGTGACGGCGGCGTGTATGATCATGGAAAAGGGTTTTTGCGCCATCAGCGTATCGTGCACCGAGCGAAGATGTGCTGTTTCCTCCTGCGAAAAGCCTATTTCTTTCAGTATTTCTTCCATTTCAGAAACTTCTCCACGCCGAGTCTTTTTCTCAGCTTGATAAAATAAAGGGATATCAGCCTTGTCAGTACAAAGTCAAAAAGGATACATGCGCCGACTCCAAGGAAAAAGGTAACGAGCTCTATGGCGAGACCGTCGTTTATAAGCAAAATATACCGTGAGAGCAGCAGCGTTGCCCCGATGGCCGCACAGAAATATACTGTTTTTATAACGGTGAGCAATATCCCGTTTTTGATTCTCACTTCGGCGAGGTTTTTCAGCAGCGGATAATTTCCCGCAAAAAAGAGATAGATTAGTGAAATAAATTTTGTCGGCAATATGAAAAATGAGAGCACGCCTGTTGCAAGATATATGAGAAATGACGCTTTTTTTCCGAGCTCGATACGGGAAAATGCAATGATAAGCGATGCTGCAAAGCACAGCGATATATCGAGGATGTCGGTGACTGCACCAAACCATAAGAGCGCTACGCCGAGCGCCGTGAGCATGGAACAGAATGAAACGAATCTCGTTCTTTGCATCAGCAGCACCTGATAAGGTCTCCGCCGCAGCATTCACAGAGACAGTCGGCGCAGATAAGAGTCTGACACACATCGCACATGTCGCAGTCGCTGTCGTTTACCGTACGGTATCCGCTCGTTGTAGTGCCTGCCGCCATATGCGCCTTGTTTCTCGCTTCACTGTATTCGGCGTTGCCGGGATCCATGTAGCACGCAGTGTCAAAGCACTTTTTCGCATCGAAGTACCAGCCTTTTTGCGCTAAGACTACACCTTTTAAGAAGTTCCATTCGGCGTTTCTGTCCTCGGTCGCTATGGTATCGAGGATCGTCTCGGCCTGTAAAAACTGTCCCCTGTTTATCATAATGCGTATTTCACGGAAATTACTGTCCGAGTAGTCGTGATATGCACGGTTTCCGTCAAAGGTGGTCTTACCGTTTACCCGGATTTTCTGTATCTCGTCGTATGCGGTGTTGATCTCCTTCATCTTCTCGCTCGCCATATCGGCGAGTGGAGAATCGGCATAATTATCGGGGTGATATTTTTTGGCAAGCTCTCTATATGCTTTTTTTATCTCGTCGTCGCTCGCAGTCGGCGAGACGCCGAGTATCTTATATGGGTCGTTCATTGATTTGTCTGAGCCTTTCCGGCCTTTTCCGTCATTTCGGGAAGCCCTTTTGTTATGATGTTTTCGAGTATATTGTATATCCCGCTCTCGCACTCGACAAGCGAGAGCGCCGCTTCGGCGCATGATAATTCTTTTGAAAGAGAAGTGCGCAGAGTGTCAAGTGCATCCGCCTTTGTCTTGCAGGAGAGGGTGAGCGGATTGTATGCGCCGGTTTTTCTGTCACGCTCAAAATCGTCGAGCGCATCGGTAAAGTAGATCCATTTTCCGATTCGGAAGCAGATCTCTCTGCCGATCCGGGCACTGTCGTATGACAGGGCATGTGCGCCGTATTCTCCGAGCAGACGACCGAATACTTCCGCACCCTCGTCGGAATACGAAGAGCGCCGTTTTTCGATATCGGATAGCTTTTTGAGAAGCTCGCCCGTGATGCTGTCAAGCTCGGATAGCCCTGCCTTTTTGCGCATATGTGCGGCGTGGGGGAGCAGGAGTGTTTTTGCGATTTTTTTTATGCCTTTTTCATCGGAGATGTCGTCACGTACTTTGTGATATGTGAGCAGGGCGCTTGCCGCCGCACAGTACTCGAGCTGAGCGTTGCTTTTTAAATACGGGCGTTTCTTCACGGGGTGAGCCATACATGCGCCCGTGCCGAATTCCGCTTTTTCGCCCGACAGCGCCATGCGCAAAAGAGCGAGAAAGACAAAGTCATACGATAGCGTAAAACGTGCGGCGCAGGAAATGCACTTTCCCGAGCATTTGCACAGTCCGCAGTAAAAGGCCTTGTATGTATTGTATTCTTTGACCCGCAGCTCGCCGTTTGCAGGCTTGACATATCCGAACATAGTATTATTATACAATACCTTGGTTTTTAATGCAAGAATTAAAAGTGAATACCGGGTAAATAAAAAACACGGGGAGCGTCTGCTCCTCGTATTTATTCATATTTCGCACGCTCTCCGCCGATGTATTTCGGGCGTGTCCTCGCACAGAGGATATTCGCCTCGCCTATTTTAGAGAGGGAGAGCCGCACGGGTACGGCGACCTCTTTTAAGTGCATGCCGATGAGCGTGCCGCCGATATCGAGCCCTGCATGTGCCTTGATATGCTCGACCGCCGTCGGAGCGTCGAATTTCTCCCATGCGTTCGTGGCGAAAGAACCGCCTGCTTTCGGCTTCGGAACGACGCAAACAGGCTCATATCCGTATTTTTCCGCACATTCTTTTTCGATGATGATCGCACGGTTGAGATGCTCACAGCATTGTGCGGCGAGGAATATACCCTTTTCACGGCATACGCCGTGTATCACATCGAAAATCACGCTTGCCGTGTCGTAATCTGAGTCGTGACCGATCGTGCCGCCCGATACCTCGCTTGATGAGCAGCCTACGACGAGTATGTCGTTCGCACCGAGGTGTGCGGCTTCTATTATCTCTTTTGCGGCTCTTGCCGCCTGTTCTCTTATATCCATGGTATATATTATAATCTTTTCGGGTAAAACTGTCAAGATACTTAAGGCAACACCGCATAATTCACGGCTGTCGCCTTGACGGCATACTTGCTTACATCTTTTCCGTCATACTTCACAAATCTCGTCGGCAGAGGCTCTACTCTCGCCTCCTCGATTTGTTTAATCTGACGAAAAATCTGTCGGCGCAATTACACCGTCAGAATTGTGCGGTATTGCCTTGATATTTATCACAATATATTGTATAATATTATATCAATATCTACGAGGTTTTGTATGGAAAAGAAAAAGGTAATGCTCGTTTTCGGCACTCGTCCCGAGGCTATTAAGATGTGTCCGCTTGTAAAGGAGCTGAAAACAAGAGAGAATATAGAAACGCTCGTCTGCGTGACGGGACAGCACCGCAGTATGCTCGATATGGTGCTTGAGGCTTTTGAGGTCGAGCCGGACTACGACCTCTCGATCATGAAGGAGAAGCAGACGCTTTTTGATGTGACCACAAATATCCTCGAGCGGATAAAAGCAGTGCTTGAGAGTGAAAAGCCCGATGTCGTGCTCGTTCACGGCGATACCTCGACGACCTTTGTGACGGCGCTCGCCTGCTTCTATCTGCAGATACCCGTAGGCCATGTCGAGGCGGGACTTCGCACATACAATATCTACTCTCCCTATCCCGAGGAGTTTAACCGTCAGGCGGTCTCCGTTATCGCAAAATACAATTTTGCGCCTACTGCGCTTTCCCGTGATAACCTCCTGCGTGAGGGCAAAGACCCCGATACCATCTATGTCACGGGCAATACGGCGATCGACGCACTTAAGACCACCGTGCGTGATAGCTATACCCATCCCGAGCTTGAATGGGCGGCGGATTCCCGTCTTATCATGCTCACGGCGCATCGCAGGGAGAACCTCGGCGAACCTATGCGGCATATGTTCCGTGCGATAAAGCGTATCATAGACGAAACACCGGATATCAAGGTGATCTATCCCATCCACATGAATCCCGTGGTTAGGGAAGCGGCCTATGAGGTATTCGGCGACGATGAGAGAATTCATATCATCGAGCCGCTCGATGTGCTCGATTTTCATAATTTCCTTGCCCGTTCGTATCTTATACTGACCGATTCGGGCGGTATTCAGGAGGAGGCGCCCTCGCTCGGCAAACCCGTGCTTGTCATGCGGGATACGACCGAGCGCCCTGAGGGAATCGAGGCAGGTACGCTGAAGCTGGTCGGAACGGACGAGCAGGTGATATACGATGCATTCCGCACTCTGCTCACCGACCGTGCGGCATACGAGCGCATGAGTCACGCATCGAACCCGTACGGAGACGGCTTTGCATCCCGCCGGATCGCCGATATTTTGGAAGGAAAAACAATATAAAGAAACAAAATGAGTTTCGCCTATCTGCGAAACTCATTTTTATTATCGAGTTATTCTATTTTCCAATCTCCTGAATATCGGGAAAGCTCATCCTTGATTCTGATAAATTCGTCTGTCTGGCGTATCGTATCAAAATCCGGACTTTCCATTTTTTTGAGTAAGCGCCCTGCATCGTTTTCAGAGTTGTTCGTACCCCAAGTGCCGCTCTTCATTCCGCGAAAAACAAGTGAAGTTTTTTCTTCATCACATGATGTGATAAATTTTACAGCGTGCTTCGCCGCTAAACCCAGATGTGTCAGAGCGAGATCTTTTTCACCCTTTTGGGCATAATAGAAAGCCTGCGCTCTGTGTGTATCGCAAAGCTGGGTGTGATAAAAGCCGAAATCACCGTTTTCAAAAAATAAATGCAGCAGAGCGATGCGTTTATCCCGAAGAGCGGCGCATTCTTCATCTGTATAAACATACGCCCCGGAGTCTGTTTTGGTTTGTATAAAAAACAAGCTGTTTGAAAGGAATTGAAGCAACGTGTTCGCTTCACGTTGTTTGCAAGCGTATCCTTCATCTCCCGAATGAATACCGCTAAGCAGCATTTCTTGCGAAACAGACATGAACGGCATGGATTCTGCCATTTTTACCGCTTCCTTCAAGCGGCCGACGTCTCGGTAAGCATAGCATAGGCACTGAATTGCACTGTGTCTTTGATGATCGTCGGTGCTTTGTGCGAAAATTTTTTCACCCCATTGGATCGTTTCGTCAAGATATTTTCTTTCGCCCGTACTGTCGTACTGCCATGAAGATATATACATAAGTTCATGTATTATTTCGAGGTTGTCGGGATATTGGCTTAACCCGTCCTGAAGTATTTTACGGGCTTCTTCCGAATATCCCCTTTGAGAGTATTTATCAGCTTCTTGACATATCGCCGTTATCTTCTCTTGTCTGCAGGTAATATCAATTCCTAAAAGTTCATCAGATGTAATATTGAACAGGTTGCAAAGCGGTGCGATCAGCGAAATATCCGGCATTGCCATATCGTTTTCCCAACGGCTGACCGCCTGCGGAGAGATCGACAGAATCTCTGCAAGGCGCTCTTGTGTCATGTCATGCTCGTGACGGTATTTTTTTATGATTTTTCCTATACTCATAATATTGTCCTCCATTCGTGTGACTGTGATTCTATTATACAAAGCGTTCTGTGATTTGTCTATATCCCGTTAATTTAGATAAATTCTATTTTGAGTTGTCTTAGCAAAAGAACAAAAGAGCTTCGCTTATCTGCGAAGCTCTTTTGTTGTATCAGTCTGTCGTTACAGAGCCGGAGAAGGAAAGGCTCTTTATGTATTTATCACCGTAATTTCCTTCATACGGCATGTTGATGTTTATTTCCACGATCTCGCCTTTTGCGGCAATGTATTCAGCGGAGATCAACTTCGTGCGTGCGGAGGAGTCATCCTCATGTGTAATGGCAGGCAGTGTCTCTGTTTTTGAGAAATTACCCATCTTGACGGTTACTTTCTTTCCTGCGCCGATGTAGATCGAGTAGTGATTCAGATATGCGTCTGCCATGATGGTCGTTTTGCCGTTTTCATGCTTTTGTGAGACCTCTACAACGAGCGAGAGCGCACGGGAGTATTTGACGGTATATGTCGTTTTGTTCTTCCCCTGTACTACGTCGACTTTGTCGCCTGTTTCGGAGTAGACCTCGTTTAGCTTTATTCCCGACACCGACTCTGTTTTATTATTATTTGTGTTTGCCGGATTGTCAGTCACGTTGTCAAGCTTGTTATCCGTCGGCGTCTGATTCTGCGGTTCTGTTGGCGTCTGGTTCTGCGGACCTGTCGGTGTGACGGTGTTTGACTCACTCGGCGTTGTGTTCTGAGGGTCGTTTGACGGCTCGCTGATATTGTTTGCCGGGGTCTGATTTGGCGTTGTGTTTTGCTGCCCGTCCGTCGGCGTTACCGGTATTACCTCGGTCTCGGGCTTTTTGCCGCACGATGCAAGTGATACGAGCATTATGACGGCGAGTGCAAGTGATACGATTTTTTTCATTTTTTTCCTCCTGTATTATAATTTATATTTTCGGTCTTAATTTTATTCATTTTACAGAAAAGCAGCCATCGCATTTGACAACTGCTTTCCTGTACAAATGAAGGGACAATTAAAACAGTTTAGCATGTTGAATAATTCTGAGACTTATTTTGCGCACTGTCTCAGGAGCGCTCCCATCGTCATTGCGATCACGCTCGAAAGCGCGTAGCACAGTGCGTAGAGAAAAGCAAATTTAGGAAAAAACATAAACGATGCGGGGATGAAAAGTATGACCGGAATGGCGATATAATGGCTGATATATCCGTATTTTATTCCATATATTCCGCTGAGTACAAAGCACAGGGCGGGATATACCAGTGCGAGTAGCAAAACAGGGCAGGCGGCGTGCAGTGCGGCAGATAGGATATAGAAGGCCGCAAAATATAAAACACACTGCACCCTTACTCTGCGAAAGACACGTTTAGCGATTTTTGCGAGGACGTTCTGCTGTGTTCCGATTCTTCTGTTTTGTGCGCCCGTTACGGCAACGGTGCGAAAAGTATGAGTGTCTGACATCATGTGTCCTCCCAAAATAGGTCATCAAGCGTTTTTCCCAAAGCCTTACAAATAGCAAGGCAGATTTTCAGGCTTGGGTTATAAGTGCCTGCCTCGATTAGTCCTATGGTCTGACGGGTTACGCCGACAGTTTTGGCGAGATCTTCTTGTTTCATGTCGCATTCGATACGTGCGATCTTAAGACGCTTATTCTTCACTGCGGCTAACCTCCATGTGACATATTATAATATTTATTTTGTTTTATGTCAATAATATTTTGCAATTTAGTGACGAAAAACGGAATTTTGTAAGTTATATAATATATTATGGTTTTAAATTGTTGAAAATGCACAAAAAAGAAAACCGAGGTTCACGGAATTCCGTAAATCTCGATTTTTTTATACTGTTCTTATTTTCTTTTTCTTATATTATCGATTACTCCGTCTGCGTCAAACAGTTCGCTGAATGAGCTCGCACGGTTTTGCAGGGCGTAGCCGCTGAGCGCCTTTCGGTCTGCAAAAACACCGTTTCCGTCGGGTTCTGCTGCACGGTACGGCGTCGAGCCTACACCGCAGAACAGGGTGAATCCCTGTGAGAAGAGGTACTCGTGTGCCTCGCCTTTGCGTACCGATGAGCCGTAAGGCCAGATATAAACGCTGACGTCCCCGACGATGTTTCCTACTTCATTTTTCCATGTCTCGGTATCATTTTTTATGCCGTCGGCTGTTTTCTTTGTCATGTCGGCGTATGCATAAGTGTTGCATGCAAAGGTCCATCCGCTGTTTTTCAGATACTCTGCCACGGCTTTTGCTTCGTCCGTTCCCTTGCCGTCCTGCGTGCGATAGCCGAATACCCCGTCAAAACCCGTGAGAGAGATGCATCCTCTCGCTCCCTTATATGTGAAGTCGGGATGCTGTGATATAAAACTCTCGAGGATCAGGACGCTTTCGTTATCGTATGATACCTGCGTTCCGGTATATGTGCAGAGCTTTCCGTCTTGATCAAAGCCGATCCGGTCGACCGTGCCGTTTCCTGCCTTTGATGCGGGATAGGTCAGATCTTCGACCATGATGACGACGGGGCGTTTGCCCTTGGGGCAGTCTACGCCCGATATTTTGCCGTCTTTTGCAAGAGACTCGGCAGGGACGAGGATGTAATTGCGTTCGTACAGTCCCTCGATTATCTTTTGAAATTCCGACGGCGTGATAAGTGATGAATCAAAACTGTCGGTATACTGGCAGGCGGCGGAATAGGTTATCTCGGGATAGGCCATCAGATTCCTTACATACAGCACCTCGATGCTTCCGTTGTATGTCGACGTGTCATCCTGCCATTCCTTGTATTCGTTTAATTCGTTTGCCAGCTTGTCGATTTCCGTTTGTTCCCACAGTCCCGTCAGCCGGGTGAGCAGTGCGGTTGCGTCAGTTATTTTAAATTGTGTTTCGTATCTGACTATGAGAGCGTGCAGCTCCTCGGTTGCGTCCGAGTTTGTGAGTGCGTCCTTTGCCTTGGGATAATATATCTCGTCCTCGGCGGAAACGTATGAGAGCAGGAGCAGCTTTTCCGTTTTGTCCTCGGTTTGTTCTGCGCTCTCGTATTTTTCACGCCCGTTTGCTATTGCATCGACACGGGATGTATAAGTGGCGAGCTGTCCGCTGTTGATCGGGAAAAGCGTAAAATTACGCAGTGCGCGATCCGCAGTCGATGCGTCGATCTCGCCCCGTGCGTATTTTTTCACGATCCCGTCCATTACCGAGAAACACGTACCCTCGACCTTGCTCCACTGGTTTGTCAGCTTTTCTTCTCTTGTCGTCAGCTTTTCCTGGGTCTCGCTCAGCGCACGGCGTGCGAAATCGTTCAGCACCTCGCCTGCACGGTCGGTAATATCGACCTCATCCCGGAGCATATTGACCATCGCCACGATACCAACGATGACTGCTGCCAAAAGTAATATGGAAAATACCAAAAATATGATTTTTCTTGCTTTCATACTGCCACCTCGTGATCATTATAGCAAAAAAACAGTAAGAAGAAACATATTTATTCCTTAATAAATCTTAATTTTTCGACAAGGTAAGGAATACATTTCTCAAATTTCACGCTGTAATCATAGCTTGTGTCAGAAAGAGTCTGCTTGATGCACTCGACGGTAAAATCGACCGCCGTGCCGAGTGCGGATTCTATCGGGAGGGCATTCATGAGTGCGCCGACAAAGCAGGAGGCGAAAACGTCTCCCGTCCCGTGATAGGACCTCGGTATTCTTTCTCTCAGGTAGTAAAAGATATCATCGCAGTTTTCTTTCAGAAGCGCAACGCCTATTTTATCATCGGTAAAAGACACACCCGTGAGCACGGCGTTTTTTGCGCCGAGCGAACGCAGACCGTATAAGATATCCTTTATGTATTTTTTGTCATGACCCGAGTCGATATATTCTGCGCCGAGCATGGCGCACGCCTCTGTCAGATTCGGGACGATGATATCCGCCTTTGCGCACAGCTTCGCCATTTTATTTGCAAACGAGTCTGTAAATCCTGCATACAGCTTTCCCTTATCGCCCATGACGGGGTCGACGAATTTCAGAGCATTTTTTCCGAAATCGTCAAAAAAGTCAGAGACGATGTTGATCTGCTCCGCAGATCCGAGGTAACCTGTGTATATCCCGTCAAAGGACAGGGGTATTTTCTTCCAATGCTCGGAAATCTTAGGGATATCTTCGGTGAGATCGCGGAACGTATATCCCGTAAAGCCTCCCGTGTGCGTTGACAGTATCGCAGTCGGGATGATGGCGCATTCGACTCCTGTCGCCGAAACGACGGGCAGTGCGACCGTCAGAGAGCATTTGCCGAAGCATGATATATCTTGTATTGAGACTATTTTTTTCATTTCAGAGCGATTTGATTTAATATTAAAACAAGGAGGGAAACAACGTATACAAATATCATTCCGCAGTTAATGCACGCAGGGGAAAGGACGGCTCCGAGGTCTTTTGCATATTCTTTGAAGTCGTGCTTTACCTTTTTTGCAAGTACTGCGATCAATACGATACCGCCAATGATAAGGGCGTAGGTTATAAGCATGTATGCCAATGTCCCTATGGCATAAAAATCAAGCTCCATGATTCCTTTGATTAATGCGCGGATGTCTGCATAGCTTTGGGTGTTAAGGATGGCGGGGATAACGCCGCCGAATATATTGACGGCTGAGTGAAGCAATATGGTATATATTATTTTACCTGTTTTCACATAGACATATCCGAATACCATGCCGATGGCAAACGCATAGAAAAACTGAAACAAATTGCAGTGTATGAGACCGAAAACAAGTGCGGATATGAATACGGCAGGCCCGTCGCCGTAGCCTCTGATACGGTCGAGCGGCAGCTTGCGGAAAATGAGCTCCTCGAAAACGGGCGCGAATACCGCAGTCGTTATAAATGTCTGTAATACCGACATTTTCTCAAGACTTTCCTCTAATGTGTCGGAGAGCCCTGTGTGGAAAATGACGTCTATTATCTCTGATAAATAATTACTGGCATAAATGCCTGCATACATCATGGGAATACACACGGCAAAAGCCGCAAGGATATAGCGCAGCTTTACCTTATGCTTTTCCGGCTTGGTTTTTGGCATGGTGACGGTAGTCAGTAAGCAGACGGGATATGCAATATACTGCATGCACGCAAGGACGAACGATAGTGTCGAGTTTGTCAGACCGAGACCGAAGACCTCGTTTGCTGCTACGACAAAAAACGAAATTACTGCGCTTATGCAAAGAAAAGTGAAACCTATAAATCCCGCATGGGAGAAGGGCTTTTTCATCGACTTTTTTAGTTTTACCGGTTCAAAGGGCGAACCCTCAAGGTATTGTTTATCCATATTATTTCCTTTTTTTAGTTTTTTAATATTATACATCATAATATATTCTATTTCAAGAACGCAAGTTGAATTTTATTGAAATATGCGATATAATAGAATTATGAATGATATTATATCGCTCTCCGCTATGAGAGAGGCGGACAAAAAGACAATAGCTTCGGGCACTCCCTCACGTGAGCTGATGCTCCGTGCGGCAAAGGCGATCTACGGTGCAAAAGACGATATCGGCCGCACGGCGGTCGTATGCGGAAAGGGCAATAACGCAGGAGACGGCTATGCCCTCGCCATGCTCGCACACGCCGACGGAAAGGATATTACTTTGATCCGCCTGTGCGGCGATTTTTCGGAGGACGGGAGGTATTATTATGATATCTGCCGTGAAAATAACGTTCCCGAGCTTTCGTCCGACGCCGATCTTTCGGCGTTTGATACGGTTTATGACTGTATCTTCGGCACGGGTTTTTCGGGCGAGCCGACGGGTGTATATGCGGACGCTATCAGAAAAATAAATGCAAGCGGAGCTTTCGTCATTTCCGCCGATATCCCGTCGGGACTGAACGGAAATACGGGGCTTGCCTCCTTATGTGTAAAAAGCGACATTACCGTCGCAATCGGGTATATCAAAACAGGCGAGATTCTGAATATGGCAAAGGATCATGTCGGTGCGCTGATATGCGCAGATATCGGCATAAAAACAGACGATATTTCGACGAAGCGCTTTGAGGCGGATGATTGCCGTGCCGTAATAAAAGAGCGCAAAAATCATTGCCATAAAGGCGATTTCGGCTATGTCAGTATCATCGGCGGTTGCGCAGACTATATCGGCGCACCCAAGCTTGCGAACCTCGGTATGACCGCTTTGCGCGCAGGGTGCGGCGTATCCCGTCTGTGTGTTCCCGAGTCGCTTGCTCCGGCTGTTTCCCCCATGATACTTGAGTGCACGCTCGTGCGTATGCCCGAGCGGGACGGATATATGATATTTTCCGAAGAGGCGCTTGATCGGGCGCTGTCGGGGACACGTGCCGCCGCCGTCGGCATGGGATGGGGAAAAGGCGAGGATAACGCAAAGATATTATCGTATATTCTGAAAAATTATACCGGTACACTGATTATTGACGCAGATGCGCTCAATACGATATCGCAAACAAATAAATCCTGCTTAAAAAATAAATCCTGCCGTGTGGTGATAACGCCCCACCCGAAGGAGTTTGAGCGTCTCTCGGGCATTCCGACATCACAGATCGTGCAGGAGCCGATAAAATATGCAAAGGAGTTTGCACTCGAATACGGCGTCACCGTACTTCTCAAGGGAACTGCGAGCGTGATAACAGACGGAAATGAGTGTTATCTGTGCGATAGAGGCTGCGCCGGAATGGCAACAGCCGGAAGCGGAGATGTTTTATCGGGTGTGCTCACAGGACTTTTCGGTTATTCGGAAATGAGCCTGCCGTATACTGCCGCCTGCGGTGCATATATCGCCGGCAGGGCAGGGGAGATAGCGGAAGGACGGATCAATGCCGTCAGTATGACAAGCTCGGATACCGCCGCCTGTATCCCCGATGCGATAAGCGAAATCATAGATAGATAACAAAAACACAGCCGAAAAACGGCTGTGTTTTTTATATGCTTTTTTAGTTATGCCTGTTTCTTTGTTACCTGCTTGATAACAAGGAGCGTTGCGATCATAAGCACGATGGAGATCGGGAGTACGATGAGCCAGTTGTTGACAAAGCCTGCGATGATGTAGCAGACGAATGAAACTGCTGCTACTGTGAGCGCATAAGGAAGCTGAGTCGAAACGTGGTTGACATGGTTGCACTGTGCACCTGCCGAGGACATGATGGTCGTATCGGAAATAGGCGAGCAGTGGTCGCCGCATACAGCGCCTGCAAGACATGCCGAGATACCGATCGTGAGGATCTCGCCCTGGCCTGCGAATACCGAGATAACGATCGGAATGAGTATGCCGAATGTACCCCATGATGTTCCCGTCGAGAAGGCAAGTCCGCATGCTACGAGGAATATGATAGCGGGAAGGATCATATTGAGTCCGCCGGCAGCCCCTTCCATAATACCGGAAACGAAATACTTCGCACCGAGAAGGCCCGTCATATTTTTAAGAGCTGTTGCCATCGTAAGGATAAGGATAGCCGGAACCATAGCGCAGAAGCCCTTCGGGACTGCGTCCATTGCAT
The DNA here is from genome assembly GCA_964403505.1 of uncultured Lachnospiraceae bacterium. Taxonomy (GTDB): domain Bacteria; phylum Bacillota; class Clostridia; order Oscillospirales; family CAG-272; genus CAKSEI01. Next base: position 32,348 of record CAYOFP010000003.1, read on the forward strand.
CCTGGAATGTGATCGTTCTGCGGGCGATCAGGTAGACTACTGTGAGGATAAGAGCGATCATAGCGCCCCACGGCAGACCGACCGTTGCATCGGTATCGCCGAATGCCGTGATAAAGTCAGAGCCGTCGAGTATACCGCCGACATAAACGAGCGCAAATACGCAGATTGCGATAAGTACGATGATAGGTAAGAGCAGATCGATGACCTTGCCCTTCGGATTGACTTCCTCTTCTGCTTCGCCCTGTACCTCGCCTGTTGTGAAGAGGTCGCCGTTTGCGGCGTTGAGCTCATGTTTCTTCATCGGACCGTAATCCAATTTCGTGACAGACAGAAAGATGATCATTACGATCGTAAGGAGCGAATAGAAGTTGTAGGGGATCGCCTTTACAAAGAGTGCGAGACCCTGACCTTCGTCTGCATATGACGAGACAGCGGCAGCCCATGAGGAGATAGGAGCGATCATGCAGATTGGTGCGGCGGTGGCGTCGATGAGATATGCGAGCTTCGCACGGCTTATCTTGTGTGAATCGGCGACGGGACGCATGACGCTGCCTACCGTCAGGCAGTTGAAGTAGTCGTCGATGAATATGAGAACACCGAGCGCAAACGTCGCAAGCTGAGCGCCTGTTTTTGTCTTGATGTGCTCCTGTGCCCATTTACCGAATGCGGCAGAGCCGCCGGCCTTGTTTATGAGGGCGACCATAATGCCCAGGATGACGAGGAATATGAAAATACCTGCGTTGTCGGAAACGGCGGTGATAAATCCGTCATTGATGATCGAGTCGACTGCAGCAAGAGGTGAATTCAGCGAGTAGAAGATACCTCCCGCGATAATACCGATCAGCAGAGAGGAGTAGACCTCTTTTGTTATCAGCGCAAGGGCAATTGCGATAAGCGGCGGCACGAGCGCCATAAAGGTTGAGTAATAGATACTGGGTGCGGCGTCGCCGGGGATCGTGCCGACCCCTGCGCATACCTCGCACAGTTCGTCGTCGCCTGCACATTCAGGGCAGACGACCGTCTCGGGAGCTTTGATCACTACCGCAAGGACGATGATCGCAATGAGTGCAACGAGGCACACAGCGAGCTTGATGAGTGTGTTTTTCTTCATCTTGGTGTTTCCTTTCAAAAATTAAAAAAACAGGCGGCGGAGTCACCGCGACCTGATTCAGAGTCGTATGTGATAGCACTCCACATATGTGACAGTATACGACATATTATATCGCACACCAACTCTTGCTCTTTCGGAAAAAAGCAAGAATTTCGGCGAAAAACCCTTTCATACACAGCTTTTCCGAGCCGTTTCGTGTACTACTCTTGTTTTTCGCACCTCTATCAAGGAAAATTATAACTTTTTATTTCGTGTTTGTCAAGTATCTATTAACACAACAACACAGAATTTAATTCTGTGTTGTTGTTATTTTCAGTATCCTGCCGCACATAGGAGAAATATCCGTTTCGTCATATGCCGCGCCTAAGTAGAATGAGCCGCCGTAATATTCCATGGACAGAAACGGCGTGGGGTACGTAAAGCTGCATACCGTCTCGGGTTCTGTGTTTTTCGCAGTTATTCTGCGCAGTCTTATCATGTATTCGCCGTCGGTTTTTTCGGACGACAGAATAAACAGCTCGCCGTCTTTTTCGAGCATATCGCAGGCTCGTTCGTTTTTCGATAATCTCTCGAGGACGGTATACTCTGACAGGGTCTTATTCAGTATATAGATATCCTGTGTGTTGCATACCGTCATGCTGCCGTTGTGAATGAGGTATCTGCAGTTTACGGTATCGCCGAATATCCCGCTTATTTCGCTGTAATACTCAAAGCAGTTTTCATTTTCATTATAGACATAAAGTCCGTCATACTCGTCATTATCCTTTATGTCAAAAGTACAGAAGACCCGTCCGCTGTACTCAAATATGTTGAATGCACGGCATCTTCCGGCAAATGCACCGTCCTTGTCCGAGAGGGTAACTTTGTTTACGGTGACTCCGTCTTTTTTGAAGGATAACTGCTCGAATGACTTTCCCCAGTCTCCTGAAACACACACGGGGCAGGTGCCGCCGATGTCAGTACCTGTTGCGGCGAAGAGCAGTCCGCCCGATCTGCAGATATCAAAACAGTTTACCCCCTCGGGTACGTTTTTTTTGGCATCGAGCTTTTTTGCTCCCGGATCAAGGGTATATATGCTCCCGTAATAGGGGTACCCCTTCGGGTCTGTACCGGGGATGAAAAGTGTCTTATCTATAATTTTAAATTTGCATATCTGCTCGTCATCGAGCGTTCCGTGGGTCGTATATTCCTCGCTTGCAAAGTTGTAGGCGATCAGCTCTATCGGTCCTTTGTCGTTGATATAGTCTCCCGCGGCGATGAAGAGCTTTCCGTCAAATATCTGCATATCCCATACGGCTCTTGCCATGATGTTATCGTCGGTATCATCCGGGAACTGTCCGATATAAGGTATCCCGAAATCATGGACGGTGCATCCGGAGGCGCCGACGGCGTCTGTAATGTCCTCATGTATCAGAGGAGTACTTTCTGTCGGTGTGGGCGACGGCGCCGTGCCATCATCATCCGGATGTGCTGTACACGATACAAGCAACATGCATATTATCAATAATATAACTATTTTTTTCATTTTTACAGTACAAAAACGGTTTTCTTGTCTTGCATTTCAAACAAAAAAGAGATCAGAGCCTTATTATACGGCACAAAAGCACCGCTGTCTATCATGTCGAGTATTTCCGTCTTATCTGCCCATCGCACTTCTGCGACCTCTTCATATTGTAAATGCAGTTTTTCCGTATCTATATTTCTATTTACTATGTAGAAATCGTCATATACGCATCCGTGATTTGACGTCAGAGTCGGGCGCATATGCGAAAAGTCATGATTGAGACCGATTTCCTCGCCTGTTTCACGATGTGCCGCATCCTGTGTCGTCTCTCCTGCTACGGCAGAGCCGCCGACGCCGATATCCCACATATCGCTCCACCCCTCCTTAAACGGTTGGCGGTGCTGTATGAGCATTTTTCCGCTGTCGTTAAAGAAGCAGATGTGTACGACGATATGGAAGTAGCCTGCCGGCACTTTTTGTCCTCTTATGCCTTTTTTATCGGTAAGCTGTCTGTTTTTGTCGTACAGATCCCATGTTTCCATTTTACTTCTCCCTTTTTTAATTTGGAGATATTATACCATTATATTCTTATAAATACAAGTTTATATCATGATTTTATTTGAGGTTTTCTGTTTTTGCAAAGGAGAGAAAGAAAATGCAGGATACGCCGGCTTCTTTTAACAGCCTGACGCACGCTTGTGCGCTCGCACCGCTTGTGATGAGGTCATCGTAAAGTATGACTCTCTTTCCTGAGAGGGAAGCGGCGTATTCTTTGTCAAGAAAAAAGGATCTTCCTGCGTTTTTCTGACGGCGAATGAAGTTAAGGCGCTTTTGCATGAGAAAGCCTTTTCGCTTTAGCGCCGGGATGTATTCTATTCCGAGGATATCCGAGATCCTTTTTGCCACCTCATGCGTCTGATCAAAGCCGAATTTGCGCTTTCTTATGAATGAGCGGGGGATGTTTATTATGACATCGGGAGAATGAAATGCATTTTTCACCCTGTCGGCGAGTGCGAGGGCAAGAAAATCGAAAAGCGCAAAATTCCGCTGAGTTTTTGATGCAATAATCAATTTATGCGTGACGCCCGAGGGCAGATACGGAGCTATATGTGCGCAGGACTCGACGATCCCGCTGTTATCACGCTGTATTCTGCATCTGCACAGACTGTGCGGTACGCCGCATTTTGAGCAGGGGAGCTTTGTCTCCTTTTTTAATGCGATCAGGCAGTCGTCGCACAGGGCGCCGGGGCGGTCAAGCACTGCGCGGCATTTGATGCATTTATATACAAAGAAAGAGGACGGCATTTATCTCAGCGCTCCGAATTTCCTTAAAATATGGCATAATCCCGTATATCTTTTTGTCTGCCTGTTGTTGTCCACCATGCCGGCGACGATGTCGGCACGGCCGACGAGGATGACCATCTGCTGCGCTCTTGTGATCGCAGTGTAGAGCAGATTGCGTGTGAGCAGGCGGGGAGTATAGTCGAAAAGAGGTATAATAACGGTCGGGTATTCGCTGCCCTGCGCCTTATGTACGGTCACGGCATATGCGTGATCGAGCTCCTCGAGCTGGGTGAAATCGTATGTTGCTATCCGCCCGTCAAAATCTACCGTTAAAGTCTCGGCGGAGGGGTTCAGCTTTGTTATCCTGCCAATATCGCCGTTAAAGATTCCCTGACCTTCGGTATTGCCCTTTTGCCAGTAGATATCGTAATTATTCTTTATCTGCATGACCTTGTCGCCCTCACGCAGGATAAGAGCGTTTACTCTTTTCTCGAGTTTGCCTTTTTCCTGTGGGTTCATAATGCCCTGTAACAGGGTGTTGAGCGCTATGGTTCCTGCCATGCCTTTTTTGGAGGGTGATATGACTTGGAGTCCCTCGAGTATCGATGGGCCGTATGTTTTCGGCAGACGGCTTGCATATAACGAGGCAACTGTCTGCGCCACTTCTTTTTCATTGCTGCGGGATATGAAGAAAAAGTCCTTGTCCTTTGATTCGAGGTATGGGTATTCGCCGCTGTTTATCGAGTGTGCGTTTGTGACGATAAGGCTCTCGGAGGCCTGTCGGAAAACCTCGCGGAGCTTGACCGTTTCAAAGGTCTCTGACGCTATGATATCAGACAGGACATTGCCTGCGCCGACTGACGGAAGCTGGTCGCTGTCACCGATGAGAAGGAGTCTGCTTCCAGGCTTGATCGCTTTGGAAAGAGAGGCCATAAGCATGGTATCTATCATAGACGCCTCGTCGATGATAAAAATATCCTCGTCGAGGTAATTGGTCTCGTCTCTTGAAAATCGGGGCTCGTCCCCGTCGGAAAATGTTATCTCGAGCAGACGGTGTATAGTTTTCGCCTCACGGCTCGTTGCTTCGGACATTCTCTTTGCCGCACGGCCTGTCGGTGCGGCGAGCGCCACCGAATATCCGATGGATTCATAGATGCGTATCAATGCCTTGATGATGGTCGTTTTACCCGTTCCGGGGCCTCCCGTGAGCACCATAACGCCGTTTTTCATAGAGCACAGAATAGATTTTTTCTGCATCGGTGCATATTCTATCCCATTTTCCATTTCTATCTTCAGTATGAAATGCTCTGCATTCTCGAGGTCGATCGGCGGACAGACCTTCTGCAAAAGATCGAGGCGCTGGGCTATGGTCATTTCTGCATCGTAATAACTTTTTAAGTAGATACATTCTTTTTTTTCGAGCCGCACTTTTTTCAACTTGTCCTCGCTGATCAGCTCGTCGCACGCCGTGCTGCACTCGGTGTCGGAAACATCGAGCAGCTGTGCCGCGACACTGAGCATTTTGTCTTTCGGCAGGTATACATGTCCGTTTGATATGGCGTTATGCTTTATCGTGTGGATGATTCCTGCCTTTATCCGCTCGGGGGAGTTTTGCGGCATACCGATGCTTTTGGCGATTCTGTCCGCTTTTTCAAATCCGATGCCGTGTATGGTCTCACATAGCTGATACGGGTTTCTCTTTATGATATCTATGGCGGCGGAGCCGTAATGTTTGTATATTTTTACCGCCGTGGCAGGGCCTGTGAAATCGCCGAAAAATGTGACGACATTACGCATGCCGAACTGTCTTCTGAAATCGTTTGAAATTTCGATTGCCTTGTTTTGCGATATGCCCGGCACTTCCGAGAGCCAGTCGGGGTGATTCTCTATCACATCAAAAGAGTCCGTGCCGAATTTCTCAATTATTCTGCGCGCAGTGATGGGGCCGATGCCTTTTACGGTTCTTGAGGAAAGATATTTGAGCATAGAGGATTCCGTCGCGGGCAGATTTTTTTCGTAATATTCCACCTTAAACTGTCTGCCGTACTGGGGGTGCATTTCCCATTTTCCCATGGCACGCACCGTCTCGCCTTCGCTTGCATACGGCATGATCCCTGCGAGGGTAACGAATTCGGCTTCGTCTATGGCGAGGTCGAGCACGCAATATCCGTTTTGTTCGTTCTGGTAAACGATATTTTCTACGATTCCCTCGACACTGATAAGCTCTTTTGTATCAAAATCATTATTCATTATATTTTTTTTCAATAACCTCTGATATGAAGCGCCGCAGGTTGCATAGCAGGGAATACCCGCCGTATACGGCAAAAATTGATATCGCTATCTCACATAGAATTTGCAGCATAATAACACCTCTTACTGGTATATTATGCTGCCATTGATTATTTTGCTAATTTTGATAGCTCGTTTGCGATATCTGTTTTTTCAAATAATACGCCGAGCTCTTCACGTCCCATGTGTCCGTATGAGGCAAGAGACTTGTAGATCGGTTTTCTCAGGTCGAAGCGTTTTATGATCGCCGCAGGCCTCAGATCAACTAATTCCTGTATTTTAGCTGAAATTTTCTCTTCATCGACTTTTCCCGTGCCGAAGGTATCTATGAGCACGGATACCGGTCGTGCGACGCCGATTGCGTATGCAAGCTGAACTTCACATTTCTTAGCGAGACCAGATGCGACGATATTTTTTGCTATGTATCTTGCCGCATAAGCTGCAGAACGGTCGACCTTTGTCGGGTCCTTGCCCGAGAAAGCACCGCCGCCGTGACGGGAATATCCGCCGTAAGTGTCGACGATTATTTTTCTGCCGGTAAGACCGGTGTCGCCCATAGGTCCTCCCGTGACGAAGCGTCCTGTCGGGTTGACATAGTATTTTGTGTTCTCGTCGATAAGCTCCACGGGAATCACTTTTTTAATAACGCCTTCTATCATGTCTTTTCTTATCTGTTCTGTTGTAACGTCGTCGTCATGCTGGGTAGAGAGGACGACGGTATCTACTCTTACGGGTGTGTCGCCGTCGTATTCAACCGTGACCTGGCTTTTTCCGTCCGGACGAAGATATGTATATTTTCCGGATTTGCGGACATTTGTCAGCTCCTTTGTGAGCTTGTGAGCAAGAGAAATGGGCAGCGGCATGAGCTCGGGCGTTTCGTCGCATGCATAGCCGAACATCATACCCTGGTCGCCTGCTCCGATATCGAGACCGTCGCTCATCTCACCTTCTTTTGCCTCGTATGCTTTGTTAACTCCCATGGCGATGTCGGGGGACTGCTCGTGGATCGAGCTGATGACAGCGCAGGTATCGCAGTCAAAGCCGTATTTCGCACGGTCGTATCCGATATTCCGTACCGCATCACGAACGACCGACTGTATATCTACATAAGAGCTTGTGGTGATCTCGCCCATGACGGTGATAATGCCCGTGGTAGCGGTCGTTTCGCATGCCACCCGTGCTGCGGGGTCGAGCTCGAGTATCGAGTCAAGTATCGAGTCGGAGATGATATCGCATAACTTGTCGGGGTGTCCCTCGGTTACGGATTCACTCGTGAAAAATCTTCTCATATTTTTATCTTCCTTTCATTTATACAAATAAAAAATGTCCTTGCATAGGGCAAAGACAGCAGCTTTTGCCCATCTCATGGAATTAGCACCTTTTGCATTCATCGTGCATAGGTTGCCGGGCTTCACAGGGCCTGTCCCTCAGCCGCTCTTGATAAGCATAATATATTATACTGCATTTCTGACAATTTTTCAACACTTTTTCAAAAACAAATATCCGGAATGAAACATTTTCTGAAGTTTATAATATATACCAATAAATTTGTTCCTGCAATATTGACTTTTGGTAATTGTGATGATATGATTAATCTGTATATTTATGATAATATACCATGTAGAATTTTTTGCCATGGAGGTTGAAAATGAAAAAAATAGTCAGTATACTGATGTGTATGGCAATGATCGTTACTTTATCAGCGCCGTACGCGGGCGTTTGGGAGGCGGCCGATAACGGACTCGCCGATCAGGAGAGCGTCATAGGATCATATCTTGACGGAACAGGCAATCTTCAGCAGATGGATCGCGGTTTTTCATCGAATATGTTCCTGTACCCCTCACCTGAAAAACAGGCGATCGGTAATCCGACGTCTCATACTTTCCTGAATATTTGTCTTATGCATTATTCTTCGCATCATAAGAAAAGTATGAACTACGGCTTATCGGATATCCCGCTGGATGATAACTTTTTTGAGAGTCTGCGCAGGACCCTCGAAAATGCCCGTCATAACGGAGTCACGGTCGGTATCCGTTTCCAGTATGATACGGACGGCGTAGCACAGGCCGAGCCCGATTGGGATAATATGATGTATAATCTCGAGCAGATAAGGGACAGCGGTATTCTCGATGAGTATGCAGACTGTATTGAGTGGTGCGAGGTCGGTACGCTCGGTGCGTTTGGCGAACAGCATTCCTCCCGTTACGGCAATCAGCAATATTCTACCGAGCTTATCGATATCTATTTGCAGATGTTCAGGAGCGATATCCCGCTGCTTCTCCGTACATCCGGACGTATCATGGCGTGGGTCAATGCGAAACTCGGTACAAACTATACAACGAGCACGATTCAGAATATGGTGGGCGAGGTAAATACGCTGTATTCCTCAGCTGTCAATAATACCGGAAACTACTATTCCGGCGATGGCAAAAATTACTCTACCGGTAATTATATAAAGGACGATCTTGCAAGACTCGGTATGTATAACGACGGTTATATGGGTACGCTCATAGATTACGGTACGTTCGGAAACCGTGCGAATGAGACTAAGTTCTTAAACGATCAGACAAAGGTCGTATACGGTGGTGAGTTTTCGGGTGACCGTTATATGCAGATAGAGGACGGCAGCAGGACGAATACCGTATGGTATCCCGTAAACGCCATCCCTGAGATGTATTACACAAATCTGTGGTATCTGCACGGCGGCCCATGGAGCGAGACTAACTGTACAAAGACATTTTCAACCGAGGCAGGCGCTGCAAATTTTGTCGCCCGTCTTGAAGCGCTGTATGACGATATCGGCGCAACATGGCTCAAAGGTACCGCGACGGTGAGTGAAAAGACCGTTACATATATTGCCCCGGGTTATAATACCCTGCCTTTCACTTCGACGATCGAAGAGGCAGTTCGGGCAAAGATCGGCGTGGATGTGGATCTGTCCGATTACTACGGTGTAAACACGCAGAAATTCATTATGGATCACCTCGGATACCGCTTTGTTGTCCGCTCGAGCCGTATGACCGGCTATGAGATACAGCCGGGCGATTCTCTCGATATCGAGCTCGCAATTGAGAATACAGGCTTCCATAAGATAAATAAGAGTAAGGAAGTTGAGATCCTTGTGGTAAACGGCAAGAGCTGCTATTCCATGAAGCTTTCGGGCGTGGATGTGAGAAAATGGGACACCGGAACAAATCATATTTCTACCCGGATATCGCTCCCTGATCATATTTCGGGCGGCACGTGGCAGGTATATCTGCGTATCAGTGCGGAGAACGAGAGCGCAAGCGACAATACCAAGTGGTGCGTTCAGTTTGCAAATGATAATATATTCAATTCCACATACGGGGCAAACCTGATCGGTGAGATCGAGGTCGATGCGCCTGTCGTAGAGGTGGGCGAATTTGTGGATACCCGTATGACGGGTGAGTATTATGACGAGCCGATTACCTACTCGGCAGACTATGCATATCTTCCTTTCGTAGAGCATGGATATGAATTCAAACAAAGTGGTTTGTATGGCTTTACGCTCATCTTCAAATTAGACGGACTCAGCAATTCCGACGGTATCAATCTCACACGCTGGGAGACGAACGGCTCGGGAAGTCAGCTCCACGCATTCAATTACTTTTTCCAACGTGATAAATATCAGGATGAATCGGGAAAACCCGCATATCAATACGGCGTACAGCTTTATGATAACGGCTACTATATTATGTATAATCCATTCTATTCTGTTTCTCTCAATACTACGGTATCGAATCTCAGTGTTGCAGGAAAGACGAGTGTTCAGTATCTGTATTGCAATGCGACCGGAACGAACCGCGAGGACAAAAACACGCCTACGGATCTAAGGGGAAATGCGGCGACGATCACGCCTCTCGGCATAGTCGAGGGGGCGGTGACAGGCTATGACGTCACATTCCATTATAACGGAACAAAGCATTATACGGGCTCTTACGGTCTAAAGAATACAGACAAGGTCGTTTCGGAAAACTGTCAGTTCAAGGCGGTGCAGAGAGTGCTCGATCTTTACGATGGGGAGATCCCGTCATCGTATACGGACGGTGCACTAGCATACCGTTTTGTCGGTTGGACAACGCAGGAGGGTTATAAGCAGGGTATCGTAAGCGAAGACCAGATCGCCGCAGGAGTGCTCGATCTGTACCCCTACTATGAAATAGACATGAGTGCATCGGCATTAAACGCTTATGTTGAAACACTGACGGATGAATCTATGGGTAACTATTATATCGCACGTGATTCGCACGGTATTATTTATACATACAATAGACGTACCCGTACCGCAACGGTAGGTGTCGATAACGGCTGGGATAACAATGCAGGCTTCGGCACAGAGGATACAAATGCTTATGTAATACCGGCATATGTTATCATAAACGATGTATATTATAAGGTTACGGGCATCGAGTCTCTTGCATTTGCATATTGCGCAAAACTCAGCGAGATAGTTATCCCCGATACCGTGACGTCGATCAAGACCGATTCCTTCATGGGAGATGATTCTCTCGTTATCAGGACGTATTCGGGAAGCGATGTGGCAACATATGCAGACGAAAACGGCATTACGCTTGATGTATGCTCGGACAGAAACCGCTTCGCTGTCGTATATATTGATACAAATACGGCAAAGGAAGATATCGTCGACATAAAATCGGTCGATGCAGGGAACACCGTCACATCGGATGTGACTCTTTCAAGAGAGTCTGATGAAACATGCTGCCACTATGAGTTTGTTGGATTTGATACGGACGGAGTGGCTATTATGGAGGATTCTGTTGCACATCCTGTATTTAACTCGGCTGACCATGTGAGAAGCGAGCAGATCGTCGTAACACCTGCTACGTGTACTGCCACGGGTTCATATAAAGTTGAATGTACTTTGTGTGGCGCACAGCTCGAGAGTGGCGAGATTCCCATGTTGGAACATACCCCGGGCGATGAGACCGTGATAAAAAAAGCTACCTGTGCCGAGACGGGTATATCCGTTGTGACATGTACCGTCTGCGGCGAAGAGCTCTCGAGAAACACGATCGAAATGACAGCGCACATACCGGGAGCGGCCGAGATCGAAAAAGATGCAACCTGTACCGAGGACGGTTTATCCGTTATAAAATGTATGGTATGCTATAAGGTCATTGACAGCTCTGTTATCCCCGAAAAGGGGCATACAGCAGGCGAGGTCGTTGTGATCCAGGATGGCGGATGCACTCAGGACAGGATACTCGTTCAGTATTGCTCGGTATGTAATGCAGAGCTTAACAGAACTGTTACACCGGGTTCTCATAAGTTTACGGATTATGTATCAAACAACGATGCTACATGTACGCACGACGGCACAAAGACCGCGGTGTGTGACACCTGCCACGAAACTGTTGACACCGTAACCGATGAGGGATCGATGAGGGCGCATACTTCTGACACATATACCGTGACGCAGGTCGCACCCGAGGGCGGAAGCGGCACGAAGACTGCTGTATGCGAGGAATGCGGAAATAAGTTTACAGCGATGTTTACCGTCGATCTGTACGGTGATGCAAACGGAGACGGAGAAGTCAATGCGACCGATATCAGTATCATGAGCCGTTATCTCGCAGGAGCCGATATCGGTGAAGTGAAGCTCGAGGCGCTTGACGTACATGATACGAAAGCAGGCCCGCTCAAGCCAAATCAGGCGGATCTTACAAAGCTGATACGCTTTGTCGCCGGATGGCAAGGGTACAACAAGCTCGGCCCTATAAACTAATAGAATCTCCCGACGGATATTCCGTCGGGAGATTTTTATATCTATTGAAATCTGTATTGATTTGTTGTATAATGTTACCTGTTCGGAGGTTGCGATGGAAAAGAACAAAAATATAATACCTGCACGCATATCGCTTGTCTGTGCGCCTCTTATCTGGGGAATATCATTTGTATTTGTAAAGGATATCACATCGGTCATAGGGACGAATCTCCTGCTTGCCATCAGGTTCATTTCTGCCTCTCTGCTGCTTTCGCTCGTTTATCATAAAAAACTCAAGATGTTAACCCCGGGCTATATTGTAAACGGAGCGGTGATCGGTGCGCTTTTGTATGCGGCATATTCTTTTCAGACTTACGGAATAAAATATACGACACCGGGAAAAAATGCATTTATTACAGGAACATATGTGGTGCTCGTGCCTTTTATCCATTGGATTATATCAAAGAAACGCCCTACGCTCTTTCATCTTCTTGCGGCGTTTCTCAGTATTATGGGGATCGGCGCAGTATCGCTCGATTCCGGCTTTGACAGTATCAATATCGGCGATATTCTGACGCTTGTATGCGGTGTTTTCTTTGCGATACATATTGTATTCGTCAATCGCTTTACCGAGGATAAAGACCCGTTTTTGCTGACGATCGTACAGTTTGCCTTTTCAGGCATATTCGCAGGCGTAGGATGTTTATTCACGCACGAGGGATTTTACGCTGTCCCCGGTACAGGGGATATTATCACTATAATATACCTTGCGGTACTATGTACGGCAGTCGCCCTGCTCATGCAGACTTATGGGCAGAAATACACTCCACCGGCGCTTGCGTCTGTGATCTTGTGTCTCGAGAGCGCATTCGGTTTCCTATTCTCTGTGATAATGGGCAGGGAACAGCTTACCGTAAAGTTAGTTATTGGCTTCCTTCTCGTCTTTTTAGCGACGCTGATCTGCGAGGTGCGTGTGACAAAAAAACCTAAATGATTATATCATTTAGGTTTTTTTAGTTAAATAATATCTCTGTCAGCCCTTCTCTTGATTTCGCATCGGCTTTTATGTCGTGTATTTTCGGCAGATCCTCGGGCGCTGCCTTGCCGTAACAGGAAAGGCATACGTAATACCTTTTTGGGTTCAGGTAGCATACTTCTTCTTTCTGACTGATAGATGCGGCCGCACAGTATTCGCACCGACATGTAAGAGCGAGCTTCTTTTGGGCACGCATGAAACGGCTTTTCGTATTCAGATATTCGCCATAGTCGCTCAGACGAGTCTTGCATTCGTTTGCGAGCCGGATCAGCTTTGCTCTGCCGACGAAACTGCCGCTTAACTCGCACATGGCGTGCGACGATTCGATAAAGGATAGGTCGGAGAGAAGAGAACCGCACTCGGTTGCTATCATGGGTAACGCTCCGGTATCAAAGAGTTTTTCTCTGCCGCAAAAAGGCATGTGTGAGCGGACGAGCTCATCGCATTGCGATAATGTGATCTGCGAAAGAATTCGGATGTGCTTATTTATATACTCTGCATCGCCTGTTGCACGCAGGTATTCGAGCGTACAGATGGGAGCTGCGGCAGGTAAGAATGAAGACGGATTCTGTGCGCAGACCGTCGGTGTGCCGTCGGGCGTTGCGATATACGGCATAAAGCTGTTTTTTGTGTATGTCCCGATAATGAAATTGAGGATGCGTCTCGCCCGGTCGAGCAGTCCGTTCGCAAGAAACAGCTTTAGGTATTTTTCCTGTTCGTGCATTACGCAGTCGGGACTTGCCGCACAGCGGAGCACGCCGCCGCTTTCGCTTTGTCTGTATATTGCGCTTTTGATATCGTCGGGATTACCGTCTTCTGCCACGGCGATCGCCTTTTTATATATCTCTTCGACAGGAATGCTTTTAATTTGCGGGAGTTCATACGGCGTCGCTGCAATCAATGCGATATAGGACGTGCCGGGTGAAATATGTATGTTTCTTCCCTCGAATGTGCAAGAGCCTTTGAGGGAAATGCAGATGCAGTCATGACCGTCCGATATTATCGCATATGAGCTTTGGATGAAATGTATTTTCGCGTCGGGAGAGAGCTTGATCGTATAGGTAAAAGGACGTGAGATCACCTCGCACTTGCGTATGAAAACGGGTTCGGTATCGTCGCAAAAGTCGCTTACCCATATTTTTCCTGCAGTTAAGGTTACCTCACGCATGATGATCGATGTTTTGTTTTCAATATGAGAGCATCCGCCCTGTGAGCTTGCGGTGTAAAGCGAGCATAGAGGATAGGAGCCGTATCTTCGCACACACTCGATATCGAGCTCGCTGAGTGCGGCTATGATCTTTCCGTTGCCTATAATATCGCTTATGTATCCCATGAGAATTGCGTTAATTCGCCGTCTTCGCGCAGTCCCTCAAAATCTCTTTGCCTGAAAGCCTCGTATACACCGATCGCCGCCGAATTTGACAGATTGAGGGAACGAAGATGGTTTCGCATGGGTATTCTTACGCATTTTTCGGGATTATCGTGCAGGAGCGCCTCGGGCAGTCCCTTGGTCTCTTTTCCGAAAACGAGGAATACCTCACCCGAATAATCCGCCTCGGTATAAGCTCTCGGTGCTTTGGTTGTGAAAAAGAACATCTTCTTATCCTTGTTTTTTGCGAGAAAATCATCGAGCGAATCATAGTATATGATATCTAACTCGTTCCAATAGTCGAGCCCGGCACGCTTGAGCTTTCGGTCGTCTACTTCAAAGCCGAGAGGACGCACGAGATGGAGCGCGCACCCGGTGGCGGCACATGTCCTTGCTATATTTCCTGTGTTTTGCGGAATTTCCGGCTCTATCAGAGCTATATTTATCTTGTTCATATCTAGATTATACCACAGATTTTCGATGCATTGCAATTAATTTACAAAAATATATATTATTCTTACTTAATTTATGGTATAATTTACATTGAAATATTTTAATTTACTTCACGGAGAAGAAAATGGGACTGATTAATGCATTGTTCGGAACGTATTCCGATAGACAGATAAAAAAGCTGACACCGATCGTCGATAAGATCGAGTCGCTTGCTGAAAAATATTCCGCAATGAGCGATGAGGAGCTTCGCTCTCAGACGGAGATCCTGCGTGAGCGCCTGTTAGGCGGCGAGGATATGGACGCTGTATTGCCCGACGCTTTTGCCGTCGTCCGCGAGGCGGATGCACGTGTGCTCGGAAAGCGCCCGTTCAGGGTACAGCTGATGGGCGGTATCGTCCTGCACCAGGGGCGGATCGCCGAGATGAAGACGGGTGAGGGTAAGACACTCGTCGCCACGCTTCCTGCCTATCTTAACGCTCTTGCAGGTAACGGTGTGCATATCGTTACGGTAAACGAATACCTCGCAAGGGTAGGCAGTGAGGAGATGGGAAGAGTATATAACTTCCTCGGTCTCTCCTGCGGTCTTATCTGCCACGGGCAGACCCCCGAGCAAAAGAAAGCGGCATATAATGCGGATATCACATACGGCACGAATAATGAATTCGGCTTTGATTATCTGCGTGATAATATGGTGATTTATAAGGAAAATATGGTACAGAGAGGACATGCCTTTGCGATCGTGGATGAGGTCGACTCGATCCTCGTCGATGAGGCGCGTACTCCGCTTATCATTTCGGGTGAGGGTGAAAACTCCACGGCGGAATATGACCGTGCGGCCCGCTTTGTCTCTGGCTTGCGTGAATTCAGGATAAAAGAATTAGATGAAAAGGAATATACCGAGGATGTACGTGATACGGGAGACGCCGACTATATCGTCGATGAAAAAGCACGCACGGCAGTTCTCACCGCAAACGGCGTCGCAAAGGCGGAGTCCTATTATAACGTCGAGAATTTCACCGCACCCGAGAATTCGACTCTGTATCACCATGTAACACAGGCGATCAGGGCACGGGGCGTTATGAAGCGTGATGTCGACTATGTGATAAAGGACGGACAGATCCTCATCGTCGATAGCTTTACGGGGCGTATCATGCCCGGCAGAAGATATAATGAGGGTCTTCATCAAGCCATCGAGGCAAAGGAAGGCGTCAAGGTGCAAAAAGAGTCAAAGACGCTTGCGTCCATTACATTCCAGAATTTTTTCCGTTTGTACGGCAAGCTCTCGGGCATGACGGGTACAGCGCTCACAGAAGAAAACGAATTCCGTGAGATCTATAATCTCGATGTTGTCGAAATACCCACGAATATGCCCATGATAAGGAAGGATCATCACGATATCGTATATAAGACGGTAGAGGCGAAGTACGATGCGATCGTCGAGCAGGTAAAGGCTTGTAAGGAAAAGGGTCAGCCGGTGCTCGTCGGTACAGTCTCCGTCGAAAAATCCGAGGAGCTCTCAAAGAAGCTGTCACGAAACGGCATCAAGCATACGGTGCTCAATGCGAAATATCACGATAAAGAGGCGGAGATCGTCGCCATGGCCGGTAAGGCAGGTACTGTCACTATCGCCACAAACATGGCAGGACGAGGAACCGATATCATGCTGGGCGGCAACCCCGAGTTTATGGCAAAGCAGGAGATGCGCCGTCTTGATTACGATGAGGATCTGATCGGTGCGGCGGTAAGCACAGCCGATACAGACGATGAGGACATCCTCGCCGCAAGAAAAGTATATAAAGACCTTTATGAAAAATATAAGATCGAGATAGAGCCTGAGTATCAGCAGGTAAAGGAGGCGGGCGGTCTCTATATTATAGGTACCGAGCGTCATGAGTCACGCCGTATCGACAACCAGCTGCGCGGACGTTCGGGCAGACAGGGCGACCCCGGAGAGTCGAGATTTTACCTGTCGCTGCAGGATGATCTCATGCGCCTGTTCGGCAGTGAGAGGGTGCTCGCTATGGTCGAGCGTATGGGACTTCCCGACAATCAGCCGATCGATGCGAAGATGCTCTCGAATTCCATTGAGGGCGCACAAAAGCGCCTCGAGGATCAGAACTTCGCACGCAGAAAGCATGTCCTCGAATACGACGACGTCATGAATCAGCAGAGAAAGATCATATACGATCAGCGCCGTGAGGTGCTTGACGGTGCAGATATCCACGAAAAGATCATCGGCATGATGTACGATACGATCGATTCGTCTGTTGCGCAGTTTACCGCATCGGAGATAAAAGAGGAGTGGAATTTTGATGGACTAAAACAGGATCTGCTCCCCTTATGCACCGAAGATGATTTTATATATGACCGTGATGCGCTCGAGCGCCTTCAGGCGGAAGATATCAAGGAGCTTTTGCACGCACGCTCGGACGAGCTGTACGCACAAAAGGAAAAGATGTTCAGCGAGGCGGAAATTGATATGCGTGAGGTCGAGCGGGTAGTGCTGCTCAGATCTGTCGACACCCATTGGATGCAGCATATCGATGATATGGACTCACTCAAGAGCGGAATCGGTCTGAATGCATACGCACAGAGAAACCCGATAAGCGAATACCGTATTACCGGCGGAGATATGTTTGAGGCTATGGTAGACGATATCCGTGACGTGACCGTGCGCACATTATGGAGTGTTATTCCTCAGAAGAATGTCATAAAGCGGAAAGAGGTCGCAAAGGTCACGGGAGAGGGCTTTGAGGACGGAAAGGGAGAACGCAAAAAGCCGGTCACCGTAAAGGCTGCGGCAAAGATCGGCAGAAACGATCCCTGCCCCTGCGGAAGCGGAAAGAAATATAAGAAATGCTGCGGATTCAATGAGGGAGAAGCGGATTAAATGGGCTTCGGACTGCTCGTTATCGGGTATTTTCTGCTGATCAACGTGCCATTTCACGGCGTTGATCTGCCGCCCGATTTTTTGGGATACATACTGATATTTGCAGCACTTACAAAGCTCGGCAAGTATGAAAAAAAGCTTGATACAGCGAAATATATCACACTGCCGCTGATGCTGTTCTCGGGCGGGAAGCTCTTTCTGTCTCTGCTTGCGGCACTCGGCTATGGGACATATGACATGATACTTTCGGTGATAGGTTATATCCTTGCAGTGATTTTGCTTGTTTTTTACTTCTTTTTGCTGCTCGGTATACGGACTTTGGCAAAACGGGTAAAACTCGAAAAAAACGCACGGAAATCGACGAGAAATCTCGTCATAATCGTCATTTTTTACGTCTTTACTGTATATGTCAATTTGTGTATGCACGGTGTTCTGCCCGAGATATCGGGTGTCAGGCCCGGGGCGATGCTGGCGATTCAACAGCTTTTCGGATATCTGATCCGCTTTTTGAATCTGATTCAGTTCATGTCCTGCTATATGTGGATATGTCTCGAGGGTGATGAGGACATGGAGCGCAAAAATGCGTTGGTCTCGGCGATAGATAAACTGTTAAAAAGAGAGGGTAAATAAATGGGAATAGGAAATATCATTATCGGTATGTTCTTTCTTTTCAATCCCGTTTTCAGCATTATTGATTTTCTTCCCGACTGTATCGGTTATTATTTGATCGCACGGGGACTGTCTAAGCTTGCCGACCTGAATATTCAGCTGAATGAAGCTCGGACGGGGTTTCTCGACCTATTGTATATCAGTATTGCAAAGATCGTATGTATATTCTTTCTGCCCTCTGTTGACAGTACGTTCCGGCTCGTATTCACATTCTCCTTTCTTGTGCTCGAGCTGATTTTCTACTTCAAGGCATTTCCGCAGTTTTTCGAGGGAATGTTCGGCGTGTCTACAAGATACGGTGAAGTAACAGTCGCAAAAGCATCAGAGACGGTTACGATGACGTGGGTATTTCTGATCGCAAAGTCTGCGCTTACCCTCTTACCCGAGCTGATGTGCCTTTTTGAATACACCGAGAGCGGAGAGATCGAGGCATATACGCTCCTTACTCCTGCGAATTACCGTGTGATGCTGTATATACTTAACGTGCTCGTAATCAGCGTGCTCGGCGTCATATGGTTTGTTATGATAAGAAAATACCTGACGTTTTATAAAAACAAGGCGTTTGTCGATGCGGCGCAGGCGGCATACGACAGGGAAATAACGCAGAATAATGACCTCATCACATACCGTACGCTGAAGACACTCTGCGCATTTTTCAGCGTAGGTGCGGTCTTTGCTATCGGAATATATATAAATAATATCAATTTCATACCCGATGCTGTTTTTGCACTTCTCGCTCTGATCGGACTTTTGTCTGCAAAACGCCTGACATTTGTTAAAAAGACCGTGACACTTTGCGGTATATTCGGGGTCCTGGCTCTTGCGCAGATCGTGTTTGCGGCGGTCTTTTTCTCGATGTACAATACTGCGGATTCCACGACGGGCTTTGCCGGCCTTATGATGATCGTGGTCGAGCGGGATATGAAGGCAAAGGCGCTTTTCTCGGCCGGTGCGATTCTTGCGGTCGCAGAGGCGGTATTTCTGTGTCTTTTCACTTTTGCGTATTCACGTATTTTCCTTTCCCTTACAGAGCGGTACGCCCTGCGTGACACACACGAAAGCAAGCAATTAGAGGGACAGAACGAGGAGATGATAAAGGAGCTGAAAAAGTCCTTTTTCTTCCCGAAGGCAGTATCCGTTCTGTTGATTCTCAGCACAGCGGCACAGCAGGCGCTGTATTTCACGATGCCTGTTTTGTGGATGCCGACATTCTTTATCTCGACAGCTTATGTTATCTTGACCCAGCGTGCGGTATCTGCGTTCAAGACAAATATAGAGAATAAATATATGTATGAGTGATAAAATAGTTATTGATATTATCTGTTTTAACGGCGGCAGGGAAAAACATTCTCCTTGCCGTCATTTTTTATATGGCTATAATTTTCTAATAAAAAAATATTTTTTTTAAAAAACCACCCAACAAAACTCCTTGTTTAAACACATTATAAGCGAAAGGCAGGTGAAAACGATGGAGCACAATATAATTGAAGGCTATATCGAAAAAGTTTACGGATATGCGATCAACCACACATACTCTCGTGAAGAAGCAGATGAGCTTGCACAAGAGATATTGTTTACTGCAGTTCGTGAACTTCACAAACTCAGAGATGATGACAAATTTGAGCCGTGGCTTTGGGGTATAGCAAACAATGTGAAAAAAAGTTTTAGGCGTAATCTTGGGAAACAGCGCGCGATGTATTCCTATGACACACTTGAAAATATGTCTTATGAGGATGAGTATTTCGATACTCAAGACGAAATATACGATTCTCTGCGGACAAAAATTGCAATGCTCTCTTCAATATACCGTGATATCATCGTTCTTTACTACTATGACGGCCTTACAACTAAAATTATCTCTGAAGAACTGAAAATTCCGGAAGGCACTGTCAGATGGCGGCTTACCGAAGCTCGGAGAAAACTAAAAAAGGAGTATACTGAAATGAAAGAAACCGCTTTAAGACCTGTGAAAATGAAACTAAGCATATATGGGAACGGAAATTATAATGGCAAAACTATTCCTTTTCCCACTGTATATATTGATGATGCTCTCTCTCAAAATATATTGTATTATTGCGATGAACAGGCAAACAGCGTTGAAGAATTGGCTAAAAAGTGCGGCGTACCTGCATACTATATCGAGGAGCGGATTGAAAATCTATTAAAAAGAGAAGCGATAATCGAGGTATCTAAGGGCAAATATCAAACTGATTTTATTATTTGGTCGGACAAATACGGTATTTACTGCGAAGAAAATGCCGAAAAATCACTGATGCCTATTATGGATAAGCTGTTGAAAGCTCTTGATCGTATAGCTGAAGAAGCAGCGAAGATCGATTTCTATAAGGCTGAAAAAAGTGAAGATGACTTATTTTATCTTTACGGAGTTATGGCTTTTTCCTATGCAAGTGAGCATTACTGTAAATTACCATATCCTTGGTTTAAGAAAAAATACGACGGTAATAAGTGGTGTTACCTCGGAGATATGGAAACCGGCAAGCATCGCAGAACAGGAATCGGCACGCAACACAGTGCTAATTTAGGTAGCCGTGGCGGTTGCAGCCACACCACATATAATGCCATTAGCGGTATTACATTTAGGCAAATGATGTACGATAATTACATTAATGTCTGCGAAGATATTTTGTGCGACGGTTCAACGGAGGATATCGATTCTGTCGCAAACGCAATTCAAGACGGATACATTGTGAAAAAGCAAGATGGCAGCTTATTTATCACGGTTCCATTTTTTACGAAAAAGCAAAAAGCAGAATTTGATGCCATAGCAGACAAATATCTTGCGCCTCTTATGCCAGAGTATTCTGAAATAATCAACAAGTTTGTCACAGGATACAAGAAACTATTCCCAAAACATTTAAATGATGATGCGGATCGTATGTGTCAAAGTATGTTTATGGGTTTTTATTCGGTAATCATCGAATATGCGCAAAGAACAGAAGCAATCAAGATGCCGTCACCGAATTGTTATTGTGATGTTTTAATTCAATTTAGGAAATCTTGAGTTTTCATAAACGCAAAATGTCGGCACAGCTTTTGCTGTGCCGACATTTTGCGTTTAGTTATATTTTGCTTTTGCTTTCTTCTCGACCGCATCTGCGGTGACTGTTACTTTCTTTATTGTGGAGTCGGACGGGACTTCATACATGATATCCTGCATGACCTCTTCCATGATCGCACGCAGACCCCGGGCGCCCGTGCCCCGTGCGATTGCGAGGTCGGCTATCTTGCAGAGCGCCGCCTCGTCAAAGACAAGCTCGACGTCGTCCATGGACATCAGCGCCGTGAACTGCTTCATGATCGAGTTTTTCGGCTCTTTTAAGATACGCACCAGCGCATCCCGGTCAAGCCCCTCGAGTGCGACGATCACAGGCAGACGGCCGACCAGCTCGGGAATCAGACCGAATTTGACGATATCGTGTGCGGTTACATCCGAGTAGATGTTTTGCGCACGCTTTTCTTCTTTGGTTTTTATTTCGCTCTCAAAGCCGATTGCCTGATTGCCTTTTCTTTTTTCGATGATACTGTCGAGAGAATCAAAAGCGCCGCCGCAGATAAACAGGATATTCTCGGTGTTTATCTGAATGAACTCCTGATTCGGATGCTTTCTGCCGCCCTGCGGCGGAACGTTGGAGACAGTGCCCTCGAGTATCTTGAGCAGAGCCTGCTGTACGCCCTCGCCCGAGACATCGCGTGTGATGGAGCGATTCTCGCTTCGGCGAGAGATCTTGTCGATCTCGTCGACATAAATGATACCCTTTTCGGCTTTTTCTACGTCATAATCCGCCGCCTGTATCAGACGGAGCAGGATGTTTTCGACGTCCTCTCCGACATAACCTGCCTCGGTGAGCGTCGTCGCATCTGCGATCGCAAAGGGAACTTTCAAGGTTTTTGCTAAAGTCTGTGCGAGGTATGTTTTTCCCACACCTGTCGGACCGAGCAGGAGTACGTTGCTTTTCTGTATATCCACCTCGCTTGAGTTATCCTTTTTGGAAAGAACACGCTTGTAATGGTTATATACTGCGACCGACAGCGCTTTTTTTGCCCCGTCCTGACCGATCACATATTCATCGAGAGTGTTTTTTATTTCCTGCGGTTTCGGCAGGGTCTCGAGTGTGAGTCCGGTCGAGGGTTCGCTGTCATGCGAAATGTGCGTTTCGTCATAAATGAGCTGAGTGCACATATCGACGCAGTTGTCGCAGATAAATGCTCCGGTGGGTGATGGGATAAGGAATAAGACCCTATCTTCTGTTCTTCCACAAAAAGAACAACGAGGTGCGTCGTTGTTCTTATTGTTGTTTGCCATGTTATGCTCTCTTTTCAATTACTTTGTCGATGATACCGTAGTCAAGGGCCTCACCGGCCGTCATGTAGTGATCACGCTCGGTGTCGATCCTTACCTGCTCGATCGGCTTTCCGGTATTCGCTGCCATGATGCCGTTGAGCTTTTCTTTCATCTTGACAATGTTGTCTGCGATGATCTTGACATCCGATGCCTGACCGCGGTAACCGCCCATAGACGGCTGGTGTATCATTATCTCGCTGTTGGGCAGGGCAATTCGCTTGCCCTTTGTGCCTGACGAGAGAAGGAAAGCGCCCATGCTCGCCGCCATACCGACGCATATCGTCGACACATCGCATTTTATAAAGTTCATGGTGTCATAAATTGCGAGGCCTGCCGTTACCGAACCGCCCGGCGAATTTATGTAGAGTGAAATATCTTTATCAGGGTCTTGTGCCTCTAAGAACAGCATCTGCGCGACGACGAGCGATGCTGTCACATCGTTTACCTCATCCGAGAGGAAGATGATCCTGTCGTTTAATAAACGGGAGTATATATCGTACGCTCGCTCACCGTGATTTGTCTGTTCAATGACTGTCGGTACAAGTGCCATAGATTATTCAGCTTCTTTCTTGGTTGTTTTTTTTGTTGTAGTAGTTTTCTTCGTTGTTGTCTTTTTCGGTGCAGGGTTTTCCTCTGCGGCTTCTGTTTTCTTTGCAGGAGACTTCTTTGCCGTTGTCTTCTTAGCTGTCGGATTCTCCTCCGCTGCCTCGCCGTCCTTCTTTGCCGTGCTCTTTTTCGCAGGGGACTTCTTTGTAGTAGCCTTCGCAGTCTTTTCGGTGACGACCTTTGCAGAGTCACGAACGAGCTTGACGGCCTTTTCTACTGCGACGTCCTTTGCGATGGAGTCACGGTCGATGAGACTTTTTACCTGATCGAGTGTGACGCCTTGGTAGGAATCGGCAATCTTCTGATATTCTGCATCGATCTCCTCGTCTGTTGCCTCGATCTTCTCGAGCTCGACGATCTTTTCGAGTGCGAGTCTGGTCTTTACCTGCTTTTCGGCCATAGGCTTAAACTGCTCTCTTGTCTGATCGAGGGTCATACCTGTGTATTTCAGATATGTATTAAGATCCATACCCTGACTTCTTAAGCGGTTGTCGTAATCACGGAGGAAGTTTTCAGCTTCTTCGTCTATCATAACAGGGGGGATCTCAGCCTCGAGCGCCTCATCGAGCGCAGACATGATCTGCTCGTCAACGGCCTTTTCGGCGATATCCTCGTTTCTCTTTTCGAGTTTTGACTTAATATCGGCTTTGTATTCAGCGAGTGTATCAAATTCAGATACATCTTTTGCAAATTCGTCATCAAGCTCGGGCTTCTCGCTGAACTTTATGCCGTGAAGCGTGCACTTGAATACAGCGTCCTTGCCTGCGAGCTCAGCCGCATGGTAATCTTCGGGGAATTTTACGTTTACGTCGAAATTATCGCCGATGCTGTGGCCGGCCACCTGCTCCTCAAAGCCGGGGATGAACTGACCCGAGCCGAGAATGAGGTCGAATCCCTCGCTCTTGCCGCCGTCGAATGCCTCACCGTCGACATAACCGTCAAAATCAAAGTTGACGCTGTCGCCCATCTGTGCAGGACGGTCTGTTACCTCGATCTGACGTGCGTTTCTGTCACGTACTCTCTCGATCTCTGCGTCAACATCTGCATCGGAAACTGCGGGAACATCTTTTGTGACGTTGATACCCTTGTAGTTCTTTATCGAGACTTCAGGGCGTACATATACTGTTGCCTTCATGAGAACGCCGTTCTCATCGATCGATACTATATCAAATTCGGGTCTGCCGACTACGTCGAGCGCAGCCTCCTTCATTGCTTCTTCATACGCTGCGGGGAGAACGTCATTGATCGCATCCTCATAAAATACGCCCTTACCGTACATTTTTTCGATAATATGTCTGGGCGCCTTGCCCTTTCTGAATCCGGGAATCGTGATATTCGCCGCATTCTTTTTGAACATCTTCGTAACGGCAGCCTCAAAAACGTCGGGAGCGATATCGAATTCGATCTCCCTTACATTTGTTTCGGTGGTGGTTACCTTCTTCATGCTCATTTGGTTGTCCTCCGTATTTTTTACATTAATTATTTCTAACTATAATATTTTACTTATTTTACCTGATAATGTCAATAGAAAAAGTGAAAATTCTTTATCTTATCAGCAAAGGGGTGAAATTTAAGTAGTCAGCCGATGCGATGATGAAGCGGATACCGTCGTATTCTACCGTTTGCGGCAGACGGTAATTGCCGTGAATGTGGCCGTAATACACCTGCGTGATGCCGTGCTCCTTTAATTGAGATACGGTCTTTTCGCAGACAAAGTCACCGAATACCGGCGGAAAGTGGAAAAATGCGATGAGCTCGCACCCGGGATGACACGCACGAATCTTTTCGGCGTGTCCGAGGGACATATCGAGACGGAGCGCCTCTCTTGCCGATATTTTCTCGAAATCGCTGTTTTTCGGCGCACAGCTCTCGTCGTAAAACCATCCCCGTGAGCCGCATACTATCTTGTTTTCACATAAAACGGCGTTGTTTTGCAGAAATTCCACATTGTCAAATCCCCGCTCGCTGAAAAAATCCTTCATTTTTTTGAGCGAGGTCCAGAAATAGTCGTGATTCCCACGGGAAAAGATCTTGTTCCCGGGAAGGGAAGCGATGAACATCAGATCCTTTTCTGCCTCTTTCAGATTCATCGCCCACGATATGTCGCCGGGGATAATGACCGTGTCAGTCTCTTTTACGACGGAAAGCCAGTTTTTCTGTATCTTTTCTGCCCATTCCTTCCAGCGTGAACCGAAGATATCCATGGGCTTGTCGCTTCCGATGGACAGGTGTGTGTCTGAAAGAACAAAAAGTGCCATTCATCCTCCGTTTTTTGTATTACTCGTTTGCGAAGCCTTTTACCTCTTCCTGCATATCGGCTTTGTCTATCGTCGTCGTGAACCTCGGCTCTTTCGTGCGCAGTGAGGAGAGAGGCGCAGGCGCCTTGACACCCGATACCTCGGCGAGTGCGTCGAGCGCGTCGAATTCATCCTCGGGGATGTTATCGCTTATCGAGCCGAGAACGCTTGTCGCAAATTTGTACGGCGAGGCAGTCGATGCGACCAGCAGCTTGTTTTCGCTTTTTCCTTCATTAATATATTTATCTGCGCAGTACAGTGCGACTGCGGTGTGTGTGTCGCACAAATAGCCTTTGTCAAATACAGATTTGATGGTCTGTCTTGTGCCTTCCTCGGGGCAGTAGTAGCCGATGAAGTGCTCATCGAGCATTGCCTTGATATCGTCCTCTACCGTGTATTTGCCGCTCTCGGAAAGAGAGCGCATATATTCGCCCGTTTTCTCGCTTCCTGCCGCAAGATATAAGAGCCTTTCGAGATTTGAAGAAATGAGAATATCCATCGACGGGCTGATCGTCGCATGGAATTCACGGTTTCTGTCGTACGTGCCTGTGCGGAGAAAATCGGTGAGTACATTGTTGCAGTTGGATGCGCAGATAAGCTTGTCGATCGGCGTGCCCATCTTTTTTGCGATATATGCGGCGAAGATATTGCCGAAGTTACCTGTCGGCACGCAGACATCGATCTTCTCGCCCATTTTGATATCGCCGCTCTTTACCATATTACAGTATGCGTATACATAATATACGATCTGTGGTACGAGTCTGCCCCAGTTGATAGAATTTGCACTTGAGAGGAAGACTCCGCTTTCGTCAAGCTCCCGGCGGAGCGCTTCGTCCGAGAATATCTTTTTGACCCCGTTCTGCGCATCGTCGAAATTACCCTTGATGGCGCAGACACGTACATTGCCGCCCTCCTGGGTAGCCATTTGCTTTTTTTGTATTTTGGATACGCCCGTCTCAGGGTAGAATACCTCGATTTTGATGCCGTCGACGTCACGGTAACCCTCGAGCGCTGCTTTGCCGGTGTCTCCGCTTGTTGCGACAAGGATGAGTGCCGTGCGCTTTTCGTCTGTTTTGACAAGGGCACGTGAGAGCAGGTGGGGCATGATCTGGAGCGCCATATCCTTGAAAGCGCAGGTAGGACCGTGCCAAAGCTCGAGGATCTTTATTCTGTCGCCTAATGGTGCGATATCTACTGCACCGTCGGGAAAACGCTCTGTTCCGTATGCCTTTTTGCAGTCTGCGAGCAGCTCGTCGTAGGAGTAGTCGGTCAGATACCGCGAGAGGATGAGTGCCGCAGTCTCGGGGTAGCTTAAATTACATATATTATTAAGGTCGTCCTCAGAGAGCGTCTCGAGTTTTTCGGGCATGAAAAGTCCGCCGTTCAGCGCTAAGCCCTGTTTGATTGCCTGTGCCGCAGAAACATTTTCGTTTCCGCCTCTTGTGCTAACATAATTCATTTTGCTTTATCCTTCTATTTTGAAATAATTATTTGCGTTTTGAAAGAAAATATCATTGATCTGTTCATCGCTGTAATTCAGCTGTGCTAAGTGCTCGGCTATTTTATACATTTCGTGCGGGCCTGCGAGGTCGGGGGGCGGTGTCGTCCCGTCGAAGTCACAGCCGAAGCACACCGTCTTTTCTCCGCCGAGGGAGAAATAATGCTCGATGTGCCGTATGATATCGTCTACGCTTGCATTTCCGCTGTCACGCAGGTGATACGGGCAGCAGCTTATGCCGACGATGGATGAATTGTTTTTTAATATTGTAAACATTTCATCCGTCAGATTGCGCCCGTGAGGGCAGACGGCTCGTGAATTTGAGTGGGTGGCGATGAAGCGGTCGGTAAGTTCGGCTACATCGTAAAAGACACGGTCGCTCGCATGAGATACATCTGGTATGATATCATACCAGAGAAGCCGCCGCACGAGTTCTTTTCCGAAGTCGGTCAGACCCTTGTCGGTATTCCAGGCGCCTCCTACGGCATTTTCATCCTGCCACTGCAGGGTAAGATATCTGACCCCGTATTTTTTTAAGGAGTCGAGCCGCGATAGATCGTTTCCCAAAAGGTCTGCGCCCTCGACGGCGAGGAATGAACCCTCGGGCAGGACTGCATTTTCGGCGATGGTAATAAAGCGCTTGTACGCTTCGTCGGGCATGAGTCCGTGACCGCTCCATACCGCATAGGCTTGATAATACCGATCAAAGTCTGTTTTTTCAAGGTCGACTTGCGTTTTGTTTTCCGGGTGCATGTATTTTTCATACAGCGTATCGCAGTGCAGATCGAAATATTTCAGTTTCATTTATGCTCCGAGTGCGTTTTCTATGTGATTTATCTGTAAAATATGCATTTTTCCGCTGCCGTCTTCCTCTTTTATTACCTCGATGATATCGAGGCGCTGCTTTTTGCGGCATGGGTTTTTTATCAGATATAATTTTGCCGAGTATAGGATACGCCCTTTTTTGGTGCTGTCGACCGCATCGGCGGGTCTGCCGTATTTTTTGTCGGCGCGTGCGTTTCGTGTTTTTACCTCGACAAAGACAATGTATTCCCTGTTTTCGGCGATTATGTCAAGCTCGCCGTGCGGCGTGCGGTAGTTGCGTGCGATTATTTTGTATCCCTTTTTCTTAAGATACCGTGCCGCCGCATCCTCGCCCATATCTCCTGTTTTCTTCGTTGTACGGAATATCATATATCATTTCTCAAGAAACTTCAAGAAGGTTTTACGGTGCAAGGGACAGGGTCCGAGTTTTCTTACGAGTTCTTTGTGCTCTTTGGTCGGATAACCCTTGTGCTTTGCGAAATTGTACTCGGGGTATAACTCGTGCATTTTCTCACAATACCTGTCACGTGAGACCTTGGCTAAAATGGACGCTGCCGCTATATTCGGGCTTTTTGCATCGCCTCCTATGAGCGTCACTGCCTCGCATGGGAATTCCCGTGCGATATTTCCGTCGACAAGCACAAGATCCGCTTTTAAGGATAGGTCGCAGACCGCACGCCGCATGGCGAGCTGTGATGCGGCGAGGATGTTCAGCGTGTCGATCTCCTCGACGCTCGCTGTTTTTATCGAATAGGCGAGCGCTGTTTTGCAGATGATATCGAAAAGAGCTTCCCGCTTTTTTTCGGATATCTTTTTGGAGTCGTTCAGCCCCTCGATCTCGATTCCTTGCGGCAGTATAACTGCTGCGGCATAAACATCGCCTGCGAGCGGCCCTCTGCCTGCCTCGTCTGTTCCGCAGATGATGCGATATCCTTTATTATAATATTCGTTTTCGGCATCCCAGCTTAACATGGCGGCTCCTCGAGGGTTATCCTGCCGATCTTTGCCGCCCGGAATTCATCGAGCAGGGTGTTTGCGGTACGGGTGTAGTCGATCTCGCCCCGTGAGATGAGAAATCCCCGTTTTGCGCCTATTTTTTCAAAAAGCTCCCAGTCCTCAAGATCATTATAGTCATTGATATCTCCGAGCTTATACCGCCCGCACAAAAGCTCGGGGTAGAGAATCCGCAGTCTGCCTGTTAATTTTATTGCGAGCGTTTCGAGATCGGTGATCTCGTCCTTTACTGCGCCCGTCATCGCAAGGCTCTCGCCCACGCTCTGATCCTCGAATTTCGGCCATAAAACGCCGGGCATGTCGAGCAGGTCGATACCGATGGAGGTTTTTACCCATTGCTTTGTGAGGGTGACGCCGGGTCTGTCCTCTACTTTTGCTTTTTTTGCGCCGCACAGACGGTTGATAAGAGAGCTTTTGCCTACGTTCGGTATACCCACGACCATCGCCTTCAGCGGACGGCCTGCCATGCCCTTTTCTTCATAACGGGCGACCTTCTCGCTCAGGATATTTCTCACCTCGGGTGCGATTGCACCGAGTCCTGCGCCGGTCACACTGTCAATAAAAAGGCATTTGCGGCCGACACTGTTAAAATAGTTGCGCCATTTGTCATTTGCCGCCGGGTCGGAAAGCGAGCTTTTTGCAAGCAGGGTGAGACGTGGTTTTGAGGAAATGATCTCTGACAGATCGGGATTTTGCGAGGCGTAGGGGATACGTGCATCGAGAATTTCGATGATGATATCAACGCTCGTAAGACACTCTTTGATGATGCGGCGTGTCTTCGCCATATGTCCCGGAAACCACTGTATGATATTTGACGGCATTATTCCACGACTCCTATTCTGTCAAACGGATAGATACGGTATATCACTTTTCCGAGGATGTATCTTTCGTCGATCAGACCGATGCTCGCCTCACGGCTGTCCGAGGAGTGATTTCTGTTATCTCCCATGCAGAAGACATATCCCTCGGGGATGATATACGCTCCGGTTTCATCGGTATCGCAGTTCTGCATTGCAATATAAAAGCTCTCCTCGTTCATCGCTCCGTTTTCACGGTTGACATAGCTTTCGTCGAGTACCTCGCCGTTTACCCTGACCTCCCATGTTGCAAAATCTATGGAAAGGGTCTGACCGCCTGTTGCGATAACACGTTTGACATAAGGGTTTTCCATATCCCGTTCTGACTGAGTCACCACGATATCGCTGTTTTTTACACCGCCGGGGAGGGTGGCGACGAGCAGGATGTCGTTTTTGCCCTCGGGTGCGGCGTAGACATCTCCCGGAGATACCGGACTGCCGAGCAGGGTCGGATACATGGAGTGACCGTTTACCGGCGAGTGTCGGATGAATACCGTCATGATGATGAGGACGATCGCCATAGCGATCGCAAACATTTCAACGAGTTCGTAAAAGGATCTTGATATATTTATTTTTTTCATGATATCACCTTGCTTTTTCAAATCAATATATTGTATCATATAATTATCCCACTTTCAAGAGATATAACCAAAATTGACACACTTATAAAATAATGATATAATAATGCCGGAGGAATGAGATGGAAAAAATTAAAATGCTCGTAGTCGGTATCACCATGAATTGTGCCGGGACGGAAAAATCGTTTCTGTCGTTTGCCGACTGCCTTGATTACGATAAATATGACGTGACCCTGCTTCTTGCAAAAAAGGAGGGACTTTTTCTCGACCTCTTGCCGAAGGAGATAAAGGTCATTGAAATGGAGCGTTACGGGGACATGTTTACCCTTAGCGGCGCAAATGCCGCAAAGGTCATTGCCCGTGATTTTTGCCGGAAAAATCCGCTCGTGTGTTTTGAGCTTTTGCCGTATGTGATAAAGACGGTGCTTTTCCCGAAGAAGCGTTCGTTTACCGCTATGAGACTGTGGGTGCATATGATGCGCCGTTTTCCCGAGGTAAAGGGAGAGTACGATATCGCTCTCGCCTATTGGGGAGATAAGACGATGTTTTATACCGTCGATAAGGTCAGGGCGAAGAAAAAAATCGCATGGCTTCATTTCGACTATGCAAATCCCCCGAGGGATGACGGTCTGTATGAGCCGTATTTCGCCGCATGTGATAAGGTGGTCACTGTTTCCGATAAGGTCGATGCGTCTCTGCGTGCGAAACTGCCGTCTATCGCAGATAGATGTGTGCTTATGGAGAATATACAGAATACGAGATTGATACGCTCCATGGCGGAAAAGGGAGAGAGCTTCACCGATGATTTTGACGGCAAACGAATACTGACGGTCGGACGGGTCTCCGAGCAGAAGGGGTACGATATCGCACTTGAAGCATTGATAAAGCTCGTGCGTGACGGTCATAATGTGCGCTGGTATATTCTCGGCGGAGGGGAAGAGGCGGATATCAACGCCTTAAAGAGCCGTGCGCAGGAGGCGGGAGTATCGGACAGACTCGTATTCTTAGGCACGACGCAGAACCCGTACGGCTACGTGAAAAACTGTGATATCTATGCCCAGCCGTCAAGACACGAGGGCAAACCCATCGCAGTCGAGGAGGCAAAGGTGCTTTGCCGCCCGATCTATGTGTCCGATTACCTCTCGGCGAGCGAACAGCTAAACGACGGCAGATACGGCGTTATCGGCAAGATCGGCGTCGAGGGCACGTATGAGGGACTCTCGAAACTGTTAAATGATGAAAAACTGCGTGAGAAGCTGATAAACGAGCTCGAAAAAACCGACTTCGGCAATATGGACGAGATAAATGTTTTTTACGGTATGATCAAATAATTTTTCAATAACAAAAAACGCGCAGAATTTTTGCTTATTGCTGGATTTTTGCGCGTTTTTATGATAAAATATTCACGTTCAAATCTATAATACAACCTAAGGATTGATATGGTTTTTTCTTCATACTCGTTTATATTTGTATTTTTGCCGATAGTTTTTGCAGGATTTTACATATTAAGGCTTACGAAAAAAGCTCTTCCGATAAAGCTGTGGCTGCTCGCCGCATCGCTCGTTTTTTACGGAATGGGTCAGCCCGATTATATATTCATGTTTTGCCTTTCAATAGTGCTCAACTATGCGATCGTATACCTGATGGATATTTCAAAAGCGAAAGCGTTGAGACGTGTTTTGTTATCTGCGGCGATCCTGTGGAATATCGGACTTCTTGTTTATTTTAAGTATACGAATTTTATAATCGAGAATGTAAACCGGATTTCAGGTGCTGATATTACGCTTCTTCAGTTGATTCTTCCGATCGGTATTTCGTTTTTTACCTTTCAGATTCTTGCATATACGATCTATTTTTTCAAAGGCGAGATGAAAAGAGGGAGCTTTCTTGATTATGCGCTGTTTATATCATTTTTCCCTCAACTGATCGTCGGTCCCGTTGTAATGCACGGAGATCTGATGCCTCAGCTTGAAAATAAAAGCATTGTAGCTCTTGATGCAGAGGACGTCAAGCGAGGCATACTTCTTTTTTCGATCGGATGTGCGAAAAAAACAGTTGTGGCAAATCCGCTGATTACTTATGCGACAGCATTTTATTCGGGCGATATTTCATCCTATTCGACTGTTGCGGCATGGGGAGGCGTGCTCGCCTTTACATTTGCATATTATTTTGATTTTTCAGGGTATATAGACATGGCGAGAGGGCTTGGCTATATGCTCGGTATAAAACTCCCGATAAACTTCGATTCTCCGTATAAAGCGCGCAATTTCGCGGATTTCTGGAGAAGATGGAATATGACGATATCGGGCTTTTTCAACAATACTGTGTTTGCGAATCTTTTTCACTTCGGCGACAGAATACCGAAGCTTATATTCGCAACGCTTGCCACCTTCTTTGTATCAGGCGTATGGCACGGAGCAGGCTGGAATTTTATTTTTTGGGGACTGATCAACGGAATCTTTGTGTGTGTTGCCAATATCATGATGCTCTATCGGCTTCGCCTTCCGTCTGTTATCGCATATCCCGCGACCTTTATCGGCTCGGCGCTTGTCAGAGTTATGTTTGACAGTCCGTCTGTCACGGCGGCTATCAGTATTTATAAAAAGTTATTCTCGCTGGGCGGCGGTATTTCGGAGCTTTCTTCTTCATTTTTAAATTTTGCCTCGGATAATGCCGAGGTTCTGATATTGCTTATTGCAGGCGCGCTGATATGCTTCTGTCTGCCGAATTCCAATGAAATAAGCGAGAGAAGAGAATTGAGCGCAAGGCATGCGGTCCTCGCGTCGGTTCTGTTTGCCCTCAGTCTCGCCTGCATGGGCAGAGTGTCAACATTCCTTTATTTCAACTTTTAAATTTGTTTGAAATTATACTTGGAGGAGGTTTTTATGAAAGCAAAAAAGTGGATAACTTTGTTTGTTGCGTTATCTGTTCTGTTTGTCGCTTTATATGCCGGATTTAATATAGCGGTCGATC
Organism: uncultured Lachnospiraceae bacterium; assembly: GCA_964403505.1. Taxonomy (GTDB): domain Bacteria; phylum Bacillota; class Clostridia; order Oscillospirales; family CAG-272; genus CAKSEI01. The sequence goes on from CAYOFP010000003.1 coordinate 65,710, forward strand.
CGTTCGGCGTGTTCGGCGATCGTATTCTTGATTTTTATGAATACGATATGACGATGAATCCGAGAGTCGCAAAGCTCGCTTATCTCGAAAAGAATCATGACAAATACGATTCCTATATAATCGGCTGTTCAAAAACCTCGTCATATCCTACGGAATATCTCAATAAATATTTCGACGCAACGTTTTTTAACGCATTTGCATACGGCGGAGATATGGCCGACGAGGAAAAGATCGCAAAATTTATCATAGAAAACTATTCTCCCAAAAATATCGTGATCGCTCTCGGACCGGAGGCGGCTTATAAATACGATTTTGAGGGGGATTCGCTGAAAGATAACATTCACTTCAAGATCGACGGCTCATCTTCTGTTACGTTTTATGCAAAATATGCTTTTTTGCACCCGTCATATTCCGTAAATAAGCTTATGGCATACAGAGATCGCGGATATTTTCCTGATGCCAATGCGGTATTTACAGCGGAAAGCGGTGCGTATAATAAAATCATCCGCGACAGCATACCGATCGGCAGCATTAACGATTATTTAACTTATGAAACTTCTAAGTTTGAGATAACTCACACGAGAAAACTTAATTATATCGATGAATGCACGGCGTCTGTCGCAAGGATCAAAAAAATGTGCGACGAACGAGGTGTAAACTTTATTTTGATTGCCTCTCCGTTGTATTCCGCCGAGCAAAAATGCTATTCTCTCGAAGACATGAAAAAGCTTATGACGTCTTTGTCTGGAATTACCGATTTTTATGATTTCTGGGGGTATAATACGATATCAGAGGATATCAGATATTTCTACGACGGATACCATTTCAGGAACTGTGTCGGGAAAATGGCACTTGCTTATATCTTCGATGATGGCGACATATATTTCCCGAGTGATTTCGGTCACCTGACGACAGCGGAAAACGTCTCGGAACATGCGGAAGCTGTACTGAATGAAGCAAATGTGATAAGCGAAGATACGAGTGTGAATGTTCCGATACTTATGTATCATCATATAACACCCGAGCCGTCCGGGGGAGTGGCGGTCAGCACCGCTAAATTTGAAGAGCAGATAAGATCGCTGAGCGAGGCGGGCTATACGGCTGTGTCATACGAACAGCTCATGTCTTACGTAGATTCCGGTACGGCTCTTCCGGAAAAATCGATCGTTATAACATTTGACGACGGATATGAGAGCAATATCTCGCTTGCCGCCCCGATTCTTGAAAAATACGGCATGTGCGCTACAATAGCAATTGTAGGCGTGACCGAAGGCTGTACAACATACAAGGACACGGGAAGCGAGATCACTCCTCACTTTTCGCTGGACGATCCGCGTGTTTCGGAACTTGTGGGAAAAGGAATAATAGACATCGAGACACACACTTTTGACATGCACCAGGTTGAAAAATATGACGGAGACGGCTGCAGAAAGGGCGCTGTAATGCTTGAAAACGAAAGCGAAGAAGAATTCATCCGCGCCCTGAGCGATGACCTTGAGATGGCAAGGAGCAGAATACAAAGTGCGACCGGCACAGAAACGCTTGTGTATACTTATCCGTACGGATTTTACAGCAGACTGTCAGAGGAGGTCATTCACTCTCTCGGTATGCGGGTATCGGTTACGACCGATCACGGAACGAATGAGATCATCAAAGGCGTGGAGCAAAGCCTGTATTTGCTGAAACGCATAAGCGTCTCGGAAAATGCAACAGGCGAAGGTCTGTTAAACACGCTTGCCGCATTTGCAGAAAAATAATTATAAAAGATCAGAAAGGATATAGAAGCATGAACACGCAGGAGAGAATTACACAGTTTTTTGTAGAGAAAAACAAGTATGACGAAAACCTGACGAATGATACGGATCTTTTAAAGAGTGGGTATGTAAACTCGCTTTTTGCGCTCGAGATCGTAATGTATCTTGAAAAGGAATTCAAAATAAGAATAAAGAGACGTGACATCACAAATGAAAATTTCAGTACGATAAATAACATGGCGGCTCTTGTTGAAAAGCTTGCAAAATAGAATTTAAGTGACTGTTGATATGGATAATAATGAGATAAAAAGAGCTGTAAGCAAAAGAATAAAATGCGTCATCTGGGATCTTGACGATACTCTATGGGAGGGAACCCTGACTGAGGGCGGAGGCAAGCGCCTGAGAGACGGAGTATATGAAACGCTGAAAACCTTAGACAGCCGCGGAATATTACTGTCGATCGCATCAAAAAATGATTATGACACGGCAATGCAAGCTTTGGAAAAAATAGACCCTGAGTTACCCGAGCTATTCCTTTGTCCGCAGATATCATGGGGAGCGAAATCGGCATCTGTAGCGGCGATCGCAGACACACTGAATTTGAAAATGTGCAATATGGCATTTATTGATGACAGTGAGATACAAAGAGATGAAGTGAGCTTTTCGCATCCGGATATCACGGTGTATGACGCTACTCTTGCGGCTACGCTCGCAGCTCTTCCCGAAATGCAGGTCAGGTTTATTACCGAAGATTCGGCGAACAGGCGCAATATGTATATCTCCGATATGAAGCGCAACTCGGCGAAAAGCGATTTTGCAGGTTCAGACGAAGCGTTCATGAAAACGCTCGGAATGAAACTGCAAATAACGCCGGTTGATGAAAGCAGTCTGAGACGTGTCGAGGAGCTCACACTCAGAACGCACCAGCTCAATTCAACGGGTTATACATACTCGTATGAAGAACTTACTTCCCTTATAAATTCTCCGTCGCATGTGTTCCTGATCGCAGGACTTACCGATAAATACGGCGATAGCGGCAAGGTCGGACTTTTGTTGATGGAGGATGTCGGAGAGGCGTATGTTTTAAAGCTTCTTATCGTGTCGTGCAGAGTAATGACACGGGGCGTTGGCGGCGCACTGCTCACTCACGCTGTGAGACTTGCGCGTGCGGCCGGAAAGAGCCTTAGGGCCGAGTATCTCGAAACGGAATATAACAGAATAATGTATGTTACCTATAAGCTTGCGGGTTTTGAAGATATCTATGAGTCCGAGGACGGCAGGAATGTAGTGCTCGGGTACACGGCAGAGGAACTTCCGGAGTACCCGTCGTATATTGAGATCGTGGAATAGATTTTAGCGATATTTGTGCGAAATATAATTATTTTTTCAAAAAACTCTTGCAATAACGGATTTTTTGTGATATAATCCCATCGTGTGCGCAATAGCGCAAATAAAAGGAACGGTCCTCTGCGAAGCTCTGCATGAACGTTCTGAGATTATAGGAGGGCCTCATGGATCTTATTAAGGCTTTTACAAGTGAGCAGTTAAAGAGCGAAGTCCCCACGCTCAATATCGGTGATACCGTAAGGGTACACAACAGAATCAAAGAGGGTGACAAATCCAGAATCCAGATGTTTGAGGGAACGATCATCGCAATTCATAACGGCGGTATTTCCTCTACCTTCACAGTAAGAAGAGTAGCATACGGAGTCGGTGTTGAGAAGACATTTCCCGTACATTCTCCCAATGTTGAGAAGGTTGACATCATAAGATACGGTAAGGTCAGACGCGCTAAGCTTTACTATCTGCGCGACAGAGTAGGTAAGAGCGCCAAGGTTAAGGAACGCATATAACCTGCGTTCGTAAGTAATTCTTAGGAGGGTGCTATGAAAAACGGAATTCATCCCGAATTTAAGGAGTGCACAATTACATGTGCTTGCGGTAACGTAGTAAATACACGTTCCACGCAGGGCAATCTCAGAGTGGAAATCTGCTCGAAGTGCCATCCGTTCTTTACGGGTAAGCAGAAGTTCGTTGATGCCGGAGGACGCGTTGATAAGTTTAAGAGACGTCTCGAGGCTGCCGAAGCTGCAAAGAAACAATAAGCAAGAAGGGCAAGGAAAACTTGCCCTTTTCTGTACTTTGGATAAAAATGGAAACTAATATTTTTGAAGAAAAAGAAATAACCCGGGCGGCGCTTGTCAGCCTTGTTACGGATGATGCTCTGTGCGATGAGGCGCAGGCGTCTCTTGACGAGCTTGTGCGCCTGGTAGAGACGGCGGGCGGCGAGTGTGCCTTTATGATGACGCAAAAACGTCCGAGGCCCGATGCTGCTACATTCATCGGTACGGGCAAGGTGCAGGAATTAAAGACGCTCTGTGAGTCAAACGATGTATCTCTCATTGTATTCGACCACGAGCTTTCTCCGTCGCAGATAAGAAATATAGAGAATGAAACAGGCGTTGCGACCATCGACCGATCCATGCTGATCCTCGATATTTTTGCGCTTCATGCAAAAAGCGGAGAGGGAAAACTGCAGGTGGAGCTCGCTCAGCTCAAATATACCATCCCCCGTCTTATGGGGCGCGGTACCGAGCTTTCCCGTTTGGGCGGCGGTATCGGCACGAGAGGTCCGGGCGAGACCAAGTTAGAGACCGACCGCAGACACTTAAAGCGCCGTATGGCATCTCTCGAGGAGCAGCTCCGTGAGGTGGAGCGAAACCGCGAGACGCAAAGAAAAGCAAGAAAGCGATCAGGCATATTTTCTTTTGCAATCGTAGGGTATACGAATGCAGGAAAATCAACGCTTTTAAATTATCTGACGGGGGCAGGCATCCTTGCGGAAGATAAGCTGTTTGCTACCCTTGACCCGACGACGAGAAAGTTTGAGTTTGCATCCGGGGCGAGCGTCCTGCTCACCGATACGGTCGGTTTTATCAGAAATCTGCCGCACCATCTCGTAAAAGCCTTTCGCTCTACGCTCGAGGAGGCGGCTGATTGCGACGGGGTGCTGATTGTGTGCGATCATAATGATCCTCACTCGCTTTCCGAGCTCGAGGTGACAAGAGACCTTTTATGTGACCTCGGCGCTGCAGAAAAGCCTACGATCCTTGTTTACAATAAATGCGACTTGGCGGAAAAATCACCCGATAATACCGAAAATACAGTGTATATCTCGGCGAAGACAGGCATGGGTACTGATGCGCTCGTTGCGATGATGGAGCGAACGGCAAACGGTGCAAAATGCGATGTGAGATATCTGTTCCCTCAGAGTGATATAGCACAGCTGGGTTATTTATATACAAACGCTACCGTAAAAGAGGTGGAGTACCTGCCCGAAGGAGCGAGGGTTCTCGCAACGGTGGATGCAAAGACGAAGGGGCGGCTCGAGCGATGGCAGATATGAGGGAACTCGTCACGCTCGGCAAGAGAGGGAGTGCGACAATAGTCGAAAAAAAGAGCGAATTTATCGGGTATGCCGCACCGGTTGACAGCGAGGCGGAGGCAATCGAATTTATTGCAGAGATCCGCAAAAAGCACTCGGATGCAAGACACAATGTCTACGCATATGCAGTAGGGAATACTACCCGGTATTCGGACGACGGCGAGCCGCAGGGTACGGCGGGTATTCCTGTGCTCGATGTCATAAAGAAAAGCGGATTTACCAATGCCGTCATTGTAGTCACGAGGTATTTCGGGGGGATTCTCCTCGGTGCAGGGGGACTCGTCCGTGCTTATACCAAGGCGGCGAAGGAGGCATGTGACGATGCGGGCATCGTGACATATCAGGGTTATACCGAGCTATCCTTTTCCTGCGATTATTCACTTTATGACCGTATACAGAATAAGCTCGCATTTCTGCACGCCAAGACCGATAGGTGCGATTTTGCAGACGATGTGACCATGCAGGTCGCTCTGCTTGATGCGGATGCAGACGCATTTGCTTCATTTCTGTCGGAGATAAGCGCAGGAAGGGTGCATTCTGAGGTAACAGGCAGGCGTTTTGACCACGAATAACGGCGAAATTTGCGCACAAAAAAGTAATTTTACTTTTTTGTGCGTATTTATATGTTAAAATTAAGAATATCGGAGTCATCTATGACCGTAAAAGAAACACTTTGTAAAAGAGAGAGGGAAAATCTCTCTGAATATGCTTTTTTAAGTGAGAATACCAAGGGACGTACCGAGCCTGTAACGCCTGATGATATCCGCACGGAATTTCAGCGTGACAGAGACAGGATCATCCACTCGAAAGCATTCAGACGGCTCATGCATAAGACGCAGGTGTTTCTTTCTCCTGCGGACGAGCATTACCGTACCCGTTTGACGCACACGCTCGAGGTTACTCAGATAGCACGCACGATCGCACGGTCTCTTTTTCTGAATGAAGACTTGTGCGAGGCGATCGCACTCGGGCACGATCTCGGTCATACGCCGTTCGGTCATGCTGGCGAGCGGATGCTGCAGCGCAGATTCTCGCCCGATTTTACCCATTGTAAGCAGTCGCTTCGTGTATGCGAGAAGATAGAGAGGCTGAATCTGTGCTATGAGGTGCTTGACGGTATTGTTAACCACGCAGGAAAGAATGTGGCGCAGACACTCGAGGGGCGTATCGTCAAATTTGCCGACAGGATCGCATACATAAATCATGATATCGATGACGCCATAAGGGCAAATGTTCTTAAACCCGGCGATATACCGGCTCATGTCCGCCGCATCCTCGGCGAAACACACGGAGAGCGCATAGATACCCTCGTGCGTGCGATTATATCGGCATCGTCCGGACAGTCGGATATAAAGATGGAGCCTGAAATATACGACGCAATGGACGAGCTGCGCTCCTTCCTTTTTGATGCAGTGTATACAAATGAGATAGCAAAAGGCGAAGAGGTCAGGGCAGAGGCGATGCTCGAATCGCTCTTTGACTTTTACTGTGAAAATTCCGATCTTATGCCGTCCGAGTATCAGTGTATCGCACTTGAGGAGGGCGTGGACCGTGCGGCGGCGGATTATATATCGGGCATGACCGACCGATATGCTATAAATAACTATAAGAAATATTTTATACCCGAGATCTGGAGAGGCAACGATTAAAAGTGATCGCATCAGAAGTGATAGAGGAAATAAAGGAACGCAATAATATCGAGGATGTGATATCCTCCTATGTTACGCTCAAACGTGCCGGCTCCAATATGAACGGGCTCTGCCCCTTTCATTCCGAGAAGACGCCGTCTTTTACGGTGTTTCTCGGTACCCGTACCTTTTATTGCTTCGGCTGCGGCGCAGGCGGCGATGTGATAACCTTTGTTATGCGTGCGGAAAACCTTGATTACAGGGGTGCTCTTGAATATCTTGCAAAGCGGACGGGTATCGATATCCCGTCCGATGACGGAAAGGGATCTGATGTTTCACGACTCCGCCGGCGTGTGCTTGATATGAATAAAGAGGCGGCGAAGTTTTTTCACTCGACGCTCTACTCTCCCGAGGGAAAGGCAGGACTTGATTATCTGAAAAATAAGCGGGGTCTTTCGGATGCGACGATAAAGCATTTCGGTCTCGGTTTTGCGCCTGACAGCTTCGGTGCACTGACGGGAAGACTCAAGGGACTCGGGTATACCGATGCTGAGATGTCGGCGGCGTTTTTGGGCGGCATCAGTCAGAAAACGGGGCGGATATACGATATGTTTCGTGCCCGTGTCATGTTTCCCGTTATCGATGTAAACGGGAATGTTATCGCTTTCAGCGGCAGAGTGCTCGAGGGAAAGGACAGAAAATATATCAACTCCTCGGATACGCCTGCATTTAAAAAAAGCAAAAATCTGTTTGCACTGAATTTTGCCAAAAAGCACTGCGTTGATCAGCTTCTGTTATGTGAGGGAAATCTCGACGTGGTGAGCTGTCATGCATTCGGCTTTCAGAACGCCGTCGCAACGCTCGGCACCGCGATAACGCCCGAGCAGGCGAGGCTTATGAAACGGTATACAAAAAGCGTCGTGATATCATACGATGCCGACGATGCAGGCAAACGTGCCGCCGAGAAGGCGTTCAGAATACTTTCCGATGTCGGACTTGAAACGAAGATACTGACCCTTGACGGCGCAAAAGACCCCGATGAATATCTGCACAAATTCGGACCTTCCAAGTTTCGTATGCTGCTCGAGGGCGGTAAGAGCAGATTTGATTTTACCTTTGAGAATGAACTTGCGGCCCATGATATCTCTCAGATAGACGAAAAGCTGAAGGTTGCGCACAATATGACGGATTTTATCTCACGGATCCCGTCGAGCGTCGAGAGGGATGTATACGCCCACCGTGTCGCAGAGAAGCTCAGCATATCGTTTGACAGCCTGCATGCGGACATCGGGCGCAGTATACGCAAAAAACAGAACGCCGAGAAGCGTGAGATGTCGGAAGCCGTTATGAAAAAAACAGCAGGCTACGGCGACAGGGTAAATCCCGATTTTCTGAAAAATCCACGTGCGGCAAAGGCAGAGGAGAGCATATTGGGAATACTCTTATGCTATCCGGAGATGCTCGGTGATATAAAGGATATACTCTCGCCCGATGATTTTTTCACCGATTTCGGACGGGAGGTATATATAAAACTGTGCGAGTTCGGCAGTGAATACGAGTTCGGCGCATTGAACGGTATCTTTTCCGAAGCACAGATGAGCCGTATCATGCAAATGCGAGTGGCTCGTGAGGGAATTGATAACGGAATAAATATCTTAAACGAATGTGTATCGACCCTTAAAAAGGCGAAAAGCCTGAAGGATATGGATATAAACGATATTATAAAAGCGAAAAGGAGCAACCATGATGAATGACGAGACAAACATTGACGTCAATGACCTGATAGAAAAGGAAACGGCAGATTTTGCCGGCACGGGCATAAACGATGTCCTTGAAGGCGTTGATGATTACGACAAAATATATTCGGATGATATCGACCCCGATGCGGTCGATCTGGCAGACGATCCCGATGTGGACGATATCGAGGCGGAGGTCGAGCAGTTAAGCTCGGCAGAGGATATGGAGAAGATGCTCTCGCAGGAGGGACTTTCCATTGACGACCCGGTCAGAATGTACTTAAAGGAGATCGGCAAGGTTCCTCTGCTCGATGCGGATACAGAGCTCGAGCTGGCACGCCGTATGTTTGAGGGAGACGAGAAGGCAAAGCAGCAGCTTGTCGAGGCGAATCTGCGCCTTGTCGTCAGTATAGCGAAAAGATATGTAGGAAAGGGAATGTTTTTCCTCGATCTTATCCAGGAGGGTAACCTCGGCCTGATGAAGGCGGTCGAAAAATTCGACTATGAAAAGGGATATAAATTCTCGACCTATGCGACATGGTGGATCAGACAGGCGATCACCCGTAGCATCGCCGATCAGGCGAGGACGATAAGGATACCTGTTCATATGGTCGAGACGATACATAAGGTATCGCGCGTATCACGTCAGCTTTTGCAGGAGTTGGGTCATGAGGCCTCTGCCGAAGAGATTGCCGATAAGATGAATATGACTCCCGATAAGGTGCGTGAAATACTGAAAATAGCGCAGGATCCCGTTTCTCTCGAGACGCCGATCGGCGAGGAGGAGGATAGCCATCTCGGCGATTTTATACAGGATGACGATTCGCCTGCACCTGAGGAGGCTGTATCGTATACCGTGCTCCGGGAGCAGATCGTGGAGGTGCTCCACACCCTTACTCCCCGTGAGGAGGAGGTGCTCAAGCTGCGCTTTGGACTCAAGGACGGAAAGACCCGTACCCTCGAGGAAGTAGGAGAGGTCTTCGGCATAACGAGAGAGAGAATCAGGCAAATCGAGGCAAAGGCACTGCGTAAGCTCCGCCACCCGAGCCGTTCAAAGAGACTGAAGGACTATTTGGACTAATTGTAAATATATTAATATATTTGGGTAATATGAGCAAAAAATATTGACATTACCCGACTTTGTAGTGTAAAATATTATAAGAAATTGTTTTTTGCAAATGCGAAGGACACGGGAGGAATATTCTGAAAATGAAGAAGAAACTGATTTGTCTTGTTCTTGGTATTATGATGATTCTCACGGCTTTCACTGGCTGTGGAGAGTCCGAAACCAGTACCGATGACACGATATCCGGCAGTAACAGAGCTATGACCCTGACTATCGCCACGACAAAGGGCGAAAACACAAGCGATGCCGCAATAGAAAGAGTGGTCAAGGCGATTAATGTTATAACCGAGGCGAAGTATAATACTCATGTTGAGTTCTATTTTTATACAAAAGATGAGCTCAAGGGAGCTATCCTCGACAAGGTCTCTGATATAGAGGAGCGCCTTAAGAACGGTGAGGGGCTTGCATCCGATAACTTTGACGAAGAGGCAGAGGATACCGTAATAGTCGATGATGAGACAGGACGTAAGACCACGATTTATCCCGAGGTTGATCCTACACAGTTTGATATCATCTTGATCAACGGCATCGATGATTTTGCCGAATATATGACAAAGAATGTCTATATCGACGGTGAGGAAGAGGCAGGTCTGCTCGCAGAGCTGACACCCTCGACCCTTGTAAGACAGTACGTAGATTCGATATCGCTCAGATCTCCGAAGAATTACTACCTGAATTCATTTGTCGATGTCGATGCCGGCACTTCCTATGCGATACCGAATAACCGTGACCTCGGCACATATACATACCTTGTTGTAAATAAGGAGCTTGCGGATAAGTATTACTATGATCCCGATCAGCTCTGCACATACGATAACGGCGGAACGAGCGCCGTGACGTCCCTCATGGCAGTAGAGAAGCTCTTTACAGAGGTGCATGATGATTACGGCACGCAGTATACTCTGCTCGCAAATAAGCCGAATAAGGATGCGATATTCTATACAGTCGATTCGGGCATACCGCTCGGAACCAGCATCTTCCTTGGGCCCGGCGTCACTACCACGACACTGCTCGAGGCTCCGCCGAAGAACCTTTACGCTTCCGATACATATAAGGCATATTACAGAGTGATGAATATGCTCAATAAGTGGGGATGTATGCCTACGAACGAGGTCGCAGACCTGAATTCTAATTTTGTGGTGGCGTATGTTACGGGTAATGAAACATCCGTTGCCGGCATTGACAGAAATAAGTATTATGTAAATATCTGCGATACACCGGTTAAATCAAACGAAGTCATATTTAACTCCATGTACGCAGTGACAAAGTTTACAAAGAGCGTTGAGAGATCGACCGAGATCATCGAGATGTTCAATACAAATGCAGATTTCAGAAATACACTTTATTATGGTGTAGAGAATATCGATTATATCAAAGATGCTGACAGTGGCAATATTATCAAGATATCCAAGGATTGGGATATGGATATTTATGATACAGGTAACCTCTATCTGCTTGAGCGTTCTGAGGATCTCGGTGAGTATTACTATGCTATGTCCGCAAACAATTGGAAGGCAGGTAAGGACTTAAACCGTGATGCCATCGTGGGTCTGCTGCTCGGATTCAATATCAAGCATTCCGATGAGTTAGATAAGAATATTGAGGGTCTGCGCAGAAAGGCTGCTGCATGGGATGCGCAGCTTATCAGTACGGACGGAGATGTGAATTCTGCGGTTTCTGCAGTAAAGGACGAGATGGATGCCTCTGCTGAGTACAAGTATCTTTGCAGTCAGGATGAGGAGTCAACGGCTCTGTCGTATCAATACCGTGCATGGTATAGCATTGTCGTTCCTGCACATTAAAGAAAGATAACAACAAAAACGCTCTGCATAACATATGCAGAGCGTTTTTTCATGCGTTTATATTAAGGTAATACCGCATAATTCATGATAGCACACTTGCTTGCATATTTTCCGTCATACTTCACAAATCTCGTCGGCAGAGGCTCAACTCTTGCCTTCGCGATTTGTATCGTCTGACGAAAAATCTGACGGTGCAATTTCACCGTCAGATTTATGCAATATCGCCTTAAACATTGAATCGGAAAAGTACGATATCTCCGTCTTTCATGACATAATCCTTGCCCTCGCTTCGGACAAGGCCTTTTTCTTTTGCGGCGTTCATCGTGCCGCATTCGACAAGCTCGTCAAAGCCGATGACTTCGGCCCGTATAAAGCCTCTCTCGAAGTCGGAGTGGATCTTTCCTGCTGCCTGAGGCGCTTTCGTGCCTCGCTGTATGGTCCATGCACGTACCTCTTTCGGACCTGCCGTGAGGTAACTGATGAGACCTAGCAGGGAATAGCTCTCTTTGATCAATCGGTCAAGTCCGCTTTCGCTTATGCCGAGACTTTCGAGAAATTCCTGCTTTTCTTCGGAGTCAAGCTCGGCGATCTCCGCCTCGACCTGTGCGCAGATCGGAAGTATTCCTGCGCCCTCAGCCTTTGCATGAGCGGCAAGCTTGTTATAAGCCTCGTTCTGCGATAGATCAGAGCCTACCTCGTCTTCGCCGATGTTTGCCGCATAGATCACAGGCTTAAGTGACAGCAGGGGAATGTCAGCCATGACTGTCATATCGTCGGCGGAATATTCGACCTCACGTGCGGACTTGCCCTCGCATAGCGCCGCCATGACCCGCTCGAGCAGTTCGAGCTCGGAGGCAAGCGTTTTATCGCCTTTCATGAGTTTTTTTGTGCGGTCGATGCGCTTCTCGAGCATTTCGATGTCAGAGAGGATAAGCTCCATATTGATCGTTTCGATATCACGCAGAGGATCAACAGAACCGTCGACATGGATGATATCGTCATTTACAAAGCAACGTGCGACGTGTACGATAGCGTCAACCTCACGGATGTGGGACAGGAATTTGTTTCCGAGTCCCTCACCTTTGGACGCTCCCTTGACAAGTCCTGCGATGTCAACGAATTCGATGACGGCAGGCGTGTATTTTTCGGGATTGTACATTTGTGCGAGCACATCGAGACGACTGTCCGGTACGGCGACCACACCGACATTCGGCTCGATCGTGCAGAACGGATAATTGGCGCTTTCAGCGCCGGCATTCGTTATGGCGTTAAAAAGTGTACTTTTACCGACATTCGGTAAACCTACGATTCCTAATTTCATATATTTTTAAATCTCCTTTATTTACGAGTGTTTAGACATAACATTATACCATAAAAGCGCTTTTCTCACAATAGTTATGAAAAAAATTCTTGAAACAGAGATCAAAACAAAGACAGACAGCAGGAAATATCCTCTGCTGTCTGCTGTGATGTGTATGTGCGGTTGATTGATCGATCAATGTTTTGTTTGGTGTGTTAAATCAACTTATATTCACGATTGTAGCCGTCTACACACTCAAATGTACGGCAATCATCTCTCAAAACCGCTTTCAGAAGCCAGCCTACATCGATAGCGGCACGCTTGGCGGGATCTTTTATGGGATTGATATATTTGTGATACTCATAAATTCTTTGCAGAGGTGTGTCGCCCCAATCGCCGTTTCCACCGCCAAACAGGCGACGCACAGAGAAATATTCGCCGGGATTGTTTTCACAGAAGCTGTGAACCGCTCCCTTGATGTAGGCTTTTGCAAACTCAATGTCAATAGTGGAGAGTTTGGCAGAAGAGGAGAACACTCTTTCGTTTTTATTTTGAAACATTGCTTACACCTCGTTAGTTATTAACATTACACCAATCATTTGCATAAAACTCAACAGTAACAGTTACTGTGGGACGTTCACTTTGATCTCTAACATATTGAAACGGTTTTGTCATATATTTTGGCATTGTTGTAGAATCCGAAAAATCCAAGATAAAAGTTTTAGATTTATATTGTCCATTGTCATAGACAACACGAGTATATTGTAAAGTTGATGTACTGCTGTTTTCATTAAGCTTTTTCCATCCGGTTGTTAATTCAAATGTCGCGCTAGTCAAAGCCGCTTGATAAAAAGCATACGATCGTATATACTTTATCGATTTGGGAATATTTATTTCTTTGAGACTATTGCAATAAGAAAATGCATAATGTCCAATTTCATTTATAGTATCAGGTATTACAATATTATTTAAAAATTTACAATTTGCGAATCCCGAATCCGCAATTTTTGTTATAGCTTTTCCATTATATGTTTCTGGTATTATTATTTCGGTAGCTTTTTCCCCTTTTGGCCCCGCTGCAATACTATATGTTCCGTCAGAAAGTAATGCATATATAAACATATCATTGCTTCCGTCTATACTTATACTCCCCAAATTATCACTCGTCCCGTCGGTATAAGTAATCACAAGCTCGCCGTTGACAAGCTCGGTTTTAGCAATACCTCTGCCGTCTTTGCCGTCAACACCAGGATCGCCTTTGTCACCCTTATCGCCCTTTTCACCTTTTTCGCCGGTATCACCCTTGTCGCCTTTTTCTCCTTTGACATTGCCAAGGTTGTAAACAGAGTTATCGGTCATGAGAATGCTCAGATCGCCCGAAGCGGAGAGGGTAACGGTTTTAATACCTACGCCGTCAGCACCATTCGTTCCGTCTTTGCCATTTGTACCGTCCGCGCCGTTTGTGCCAACTACATTGCCGAGGTTTACCGTTTCACCGTTGGTATAGGTCAGCACCAGTTCACCGTTTGCATTGATTGCAGACTTGGAAATACCGATACCGTCCGTACCCTTGATGTTACCGAGATTGAGCATCGTCCCATTTGTCAGCGTAACATTCAAAGCGCCCGCTTTAGAGATCGTGACATCGGCAATTCCAACGCCATCTGCCCCGTCTTTGCCATCTGCACCATCTTTACCGTCAAGACCGTTCGCACCGTCTTTACCGTCGACGCCGTCTTTTCCGTCAGCGCCCTTGATACTGCCGAGGTTAAGGCTCGAATAATCGGAGAATGTCAGCACCAGTTCGCCAAGGTCGTTGATCGCTACCTCTGCGATCCCGATTCCGTCTGCACCATCTCTGCCGTCTGCGCCATCCTTACCGTCTTTACCGTCGAGACCGTCAGCACCATCTTTACCATCGACGCCGTTTGTACCGTCTTTCCCATTTTCACCGACTGCTTTCACACCCGTTGAAGTCCATGTCACGCCGTTGTCGGCAGACACTTCCCATTCCTTGGTGCTGTCGTTAATGCGAATCTGCGGTGTGATCTCGTCCTTACCGTCAACACCGTCTGCTCCGTTTTCACCGTTTGCACCGACAATACCGCCGAGGTTTTGGGTCGTGCCGTCGGAATATGTGATCACGAGTTCGCCGTTTGCATTGATCTCTGTTGCCGCAACGCCGACACCGTCAACGCCATCTTTACCGTCAAGACCATTCGCACCGTCTTTTCCATCGATACCGTCTCTGCCATTCGCTCCGATAATTTTACCGAGATTTGCAATCTTACCGTCAGAATAGGTGATAACCAATTCGCCGAGGTCATTGATCGCAGTTTGGGCTACGCTGATACCATCCTGACCGTCAGCACCGTCAACGCCGTCCTTGCCATTCTGGCCGTCTTTACCGATAACTTTGCCGAGATTTACAGTCTTTCCGTCGGAATAAGTAATGATAAGTTCACCGTAAGAATTAACGGCAGTTTCAAAGATTCCTATGCCATCCTTGCCGTCGACACCGTCTGTTCCGTCCTTACCGTCAGTACCATTGATCCCATCTTTTCCGTTAGTTCCATTAATGCCGTCAATGCCTTTTACAGTTCCGAGATTCATCGTTGTGCCGCTGGTCAGCGTAATTTCCAACTCACCACTTGTATTTATGGTAATATTATTGATGCCAACGCCATCCTTACCGTCAACGCCATTTTTGCCGTCCGCACCGTCTTTTCCGTTTACTCCGTCAGCACCGACGATCACGCCGAGGTTTTGAATGGTATTATCGGAGTAGGTTAGCACGAGTTCGCCTTTTGCATTGATTTCAGATTTGATTACGCTGATACCGTCAGCGCCGTCTTTTCCATCTGTTCCGTTTTGACCGTCTATGCCGTTACTTCCGATCACGATGCCAAGGTTAGAGGTCGTTCCGTTAGAATAAGTCAAAATAAGTTCACCGGAGACATTGATCTCAGAGCTTACAATACTGATACCATCTTTGCCATCCGCTCCGTTGATACCATCTATACCATTCAAGCCATCTTTGCCGTCGGCTCCATCTTTACCATCTGCTCCGTTGATTCCGTTTTTACCTGCGGCGCCGATCACATTTCCGAGATTGGCTTGCTGACCGTTGGAATAGGTCAACACCAACTGACCGTTTGCGTCAATTTCCGATTTTACAACGCTGACTCCGTCAGTACCGTTCCTACCGACGACTTTATCAAGATTGACACTTTGTCCGTCAGAGAAATTCAACACAAGCTGTCCGTCGGCATTGATATTCGCTGCGGTAATTCCGACTCCATTCGCACCGTTTTTACCGTCAAGACCGTTCGTACCGTCTTTACCGTCCCTGCCATTCGCTCCGACCGCCTTGCCGAGATTCAGGACAGTATTATCTGAAAGGGTAATGATCAGTTCGCCCTTTTCAGAGAATGCGGCTGTTTTAATGCTTGCGTTATCCTTGTTTGCCGCAGCTTCAAGGGCAGAGGCCCACTCCTGCTCGCTGCCTGAATATCCGTTATCCACCGCAATCTCATATGCGGATTTGCCGCCGAGAGAATCGAGCCAATCCTGCATTGATCCATCATAGCCGTGTTGTACGGCGAGTTCATATGCAGACAGGCCGTTTTCGACCTTTGTGGCGGTTACCGTCGCATCGCCGTTCTTGTGTACAATATTTGCTACGATTGCCGAGATACCGATCATCAGCAGTAATGTAACAAGAATCAGTACGACATTTTTCCATATCTTTTTCTTTTGATTCCGTGTTTCCGTTTCGTTCATTATAATTCTCCTCTATATGAATTTGTATAGCTATTTGCATTATATTACACAAATGTAGTTTTGTCAACTCTATTTGTGTAATTATAAGAAATGATAAAACATATAATGTAGAATATAATAGATCGAGGTGATATAATGAAATTTGGTGATATACTTAGGAGTCTTATTAACGACAGAAACATAACGCAAAAGCAACTTGCTTCAGATTTAAATATCGCACCATCAACGCTTGGAAATTATATTCAAGACAGCAGAGAACCTGATTTTCAGACATTAAAAGATATTGCAAAATATTTTAATGTAACGGTGGATTATTTGATCGATCACCGTTGTCCTTATACGCAAAGCAGACAGGAAGAAGAACTTCTGCGTATTTACCGTTCGTTATCACCGGAACAGCAAGAGCTGTATTTAGAACAGGGCAAAGCTTTTCTGAAAATTAAATCAAAAGAAAGTGCAAAATACTCGAACACGACTTCACAAAGTGGAAGTAACGCTGGCTGATGTATTTAATATAATGAAAAAAAGCCGTATATCGTCTGATATACGGTTCTTTTATTATTAGAATAATTAACAATTTCGTAACAAACTTTTTGTGAAAAGTAGTATAATGAATTTAGATAAAAAAATAACAATTTTAATATTTCACATAAGGGAGGTAATGAAAATGTCAACCAAGATTCTTGTTATTGATGATGATGAAAACATATGCGAGGTCATACGTGTATACCTTGAGAACGAGGGATACGGCGTTGTCAGCGCAAACAACGGTGAGGACGGTGTCGAGCGGTTCAAATATTATGATCCTGATCTCGTACTGCTGGACATTATGATGCCCAAAAAGGATGGCTGGACCGTTTTGCGTGAGATAAGGGAGGCTTCCTCAAAGCCGGTTATCATGATAACCGCAAAGGGAGAGATATTCGATAAGGTGCTCGGCCTCGAGCTGGGCGCAGACGATTTCGTCGTGAAGCCGTTCGACTGCAAGGAGCTGACCGCACGGATCAAGGCTGTCTTGCGCAGATATCAGGGACATGATAAGGTGAGCGAATCAGAGATAGTAAAATACGAGAATATCGAGATCAGCCTCGAGAAATACGAGCTGAAGCTCAACGGTGAGAGCGTCGATGTTCCCCCGAAGGAGCTCCAGCTTCTGTACTTCCTCGCATCCAATCATGACAGGGTATTCACCCGCGATCAGCTCCTCGATAAGGTATGGGGTTTTGACTATCTCGGAGACTCGAGAACGGTGGACGTGCATGTAAAGCGCTTAAGAGAAAAGCTCGACGGAGTATCTGATAAATGGGCGCTTGTGACGGTATGGGGCGTAGGATACAAATTCCAGCTCTTATAATATTCCGTAATGTTTAAAAGCATTTTTTCGCGGTATATTACCGCATTCATGGTCATCGTGCTGACAAGCTACCTGGTATTCGCCACAGTGACCGGTTTTATGATAACGATATATTCATCGCAGTCTAATGGAGATATCTCGAAAAAATCCGCAGATATCATCAGCGATGCAATGGAACAGGCATATGAGAGATCGGGTTTTGACGATTTCAATCAATATGTTTTCTATGACTCGGCGAATATACGGCAGATAATAGATATTATCCCCGAGTATTACAGCGGAGTTTCCGTTATCGTTACCGATAAAGAGGGAACTATATTGATGACCGATGACGAGGGAGAATCCGATATTTTCGGCACGGTCGTTTCCAAGGATATTTTTAAGAAATTCACGCAGAATATGGATTATGAGGAGTATGGGACGCTTTCCGGTGTGTTTGAAAGTGACAGACATATCAGCGGAAAGAAACTGATACACGAGATCACCGGGTGTTACGGCTACGTTTTTGTCAGTTCGTCCGGCTCTGTCATGGCAGATCTTTTGAATGGACTCGTAAAGACGCTCGGCATCGCCGCCTTGTGGACGCTTGCGGCGACGCTCGTAGCGGTGTATTTTCTGTCGGAGAAGATCATGACGCCTTTGCGGGATATCAGTGCTGCGACGAAGAAGTTTGCGAAGGGTAATTTCGATGTGAGAATACCGGTGAGCGGCAGCGACGAGATCGCAGAGCTTGCTACGGCGTTCAATAACATGGCGGTATCGCTCGAGAATAACGATAAGTCACGCAGTATTTTTCTCGGCAACATCTCTCATGATCTGCGCACACCCATGACGACCATCTCCGGATTTGTGGACGGTATGCTCGACGGCGCGATACCGAAGGATAAGTATGACTATTATCTTCGCATTGTATCAAACGAGACGAAGCGTTTGTCGCGTCTTGTTTCCACTCTTCTTGATATAACGAAGATACAGGCAGGCGAGCGGAAGTTTAACAGTACCGAGTTTGATATATGCGAAACGGCAAGACAGATCATAATATCGTGTGAGCAAAGATTAAACGATAAGCATCTCGATGTGGAGTTTGTCTGTGACGAGGATAATATGCTCGTATATGCAGATACCGACGCAGTCTATCAGGTGCTCTATAATCTTTGCGATAATGCGATCAAGTTTTCAGACGACGGAGGAAAATACCGTGTATCTGTCGTTCGTGATGAGGATAAGGTATTTGTTTCCGTATATAATGAGGGCACGGGAATCAAGGCAGAGGAACTGCCGTTTATCTTCGACCGTTTTTATAAAAGTGATAAAAGCCGGGGGCTCGATCGTACAGGTGTCGGGCTGGGACTGTATATCTGCAAGGCGATCGTAGAGGCTCAGGGCGAGGAGATCTGGGTCAAAAGCGAATACGGCAAAAACTGCGAGTTCGTATTTACGCTGCAAAGTGCTCTGAGTAGCGAAGAGGATATTTGACAGAATTCTTTTCAGGGGTGATGATTTGCAAGACCGTAAAGGTTTTATAAAAAAAGAGAATACTGCAGACGTCTCGTACGGCGGATATAAATATCGCTTTAGTTACGATAATTATATGAGAGCGGAGGGAAGACGCGCGCAAAAGCTTCAGAATAAAGGCAAGCGCACGTATATTGCCGCGCTGGGGACGGTTCTTGCACTGTGCCTTTCAGGCATTGCCTTTGCCGTTTGCTACGATTTCGGCATACTGACGGGTGATTCGGCCGTCGCACCTGCGTTTATCAATATCTGTGACGGCAGAAAGTATGACAATCGGGAATTCGGTGATTTCGCGTGCGAGAGTGTCAGCGAAGAGGCTGTAGAGAAATACCATCTTCCTGCCGGCATCGTGCTGACTTATGTCAGTGCGTTTCCCGAGTATCATTATAACGATAATAAGTTGGTCGAAGGCGATATCATAGTAGCTGTCAACGATATCGAGATAACGTGTGTCAAGGATTTTTGCAATTTTGTCAAAGATAAGGAGAACGGCTATCCCGTGGTATTCGATATTTACAGAAAGGGCGGGTTCATCAGTGTGAACTATGTGATAAACTGATATGAACGACATTTTGAAAAGGATTGTACTGTTTGCGGTGATCATTGCCGTTTCGGCCGCAGTATTTTTCGGCGGTGTGTTTGTGTATTTGAATTCTCAGAACGGCAAAATAGATACGCTCGTGCGTGAGTATAATGCGCTGTATTTATCTGTCTTTGATACTGATGTGTCCCTCGATGGGGCAGAACTGCAAGAGGCTCTCGACGGATATCTGTCGGGCTCTGCGCGGGATAAAACAAAGCAGAACTTAGTGTCGGCGCTTACCTATATGAGTGTCGGAACAAAGATGGTGAATCAATACCGCAAGGATATATTGAGTATAGATATCGACCGTAGAGAAGGAAAGACTGTTGCAACGATGCGCTCTTATGTCACCTTTGACGGTTGGGGCGAGTATGTCGTCGGGCAGACCCAGAATATCAAGATAAACGGTATTTGCATTGATGTCTATACACTAGAAAAATCAGACGGCGAATGGAAGATAGCCGACATAAAAACCGAATATGAATAAGTTGTTAGTAAAAACAGCAGATGCTATGGCATCTGCTGTTTTTTTATATCTCTGCGTTTTTTCTTAATTTTGCAATTGCGTCTGCTACATCGGGAGCTTTGAAAACGGCGCTTCCTGCGACGAATATCTGCGCTCCGGCTCTTGCCGCATCTGCGATATTGTCTTTTGTGATGCCTCCGTCGACCTCGATCGTGAAGCCGAGGTTTTTTTCATCTCTCATAGCTTTTATCTTCTTAACGGATTCGAGCGTCTCAGGTATAAGTGCCTGACCGCCGAATCCCGGCTCTACCGTCATGACCAGTACCATATCGCAGTATGTAAGATATGGCTCTATCTTCATCGGGTCTGTTTTGGGTTTGATCGAAAGTCCCGCTTTTTTGCCTGCGGCTTTGATCTCCGAGAGGGTTTTCAGTACATCGCCGCATGCCTCGTAATGGACGGTTATTATGTCTGCACCTGCTTTTGCGAAGTCGTTTATGTACCGTATTGGCTCATCTATCATCAGATGTACGTCGAAAATTCTGTCGGTCGTCCCTCTGATCGAGCTGATAATGCATGGGCCGAGCGTGATGTTCGGTACGAATGCGCCGTCCATGACATCGATGTGTACATATTCTGCGCCTGCGGCGTCGATTTTTTTGCACTCGTCGCCTAGCCGTGCAAAGTCTGCCGATAATATAGACGGTGAAATAATTGCCATTTTTTCAGTTCTCCTTTTGTGTCAATGACCCGTGTTTTTCATAAAATGTAAAGTAAAGATACGATGGCGGAACGGTGTGCCGATGTATAAAGTAACGGATGCTGAACGAATTTCGCACCGTGTTCCCATCTGTGGGGAGAACGCTTGGTAACAGGCGTTCTCTTTTTAAGGCAATGCCGCATGATTCTGACGGTGGAATTGCGCCGACAGATTTTTCGTCAGACAAAACAAATTGAGGAGGCGAGAGTAGAGCCTCTGCCGACGAAATTTGTGAAATATGACGGGAAATGTGCAAGCAAGTGTACCGTCAAGGCGTCAGTGAATTATGCGGTGTTGTCTTATTTTTTTTCAATGAGGCAGACAGCATGGGCCGCTATTCCGGAGCCGTCTCCCGTAAAGCCGAGGCGTTCCTCGGTCGTTGCCTTGCAGTTGATGTTTTCTATATCGGTATGAAATACCCTCGCAATATTTTCCTGCATCATATCTATATACGGTGCTAATTTCGGCGCTTGTGCGATGACCGTCGCATCAATATTTCCGATTCTATATCCTGCACCGTCCATCAGCGAGAATACATGAGCGCAGAGCTTCATGCTTGATATCCCTTTGTAGTGCTTATCGCTGTCGGGGAAGTGCCCTCCGATATCGCCTTTTGCGAGAGCGCCGAGCAGTGCATCCATTACCGCATGGAGCAGTACGTCGGCATCCGAATGCCCGTCGAGCCCTTTTTCGTAGGGGATTTCCACACCGCCGAGTATGAGGGAGCGTCCCTCTTTGAGCCTGTGAACATCATATCCGTGACCTATTCTGATATCAGCCATTTACACCTCGCATATCAAGTATGTTTTCCGCCGTTTTGAGATCCTCCGGCGTGGTAATCTTTATATTCTCATATCCGCAGTCGACGAGCTTGATTTTGAAGCCGATCTTTTCGACGAGCGAGCAGTCGTCCGTGCCTTCAAAGCCTTGCTTTTTTGCGGTAAATGCCGCCGCACGGTATATCTCCGCACGAAATATCTGAGGTGTCTGGGCGTTCCATGTATGTGCACGCTCGGGGGTATGCTCGATATAGCCCGAGGCGTTTGATATTTTTACGGTATCTTTTGCGCGCGATGCGGCGCAGGCGCAGTTGTATTTGCGTGCGGCGTCGAGCGTGTCAGAGATGTTTTTGCCTGTCACTAAGGGGCGTGCGCCGTCGTGTATTAAAATGAATCTGCATTTTTTATCGAGTTTCGATAATGCGCAGAAAACAGACTCCTGCCTTGTTTTTCCGCCTTTTACGACTGCCTTTATTTTCGTGTAGCCGTATGAATCGATGAGGCGTTTGTAGTAGCTCATGTCTTCTTCACGTGCTACGATGATGATCTCGTCGACATCTTCGGCGTCTTCGAAAGCGAATATCGTGCGTGCGATGACGGGCATTCCGCACAAAGGCAAAAACTGCTTGGGCGTGTTACCACCCATGCGGCTTCCCGAGCCTGCCGCCACGATCACTGCGCTGACAAATCCTTTTTCATGTCCGGTGGAGGCTTTTACTATGCCTTTGAGCCATGAGCTTAGTGACATTCTTTATCCTTTCAAATCTCTTTTTTATCATTGTATCACAAACTGAGAAATTTTTAAATATAAAGCCAAAAAATTAACAATAAAATTATCTATATTGTTTGTAATTCTTTATAAAATATGTTATTATATATATAACACTAAAATAGGCGAGGTATATGGTAATGCTGGACACTCTTGAATCTATGCTGAGTTATGTTTTTTCTCAACTGAAATCAATAAGGATAAACGATATTATAGATATCCTTATCGTTGCCGTCGTTCTGTATTATATTTTTAAGTTCGTACGTGAGCGCCGTGCCAGTCGTCTCGCCATCGGTATAGGATTGCTTTTTCTGTTATACTTGCTGAGCGATATGTTTGATCTGAATACCATAAAGTTTATTATGGGCAGTGTGTTCCAGGTCGGTCTCATTGCGATCATCATCGTTTTTCAGCCCGAGTTCCGATCCATGCTCGAGAGCTTTGGCGGACAGGCGAAAAAACTTCGTACACTCGGTCAGACGGATAAAGCTCAGAATGAGCTCGACGGTATCGTCGAGGCGGCGTGTGAGCTCTCACGTGATAAGACGGGCGCTCTGATGGTCATAGAGCGTGAAACGCCCTTAGGCGATTACATCAAGAGCGGTTCGGTCATCAATGCCGATATCTCATCGATACTTCTTCGAAATCTGTTTTTCAATAAATCGCCGCTTCATGACGGCGCCGTCATAATCAAGGGCGGGCGTATCTATGCGGCAGGATGTTTTTTGCCGCTGTCGATGGATAGTGAGATAATGAAGGAGCTCGGCACACGCCACCGTGCGGCGATCGGCCTGAGTGAGAACAGCGACGCCGTCGTCATCGTGGTAAGCGAGGAGACGGGAGTGATATCCGTCGCAAGGCACGGTGAGCTCGAGCGCGGCTTTGACGGCGAGGGACTCAGAAAGTATCTTACCGCACTGATAAATGACGATAATGCACAGATGACGCTGAAGCGCAGAGGCGCAAGACGATTCAGAGATAAGGAGAAAGGTGAATGATGAAAAGTAACGTTGAAAATAAAAACGGACGCTCTCCCGTATTTCCGATCATACTTTCCCTTATTTGCGCCGTCGTGCTGTGGATGTATGTAATGAGTGTAGAGAGCCCGTCGTATAAGCAGACGTTCAAGGACGTTGAGGTAGTACTTCAGAATGAATCTGTCATTTCCAAAAACGGTCTTTCGGTTCTGTCAGGAAACGGACGCACCGTAGATGTCACCGTTATGGGCAGAAAGAGTCTGATAAACCGTATGAGCTCGGACGATATCGTAGCCTATGTAGACCTGAGCGGCATAAACTCCTCGGGTACATACCAGCCCGAGATAAAGACGGAGCTGCAAACGGGACTGACCCTTGACAGCCTGAGTGAAAAGACCATCACGGTATATATTGATATGACTACATCAAAGACAGTGCCGATCGATTCCGATATTGAATATAACGGCGGTGTCACCAAGGGGAAGGGATACTCAATGGGGAAGCCGTATATCCTTGCAACGGCAGACATGCAGGATGCGGCATCTGTCGTTGTCAATGGCCCTGTGACGATACTGAATACGATTTCCTATGCAAAGGTGCGCACTGTCGAGCTCGGAGCGATTACCAGCTCGGTAACGTTTATGAGTCCGCTCGTCCTTTACAGCGAGAAGGGTGTTGAGGTCAAGAATCAGTATGTGTCCTTAGTTACTCCGTCTGTATCCGTGTATTTCCCGGTGGTCACCGAGAGGGATATAGCGGTAGCGCCGAACTTTACAGGCTCTTTTGATACATCGAAGTATTCGTATACGGTGAGCCCTGCGACCGTCAGGGTACGGGCCGAGGAGTCTGTTTTAGACAGTATCACATCTGTCACCTTTGATGTTTCCAAGAGTGATTCCGCACTTTTGGGCGTGACGAAATATGAGCTTCCCGCAGAGGGGCTCGAAATAGCGGACGGCACAACGGAGGTGTCGCTCACCGTAAAGACGAAGCAGGATAGCAAGTCAAAGTGAGAATCGTGATAAGGCAGATACGCCTTCCTTTCACGGAGCCGTGCGAATACGCCGTCGAGAAAGCGAAGAAAAAGATATCGCCTTTGCATATTAAATATAAAAAATGCGGAATCTATAAGCGTTCGGTGGACGCGCGCCGCCGTGACCAGATATTTTTTGAGTATGCTGTGTATTTTGATACGGATACGCCGATCTCTGACGAGGCATTGAAGAAATGCGGATGTATCAGGCTGGGCGATGATGCACCGAGCGCAGAATACGGCGATGCGCCGTGCGATGACGGTGTAGTCATCGTGGGTTTCGGGCCTTGCGGCATGTTTTGTGCGCTCGCTCTCGCCGAGCATGGCTATAGGCCTACGGTAATCGAGCGAGGCTCATGCGTCAAAAAGCGTGCCGAGGCAGTAGCGGAGTTTTACCGCACGGGAAAGCTCGATAAAAATAATAATATTCAGTTCGGCGCAGGCGGGGCGGGCACTTTTTCCGACGGAAAACTCGTCACCCGTGTTAATGACCCGATGTGCCACTATGTTTTGAATACATTCCATATGCTGGGTGCGCCCGAGAGCATCCTTGCCGATGCAAAACCGCATATCGGCACAGATAAGCTGCGTGAGGTCGTAAACAACGCCGAGCGGCATATCTGCGAGCTCGGCGGACGGGTGCTCTACGATACGATGCTTACCGATATCGTTTCGTCGTGCGGACGGGTAAAGGCCGTGCGCACAAATAACGGCGAGATACCCTGCTCGGCTCTTGTGCTTGCTATCGGGCATAGCTCGAGAGATACATACGGTGCGCTCGCAAAGGCGGGTGCGCTCATGCAGGCGAAGCCCTTTTCTGTCGGCGTCCGGATAGAGCATTTGCAGGCGGATATCGATAGCGCCCTTTACGGTAAATATGCAGGAAATCCCCGTCTGCCTGTCGGTGAATACAATCTTTCCCATCGGATGGGCGACCGAGGCGTTTATACATTTTGTATGTGCCCGGGCGGAAAGGTCGTGGCTGCTGCGAGCGAGGACGGCGGAGTCGTCACCAACGGAATGAGTGAATATGCACGCGACGGTGTCAATGCCAATTCTGCTGTCGCCGTGTCGGTCTTACCGTCGGATTTCGGATACGATGTGAAAGGCGCAGTTGAATTTGTAAGGAATATTGAAAATAGAGCATATCAGATTGGCGGAGGCGGCTTTTGCGCCCCTGCCCAGACGCTCGGCGATTTTCTGTCTGGAAAAAGAGGAACGGGTTTTTCCCGTGTCGAGCCGACCTATATGGACGGAAATGTCAGGCTTTCCGATATGAACGAGGTTTTGCCCGGGTTTGTATCATCTCATCTGAGAGAGGGAATCACCTCGTTTGAAAAGCGTATCCGTGGTTTCAGTGCGCCGTGGGCAGTGCTCACGGGTGCGGAGACTCGCACCTCGTCTCCCGTTCGCATACTGAGAGGGGAAACGGGAGTAGCCGAGGGATTTGATAATTTTTACCCCTGCGGAGAGGGCGCAGGATATGCAGGGGGCATCACAAGCGCCGCGCTTGACGGGCTGGGATGTGCGCTCAGAATCATGAAGAGGTATAAATCTTGACACAAAAAGGTATTGTAAAAAAAACAGACGGTGAATATGCCGGCGTCAGCGTTATGCGCTCGAGCGCATGCGACGCATGCCATGCAAAGGGGTATTGTGTCGAGTGTAAGAAGACGATGGAGGCCCGTGCCTTAAATGCAGTCGGCGCAGAAGTGGGGGATACCGTCGAGCTCGAGAGTCCGACGGGCACCGTGCTCGGATATGCCGCCATTATGTTTTTGATGCCTGTTGTTATGGCACTCGGTTCCTATGTTACGGCCTCTCTCTGGCTTTCGGAGACTGCGAGCCTGCTCGTTTCTCTCGCTTTTTTCTTAGCGGCTTTCGCATTTATTTATTTGTTTTTCAACAGTAAAAGCATCCGGGAGAAAAACACCGTAACTATTGTTAAAATAATAAAAAAGGATATAGATAATAATGAAGAAGTGGGAGATATCGACCGTCCGTGAAAAACACGCAGGCGAGATCTCTTCTCTCAGTGCGAGCTTAGGCGTCAGCGCTCTTACCGGTGCGCTCCTTTATCAAAGGGGATTATGCACATCAGAGCTCGCACGGGCTTATATAGATAAACAGACTGAGGCGTTTTACGATCCGTTTCTGATGCGTGATATGGATCGTGCTGTATCGGGCATCGAAGAGGCTGTTTCATCAGGGAAGAGAATCGTAATATACGGAGATTATGATGTAGACGGAGTGACGAGCGTCAGCGTTTTATATTTGTATTTAAAAAATATGGGCGCTGAGATAGACTACTATATACCGAGCAGATCGGGCGAGGGATACGGCGTCAATACCGATGCTATAGATACCCTCGCATCGTCGGGCGTGTCGCTCATTATCACAGTCGATACGGGAATCACCGCAATCGAGGAGATAAAGTATGCAAAAGGTCTCGGTATCGATTTTATCGTGACCGACCATCACACCTGCCACAGCGAAATACCGGAGGCGATCGCAGTCGTAAACCCTCACCGCCCCGACTGCGGATATCCGTTCAAAGATCTCGCCGGGGTCGGCGTGGTCTTCAAGCTTGTCTGCGCTCTTGAAAAAAAGCGTACAGGGTGTGCGGATGCGTCGTATATCAAGAATGTTTGCGATAAATATGCCGATCTTGTGGCGATAGGAACTGTGGCTGATGTCATGCCCCTGTGCGATGAGAACAGGCTCATCGTTTCCGTGGGACTTGAGCGGATAAAACACACCGAGCGCCCCGGCCTTGCAGCCCTTATGGCAAAGACATCGCAGAACGGCAAAGAGCCGAGGGTAAATTCATCCTATATCGGCTTTACCATCGCTCCGCGTATCAACGCCGCAGGAAGGATTGGCAATGCTTCCCGTGCCGCGAGACTTTTTTTGACAGACGATATGGGCGAGGCGCAGACCATCGCTGAGGAGCTTTGCGATACGAATAAGACCCGTCAGCATGAGGAAAACGCTATCGTAGAAGAGGCGCTGAAAAAAATATCCGAGGATGCAGATTTTGAAAACAGAAGTATCATCGTTTTATCCGAGGAGGGATGGCATCAGGGCGTTATCGGTATCGTGGCATCCAGGCTCACCGAGAAGTACGGTCTTCCCTCGATCCTTATCTCATTCGAGGGGGATACAGGCAAGGGAAGCGGCAGAAGCGTAAAGGGCATCAATTTAGTCGATGCGCTCGGCGCATGCTCGGATCTTCTGATAAAATACGGCGGACATGAGCTTGCCGCCGGACTTTCCATATCGAGAGAGAAGCTGCCCGAATTTACAGAGCGGATCAATGCTTATGTGAAAGAGCGTGCCTCGGAGAAATGCGAGGACATACTCGAGATAGATTGTGTTGTAAGACCCGAGGAGATAACGGTGAGGAACGCATCCGAGATAGCTCTGCTCGAGCCGTTTGGCACGGATAATCCCGAGCCGGTCGTCGTGCTCGAGGGTGCGACGATTGCAGAGGCGAAGCCGATCGGCGGAGGTAAGCACAATAAGCTCGTTTTTGAGAAAAACGGAATACATTGCGATGCGGTGTATTTTAACCGTAATATTTTTTCTACAAATTTTTACGTCGGCGACACGGTCGATGTGGCGTTCAGACTGTCGGTAAACGATTTTATGGGCACTCAGACCGCTCAGATGATCGTGCGTGATATACGCCTGTGCGGTGACAGCGCCGCGTTTATCGATCGGGGCAGAGAGCTTTATTCCGAAATAAAGGCCGGCAGGAAGATAGGCGATGATGAGAATATCATTCCCGTGCGTGACGATTTTGCCGCAGTTTACAGATATATAAAAAACGAGGTGCGCAGGGATAACGACATCATCGGCGTAAAGGGCATAACCCGACGTCTGCCGGGCATGAATTACGTTAAAGTCAGATATATTATAGAGATATTCCGTGAGGTCAATATTATTGGAATCGCCGGTTACGGCACAGAGCCCGATATCTATAAATTCAAGCTGAATCATATGACGGCAAAGATAAACCTGGATAAGTCGTCAATATACAAAAAACTGAAATCAAGAAAAGAGTATCATCAGAATTAAATGGAAACGAGCACCGGTATAGAACGCCTGCTCGTTGCCCTCGAGGGCAGCGGAAGGCGCTTTGATACAGAGAAAATAATGCAGGCGTATGAATTCGCCCGTGAGCTTCATGCAGGGCAGTTCCGTGCGAGCGGAGAGGAATATATCAGTCATCCTCTCGCTGTAGCGGAGCTCGTTGTCGGACTCGTACCCGAAACGGATGCGGTGTGTGCGGCATTACTGCATGACGTTGTCGAGGACTGCGGAGAGCGGGTGAGCATCGGCGAGATAGAAAAGAAGTTCGGCGCAGAGGTCGCCATGCTCGTTGACGGACTCACGAAACTCGTGAAGATCAAATTCGAGGATCGTGAAGGGCAGAATATGGAGAATCTCCGTAAGATGTTCCTTGCGATGAGTAAGGATGTGCGCGTCATATTCATAAAGCTGTGCGACCGACTTCACAATATGCGGACACTGGACGCAAAGCCGGACGGAAAACGCCGTACGACTGCACTCGAGACCATGAATGTGTATGCGCCGCTCGCTCACCGCCTCGGTATGCAGAAAATGAAGCATGAACTCGAGAGCCTGTCGCTTCATTATCTTGACCCGTTCGGTTACAGCGAGGTCGAGGGGCACATTCAGCAGAAATACGGTGCAAACCGTGATTTTGTCGAGGCGATAAGGCGTCAGATCTCCTCACGCCTGACCGAAGAGGGAATGGAATTTTCGCTCGGAGGACGGGTGAAGAGCGTTTACAGCATATATAAAAAGATGTATGAGCAGCACAAGTCCTTTGATGAAATATACGATTTTTACGCTCTGCGTGTCATCGTGCAAAATGAGCTCGAATGTTATACGGTACTCGGCATAATACACGATATGTATAAGTCGATACCCGGCAGGTTCAAGGACTATATATCCACACCGAAGCCGAATATGTATCAGTCCCTGCATACGACTGTTATCGGACGGGAGGGTGTGCCTTTTGAGGTGCAGATACGCACATGGAAGATGCACCAGGTAGCCGAATACGGTATTGCGGCGCATTGGAAATATAAGACGGGCGAATCGGGCGGAGAGAATATCGATGAAAAGCTGCAGTGGATATCGAAGCTCATTGAGATAGAGGATGAGGAGATGGACCCGGATGAGTTCATGCGCTCTCTGAAAATAGATATCTTCCATGATGAGACATTCGTTTTCACTCCCCGGGGAGATGTAATCACTCTGCCGCAGGGCTCGACAGTCATTGATTTCGCTTATGCCATACATTCTGCCATCGGCAATAAAATGGTCGGCGCAAAGATAAACGGTATGATATGTCCGATCGACTCCATTCCCCAGAACGGCGACATCGTCGAGATACTTACCTCAAATTCGTCAAAAGGCCCGAGCCGTGATTGGCTCGGCATAGTAAAGACGGCAGAGGCAAGGAATAAGATACGTACATGGTTCAAGAAGGAGAAGCGGACCGAAAATATCGAGGTCGGACGTTCGGAGATAGAGCGTGAGATGCGCCGTCTCGGATATCCGTATACCGAAAAGCAGAAAAACGAAGTGCTCGAGGCGGTGGCATCACGATTGGGCATTCAGAGTGCAGAGGATTTATATAACACGCTCGGCTACGGCGGACTCGTGCTCTCAAAGCTGATGCCGAAGATAAAGGATGAATTCGAGCATCGGATCAAGCTCGCACAGCAGAGCGAGCCGGATATCATAACAGTCGATCAGGTGTACACAAAGCCGCAGGGAAAACGGAGTGCCGGCGGTGTCATCATCGACGGCGTGGAGGGGTGCAGCGTTAAGTTTGCCCGCTGCTGTAATCCGCTGCCGGGTGACCTGATAACAGGCTTTATCACAAAGGGTTACGGCGTCTCTATCCATAAGTATGACTGCCTGAATGTAAAAAAAATGCTTGAAAACGATGAGAACAGACAGCGCTTTGTCTCCGCCTATTGGCAGAAGAGGAACGGTATACCTACAAATGAGAGTATGTTTGAGGCGTATTTACAGATATTTGCGGCGGAGTCCATCACGCTCATTGCGGATGTGTCCACCGCACTTGCAGATATGAATGTAGCCATACACCAGATTAATACTGCGAAAAAGGATGATACAGTCACGGTGAACCTCGTGATAAGCTGTAAGAATCTATCGCATTTTGAGTCGATCGTATCGAGACTCAGAAAGGTTTCGGGCGTCATGAGCGTCGCGAGAGGATATTCAAAATGACAGCAGTGATACAAAGAGTAAAAAGAGCCTCGGTGAAGGTCGATGATGCTATCGTCGGCAAAGTGGATAGGGGACTTATGCTTCTTTTGGGCGTGTTTTCGGGGGATAGCGAAAATGATGCCGATAAACTGGCGGCGAAGATCGCCAAACTGCGTATCTTTTCCGATGAAAACGATAAGCTGAATTTGTCCGTCTGCGATATCGGCGGCGGTGCGCTCGTCGTATCGAATTTTACCCTGTGCGCAAATTATAAGCACGGAAACCGCCCTGATTACCTTGCGGCGGAGAAGCCGGACAGGGCAAACGAGCTTTATCTTTATTTTACGGAAAAACTGCGCTCTCTCATACCCGGCGAAACGCAAACAGGCATTTTCGGCGCAGATATGGAGATTGAAATAATAAACGACGGCCCTATCACCATCGTTATGGACTCGAAAGAATTAAAATAAAAGAATGATAATCAAAACTGACGGAAAAATAAATCTGAATTATATAGAAAATCTGTGTCTTATATTCTTTCCCGGCTCGAAATTCGCAAAAAACGAAGAGGAAACGCCGGAAACTCCCGTCCTCGAACTGACGCAGGAGGAGACAGACGGAGCTGTTATCTCCCGTGTCATGATGAAAAACGGTTCTCAGACCGCATTCGGAAACGGCAGCGTTTCGGTGCGTGAGAATATGGCATGGAAGAAATCGGCAGGAATTGCCGTGATCGATGCGGGCAGACAGCTTTTCGGCTTTATGCCGTCCTGGGGCTTTCTCATCGGCATACGGCCTGTAAAGATCGCCGCAGATATGCTCGAGCAGGGGCTTGAGCCGGCGGCGATTAGACGAAAACTGAGAAATGAGTATCTTCTGATACCGAAAAAAGCGGCTTTGCTTACGAATGTTGCCATAAACGAGCAGAATCTCATCTCCTCGCTCGAGGAGAACAGCTGCAGTGTGTATGTATCTATTCCGTTCTGCCCGACGAGGTGCGCATACTGCTCGTTTGTATCTTATTCTACTAAGCGCCTGCTTTCCATGATACCCGAGTATCTCGAGCGTCTGATCCGCGATATCGAAGATACCTTTGCCATGATAAAGCGGATCGGAAAAAAGGTGGTGACCGTATATATCGGCGGCGGAACGCCGACGACGCTCAGCGCGTCTGAGCTTGATATTCTTTTATCGGCAATCGAGAGAAACTGCGATATATCATCCCTGCGTGAGTTTTCGCTGGAGGCGGGCAGACCCGACACGATAAGCGAAGAAAAAATGAAGGTCATCCTGGCGCACGGGGTGAATCGGGTCAGTATCAATCCGCAGACCCTGAATGACGCGGTGCTCGAGCGGATCGGCAGACGGCATACGGCGGACGATTTTTACCGTGCTTATAATATTGCACGCAAAGCCGGCGTAAAATATATTAATACGGACCTTATCGCGGGTCTTCCCGGTGAAGGCTTCAGAAAGTTTTCCAAATCAGTCGATGCAATCTTAGCACTTGCGCCGGATAATATCACCTATCATACCTTCTGCGTGAAAAAGGCGGCTGATATCCTTCATACCGATGCAGATATTTATTCGAGAACGGGCGGAGAGACGCTGAAAAGCGTCGATTATACCCAGCTCAAGAGTAAGGCGGCAGGCTATGTGCCCTATTACCTGTACCGCCAGAAAAATTCCATGGGTAACCTCGAGAATGTCGGCTTTTCTCTGCCGGGTGCAGAGGGACTTTACAATATTTTCATCATGGAGGAGGTGCACAGCATTTTTGCCTGCGGCGCAGGAGCTGTGACAAAAATGGTGGACGGCAAGCGGATCAAACGTGCGTTTTTGCCGAAATATCCGTATGAGTATCTGGCTATGAGCGATGAGGATATGAGGTCCTATTTGAGCAAAATAGAGGAGTTTTATATTTGAGAACAGTAAGAAATGAGTTTGGCAGCGAGGAGGAGAAGAAAGCTTACGTGCGTGAGTGCGAGGAGCGCTTTGAATCCGAGCTCGACGGTGTTTCCGATGCGGTGATAAACAGTGCAGACACCCGCCTCGTGACCCTGTCGGGTCCTACCTGCTCCTGCAAAACGACTGCGGTGAAGAAGATAATAGCCGATGTTGTCGATGCAGGCAAAAAGATAAAGATCATATCGATCGACGATTTTTTCAAGAGCCGTACCGAGGACAGAGACGCTGTGATCAGAGAAGGAAAGAGCATTGATTTTGATTCCCTCGATGCGATAGATTTTGATTATCTCTGCGAGTGTACCGATAAAATGATGCGCAAAGATGCAGTCATGCTGCCCGAGTTTGATTTTCAGACGGCAAAGCGGAAAGGGTATTCGGAGTTTGATCCTGCAGGGTATGATATTATTGCCTACGAGGGGATACAGGCGATATATCCCGAGATAAGGGAAAAACTGAGCATATATCGTCCGCTGTCGCTTTTTATGAATGTATGCGGTGATATCGAGTGCGGCGGAGAGGTATTTTCGGGCAGAGAGATCCGGCTGTTCCGCAGGCTCGTGCGTGATTTCAGATTCAGAAATGCCACGGCGGAGTTTACCATGTTCATGTGGTCGTCAGTCACGGCAAATGAGGATAAGAATATGCTGCCTTATGCAGACACGGCGCAGATACAGATCGATTCCTTCATTCCGTATGAGCTGAATCTGATCAAAGAGCCTTTGTGTGACATGCTCAGCCGTGTGAGCGCCGACAGTCCGTATTACGGCGAGGCGCAAAGGATCATAGCAAAATTTAAAAATATCGTATCAATTGATCCGGGGTATATTCCGCACGATTCTATGTATCGTGAGTTTTTGGGGTGATAAGTATGACAAAAAAGAAGAAAAATCTGTTCATATCGGGAGTTTTGATACTTTCCGTTGCGAATATCGTGATAAAGGTAGTGGGACTGATGTTCAAGATCCCGCTGACCAATATTATCGGCGACAGTGGAATGGGATATTTCAACTCTGCCTATACCATATATGTATGGTTTTATATGATAAGCACGGCAGGTCTGCCGGTCGCTGTGTCCATTATGATAAGTGAGGCAAGGGCAAAGGGAAATATTAAGGAAGTTGACCGAATATTTAATGTCACTCTTATCATGTTTCTCGTGATCGGATTTGTAGGGTCGGCGTGTATGATGCTTGGTTCAGGCGGCTTTGCTGCTTTAATAGGAAATGACGGGGCGAGGATGTCGATATTCGCCATTGCCCCGACGCTGTTCTTTATCTGTATCTCAAGTGCGATCAGGGGTTATTTTCAGGGTTATCAGCATATGGCACCCACGGCGGTATCTCAGCTGATCGAGGCAGTCGGAAAACTGACATTCGGTATTCTTTTTGCCACATATGCCATGGGGTGCAGCTTTGCTCTGACAAAGGTGGCGGCATATGCGCTGCTCGGTATCGTGACCGCTGTATTTCTCGGCATGGTATATCTTATCATCGTGAAGGTGCGTTTTAAACCAAAGGATTTTGACGATGAGTATATCGCCAAGGCAGACGGGGCGTTGCCCGTTCGCACGAGGGGGAAGATCGCCTCTACCATTGCAAAGATCGCTATCCCGGTGACGATAAGCTCGTCGGTTATGAGTCTGACGAATCTGATCGATCTTTCGATCGTAATGCGCAGACTGCAGTCTATAGGACTTTCGCAGGCTATGTCAAACGCCATCTGGGGCAACTATTCATCGCTTGCCGTGCCTATGTTCAATCTGCCTCCCGTTCTGATCTATCCTATATCCTATTCGCTCGTGCCGCTTTTGTCTGCACACATTGCAGACGGTAAGGAGGAAAAGGCAAGAGGCGAGATGAAAAGCGCTTTGCGTGTTTCCGCCATCATTATCCTTCCTATGGCACTTGGACTTTCGGTTATGGCAGAGCCTATCTTAAAGCTTATGTATAACCGCAATTCTGCCGAAATGGCGGCGCCGCTGTTATCCATACTTGCACTGTCGGTATTTTTTGTCGGTATGATATCGATAACGAATGCGATATTGCAGGCGACAAAGCATGAAAAGCTTCCTATCTTTTCCATGCTTGCAGGCGCTGTAGTAAAGATCATCACGAGCATCGTGCTCATCGGAATACCGTCTGTCGGTATATACGGCACTCCGATCGGAACACTTTTGTGCTATGCCACGACGACGGTCATTAATTTCTTCTATTTATCAAAGTTCGTGAATATCAGACCGAAGATACTCTCTACATTTGTGAAGCCGCTTGTAGCCGGGATCATATGCTGTATCGGCGCATTCGGTACGTTTTCCCTTGTAGCGGGATTTGTAGATGTGAATAGCGGAAGGATGGGAAATGCGCTCGCTACATTCCTTTCCATAGCGGTCGCAGGTGTCGTGTACCTCATAGCGGTGCTTCTTCTGAGGGCGCTCGATCGGGATGATATGCAGATGATACCGAAGGGTGAAAAAATATACGGAATATTACATAAAATGAAGCTCATGTGAGGAAATAAAATGCCGGAACAGACAGATATCAATACAGCAAATCTGACGATAAACGAAATAAACGAACGAAAAAAGCAGGAGGAAAAGCGAAGGCGCAGGCAGAGACGCACGCACGTGATCGTAGCTCTGCTGATAGCGACTGTCATAGAGCTGCCGCTTGCATTTTTTGGCGCACGTTATTATATTGACCACAGATCCGGCGCATCGGGCGAGGTCTGCGATTTTACGACGCCGTGGTATGAGCAGTATAATATTGTGAACCATGCTCTCGGCACGATCGACGGCAGAGTCGGCACGAACAGTAAAGAGGCTTTCATCGATAGCTATGAACGCGGCGCACGGGTCTTTGAGGCAGATCTGTGCTTGACCGCCGACGGTTATCTCGTTGTCCGTCATGATTTCACGGGTACATCGTATTATAATCTCGAGCAAAGCGATAAAGATACCGATAACGGTGAGATAATATACGGGACATATATGCATACAAAAATATGCTATTTATATACTCCTCTCGATATCGACGGTATGCTGGCTCTGATGGAGGAATACCCCGACACATATCTCGTCACCGATACCAAATATACCGACGAAAAAAGCGTTAAGGAGGAGTTCCGCCGTCTCAACGAGGCAATTGAGAGAACAGGGGATAAGGAACTTTATCAAAGGATCATCGTACAGATATACAGCTTTGAAATGCTTGATTGGGTAAAGCAAACGTATAACTGCCCGAGTGAGAATTTTATCCTGACGCTGTACCTTATGTATCCCCGCGATTATGACGATATCGGTACGTTCTGCCGTGACAACGGCATACCCATTGTCACCATGGCAAATGAAATAGCGTATAAAGCCAATGTTTCAAAGTTGCATGATTACGGGCTGAAGGTATATACGCATACGGAAAATAAAATAAATAAAATGTTTTCTAATAAACGCTATATCGGCGTTGACGGATTTTATTCCGACTCGGTAACTCCGAGCGAGTATTTACGTGCATACAATGCGGTGTACGGCAATGATCCCGAGCTTGTATATTCCGATGAAGAGGACGAGACCCTGCCCGTAGAGACAGACCCGACCGAGGCGGAAGAAGAGGAGTAAAAAATGAGACTTGATAAGTATTTAAAGGTTTCGAGAATAATAAAGCGCCGTACAGTCGCAAACGAGGCGTGCGATACCTCCCATGTCACTGTGAACGGCAGACCTGCAAAGGCGTCTTACGATGTAAAGGAAAACGATGAGATCGCCGTGACATTCGGTCAGAGGACACTTCGTGTGCGTGTATTATCGGTAAAGGAGCATGCGCTGAAAAGCGAAGCCGGTGAGATGTATGAGGTCATAGAATAATAAACGCTCGCATATATTCTCTTTGAGGGAGTGTGTATACATGAGTGAAGAGAGAATAACAGTACCGCACAACGTAACATTGCATGACAGAGAGAGTATGTCTCTGACGGGTGTGAATGAGGTCGTCAGCTATGATGAGGAAGGGGCGATCTTCGATACATCGCTCGGGCGGTTGTGCATAGACGGCAGTGGAATCCAGCTGACACGCCTTGATCTCGGCAGGAACGAGGCTGATATAACGGGAAAAATAAACGCCCTTGCGTATATCGATAAAAAGCAGAGTAAAGGATTTTTCGGTAGAAGATAGTGGATATCACAGATTCTCAGATCGTTGTATTATCTGTATATTCGCTCTGTCTCGGTGTGTTTTTGGGTATATGCTATTTTGTGTTTACCTTTGTGCGTTTGGTGTTGACGCCGTCTTTTGCGGCGGGGGTCAGGAGGCAGTTCTACTCAGATGTCGTGATATTTGTCTTTGATATTGCGTACGCCTTATTTTCTTCGTGTTGTGTTGCGCTTTTGTTTTTCGGAGCGAATAACGGCAGGATACGGCTTTTGGGTTTAGGCGGATGTGCGCTCGGTTTTGCGCTGTGGCATTTTATCGCAGGGCGCGGGCTGATCCGTGCGGCGAGAAAGCTCGTTTATCTTGTGCGGCGTATTTTGAAGAAGATCTTTATGCATACGGCCGTTCCCGTTTTCCGTTTTGTCACGGAGCCGTTCCAATGGGTATGGCATGACACAAAAACGGATATAGCCAAAAGAAAAGAGCAGAGCAAAAAGAAGAAAAAGACTAAAAAGAAAAAAGAAACAGGAAACGATGCGTTTTCGATCTGACTTGACCTGTGACGCATCGGGAGTTATAATATAATAAGGTGATAAAATGAAAAACTGGAATTTTTTTGTTAAGCTTGCGGTGATATTTTTCATCGTATTCGGCGTAATAACTATAGTTCGATTGAGACTTCAGATATCCGGCCTCGAGGATAATGTCGAAAGTGCGAGTGCGCAGATAGCGGAGCTTAGTGACGATATCGATGCGTTGCTTGAGGAGATAGAAGAGCCGGTCGATGAGGATTATATCAAGCGTGTGGCGCGGGATAATCTGAATTATCACCTGCCGAATGAGATCGTTTTTTACAACGACAGATAAAGCGAACGGGAAGTTATAAAATGAGAGAGATTAATGCAAAAGAGATAACCGAAAAGGTAAAAGAACTTTTTATAAAGGCGAATTATACCCTGCCTGACGATGCGTGCGTACTTATCGATCAGGCGTATGAGAGAGAGGGCTTTCCTCTTGCAAAGGAGATACTCGGCAAAATGAGGGAGAATCTCGATGCGGCAAAGGAGATGAATGTCCCCATATGCCAGGATACCGGCATGGCGGTCGTTTTTGCCGAGGTTGGACAAGATGTCCATATCACAGGCGGAGATTTTGAGAATGCGATCCATGAGGGCGTAAGAGGGGCGTATACAGAGGGCTATCTGCGTAAAAGCGTCGTGCGCGATCCACTTTTCGATCGGAAAAATACCGGCGATAATACGCCTGCCGTCATCCATACCCGTATCGTACCGGGCGATAAGATCAGGCTGACCGCACTGCCGAAGGGGTTCGGCAGCGAGAATATGAGCTCGCTTAAGATGTTTACCCCATCCGCTACACGTGAGGATATTATCGATTTCGTGTGCGATACCCTCAAGCGTGCGGGCGGAAATCCCTGTCCGCCCGTAACAGTCGGTGTCGGTATCGGCGGCACGTTTGACTATGTGACCGAGCTTGCAAAAAAAGCGCTGGCACGTCCGTGCGATATGCCGAATCCCGATCCGGCATATGCTGATATGGAGAGGGAGATACTCGAGCGCCTGAATGAACAGGGCGTCGGTCCGCAGGGCTTTGGCGGCGATACGAGTGCGCTGAGCTGTAATATAGAGACATATCCTACGCATATCGCAGGACTTCCTGTCGCAGTAAATGTGAATTGTCATGTCATACGCCATATGTGCGCAACGATATGACAAAAAATGCAGATGTATATTTTTATTTGAACATTTTCGATTTTTTTGTAAATATTTCATTGACACAAAAGGCAATATGTGATAAACTACATACATAAATTATCATATATTGTTGTTGGTATATTTCCGATCGTTGTGTCATTTGGAAAGTTATCGCAGCAGGCATTTGTAAGGAATGCCTGTTTGTTATTTTAACGGATATGAAAGCATTAGAAGAAAGAATATTGAGTGACGGCTTGGTGCTTCCCGGCGAAGTGCTGAAGGTCGCATCGTTTTTTAATGTAAATATTGATACCGGTCTTATGATGGACATGGGGCGTGAGATTGCAAGTCTCTATGACGGGTACGGCGTCACGAAGATACTGACGGTAGAGGCGTCGGGCATTGCGCTTGCGCTTGCGGCGGCAAGTTATCTCGGTGTTCCCTTTGTTTTTGCGAAAAAGCACGCCTCGGATAATATTGACGGCGAGATGTATGTATCCCGGGTTCACTCGTATACTCACGGTAACGATAATAATATTGTCGTGCCGGCCGCGTTTATTTCTCCCGAGGATAAGGTGCTCGTAGTCGATGATTTCTTAGCTCTCGGCAATGCACTGCACGGTATGATGGATATCGTGTCCCAGTCGGGCGCAGAACTCGTCGGATGTGCTATCGGTATTGAGAAGGGCTATCAGGGCGGCGGAGATGCGCTCCGCGCAAAAGGAATCAGGGTCGAGAGCCTTGCGCTGATAGATTCAATGAAAGACGGAAAGATAACTTTCCGCTGATATGGATGTGTAAAAAAATTACATAAAAAAACACATGGAGGAACACACAATGAAAAAGATTTTAGCACTTCTTCTCGCTGTTGTTATGGTTTTCGCTCTCGTTGCATGTGCATCTGAGCCCAAAACTGACGACCAAGGGAAGGACACGCCCAAGGGCGAGAGCGCAGAGGTACTGCCCCGCGCTGAGATCAAGGGAACAGTTGAGATTCCCGAGGACTTCAAGATCGGTATGATCTGCCTGCACGACGAGAACTCTACGTATGATAATAACTTCATACAGGCTCTCAAGAGCGTACAGAAGGGTCTCGGCCTTTCCGACGATCAGGTCATCATCGTAACAGGCATCGGCGAGGACAGCAAATGCTATGATACAGCAGTTGACCTTGCAAAGAACAAGGGATGCAAGGTTATCTTTGCAGACTCCTTCGGTCATGAGTCATTCATGAAGCAGGCAGCTGAAGAATATCCTGACGTTCAGTTCTGCCACGCTACCGGTACGTCGTCAAAGATCGCCGGTATCGATAACTTCCACAATGCATTCGCATCCATCTATGAGGGCAGATACATCGCAGGTATCGCTGCAGGTCTTAAGCTCAACGAGATGATCGAGGCAGGCAAGATCAAGGCTGAAGAGGCTGTGATCGGCTATGTCGGCGCATTCACATATGCAGAGGTTATTTCCGGTATGACATCCTTCTTCCTCGGCGCACGCTCTGTTTGCGAGAGCGCTACAATGAAGGTTCGTTATACAGGTTCTTGGTATGACCAGGCGAAGGAGCAGGAGGCTGCAACAGCTCTGATCGAGAACGATAAGTGCGTACTGATCAGCCAGCACGCTGACTCTCTCGGCGCTCCGACGGCTTGCGAGCTCGCAGGCGTACCGAACGTATCTTACAACGGAAGCACATATTCCGCAGGTGAGAATACATTTATCGTATCTTCTGCTATCAACTGGGCACCTTACTTCCAGTACATCGTTGAGAGCACCGTTAAGGGCGAGGCATTCGACACCGACTGGTGCGGAGACATCGCTACAAACTCTGTTGTTATCAGTGGTGTAAACCAGAATGTAATGGCTGAGGGTACGATCGAGAAGATGAACGAAGCGATCGAAGGCTTTAAGGCAGGAACGCTCAAGGTATTCGATACTTCTAAGTTCACGGTAGAAGGCAAGAAGCTCGACGAGTATCTTGCAGACGTTGACGGCGACTTCACGGGCGAAACAAATGTAATCCATGACGGTTACTTTGACGAGTCCAATGCAAAGGATTTCCGTTCTGCTCCGTACTTCGACATCATTATCGACGGTGTTGAAAACCTGAACGTCAACTTCGGCGACTAATAGGTCTATATTAAGGCGGGGCATATCGGCCCCGCCTTATCTTCTTTTAATAAGCAGTTAAAAATGCGCGATGTCACAGAATGGAGAAAAGCCTGTGGATAAAAGTGTTGCAATAGAATTAAAAAATATTACCAAGACATTCGGAAGTGTCGTAGCCAATAATAACGTTTCATTAAAGCTCAGACGCGGCGAGATTATGGCGATACTCGGCGAGAACGGAAGCGGAAAGACAACGCTGATGAATATGATATCGGGAATATACTATCCCGACTCCGGAAATATCTTAGTGAACGGAGAGGAAGTTGTCATTCGCTCGCCGAAGGATGCATTTGACCTGAAAATAGGTATGATCCACCAACATTTCAAACTCGTGGATCTTTTTACAGCCACCGAAAATATAGTTCTCGGTCTCGAAGATGAGAAAAGATACGATCTCAAGGGCAGTGCCGCAAGAATCAAAGAAATAAGTGAGCAATACGGTTTTGATATTGATCCGAATAAGAAAATTTATGCGATGTCGGTCTCAGAAAAGCAGACGGTTGAGATAATCAAGGTGCTGTACAGGGGCGCAGATATACTTATCCTCGATGAGCCGACAGCCGTGCTTACCCCTCAGGAAACACAAAAGCTTTTTGCTATTCTCCGCAGGATGCGTGACGACGGAAAGGCGATCATCATTATAACGCATAAGCTGAATGAGGTCATGGCGATTTCTGATGAGGTCGCCGTACTTCGTAAGGGCGAGTATATCGCCACGGTAAAAACACCGGAAACGAACGAAAACGAGCTTACCGAGATGATGGTCGGTAAGAAGATCAGTCTGAACATAGACCGTACGATGCCAAATGATCCCCGTGCCGTGCTTGAGATAAAGCATATCAACTGCCTGAGCCGTGAAGGGGTCAAGCTCCTTGACGATGTTTCTTTCGTTGCACGCAGCGGAGAGATACTCGGTATTGCGGGAATTGCAGGCAGCGGTCAGCGTGAGCTTCTCGAGGCGGTTGCGGGACTTCAGCATATTGAGGACGGCGAGATCCTGTATTATGACCATGCAAATTCAAAGGTTGAAAATCTCCGTGATAAGACGCCGATGCAGATACGGTCTTTGGGCGTCCGCCTGTCGTTCGTGCCCGAGGACAGACTCGGCATGGGACTGATCGGCAATATGGACATCGTAGACAATATGATGCTCCGCTCCTACCGAAAAGGAAAGACGGCATTTTTACAGAGAAAAGCGCCGAAAGACCTTGCCACAAAGATAATCAACGATCTACAGGTCGTGACTCCGGCGGCGACGACGCCGGTGCGCAGACTGTCGGGCGGTAATATACAGAAGGTGCTTGTCGGACGTGAGATATCGTCATCGCCCACGGTGCTGATGGTGGCGTATCCCGTGCGGGGACTCGATATCAATTCTTCATATACCATATACAACCTGCTCAACGAACAAAAGGATAAGGGGGTCGCCGTGATCTTCGTCGGCGAAGACCTTGATGTGTTGATCGAGCTGTGTGACCGTATCATGGTCATCGGCGGAGGCAGGATATCCGGTATCGTCGACGGACGCAATACCACAAAAGAAGAGATCGGACTGTTAATGACAAAGAATGTAAGGGGGGAACCCAATGAGTAAGGCAGAGAGACATCATAGCGAACCGCTTATTCATATCACCAAACGCACGGATGTTTCATTAAAAAGCGGTATATTAGTCCGTGCCGCAGCGATACTTTGTGCGCTTGCGGTATGTGCAGTGGTTACAAAGGTACTGACAGGCGATAATCCTTTTTCGATATTCGCTACATTTTATCACGGCGCTTTCGGCGCCGGCAGAGCCCTGGTCACGGTGCATGATGTTGCTATCCTTCTCTGCATCTCGCTTGCGGTCACGCCTGCTTTCCGTATGCGTTTCTGGAATACGGGCGCAGAGGGACAGGTTCTTATGGGGTGTCTCGCGACGGCCGTTTGCATGTTTGCCCTCGGCGGAAAAATGCCCGAGTGGTGTCTGATGCTGATCATGGCGTTTTTTGCGATATTCGTCGGTATGCTGTGGGGCGTCATTCCTGCGGTGTTCAAGGCGTATTGGAATACGAATGAGACGCTTTTCACCCTGATGATGAACTATGTGGCGATACAGTCTGTCGAGATATTCTTAAAGATAGCGGATAAGAGCGGATCAAATGTCGTAGGTCCCGATCTTCTGACACACGGATGGCTGCCGAGTCTCTTCGGGGTCAAGTATCTGCTCAATATCGTCATAGTCGCTGTCATTACCGTAGTAATATATATTTATCTTCGCCACAGTAAGCACGGATATGAGATCGCCGTGGTCGGCGAAAGCGAAAATACGGCACGTTATATCGGTGTCAACGTCAAAAAGGTTATTTTGCGTACCATGGCGTTGTCGGGCGCACTGTGCGGCGTTGCCGGTCTGCTTTTGGTCGGCGGTTCGTCCCACTCGATCGATTCACAGCTGGTAGACGGCAGAGGCTTTACAGCCATCATGGTATCCTGGCTTGCGAAGTTCAATCCTCTGTTCATGATACTGACCTCCTGCCTGCTCGTGTTCCTTGCACGCGGAGCTGATGAGGTAACATCGAAATTCGGACTGAACGGAGACTTTTCCGAGATACTTACGGGTATCATCCTGTTCTTTATCATAGGATGCGAGTTCTTTATTCAGTATCAGATACATTTCAATTTTCACAGAAAAAAGGAGGTAAAGTGATATGGATAAGCTTATTGTTTTGTTTCCTTTGATATGCGGATTTATTCAGCGTGCCGTACTTCAGGGCACACCGCTTCTGTTCGGCGCGACCGGAGAGATACTGACTGAAAAATCGGGTAACCTCAATCTCGGTATCCCGGGTATCATGTATATCGGTGCGATATCGGGTGTTGTCGGCGGCTTTTTCTATCAAACGAATGCATCGGTCCCTCAGCCTTTCCTTGCGATCATCATACCGCTTTTGTGCTGTATTCTGGGCTCGCTTCTGACCTCGCTCATCTATTGCTTCCTCACGATAACCCTGCGTGCAAATCAGAATGTCACGGGCCTTGCCATAACGACATTCGGCGTGGGCGTCGGTAACTTTTTCGGCGGTTCGCTTATTAAGATCGTTAAGAGCGAGGTACCTTATCTTGCACTCGTTAAGATTGCTAAGGCATATAAGACAACGCTTCCGTTCGCGGATAAGATGGGCGCATTCGGCAAGATGATATTCTCATACGGATTTATGGTATATCTTTCCATAATTATCGCAATCGTTGTGAGCATCTTCTTAAAGAAAATGAGGACGGGTCTCCATCTTCGGGCAGTCGGCGAAAATCCGGCTACGGCAGACGCCGCAGGTATCAATGTAACACGGTATAAGTATATTGCCACCTGCGTGGGCGGTATGATCGCCGGACTCGGCGGTCTCTACTATATCATGGATTACAGTAACGGTATCTGGTCGAATAACGGCTTCGGTGACCGTGGATGGCTCGCTATTGCCATTGTTATTTTCGCTACATGGAAGCCGGCTATGGCGATCTTCGGCTCGTATCTGTTCGGAGCGCTGTATATCCTGTTTAACTATATCAACGTGCCGATGCAGTTTATACCGCTTATTCAGATGCTCCCGTATGTTGTCACGATCATCGTACTTGTTGTGGTCAGTATGCGTAAAAAGCGTGAGAATCAACCCCCGGCATCGTTGGGA
Source organism: uncultured Lachnospiraceae bacterium (assembly GCA_964403505.1). Lineage (GTDB taxonomy): Bacteria > Bacillota > Clostridia > Oscillospirales > CAG-272 > CAKSEI01. The sequence goes on from CAYOFP010000003.1 coordinate 110,447, forward strand.
CTTTCCTATTTCAGAGAAGAACGATAATAAAAAAGCAGTGAAGAATATTTTCACTGCTTTTTTATGAATTAACGAATGTATGTCACCCCCGGCTTTTTATTTTCTAAAAATCGCCATGTTTCTATTTACAAAACGGAAAGAATATTGTAAAATAGATATGGAATAAACTCACGAGGATAAAAACATGATAAGCAATAAATATAATCGTGTGCTTCTGAAGCTGTCGGGCGAAGCGCTCTCAGCCGGATGCGACGGTATACTTAATTTTGATCTGATCACCGATATATGCCGTGCGATCAAGGGCATATCCGATTCAGGCACTCAGGTCGCCATAGTCATCGGCGCAGGTAATATCTGGCGCGGCAGACAGGGCGGCGAGATGGATAAGACACGGGCAGACCATATGGGTATGCTCGCAACTACCATAAACTGTATCGCACTCCAGGACACATTCATTTCTCTCGGCAAAAAGGCAAAGGTGTTTACCGCAGTTGATATGCAGCGCTTTGCTATACCGTATACACGTGACGGCGCTGTATCGGCGCTCGAGGCAGGCGAGATCGTGATATTCGGCGCAGGCTTAGGCAGTCCGTTTTTCTCGACGGATACAGCGGCAGTGCTCCGTGCGGTCGAGATCGGAGCGGATGCGGCACTTTTCGCAAAGAATATCGACGGGGTGTACTCCGACGATCCGAAGAAAAATCCTGACGCCGTCAAGTATGACGAGCTTACATACGAAGAAATACTGGAAAAGCAGTTAAAGGCCATAGACCTGACCGCTGCGGCGTTCAGTATGGATAACGATCTTCCCATCCTTGTTTTCGGGCTGGATAAGAGCGAAAATATAACCCGTGCGATCGCAGGAGAAAAAATCGGTACATTATTAAAGAGAGGTAACAAATAATGAGCTTTGAACTTAAGGTTTTTGAAGAAAAAATGGCGAAATGCATATCCGCCTATGAAAACGAGCTGGCAACAGTAAGGGCAGGCAGAGCGACTCCCTCGCTTCTCGACAGAGTAAGCGTCGATTATTACGGAGTACCCACTCCCGTAAACCAGGTAGGAGAGGTTAAGGCGGCAGACCCGAGGACGCTCACCGTCACACCGTGGGATCCTTCGCTTCTCAAGGAGATCGAGAAGGCAATATTTGCGGCAGATCTCGGTCTCGTTCCCCAGAACGACGGAAAGCTGATCAGGATATCCATTCCCCAGCTCACCGAGGAGAGAAGAAAGGAACTCACAAAGCAGGTGTCAAAGCTTGCCGAGGACGCAAAGGTCGCTGTCCGTAACGTCCGCCGCGATGCGAATGATAAGCTGAAGGACGCTAAAAAGGCGAAGGAAATAACCGAGGACGATGAAAAGAACTTCGAGAAG
>CAYOFP010000003.1:111830-130191 GCA_964403505.1 uncultured Lachnospiraceae bacterium
TTGGCAAGGCGTTTATAGGCATTCCAGTAGAATTGTTCTGTCTGAAGTCCGTTGGGCCTCGAAAAAGGAAAAGGAGATCATGGCTATATAAATAGCTTTTGATTTTTACGTCATGAATGGGCAGACTAAAGTCTGCCCTCAGTTATATTCGGAGTAATAGATATGTTTAGAGGAAAAAAGAATGCGCCCGACACCGCAGAGCTAAAGCACATTGCTTTTATTATGGACGGAAACGGCAGGTGGGCGACAAGGCGCGGTATGCCGCGCGAGTACGGACATAAGGTAGGGGCGAAGGTATTTCGCAATATCGTGGAGTATTGTGCCGATATCGGCATAAACTGTGTTACGGTGTATGCCTTTTCTACCGAGAATTGGCGACGCCCCGAAAAAGAGGTATCTGCTCTTATGGAGCTTTTCCGGGTCTATTTGAGGGATGCCGTCGCCACTATGATGGAGCGTGATATCAGGATAGTTTTCTTAGGTGATAAATCGCTTTTCCCTGAAGATATCATACAGATAATGTGTGATATCGAGCGTGATTCGCAAAATAATCATAAGAGGCTGAATATCGCCATGAATTACGGCGGCAGGGACGAGATCGTGCATGCGGTAAATAAACTGATATCCGAGGGAAAGACCGAAATATGCGAGGATGATATAACGTCCCATCTGTATACGCTCGACTCTCCCATGCCCGACCTCATCATGCGGACGGCAGGCGAGATAAGAACATCGAATTTCCTCATGTGGCAGAGCGCATATTCCGAGTATTATTTTGTGGATAAGCTCTGGCCTGATCTGAGGGAAAAAGATATTGACGAGGCGGTGGCGGTATTCAACCGCCGTAAACGCAATTTCGGAGGGATATAATGAAAACAAGAATCATAACCGCGGTAGTAGCATTATGCATTTTTGCACCGATACTGTATTTTTCGGCAACGTGGCCTTTTGTGGCATTCGTGTGCATTATGTGCCTTGCGGCGTCATATGAAATATTAAAGTGCTGTGCACTCGAGAAAAAATGGTTTTTCTCGTTGCCTACGATGCTCATATTTACATTTATCGGCTTTTGCACCCGTTATGTATTTGAAACAGATGCGCAGTTTTTGAAATATTCTGTTGTCGTACTCATTTTCTATCTGTTTTATGCTTTTGCCGTATCGGTGTTTTCAAAGGGAACCGTTCCGATTACCGATGTATGTACCGTTGTGACTTTTGCACTGTATGCCACGGCAGGTTTTTGCTCGCTCGTGTTTATCCGCGATCTCGAGGGCGGGGCAGCGTATATGTTTCCGCTCGTGTTCATCGGTGCATGGGTGACCGATACCGGGGCGTATTTTTCGGGTGTGGCCCTCGGCAGGCATAAACTCATACCCGATGTCAGTCCGAAAAAGACGGTCGAGGGTGCGATCGGCGGCGTTGTGACGACGACGCTTGTATTTGTACTGTACGGACTTTTTATATCGAAAAAATTCGGTTTTGCGGCGAATTATATCGCACTTGCCGTTATGGGAGCGTTCATTGCCGTCATATCTATGATAGGTGACCTTATCGCATCTCTTGTGAAGCGTCACTACGGCATCAAGGATTACGGCTTTATTTTTCCGGGTCACGGCGGTGTTCTTGACCGTTTTGACAGTATTATAGCTACCTCGCTTTTCATATATTTGCTTTGTACGGTTTCTGATTTCTTTATACTATTTAAGTGATTGATAATATGGTTAATAATATAGACAAGAAGATATTAATATTAGGCTCGAGCGGTTCTGTCGGCACACAGGCGGCAGATGTTGCGGCTTTTCACGGCGTTACCGTTGACGGTATCAGCGCCGCGACCGACGTGAAGACCGCCGAGGCGCAGGCGCGTAAATTCGGAGTCCGCTATTGTGCTATGGTAGATGAAACCGCTGCAGAAGATTTGAGCGTGCGCCTTTCCGATACCGGAACGAAGGTGCTTTCCGGCACGGAAGGTATTCTTGAAATGATCGGACTTTCCGATGCAGATACCGCCGTGAATTCCATTACGGGTATCGCCGGACTTCGCCCGACTCTTGCCGCAATAGAAAACGGAATGGATATAGCTCTCGCAAATAAAGAGACTCTTGTCACCGCAGGTGATATCGTAATGTCACGTGCGCACGAAAAGGGTGTTGCGATACTCCCGGTGGATTCCGAGCATTGTGCGGTATTTCAGTGTATGCAGTGCGGCTCACACGATGAGGTGAGGAAGTTAATTCTTACGGCATCGGGCGGACCTTTCTACGGAATGAAAAGAAATGAGCTTTCTGCGATAACAAAGGAGCAGGCGCTTGCGCATCCGACCTGGAAGATGGGTGCAAAAATAACCATCGATTCTGCTACAATGATGAATAAGGGATTCGAGGTGATAGAGGCATATCATCTTTTCGGGATTCCTGCGGATGATATCGAGGTGGTAGTCCACCGTGAGAGCATCGTTCATTCCATGGTGGAATATACTGACCGTGCGGTGATCGCCCAGCTTTCTGTGCCCGATATGAGAATGTGCGTCAGGTATGCCCTGACATATCCTCACCGTTCGGACAGTAACGGCGAGATACTCGATCTTACGAAGGTGGGTAAACTGACATTTGCCGAGCCCGATAATGACACTTTCACCCTTCTTCCGTTGGCAAGAAAGGCGATAAAACTCGGCGGTGTCATACCGTGTGCGGTCAACGGAGCAAACGAGGCTGCAGTTGATCTGTTTTTGCACGACAAAATATCGTTCACCGATATTTTCGACGTGGTAGAAAAAGTGGCTCTTTCGTTTGATCATAGAAAAGAACCTACGCTTGATGATATTTTAGAGGTCGATAAAATATCACGTATCAGAACAAAAGAGGTATTTGGTTTATGAAGTCAGCGTTATCCATAGTGTTAGCGGTAATCGTTTTCGGCGCTCTTATCCTCATACACGAGCTGGGGCATTATATCTTCGCCCGGATATTCCGTGTGGGTATCAAAGAGTTTTCTATCGGCATGGGGCCGAAGCTCATAACAAAAGTATCGAAAAAGACGGGGATCGCTTATTCCATCCGCCTGTTACCTATCGGCGGTTATGTCGCCATGGTGGGAGAGGACGGTGCGAGCGATGAGGATGGCGCATTGTCATCAAAGCCGAAATGGCAGAGAGGCATCGTCCTTGCGGCAGGTGCGACGTTCAATCTGATACTCGCTTTTCTTGTGATGGCGACTTATGTCATTTTCACTCCTGCCATCGGCTCGACGACCATAGCAGAATTTTCTGAGAATTCTGTTTCTCAGAAATACGGTCTTATGGAAAATGACGAGATCCTTTCGGTAAACGGACACCGTGTCTATCTGTTATACGACCTGTCGTATGCAATTACCGATTATGGGTATCAGGGCGTCGATATCACGGTGAAAAGAAACGGAGAGAAGGTCACTCTTACGGGTGTTGAATTCCCCGTATACGAGCAGGACGGCACCGTATTCGGCGAGCAGGACTTTGCAGTAAAGCGGATAAAGAAGAATTTCAAAAATGTGCTTTATTGCTCCTATCATCAGTCGGTATCGACGATCAAGATGGTATATACCTCTCTATGGGATATTATCACGGGCAGATTCGGACTTTCCGCAGTATCAGGACCTGTCGGTGTGACGAATACAATCGGCGAGGTGGCGAGCACTGGAGCGGTCAATCTGCTATTGTTGATATCAATGATATCGGCGAATCTCGGCATTTTCAATCTGCTTCCTTTCCCGGCACTTGACGGGGGCAGGATACTTTTTCTGATTATCGAGGCTATACGCAAAAAGCCGGTGAAACCCGAGATAGAGGGCGCAATTAATTTTGCCGGTCTTGCGCTTCTCATGCTGCTTACCGTTATTATAACGGTAAAGGATATTATAGGACTGATATGATAAATTATAACGAAATACGAAGAAAAACAAAAAAAATAAAGATTGGCAATAAATATATCGGCGGCGACGCTCCGATCGCCGTACAGTCTATGCTGAATGTCGATACGCTTGATAGGGAGTTGGTCCTTGCGCAGACCCTCGCACTTGAAAAATCCGGGTGCGATGTCGTGCGTATGACCGTACCGACGCCCGAGCACGCAAATACTTTGTATTATCTGAAAAATGCAGGGGTGAGCGTGCCTCTTGTCGCCGATATCCATTTTGATTATAAAGCTGCGATCGAGGCGGCGGCAATGGGCGCTGATAAGATACGGATCAATCCCGGTAACATCGGCGGAGAGGACAGAGTCTGTGCGGTCGTGAAAGCGTGCAGAGCGCATGAGATACCGATAAGGATCGGGGTGAATTCCGGTTCGCTCGAAAAGCATATTTTAGCGAAATACGGTTCTCCCACGGCGCAGGCACTTGCCGAGAGCGCCATGTACCACGTTTTATTGCTCGAAAAATATGATTTTGATAACATAATCGTCGCCATAAAGTCGTCGGACGTACGCACGATGATAGAGGCGAACAGAATCTTATCGGAAAAGTGCGATTATCCCCTGCATCTCGGCGTGACCGAGGCAGGAGGAGCACACATAGGCACACTCAAAAGCGCGGTCGGTATCGGTGCGTTGCTCTCTGACGGAATCGGTGATACGATCCGTGTGTCGCTTAGTGCAGATCCCACCCTCGAGGTAAAGGAGGGAATAAATATCCTGCGCTCAATAGGGATAGCGAGCGGAAATTACATAAATCTCACGTCATGTCCGACCTGCGGAAGGACCAGGGTGGATATCATATCTCTCGTAAATGAGTTTGAGCGCCGTGCAGATGACGAGTGCCACCCCTCCCGTCCGCTCCATGTTGCGATCATGGGGTGTGCGGTGAACGGACCCGGCGAGGCAAGAGAGGCTGATATCGGGGTCGCCGGCGGCGTTGGCGAGGCTCTGCTTTTTAAGCGGGGCGAGTCTGTCGGCAAAATACCGGAAGATAAAATTATAGATGTATTGATAACGGAGATAAATAAATATTAATGTCAAAAATACTGCGGGAGCTTTTTACAAAATATAATCCGTCGAGCGATAATATGCGTATTCTCAATATGGGTACCGTTACGTCCACACGTGTCGAGAAAGAGATGAGAATAATCGAGGTGCATGCATATTTTCCCGAGATCGTGAATAAACCGTCGCTTTACGACCTTGAAAAGGAACTGTGCCGTGCGTATGAGGTGAATCATGTTAGGATCATACCTCAGTATGACGCCGTACTTTTTACCGAGTCGTATTTTCCTCAGGTGATCATGGAGACGGAGCGTTTAGGCGCTGTTTCCCGCGGTTTTTTTGACGGGTTTACCTATTCTTTTGACGGAACTGATATTTTTGTTGAAGTGACATCTACTGACGGCGGCATACATATACTCTCGGAGGCAAAAACGGCGGAAGTTATATCGGATATTATCAAAAGTGAGTTTGGGCTTGACTATCATGTAAAGATCTCGAGAAACGATAAATTTGCCGAGGCTTATGCAAAAATGCTGCGCGAGCAGGAGGAAGAGCTGAATGCGATTCGTGAGAAGAATTTCTCCGCTGCACGTGCGAGCGCACAGCCGACGCCGCAGGCACAGGCGGAGGAAAAACAGCTCGTGCACGTTGCTACCCTCTCGGAGGAGGAAGGGACGTTCATCACCGAGAGCGAGACGGTCTATGCCGTAGGCAACTGCCGTTTTGATGTTTCCGAGCCGGATTTCTTTTTCGGCGAGGCGTTTGATATTAACCCGACGCCCATTCGTGAGCTGACAGAGCCGAGGGGCAGCGTCGTTATCTTAGGTCAGGTAGTGTGCCTCGAGGATAAGGTCACCCGAAAGGGAGACAAAACGATCATCAATCTATCTCTTACCGATCATGATACCTCTATCATGGTGAAAATGATAACGGATAATGAATCGGCAGGTAAGGTAATGTCTGCGATCAATAAGAAAAAATATAAAAAAGTCAAGGGCAAGACGGACGTCGTTTTTTACGACACAGCGCTCGCCGTCAAGGGCAGACTGAAGCTTGACGAGTTTGACAACGAGCTTGCCATAACGCCTACGGATATGGCTGAGGTCACTTTGCTCAAGCGAGAAGACAAGGCGGAGAAGAAGCGTGTCGAGCTGCATTTGCATACAAATCTCTCGAGAATGGATTCGACCATATGGCCGGGCGATGCCATTCAGACGGCACAGCGCTTCGGTATGCCTGCCGTTGCGATAACAGACCACGGAAATGTGCAGGCGTACCCCGAGGCACAGGAATTCATGAAGAAAACGGGCATGAAGGTGCTGTACGGTATGGAGGCGTATTTTGTCGACGATACCGCACGCGCCCTGTACGGAAGCGATAACGCCGCATTTGATGAGGAGTATATCGTATTCGATACTGAGACGACGGGTCTTTCGGTCTATACCTGTGCGCTTACCGAGATCGGTGCGGTGCTTGTCCGCGGCGGGGAGGTCGTGGACGAATTCTGCACATATGTCGATCCCGGTATGCCGATCCCTGCGAAGATCACCGAGCTTACGGGAATAAACGATGAGATGGTAAAGGGCGCTCCGTCTCCCGTTGAGGCGGTGAAGGCATTTCTCGATTTCTGCGGAGGTCGTATCTTGGTCGCACATAACGCAGGCTTTGATATCGGATTTATCCGTGCGGTATGCTCAGAGCATAAGATACCTTTTGAAAATACATATCTTGATACAGTCGCCCTGTCACGCTATGTCAATCCCGAGCTGAAAAAGCATAAGCTCGATACGCTTGCCGCTTATTATAAGCTCGGAGAGTTTAATCACCATAGGGCGAGCGATGATGCAAAGATGCTCGCCGAGATATTCTTCTGTATGGTAAATAAGCTGAGCGAGGAGGGAATACACGATTTTTCCTCGATGGCAAATGCTATGTCCTCATCGGGCGATCCGCTGAAGCTCCGCCCCAATCATATGATATTGCTTGCAAAAAATATGGTCGGTCTTAAGAATCTCTATAAGCTTGTATCGAAAAGCTATTTGAATTATTTATATAAATCTCCCCGTATACCGAAAACGGTGTTAAATGAATACAGAGAGGGACTGATCGTCGGCTCGGCCTGCGTATACGGTGAGCTGTACTCTGCGATCCTCGATAATAAGCCGTATAATGAACTGATGAAGATCGCCGGGTATTATGACTATCTTGAGATACAGCCCGACTGTAATAATATGTTCCTTGTGCGAGAGGGGCGTGTCGAAAGTGTTGAAAAACTGCACGATATCAACAGGCAGATCATCAAGCTGGGCGATAAGTTAGGGAAACCCGTCGTCGCTACCTGCGACGCCCATTTCCTTGAAAAGAGCGACGAAATATACAGAAAAGTCATTTTGTCGGTCAAAAATATGGGCGAGGATGAGAGCGGACTGTATTTCAGAACGACTGACGAGATGCTTGCCGAGTTTGCATACCTCGGCGAAGAGCTTGCATATAAGGTGGTCGTAGAGAATACCAATCTCATCAACGATATGATCGAGAAGATACAGCCGATACCCGACGGCTCGTTCACGCCGAAAATGGACGGTGCGGAAGAGGACTTGCAGAACATGTGCTGGAACAGAGCGCATGAACTGTACGGCGATGACCTCCCCGAGGAGGTCGAGAGCCGCCTGTCGAGAGAGCTTGATTCGATCATCAAAAACGGCTTTGCCGTGCTTTATATGATCGCACAAAAGCTCGTTTCATACAGCGAGAGCCAGGGGTACCTTGTCGGTTCGAGAGGCTCTGTCGGCTCATCGTTTGTCGCATCCATGGCGGGAATATCGGAGGTAAATCCCCTTCAGCCGCATTACCGCTGTCCGAAATGCAGATACAGCCGCTTTATCTCGGACGGTTCTGTCGGCTCGGGCTTTGACCTGCCGCCCGAGAACTGCCCGACCTGCGGTATCGATATGGAGCGGGACGGACACGATATCCCATTTGAGACCTTCCTCGGCTTTTACGGTGATAAATCACCTGATATCGACCTGAATTTCTCAGGCGACGTGCAGGGTAAGGTGCATAAATACACCGAGGATCTTTTCGGAAAAGAAAATGTCTTCCGTGCAGGCACGCTGAGTACCATAGCGCAGAAGACTGCATACGGCTTCGTTATGAAATACCTCGACTCAAAGGGAGTGAAGGTAAGCAAAGCCGAGATAAACCGTCTTGTGTTCAACTGTATGTGTGTCAAGCGCACGACAGGACAGCACCCCGGCGGTATCGTCGTTATTCCGAAGGAATATGATGTTTACGATTTCACGCCCGTCGAGCATCCGGCGGACGACCCGAATACCGACATTATCACGACGCATTTTGCGTTCTCGTTCTTACACGATACGATATTGAAGCTTGACGAGCTGGGGCATGATATTCCTACCAAGTATAAAATGCTCGAAAGGTATACGAATACGTCGGTTCTCGATGTTCCCATGAGCGACCCCGAGGTCATGGAGCTTTTTGCGTCCACAAAGTCGCTCGGTATAAAAAGTTCGGATATCGACTGCCCTCTCGGCACATACGGTATCCCCGAATTCGGCACCCGATTCGTTCAGCAGATGGTCGTAGAGGCGAAGCCGAAGAACTTTTCCGACCTTTTGCAGATATCGGGACTTTCTCACGGCACTGATGTCTGGCTCGGCAATGCGCAGGAGCTGATTAAGAGTAATACCTGTACGATTTCCGACGTTATCGGTACACGTGACAGTATCATGGTATATCTTATATACCACGGCGTGGAAAAGGGTCTGGCATTCAAGATCATGGAGGATGTACGAAAGGGAAAGGGACTTAAACCCGAGTATGAGGATGCGATGAGGGAGCAGGATATTCCCGAATGGTACCTTGACTCATGTAAAAAGATAAAGTATATGTTCCCGAAGGCACATGCGGCGGCATATGTCATATCGGCGATACGTCTCGGATGGTATAAGGTGCATAAACCGCTCGAGTTTTATGCGGCGTATTTCTCGGTTGCGCCGGGCGGCTTTGATGCCGAGATCGTTATGCGCGGCAGGGGATATGTCATGGAAGTGATGAAGGATATCGAGAAAAAAGGCGTAGAGGCAACGCAAAAGGAGAAGGAGTCGCTGTCGGCGCTCCAGCTCGCAAACGAGTGTATGGCACGCGGTATCCCTTTTCTCCCGATCGACCTTTATAAGTCGGATTCGCACGCATTCCTGCCCGAAAACGGAAGGATAAGACTGCCGTTCTCGTCCCTTTCGGGACTCGGAGAGGCGGCGGCTGAAAAGATAATAGAGGAGCGTGAAAACGGAAACTTCATTTCAAAGGAGGATCTGCTCCAGCGCACGGGCATATCTAAGTCCGTGGTAGAGGTCCTCTCAGCGAACGGCGTTCTCGATTCTTTATCGGAAACAAATCAGATCACATTCGACTTCGGATAAAAGACGGCAGGGGTTTTCCTTGCCGTCTTATTTTGAAAATTAAATATACTTTACTTTTCTGTAAGATTGTGGTATAATGTTTTCGCCAAACAGATTTCATATAAGAATGATAGGGGATTTCCTTGCAAAGGGATAACTATACCCTTTTTTGCACACAATAATCGTGTGAATTTGGTAAAAACGCAAATTCCATCGGTTATTGTGTAGGGAAACCTATCATTGCTTGAGATTTGTTTGGCGACAATCGGGGTTTGCGTTTTTCGGTGCGTCGACTTCGGTTGGCGCACTTTTTTATTTCGTATTTTTTAATTTTGAAGAGAGGTAACAGAAATGAAGAAAATCAGTAGTGTAATCTGGGGTCTTGTGCTTATTGCAGTCGGTTCGTTATTTGCGCTCAACGCACTGAACATCACCGACATCGACATCTTTTTTGACGGTTGGTGGACGTTAATTATCATTGTGCCGTGTGCTGTCGGTTTGTTTACCGAGCGTGAAAAAACAGGCAATGTCATCGGCATCGCCGTCGGTGTGTTTTTACTGCTTTACTGTCAGGATATCGTAAGCTTTTCTATGCTTTGGAAGCTCCTTGTGCCTGCCGTTATCGTAATTATAGGCGTGAATATGGTATTTGCAGGACTGTTCGGCAACAAAGCAAATGAGATCATCGCTAAGCTGAAGCGAAGCGGCGGCAAAACAAAGGTCGGCTGTGCTACCTTCTCGGGGTGCAATCTCAATTACGACGGCGAAGTGTTTGAAGGGGCCGAGCTTACTGCTGTCTTCGGCGGCGTAAAGTGTGATCTGCGAAAAGCGATCATTGAAAGAGACTGCGCCATTCAGGTTTCTGCTATCTTTGGCGGAATCGATATCCTTGTTCCCGACAATATCAATGTAAAAGTAAGCTCCAACAGTATTTTCGGCGGTATCTCCAATAAGACTTCCGCACATAAGGATGCGCCTACTCTTTACATAAGCGGCACCTGTCTGTTTGGAGGTGTTGATATTAAATGACCACGTTTCAAAAAGTAATAAAATATCTGGCTATGGCATTTGCCATCTTTCTCACAGTCAGCATTATCGGAGGAGTTTTAGGTATGTTTCGTTTGTTCGGCGGATTTATCGGCGGTGATGCGGTAACCGAAGATATGAAAGTTTATGCGGTGTCACAGGATATCAGAAATCTTGAAATTAAGGTCAACGCCGCTGATTTTACGATAAAACAGGGAGAGAGCTTTTCTGTTGAAAGCAATTTGAAGTACCTTACCGTTGAGGATGAAAACGGCGTCCTTACGATCAAGGAAACAAAAAAGTATGTCAGCACGTATGTCGGAGCGGTACTGACGCTCTGTATTCCTGCGGATACGGTGTTTGAAAAAGCAAATATTACAACAGGCGCAGGGAGGCTGACGGTGGATTATCTGTCTGCCGAAACGATGAACTTTGAGCTCGGTGCAGGTGAAGTATCGATCGATACGCTTGTTGCCGCATCTTCCGTTGACATTGACGGCGGAGCAGGAAAGATCACGGTATCCGGCGGTGCACTCTGTAATCTTGATCTGGATATGGGTGTCGGTCAGCTGAATCTGACCTCTGCGCTCACAGGCAAAAGTGATTTTGATTTAGGTATCGGAGAATCGAATATCACCGTGCTCGGAAAGAAAGACGACTATAAACTTGATATAGAAAAAGGTATCGGTAACATTACCGTTGACGGTGCAGGCACTTCTAATATTAAGGGGCAGGGAAACGGTAATAACCGGATCGATATCAGCGGAGGCATCGGCGCCATAAATCTGAGATTCAAGGAGCCTGAGACCAAATGATATTAGAATTAAAAAATATTGAAAAATCCTTCGGTGAAAAAAAGGTCCTTACCGGAGTGTCATTTAAAGCCGAGGGCGGGAAAGCATTCGGTTTGCTTGGCAGAAACGGCGCAGGCAAAACCACGTCGATCCGCATTTTGATGGATGTCTTTCCTGCAAACAGCGGTGAGGTGCTTATAGACGGTCAGCCGATCGATTATGATAAAGTGGGCATCGGCTATCTGCCCGAAGAAAGAGGCTTGTATCCAAAGAAGATCATAATTGACCAGCTTACATACTTCGCTGAGTTGAAAGGCATGAGCCGCAAAGAGGCTGTGAAATCGATCGATCATTGGCTCGAGCGGCTCGGTATGACCGAATATCGCAATAAACGCCTGGATACTCTTTCCAAGGGAAATCAACAAAAGATTCAGCTGATCACAGCACTTGCGCACGATCCCGATATCGTTATCCTCGACGAACCCTTCTCGGGTCTTGATCCGGTCAATGCCATGCTTTTAAAAGATGTAGTCAAGGAACAGATCGGCAAAGGCAAGATCGTGCTTTTCTCGAGCCATCAGATGGGTTATATCGAAGAATTTTGCGATAGTATTGCAATTCTCAATAAAGGAAAGGTTGCTTTGCAGGGCGAGCTGCGTGATATTAAGCGTGATTATCCCCGTGACAGACTGGTCGTCCGTACGGACGATCCAGATGCGATACTGTCGGATTTCGGCTCTGCCTGTACCCTCGCCGATAGCGGCGAGCTTATGATCCGGCTGAAATCTGCCGACGAAAAGAAAGCTACAATGATACGCCTTGCAGAAAACTACGATATTGATGAGGTCAGGGTGTTTGAGCCTTCTCTTAACGATATTTTTGTTGAATACGCAGGCGATGCCGAGAAGGAGGGTTAAGCTGTGAAACAGTTTGGTAAAATACTCAAATTTGAGCTCAAATATTATTTTAAGAATAAGGTCTTTGTAGGAGTTACGGCTTTTCTCGTTCTGCTTATTGCGGCGGTGATGTTTTTTCCCCGTATCGTCACGGTATTCGAGGCGGATCATACCGACGATACCTCGACTGAGCTTGCGGTAATGCTTGTAAAAGCGGACGACCCGGCACGGGCGGATATGGTAAAGCAGACGTTCGCTGCGGCGTTTACCGATTACGATGTGCAATTAACGGACGAGGATAATTCCGGGATAAAAGATAAAATCACATCGGGCGAGGCGGAATGTGCTTTCGTTATGACAGGACCTACGGCTTATACCTACTATGTAGACGACCTGTCGCTCTACGATATGAACACCGAGATCGCAGATGAGGTATTACAGCAGATCTATCAGATGAACGCTATGATAAACGGCGGCATGAGCGCAGAGCAGGCAAGTGAAGTGATGAACATACAAGTCACATGCGAGGTCGAGAGCCTCGGCAAAAATCAGATGGAAAATTTCTTTTACACCTATATTATGATTTTTGCACTTTATATGGTCATTCTCCTGTACGGTCAGATGGTGGCAACCAATGTGGCGACCGAGAAAAGCTCAAGAGCGATGGAGGTGCTTATCACCAGTGCAAAGCCTGTCTCCATGATGTTCGGTAAGGTGATCGCCTCCTGTCTTGCAGGTTTTATTCAGATCGTTGCCGTATTCGGCTCGGCGCTCATATTTTATAACCTCAATCAATCTTATTGGGGCGACAATATGATCATTGATTCTATTTTCAATATACCGCCCGAGCTGCTCGTGTATATGTTGGTATTCTTTATACTCGGCTTCCTGATTTACGCATTTATGTTTGGCGCTGTCGGCTCGACCGCATCCAAACTGGAAGATATCAACACGTCGGTTATGCCGATCACGATGTTGTTCATCGTGGCATTTATTGTGGTAATGATCTCGATGAGCTCGGGCAATGTAGACAGTACTGTAATGAAGGTATGTTCCTATATTCCGTTTACATCGCCGATGTCTATGTTCACACGGATTGCCATGAGCACCGTGCCCTGGTATGAGATCGCAATATCGATCACCATTCTTGTCGGCTCTACCGTAGGAATCGGCGTGCTTTCGGCAAAGATCTACCGTGTAGGCGTTTTGCTCTACGGCGCACCGCCAAAGATCGGCGCTATTATAAAAGCTGTATGGAAGGCATAAAGCTCTCCTTGTACTCCTATACTTAACGTTAAAAACGCCGACTTCTCGTAAGAAGTCGGCGTTTTGTAATCCTTGATTATGCCACAATGCAGGAATAAACGAGATATGACAGATACATCGCAAGTATGGTGAAGCCCTGCCAGCGCATGAATTTCTTTTGGAATAGCGGCGGTATGATGGCGATCGCCGTTATTGTGAGGCATATAGGTATGTCAAAATGCGATACCTGTGTCTCAATGGGGAGAGAGCCGCCCTTGATGATTGCACATATGGGGAGTATCATCGTGATGTCTATGATGTTTGCGCCGATGATGTTTCCGACGCCGAGCGACGGCTCACGCTTGATCAGCGATGATACCGTGGTGACGAGCTCGGGAAGCGACGTACCGATAGCGATGGCGGTAAAGCCGATTATTTTTTCCGATACGCCGAACATATACGCTATCTCGCTGCCATTGTTTACGAGAAGGTTTGATCCGATGACGATCGCCGCCGCACCAATCAAAAGCAGGATGGTATTTTTTATGATAAGCGATGTAGTTTTCTTTTCTGCGTTACCGGCGTATGCCTCGCCCTTTGCACTTTTTATATTCTCTACGATAAATAAGAAGAATATAGCGAAAAGTATAAGAGACTTTACGAGTGTCAGGTCGCCTCTCATACACAGCAGAGTGAGTGAGCCGACCGCCAGGACGAGCAAAATAGCCTTAAAACTGTATTTCTTTTTTTCGATCGCAAGTGGCATAAAGATGATGCTGATGGCGAGAATAAGGCCGATGTTTGCGGTCACAGAACCGACTGCGTTGCCTATTGCCATCGCCACCTTAGAGTTTGCCGCCTCATCTGTGAGAGGACGGGACTGTAGCGCTGCGATCGATGAAACGATCGTTTCGGGCAGGGTGGTGGCGAGGCTGACGACCGTCGCTCCGATGATGAATTTCGGTATTCCGAAAGCCTCGGCAATAAAGCTTGCACTGTCGACGAAGACATCTCCGCCTTTTACAATCAGGACTACGCCTACTGCAAATAAGATGAATATTATGATATTCGCTGTCATTTTTATCCTCCGGTAATATAAAAAGACTTCTGGCACTTTCGTACCAAAAGTCTTGTTCCTTTCACAGGTGTACGCCCAGGATGCATGATCCGGGATTGTTGGACGCACATAATAACTACTCCCTTTTGATGCGATTATTTTACCACATATTATAATATTTGTCAATAGGGATAATTATTAATCAATGAGAGACATAAATGAATATCTGTTGAGCGAACGTGCGGCGTACACCCTCGGTATATTCATTTTTGTGTATTCGGTCACGGAATTAGGGGATTTCGTCGTATACGCATAGTCAAAATACTTTGCGGCGATATTCATGACCGATCCGGAATGAGAGCCGGCCGGGTATGCCATGGAATTGCAGGGCATTCCGGTGATGGATTCTATGATCTCTTTTGATTTTGAGAGCTGATATTCCACCGTCTCATCGCTTTGACTTGCGAGCTCGTAGTGGCTTACCGTGTGAGAGCCGAAGCGGACATATCCGCTCGCCGCCATTTCCTTTACCTGCTCGGTGGTGAGGTAACCGTCTGTATCGAGCAGATCTGTGATAAGGAATACCGTCGCCTTTGCTCCGTGCTCTTTCAGTATGGGAAACATCGTTGTATAGTTGTCCTCGTATCCGTCGTCAAATGTCAGAGCCACGCTTTTTTCTGCTGTTTTCTCAAATTCATCTGCGAAAAGGTATGTATATCCCTCCTCATTCAGAGCGTCAAGCTCTTCTGAAAAATCGTTTGGACGTACGAAAAGCGCCTCGTATATACTATACGGCTCTTCCATGATCAAGTGATACATAACGGCTTTTGGGGTGTATCCGTTTTCTGCGAAAACGGGTTGTTCTGGCTGCGGTGTAGTCTCTTGTGTCGGCTCAGGCTCTGTTTCGCTCGGTAACGGATCTGTCGGCGGAACGGTTTCAGAGGGGGCTATTGCCTCATTTGAAGGCTCTGCGCTTTCCGGTGGGGGAGGAGTGTCGTCGTTTTTTTTGCACCCCGAGAGCATAAAGATCAATGCCAATAAGATAATCAGTGTTTTTTTCATTTTTTCTCTCCTTTTGATAATATTTTATCGAGATATGGATCTGCACTTAAGAATCCGCATATCTTTCTATATTCTGCGAGTATCTCTTCTCGTTTTTCGTCGCTTATTCTGTGCCGTATGGCTTTTATCATGATGTTTTTGGGTGTTTCTTCGGGATCGATCAGCTCAAGGGTCGTTACCTTGTATCCCTCCGCCTCGAGACGCATGGCACGCAGTGCGTCGGTCGCAGCATCGCATAGCTTCTGCTTCAGCATCGAGTGCTTTGTGATAAACGATAGTTCTCTGCATTCTATCTGACGCATCATTTCGTGATGACAGCATGGAGTAGACAGGATGACCTTCGCCCCTAAGCGGCAGGCGTTTGCGAGGACGATATCCGTTGCGATATCGCAGGCGTGAAGGGAAATGACCATGTCCGCCTGTGCAAGCTCGATGCGGCTGATATCGCCGCATTCAAAGTGCAGCTCGTCAAATCCAGACTTTTTTGCGACCTCTTTGCAATAATCGATGACGTCTTTTTTTAAGTCGATGCCGTACATGATGATATCACGCTTTTTGACCTCGGTAAAATAATAATACGCCGCAAAGGTAAGATAGCTTTTTCCGCAGCAGAGATCGCATACGGTAAGTTTGCCCATCGCAGGAAGGGAAGCATATATATCGTCGATTATTTCGAGGAATCGGTTGATCTGGCGGAATTTTGAGCGCTTTTTGTCGAAGACTCGACCGTCCCTGTCGGTGACGCCGAGGGCGATGAGGAAATCGTGCGGCTCGCCGTCGTTGAGAACGGTATTCTTTTTCTTGTTGTGCGAGGAGAGCTCGGCGCTCTCGTGCGTTTTTATATGATTGACGATAAAGATCTTACCCGATTTTGAGACCTTGACTTCACATTCGCCGCCTGTTGAGAAGATATTGCACTGGCGGAATTTATCGCATGCCATATCCGCCGCTTCCCGTGCGGCGTCGGCAGGTGTAAGGTTGCGGTGTGTTGCCTTTCCGTCGCTTGTGAAAGTCTCAAACTGTATGAGCACCTCTCCCTTATGCAGAAATGGCTTTGCACATACACGGACGATATCACGGTCGACTGAGCGGCTGAAGATCATCTTTTTCAGAGAGCCGCATTTTATCTCGTTATTTATAATATCATATATTTTCTGCTCCATAGAATATATGATAACGCAAAGTGCAATTTTTTGCAACCTTTATGTTGTAAAAAATAATTTTTTGTGTTAAAATCATAAGCTGAAGAGAGTCGAACGCCGCCGTCTGTGGGAGCGGTGGGCGGCACGCTTACGCCCCGTGTGATTTTGACATATAATATATGTCTGCAATCACCCGGAGCAAAATCGCACGCACTCACCGCACCCACAGATGCGAAGCAGTTCTCACAGTCAGATTTGTGCTTGCAAAAGGCAAAGTACGCAGGCAATATTACGTATTGCCAAGGACTTTAACGCATTGCATGTGCAAATCTGTCTGCGAGAACCGACGGCGTTCGACTCTCTTCAGCTTAAGGAAAGAGGTGCACATTGAAGGGCAGAATTGTAAAAGGACTCGCAGGATTATACGAAATAAGGCTTGATGGCGGAGAGCGTGTGAGCTGTAAGGCGCGCGGAGTTTTCAGGCATGAGGGGCTCACACCGCTTGTGGGTGATTTTGTCACGCTCGAAAATGACGGGGGAAATTATATTATTTCCGATATACATGACAGAAAAAATTCTCTCATTCGTCCGCCTCTTGCAAATCTCGATTATCTCTTTTGCTTTGTGCCGTGTGCGAAGCCTGCGCCCGTCTATGCGACGGTCGATAAGCTGATCGCCATTGCCGAGCATAACGGCATCGAGCCTGTGATCGTCGTCAGTAAAAGTGATCTTTCGTCTGATATGTCGGACGAAATACGGGGTATATACGAGAGATGCGGCTTTGCAGTCATCTGCGTGTCAAATGAGAGCGGAGAGGGTGTTGAGAAGATACGGGACTATTTGGAAAACACGGTCAGGAGCGGTACGGCGGCTTTTGCCGGCGCTTCGGGAGTGGGTAAATCCACTCTTATGAATTCGCTTTTCCCCTCGCTTTCGCTTGAGACGGGCGCGCTCAGCCGTAAGGTCGAGCGGGGCAAGCATACGACCCGTCATGTCGAGTTATATTATGCAGGCGAGTTTGACGGATGCGATATGGAATGTGTTATTGCCGACACGCCGGGGTTTTCCATGCTCGATTTCGTGCGTTTTGACTTTTTTGATAAAGAGGCTTTGCCGCAGAATTTCCGTGAATTTTCGCGTTTTATACCCGAGTGCAAATACCGTGGGTGTACTCATATCGCCGAGGAGGGATGCGCCGTGATTGCTGCCGTCGAAAACGGAGATATCCCGCGCAGCAGATATGAGAGCTTTTCGGGAATATATAACGATATCAAGGATAAACGGGCATGGAATAGCAAAATATGAGAAATTGCATATAATAGCAATGAAACGGAGGGTATTTACATGAAGGTCATTGTTATCAAACCGCCTAAAATGCTCGGTGGAATCATCAGAAGGATATTGAAAATTGAAAAGGGAATTCCGCATTAAAATATCAATCGAAAAACTACCGTTTTAGTGACACATAAACCACTAAAAACGGTAGTTTTTTGTTCGTTCGGACTATTCTCCTATGCTTAAGCATAGGAGAATAATCCAAACCCGCCTGAAAGAGCAGAATTTCGGCGCTTTTCGGATTGTCGTCATTGCAAGGCTTAAGCCTTGCGGCTTCCTCCGCACCAAAAACCACTCTAAATTCAGCTCTTTCAGGTCGAAGAATTTTAACGGAGCGGATTTTTGGCTGTGCAAGGCACAAAACGCAGTGAATCCTTATCGGATTCACGAGTATTTTAACGAAGCAGAGGCGGAAATCCGTCCGTTAAAAT
>CAYOFP010000004.1:0-117683 GCA_964403505.1 uncultured Lachnospiraceae bacterium
GTCGTGCTTTAACTTCGATCTCTTGCGTCCGGGAGTGAGGGTGTAGATCTCGGTGTATGTCCCCTTATTTTTACACGGCGAGGACTGCCGAGGCGGGGTGTTACCTGATCCGCATATATATTTTAACAGATAATTCTGCTAAAATCAATACTTTGCATAAAATACGTTATACGAAAATTTCGTTCATATAACCGCCGTATGATCTGCTGTCTTTTTCAAATACCACGACCGCTTTTATACCGACTCCCATATTATAACCTATTTGCTCCGAAATTGCAACAATTTTTTTATAATTCTTTCCATCATTTTTCTTTTTTCTAATCTCACGAAGATCGGTATTGAATTATATGACTGTTATCGCTCGAATCTATGTTGAAAAAACAATCGAAATTTGGTATACTGTATTTATCGAGGTGTGCAAAAAATTCATCGAGAATAGCGACGATTAAATCAGAGGAAGTATTGATGATTCATGAAAGATAAATACAGTGTATTAAAAGAATACTTTGGACACGATACTTACCGTGCGGGACAGGAGCAGATCGTGGATTCCCTTCTTTCGGGCAGGGATGTTCTTTGCATTATGCCGACGGGAGCAGGAAAGTCTGTTTGTTATCAGGTTCCGGCACTGATATTTGAGGGAGTGACTATCGTTATCTCTCCTCTGATATCTCTGATGAAGGATCAGGTCGGTTCTCTCGTGCAGTCCGGTGTTGCAGCCGCATACATCAACAGCTCTTTGTCACCGAATCAATATGCAAAGGTTCTGCAAAACACAGTCGCCGGGAAATATAAGATCATATATGTTGCTCCCGAGCGCCTTGCGACACGGGAGTTTATGAATGTATGCGAAAAAATCAATATTTCCCTTGTTGCGGTCGATGAGGCTCACTGTGTATCACAATGGGGTCAGGACTTCAGACCGAGCTACCTAAAAATCACTGAATTTATTGCCTCTCTTTCACAACGACCGACAGTCGGAGCGTTTACTGCGACTGCTACCGATGAAGTTAAGGCGGATATCGCAAAAATTTTGCGGCTTCAAAGTCCGTTTACGATCACTACGGGCTTTGACCGGCCGAATCTGTTTTTCGGCGTTGAGAGGCCGAAAAATAAACCGATAAAGCTGCTCGAATTAGTGAAAGCACGCCCCGGAAGATCCGGAATCGTCTATTGCGCTACAAGAAAAGCGGTTGAAGAGGTGTGCCTGATGCTCACAGAAAACGGAATATCCGCTACAAGATATCATGCCGGGTTATCGGAGGAGGAGCGCAGAAACAATCAGGATGATTTCGTCTATGACCGCAAATTGATCATGGTAGCGACGAACGCTTTCGGCATGGGTATCGATAAATCCAACGTGGCATTCGTTATCCATTATAACATGCCGAAAAATATCGAGAACTATTATCAGGAAGCCGGGAGAGCCGGGCGTGACGGCGAAAATGCCGATTGCATATTGCTGTATGCTCCTCTTGATGTCCGGACGAATCAATTCTTAATTGAAAATACAGAGTCAAATCCGGATCTGAGCGAGGAGGAGCGAAGCATTATTCGGGAACGTGATACAGAACGCCTGAAACATATGACATTTTACAGCACGACAAGTGACTGCCTGCGTCATTACATACTCAGGTATTTCGGAGAAAAAAGCAGTACCTACTGCGGAAACTGTTCTCATTGTCTGTCGAATTTTGAAACCGTGGATATCACGGAAGATGCGCAGAAGATATTATCCTGCATCGCAAAGACGGGCCAGCATTTCGGCAAGAAAATGATCATTGATATTTTGCGCGGAAGTAAAAATGCACGGCTGTTATCGTTTGGTTTAGACAGGCAGTCGACATACGGCCTTATGTCAGAGCAAACCGAAAAGCGGGTTCGGGATATCGTTGATCACCTCGATGAAAAAGGCTATATCACCGTCGACGGCACAGAGTATCCGGTTTTGAAATTATCTCCGACAAGCTATGATATTTTGCACGGTAACACTTCTCTTATGATGAAGATCGTAAAGCAACAACAGAAAAAGACAGAAAATACGGCAAATGAAGTCAAGTCAAATATGTTAGATGCGCTCAAATCGCTGCGGAAAAGTATCGCCGCAAAACAAAAAGTGCCTGCATATATCGTTTTTTCAGACGCAACACTTACGGACATGTGCAAAAAATTGCCCCATACTCCGGATGAATTTTTAGGAGTATCGGGAGTCGGCAAAGCGAAGCTTGAAAAATACGGCAAAGAATTTATGGATGCCATTGCCGCCTTTGACGACGAAGTTAAATAATAAAAAACACCGTTGCATCTAAATTTTGCAACGGTGTTTTCGCATATTACGATTTTGTCGGGATCTTTATCTGATAGATCTCCTCGCCGGAAATATCTATATACGGGATGTGCAGCGGCGGTATTCCTGCCGATGCGGTGATCGATGCGATCGTCGCACGCACGTACGGAAAGAGCGCATCGTAGCTTTTTAAGTGTATTTCATCCCGTCCCATATCTGCGGGGTATGAGAATACAGCGGAATAAACAAGCTTGATCGAGAATTGATCGGCGTTTTCTGCCTGCTCTATTTCTGCGGTGAATTCCCCGACGCAGATATTATTCGGCGCATAACGCACATTGTATGAGTATTTATTACCGATCTTGAGCTGTGCGTTCTTTTCTAATTTATTGATAAATGACAGCTCGGTTATTTTCGTTCCTTTTATCTGTAATTGGTTCATTTTCTGTCTCTCCTTTTAATAAATTAAGTATAACATAAAAAATAATCAAAATAAATAGAAAAAAATAAAAAAACATCTTGACAAATGCAGAAAAATCAGTATAATAATATCGTTGCCTGCAATAGCGGGTAGCTTTTGCGAGAGTGGCGGAACTGGCAGACGCGCACGTTTGAGGGGCGTGTGGTTCACACCGTACGGGTTCAAGTCCCGTTTCTCGCACCATAATTGGACACCAATTTTGATACAATGGTTATCATGACTGGTGTCCAATTTTTCATCATGAAAAATGATAGAATCAGGAAAGGAAAAATCATGAGGCTGTTTCATGTCAGCGAAGAACCTGATATAGAAGTCTTTGAACCACGTTTACCAACACGAGAAGATCTCAATCAAAATGTTGGATTGGTATGGGCAATAGATGAATCAAGATTGCCTAACTATTTAACGCCACGAGATTGTCCTCGGGTTACTTATCATGTGGGCTGCCAGACAACTGCTTTTGATAAAAAACGGTTTTTCTCTTCCTCTGAAAATTCACATGCTATCGTGGTGGAGAGCAAATGGTATCACGCTATGCAAAACACGACATTGTATTTATACGAATTTCATACGGAAGATTTTGTATTACAAGATAGCATTGCCGGATACTACGTTGCAACGACAACACAATATCCGAAGGGAAAATATGTGCTGACGGATTTGTTCGGTGAATTATTGAAGCGAAACGTAGAAATACGAATCACAGACAATTTATGGGATATAGCAGACGCTGTAAAGACTTCGACCTTAAATTGGTCTTTATGTCGGATGGCAAACGCTCTGCCGCATCCTTGATTATTCACGGGAGTTCCTCTAACTTATAAACTAAAAGGATACAGTCGGTATTAAAACAGGTCGCTATTTTCATGAATGCACACCAATTTTGAGACAATTAGTATCATAATTGGTGTTCACTTTCTTTATAACGATTTCATTTATTGTGGGAATATGCGTTGGACAGTTCAAAAGAAAGGTAAAAACTATGCTTAAATTTGGTATGCCCACCTTAATAGAAACAAACACACTTGATGCGTGCGCTGCTCTTTGCAAGGAATTTGATCTAAAGTTCATAGAGCTTAATATGAATTTACCTCAGTATCAGTTGGATAAGATTGATATTCCGTACTTTAAAAGACTTGCGGATAAGCATGGGATTTTCTACACAATCCATCTTGATGAGAATTTGAATATCAGTGATTTCAATCCTTATGTTGCAGATGCTTATCGGCGTACTGTGACGGAAACCATTGAGTTGTCAAAGAAACTTGATATTTCTGTCATTAACATGCATTTATCTTGCGGTGTGTATTTCACACTTCCGGATCAAAAGGTTTACCTCTTCTCTGAATATAAGGAGCAGTATTTGAAAAGTATAACTGACTTCCGGATTATGTGTGAAAATACTATTGGTGATTCCAAAATAATGATTTGTATCGAGAATTGTGATGGATTTTCCGAGTTTCAAAAAGAAGCATTGGATCGGCTGCTCGAATCACCCGTGTTTGGTCTGACGTTTGATATCGGACATAATCACTGCAGCGGAGCTCTCGATGAATCTTATATCATCGAGAATAAAAAGCATCTTTACCATATGCATATGCACGATGCTTTAGGCAAGAAAAACCACTTGGCTCTCGGCACCGGCGAGTTGAATCTTGATAAATATCTATCGTTAGCCTCAGAACAAAACTGTCAGGTGGTATTAGAAACCAAAACAATAGAGGGACTAAAAAAGTCTATTTACTGGCTGCGTAATAAAGGATATTAATACGACAGATAGATAGAAGTTAAAAACCATATTCCTTTTTTGTTATCTAAAAGGAGTTGACAGAATGAAAACACAAACTACTCTGACCCAAAAGAACGACGAATCTCAAATGTGTTCCGTTAATACTGAAACTGAAATTGTTTCGGACAAGGCAAAGAATAAAAAGCGGGCGGCAATATGGTGGACGGTTTACTGGCTGCTGATCTTCGGTATTTACATAGCGGTAAGCCTCGTATTCAAAAACTTTGCGATGTTTGCCATCGTTCCGGTTTTGGCGGCGGTATTTTTCTTGATCCGATTGGCAACATGGCTTGCGTTTGGCAAGGTTAAGAACAAAAAAATAAAATTAGTCTTAAAAATTTCAGCAAATGCCGCTTCGCTCGCTGTAACGCTCGGCATATGCGCAGTCATAATATCGAACGGTTCAAGTTATAATGAAGTATATATTGCATCGCTCGATTATTCGGTTTTTGACCACCAAAGCACTGTTACATATGATTCCGAGAGCGGAGTATACACTGTCCGTGCCGAAAATGAGCAGCTCCGTATTTTACAGCTCACGGACGTCCATATCTGCGGCAGCATAACCACCATAGGAACAGACAGAAAAGCGTTTGACGCATGCTATGAATTGATAAAAGAGGCACAGCCAGATCTCATCATCGTAACAGGTGATATCGTATTTCCCATACCGCTCCAGACCTTCAATAAAAACAACCTTAAGCCCATCTTTCAATTCGGTACATTCATGAACAATGTGGGAATCCCCTGGGCTATGGTATACGGCAACCACGATACTGAAGCGGTCGCCACCTACGACTCCAAAACCTTTGACGGCATTTTCCGTCACTTCACGGCTCAGGATGATTGCCCGATGCTGTACGCAGATATACAGCCCGATATTTATGGCAGATATAATCAATATCTGAGAATCGAAAACAGCGACGGCAGCCTGAACAGACTGATCTTTTTGATGGATTCCAATGACTATGTGAAAAATACTACTGAGATCAATGATTATGACTCGATCCATGAAGATCAGATCAAATGGTATTCTGAAACAATAGACAGGATCTCGGCAGAGGAAAACTCCGATGTCAGCTCCTTCGTATTTATGCATATACCGTTTGAAGAATTTGCCGACGCAAAATACGCACTCGATGCCGGCGATCCCAACGTAGTCTACCTGTTTGGCGAAAACAGAGAAGGCGTCAGTCATCCGGATCGCAACAGCGGTTTTTTTGATAAAATGCTTGATAAGAAGAGTACCGAGGCGGTATTTGTCGGTCATGATCATCTGAATAACATGGGAATCAATTACAGGGGCATCGACCTCGTTTATTCAAAATCCATCGACTATATCGCATATCCCGGAATCTCAAAAATGACCGAGCAGCGCGGCGCTACGTTAATTACCGTTTCTCAAAACGGCAAATGCAAAATTGAGCAGATCGATTATACCAAGTGAGGAATTAAATGAAGCAAACGAAAAAAACAAGCATATTATCGGAATTAAAAGATTTAAATCCCCTGACATTTGTTATACTGACTTTAGCCGGCGTCATCAATGCGTTTGGCGTCACGATTTTTCTTTTTCCGGTAAAATTATATGACAGCGGAATTTCCGGTCTTTCGATGCTGCTCGACCAGATCACCCCCGGGCACCTTACGCTTTCCCTTTTCCTTATTATTCTGAATATACCCATATTTTGCTTCGGCCTGAAAAAACAAGGCTCTATATTTACCGTATATTCCATCTATACCGTAGCGATATATTCTGTCATGTCATTTCTGATAATGAATGTACTGCCCATAGATGTTTCGTTCATCTCGCCCTTAGCAGGCTCAGACCTGCTGCTCTGTGCGATATTCGGCGGCGTCATATCGGGGATAGGCAGCGGCCTGACAATACGCTTCGGCGGAGCCATCGACGGTATCGAGGTGCTTTCCGTGATCTTCGCAAAAAAGATAGGAATATCGATCGGCACATTTGTGATGATATTCAATACCCTGCTTTATATTGTCTGCGGAATCATGATCAATAGCTGGATTTTGCCGCTGTATTCGGTCGTGACTTATTACATCGGTTCAAAAACCGTGGATTTTGTCGTGGAGGGAATAGACAGATCAAACTGCGCTATGATAGTCACTACCAAAGCCGATGAAATCTCAGATGCCCTGACAGAGAATTTCGGGTCGAGCGGCACGATCGTCAATGCGGTAGGCGGATATTCAAAAGAGAATAAGGAGATCATTTACTTTATCGTAAACCATTTTCAGATAAATAAGCTCAAAAAGCTCGTCCGTGATATTGATCCGTCCGCCTTCATATCACTCCAGGAGGTTTCCGATATTATCAGAAAACAATAAAATAAACGGCTCTGTGAGCCGTTCCCGTTCTGACTGCAAAGAATCCGTCGGCGATTTTCTCGCCGACGGATTTATAGTTTACTCAAAAACTGCCTCTATTTCACTGTCATAATACTGCTCCTGAAAACGTACCGCTTCTTTGATCTCAAGCGAAGTGAAATTCATTCCTTCGGGTGCGGCTGCAAGTTTATCCTCAACATCGTTATGACGGTGAACGATTCCGATAATACGAGCCGTGTATTTCTCGACCGGATCATCTACACCGAGCAGATATACATCGAGCTCCTCACCGTCACCGCCAAATACATTCGGTATGTATCCGTAATTGATAGGATAGATGAGGCCGGGATGTTTTGGGTGGATACTCCCGATCGGGCGGTCGATCTCAATATCAACTGTTTTGCCAAGATAGGATTTCACAAGTGCTTTTCTCAAAGTATAAACGATAAAACCGTGTTTTCCTTTGAGGTACTTTTCTCTGCCGCTATCAATGGGAGCTTGCAGGGCGAGAGATACCTTTAGCGCTTCATACTCTTTTGCAACGAAAGGTGTGTTGTTAAGATAATCCCGAAAGTTTATGTAATTTATCCAATCCATACTGTTTGTAAGAACCACGTGGATAAAATGGGTTTGCAAATCTCCCGTACCTTCATAATAGTTGCCGCAGGCAAATAACAACTGATTTCTGATCGATGCCTGTGCATTCGGGCGATAGTAAAAGCCATCGTCTTTTAACTCTTTTTCAAAAGCTAAAATGTCATTAAAATTATCGACGGCAACCGCAATGTCAATGATGGGTTTCGCCTTTATGGAAAGGATAGCGGTGCTGCCCACATGCTGAATATCCTTGATGACACTGCCTAATATCTTCTTCAAACGGGAAATGGTATTCTGAGCTTCAATTTCCCATTCTTTTTCGTGTTCGCACAGTTTAACAGTTCCTCGTTTTAGTCCAATCATTTCCTGTCCTCCAAACGGTATGCCCGTGGGATAATTTTATATCTTCACGGCACTCAAAAGCACTATTTTCCGTGCTTTTGTTTTAAGCTCTCAAAAGAGTTTTTTAGTTCCCTCAAATGCTCTGACAGGGGACGCTCTGTTCTGAACGGGTGAAAGAACTGATATTTCTCTTTTATCGCTTCGTTCCGGCTACGGATATGCGCTTTGAGCTCTTCATACCGGACGATCACATTGTTTTCGTCGGCATACTGTTTCAGCCTTGCAACGAGCTTCGCAGACTGAACAACATCGACTAAGAATATCCCGAAGAACAAACCGATCACAAAGGAAAATGCCAGATTTACAGACAGCCAATTCAATGCATTCAGTATGTACGGATGAATGAAAAAATAATATATTGCTCCGAGCACCGCCCACATCAGCGAAAACTTGGGACAGATAATCCCCTGTAGATTCGCCCATTCGTCGCTGTAATCCCACAAACGGACATTTGCGGTTTTTAAGCTGATGATACCTGCGATATATTCGAGGGCGGTCATACATATCGCCATAAATATAAATAGTACAGACTTATTTAAGATAGGATTTGCTATTATATTGTATTTTTCGACAAAAGCGATCAAATATAAAAAGCAAAGTCCAAAACCGTAGAGCGGCAGATACGGACCCGTACAAAAGCCGGGATTGACCCATTTCCTCTCCGGATTACCGACACGATAAAATCGGCGGAAAAACAGCTCTATGACCCACCCGATAATGGAGCCTATGCAAAACAAAAATGCGAGAATGAGAAATATATTCATTTTTTAACCTTCTATTTTTAACATCAGACAGATAGATATTTAACCATCAGAATCGCCGCTCCGAGTACGAGGAGGATAACGCCCACGGTTCGGTTCAGTACCTTCGCATTTGCTTTATTTGCGATCTTTGCGGCAATTAAAGCGAATAACAGCGTGAAGCCCACGCACAGAGCCAGATACCGCATATCCGGCAATCCGCCGATGGAAAAATGGCTGACAGAACCCGTAAGGGCGGTAAACGTCATGATAAATACGCTCGTTCCGACAGCGGTCTTTAGTTCATATCCCATAACGGCCGTCAAAAGGAGCAGCATCATCATACCGCCGCCTGCACCGACAAAACCGCAGATAAATCCTACCATCGAACCGCAAATGACCGACTGAATGATCCGTTTCCTTTTGCTCACTCCCATCATCGCCTCTTTTGTTACGGCAACGGGTTTTATGATAAATTTAATGCCGAGCATCATAGTCATAAAGGTACTGAAATTTCCCATGACCGTATGAGGGACGAAGCTTGCGACCCAGCTGCCCACAACGGTAAAGAGCAGAACGCACACCATCATGACAAGTCCGTTTTTGATATCAATGTTTTTATTTTTCTTATATGTGAGAGCGCTGACGGCGCTAGCGAGTACGTCGCTTGCCAGTGCTATTCCGACTGCCATATACGGATCGACCGACAAAAAAGCGATCAGCATCGGTGAAATGACAGCCGCCGCACTCATTCCTGCAAATCCGGTACCGAACCCAGCCCCCAGTCCTGCGAAAAGACAAATCAATATTTCATACATCGGAAACACCTCCTGTTTTTAAGTTTTCTTTTCACTCGGCGTAAACCGAAGTGATATTAAAATATTCCTCTAAGCAAAGTCCGCTTTCTTCGACCTTTTGCGCCATTTCCTTACCGATATACCGTACATGCCACGGCTCATACATATATCCCGTGATCTCTTCTTTATCCTGCGGATAGCGTATGATAAATCCGTATTTCCAACAGTTTGCGGCAAGCCACAGTCCCTCGTCGGTTTGCCCGAACCACTGTTCCAGCGAATTCAGGTCAAAGGCAAGTCCCGTCTGATGCTCCGAATGTCCCGGCCGTGCCGAGTACCGATCCGCCACCGCTACCCCGTCACGCACGACATAATTATTATATACCGACATCTGCCTGCTGTACGAGCGAAAAGCCGACGCGATCCACAGGCTGATCCCTTCCTGCTTTGCCGCCTCGATCATCTCGTTCAGCGCCGCACCTGCGGTTTCGTCCGTGCCCGGATTATAATCCGCAGGCAGTGAATAGGTTTTGTTAACGATGAGAACACCCTGAATATATGTCAGCCCGGGCGTCCCATACACCTCCACGCTGACGGCAGCACTCACCTGCGGATTATCCACTGATGTCACGGTCACGGTACAGCTTCCTGTGCCGACGCCTGTTATCATTCCGCTCTCATCTACCGCGGCGACGTCCGTATTGTCACTATGCCAGAGCTCCCGCTTACTTTCCGCATTTTCCGGGAGCATCGTGACCTGCAGCATATCGCTCTCGCCTATGCCGACTGAAATACTGTACTTGTCGAGCGTAATCGACCCAACGGTAACTGTGGGTTCCGGCTCGGTCGGGAGGTCCGTCGGAATGGGAGGCTCGGGAAGGCTCACATCTGCGGCGATTACGGTTTTCACTTGATATGTATCATCGATATTCTCTTCTCTGCACTCGCCGCTTACGCTCAGTAACAGCAGAACGCCGAGCATCAGCGCCGCTCCCCTGATATATTTATTCAAAAAAACTTCTCCTTTGTCTTTTGCGTCATGTTATATGATAACGCATCACGGCATAATTTTCAATAGTATTTTTATAAACCTGTCACGATATTTTTTGTAAAAATTTCATACAAAAAGGAAACGGAGAACCGTTTCCTTTTTGTATGAAGGTGTATATTTCAGCTTATAGCACGTGTTCAATCGTGGAGAAGGAGCAGAGGGTCAGATTGCCTACAGTATCACCCGTTCCTATTATCTGCTCCTGTCCGTCACGGCACCTGCGAATATCACCGCAGGACGGGTGGAGGAGCAGAAGCTCACGCATCGTCTTGGCGTACCATGCTTCATTTTTCATGTCCGGTATATATTGCGGCAGAGGACGCACGGCAGAGTCGATCGGCTGGACGAAATGAACAGCGAACCGGGAAAACAGACCTAAGTATGAACGGATGCGATAGGATGCATCATTGATAAAATACAGCGTTTTGGTCCTACTCTTGACGGCAAAAAGCTTGACTGCAAGCACCGTATCCTCTCCCTCGAGATAAAAATCGTAACGGGCGTCTTTCTTTCGTGAAAATATCCACAGAGGATATCCGCCGTGCAGGCGAAGGTTGCGCCTGCGGCAAAGCGCACGCAATTTGAAATATAAAGATATACGTTTGAAAAAAATGCGTAAATAGGGATAAATAAGGAAAAATACGATAAGAGCAATCAGAATTAACATGACAAGTCTCCTTTTTATTACAGTATAGCATACGATTGTACGGAAAACAACTGAAAATTTGCATCAAAACAGGCAGAATCAGTGCATGATCTGCACAAAAAAGCCGTCAGCTTTTTCGCTGACGGCTTTGAATTAATCTGCAAACATCGGTGTGGAAAGATAGCGGTCGCCCGTGTCAGGGAGAAGCACGGCGATGGTCTTACCCTTATTTTCCGGCCGCTTTGCCAGCTGAATCGCCGCAAAAACCGCCGCACCGGAGGATATGCCCACCAATACGCCTTCGCTCTTGCCGATCCGTTTTCCCGTCGCAAAAGCGTCTTCATTCGTAACCGTGATGATCTCATCGTACACTGAGGTATTCAGCACCTCCGGCACAAAACCTGCGCCGATGCCCTGTATCTTATGCGCCCCTGCCACGCCTGTGGAGAGAACTGCGGAGGATACCGGCTCAACGGCAACGACCCTGACATCCGGGTTTTTCGATTTGAGATATTCCCCTACTCCGGTGACAGTACCACCTGTTCCGACGCCGGCGACAAAGATATCCACCTTGCCGTCCGTATCTTCCCAGATCTCTGGTCCTGTCGTCGCACGGTGAACCGCAGGGTTGGCAGGGTTGACAAACTGTCCCGGCACAAAGCTGTCCGGTATCTCTTTTGCGAGCTCCTCTGCTTTGGCGATTGCACCCTTCATGCCTTTTGCGCCTTCGGTCAGCACGAGCTCGGCGCCGTAAGCCTTCATAAGCTGGCGGCGTTCCACCGACATAGTCTCGGGCATTACGATAATGATGCGGTAACCTCTTGCGGCGGCGACGGAGGCAAGCCCGATTCCGGTATTGCCGCTCGTCGGCTCAATGATAACCGAGCCTGCCTTCAGAATTCCCTTTTCCTCTGCATCATCGATCATCGCTTTTGCAACTCGATCCTTTACCGATCCTGCCGGATTGAAGTATTCAAGCTTTGCAAGGACGGATGCCTCGAGTCCATCCTCTTTTTCGATATGTGTCAGTTCCAAAAGCGGTGTTTTACCGATCAGCTGATCGGCGGAAGTATATATGTTAGACATGGTATAATATCTCCTTCTATTATTTCACAGCGTCGAAGCCGTGTGCGAGGTCGGCTAAAATATCGTCAATATGCTCTGTACCGATGGAAAGACGGACGGTATTCGGCTTAATGCCGGATGCAAGCAATTCTTCCTCGCTCATCTGTGAGTGCGTTGTGGAGGCCGGGTGAATGACAAGCGACTTCACATCTGCCACATTGGCAAGCAGCGAAAACAGCTCGAGACTCTCGGTAAATTTTTTTGCCGTGTCGGCATCGCCTTTGATTTCAAAAGTGAAAATGGATGCCGCACCATTTGGAAAATACTCATCGTACAATTCTTTCGCTCTGCCGGTCGCAAGTGAGGGGTGATTGACCCGCTCCACCTGCGGATGAGCCTTTAAGAATTCAACGACCTTAAGCGCATTTTCCACATGGCGCTCGAGACGGAGCGACAGGGTCTCGAGTCCCTGCAAAAGCAAAAACGAGTTAAAGGGTGAGATGGTCGCTCCCTGATCCCTCATCAGGGTCGTGCGCAGTTTCATGATATATGCGATGTCTCCGCAGACCTCAGAGAAAACTGCGCCGTGGTAAGACGGATTCGGTTTTGTAATACCGGGGAATTTATCATTCTGTGTCCAGTCGAACTTACCCGAGTCGACGATCACGCCGCCCATGACCGTACCGTGTCCGCCGATGAATTTTGTAGCCGAGTGAACCACGATGTCAGCGCCGTACTCGATCGGGCGCAGATAAAACGGAGTCGCAAATGTATTGTCCACGATAAGCGGTATACCGTGACGGTGGGCGATATCGGCAATGGCGCGCAGGTCGATGACATCCGAATTCGGGTTGCCGAGCGTCTCGGCGTAAACGAGCTTTGTGTTGTCCTGAATCGCCGCTTCCAGCGCCGCAAGGTCTGTCGGATCGACAAAGGTTGCGGTAACGCCCTGATCCTGTAATGTGTTGGCAAGCAGATTGTAGGTGCCGCCATACAGATTAGCGGAGGATACCACGTGATCCCCTGCACGTGCAATATTCTGAATCGCATATGTGATCGCAGCTGAGCCGGACGCAGTCGCAAGCGCCGCCGCACCGCCCTCCAACGCCGCAATGCGTTCCTCAAATACCGAGGACGTCGGGTTCATCAGACGGGTGTAAATATTTCCGCCTTCGCTGAGGGCGAACCGCCCTGCCGCCTGTGCGCTATCCTTAAAAACATAAGAAGTGGTAGCATAGATCGGTACTGCTCTTGCATCGGTCGCAGAATCGGGATGCTCCTGTCCTGCGTGAATCTGTATCGTTTCAAATTTATAGTTGCTCATGGTATTAAATCCTTTCAATCAAATGTTTTTGTGCTGATACGATGAAAAACAACGCCGTCACATTCGGCCGAAACGGAAATTCTGCCTGAGCAGTTTGGTAAATAAATCTTTCATTCCTAATTCCTATCTTTCTTATAGGTTACGTGTATTTTACCACCATATTCCTGTCTTGTCAATAGGTTTTTGCAAATTTATAAAAAATACTGCCTCATATGCACCAATCGCCGGTAGAGGATGGGTCGATCATATCTGCAAGCGATACGCTGTTAAGATAATTATTTATAACGGCATCTAGCTTCTCCCACAGCGGAAGCGTCTTACATTCGGAAGCACGGCTGCATTGATTCGGCTTGCAGTCAAGGCAGGACACCGGTGCGAGCGACCCCTCGGTCAGACGCAGGATCTCACCGACCGAATAATCCTTCGGCTCACGCTTCAGGCGGTATCCGCCGCCCTTGCCCCGCAGACCCTCGATCTCGCCTGCTTTTGAAAGCACTACGAGAATACTCTCTAAATATTTTTCGGATATTCCCTGTTTTTGCGCAATGGTGATCAGCGGAACGATCTCGCCCGGCTCATGGCTCGCAAGCTCCAGCATCACCCGGAGCGCATATCTTCCTTTTGTGGATATCAGCATGTCAAATCCTCTCTTTTGATAGATTTATTATATTATAAGATTATACCATATTTATTGCTTTATATCAAGCAAAAGCGGATTTCATACTTGACGGCGCATAATATTTCAAATATAATATAAAATAAGTATATTATCAGGAGGCAAAAAAATGTGCACAGCTGCAACATATAAAACCGAAAACTTCTATTTCGGCCGAACGCTCGATTATGAATTCTCATACGGAGACAATATCGTCATAACTCCGAGAAACTGTCCGATCTCCTTTCGCCGCGAGGGAATCATGAAAACCCATTACGCTATCATGGGAATTTCAACGGTGATCGACAACACGCCATTATATTACGAGGGAATCAACGAAAAAGGGCTATGCATCGCAGGACTCAATTTCGTCGGTAATGCATATTACAGACCGGATGCAGAAGGGAAAAATAACATCCCCCAATTTGAGCTGATACCGTGGATCCTGTCTCAGTGTGCGTCGGTGGAGGAAGCACGCATGCTGATCGGTAATTTGAATATTACCGATACACCGTTTAACGACAAGCTGCCTGCCGCCTCTTTACACTGGATAGTAGCTGATAACTACAGTGCGATCACCCTCGAATCAGTGAAAGACGGCATCAAAGTTTACGATAACCCTGTCGGAGTTCTGACGAACAACCCGCCGTTTGATAAGCAGATGTTTCAGCTCAACAATTATATGAATCTATCCCCGAAGAGCCCCGAAAACCACTTTACGTCACAGTTGGATCTCGAAACATACAGCCGTGGCATGGGTGCGTTAGGCTTACCCGGAGATCTTTCGTCGCAATCCCGTTTTGTGCGTGCCTCGTTTGTGAAAATGAATTCCATATCCGACCCGTCGGAAACAAAAAGCGTCAGTCAGTTCTTTCACATATTGGGTGCGGTCGATCAGATGCGAGGCTGCTGTGTGCTTGACGACGGCAAGTACGAGATCACTCTCTATACCTCCTGCTACAATGCAGACAAAGGTATCCTCTATTACACGTCATACGATAATCACCGTATATCGGCAATCGACATGCAAAAGGAAGACCTCGACGCAAGCGCTCTCATCATTTATCCCATGATAACCGAAGAACAGATTTATTATCAGAATTAAGGCAACACCGCACAATTCACGGCTGTCGCCTTGACAGCGCACTTGCTTGCATTTTTTCCGTCATACTTCACAAATTTCGTCGGCAGAGGACTCTACTCTTGCCTCCTCAATTTGTATCGTCTGACGAAAAATCTGACAGCGCAATTGCGCTGTCAGATTTATGCGGTATTGCCTTAAAAAAACTGCCCGGAATCGGGCAGTTTTTTTATTTTACAAGCTCGTCTGCGAGCATATTCAGTTGGTTTTCGGTTTCTGCATCGGGCGCTGATTTTATCGTCACGACTGTTTCGGCAAATATAAGATTTTTACAATTCTCGAGCATTTTGCGCATGGCTTTTGCGGCGGTAGGCGCCCACGAACCGTTCTCAATGAATGCAACAGAGCGGTTACAGAAATTATGCTCTATAAGATGGTCGATAAAATGCTTCATAAACGGAAAGACATCCGCATTGTATGTTGTCGTCGCAAGCACGAGCTTTCCGTGACGAAAAGCGTCCTCGACTGCCTCCGCCATATCTTCTCTTGCAAGGTCGCAGACAACGACACGCTCACAGCCTTTTGCCTTCAGCAATTTCTCAAGCTCGAGAACCGCCTTTTTTGTGTTTCCGTAAACCGAAGTATACGCTATCATAATTCCCTCGGTCTCAACGGAATATGTCGTCCATATCTGATAAAGGCCGAGATAATATTCAAGATTTTCGGATAGAACAGGTCCGTGCAGAGGACAGATCGTCTGTATATCCAGTTTCTCTGCTTTTTTCAGAAGCGCCTGCGCCTGAGCGCCGTACTTTCCTACGATACCGAAATAATATCTGCGTGCCTCACACGCCCAGTCTTCATCGGCATCGAGCGCACCGAACTTGCCGAATGCGTCCGCCGAAAAGAGTACCTTCGCTGTGCTGTCATAAGTGACGATGACCTCTGGCCAATGCACCATGGGCGCAGTGATAAAGTTTAAAACATGACTGCCGAGCTCGAGCCTATCGCCCTCGCCTACGACAATACGTCTCGACTCGAAGTCCGTACCGAAGAAATTTTTCATCATGGCAAACGCTTTTGAGGAAGAAACCACTACAGTATCAGGGTATTTCTCCGTAAAGCTCGTAATATTTGCGGAGTGGTCAGGCTCCATATGCTGTACGACAAGATAATCGGGTTTTCTTCCTTCAAGTGCCTCGTCGATATTGGAAAGCCACTGCTCTCCGAATTTCGCATCGACCGAATCCATAACGGCGATCTTTTTATCCAATATAATATACGAGTTATACGCCATTCCGTTTGGAACATCATACTGTCCCTCAAAAAGGTCGATCTCGTGATCATTTACTCCGATATATTTAATATCATTTGCTATTTTCATACTCATCCTCCGTTCGTTTTCCATATTATAACATATATAATAAACTTTCGTCAACAGCATAAAAATCCTATTGCCAATTGACCTGATCTATGGTAGAATATACAGGAATTTTCATTCAGAGGTACATTTCAATTGAGCACATTTGCATGGGTAGTTATCATTACAGCGATCGCAGGTGTCGGCGGTACGGGTATCGGCGGTCTTGTCGGTGCTGTATTTAACCGGAATTCAGAAAGAACAGTCAGCCTGCTCCTCAGCTTTGCGGGAGGAGTAATGCTCGGGGTAGTATGCTTCGATTTATTGCTCGACGCAATAGAGCAGACTGAAAAAACAAGCGGACATATCTTTATCGTGATCATCTCGGTTCTCGCCGGGTACGGGGTAGTGTACCTGTTAAACTACATCATCGACCGTACCACCAACCCCGAGGTGCCGCATATCGACAGCGATCACCCGAAGACCGCCGACCAATTATCCGAGCTGATACACAGCGACCACTACGAGGAACACAAAAAACAAAACACCGCGCGCAGTCTCTTTATCGGCGGTATGGTAATGGCCTTTGCCATCGCCCTGCATAATCTGCCCGAGGGAATGGTCATCGGCGCATCCTATGCCACGGGCGGCACAATCGGCTTTACGCTGACAAGCGGTCTGACCCTCGCCATCGTCATCGGTCTGCATAACATCCCCGAGGGGATGTCGGTCTCCGTCCCTCTCATATCAGGCGGCGTCGGCAAAATAAAAGCAATCCTCATCACTGCAATCACCGGTGCGCCGACGATCCTCGGCGCTATGCTCGGCTACTATCTCGGTGCTTTAGGCCCGCTGAGCCTCGCACTCTCGCTCAGCTTCGCAAGCGGCGCCATGCTGTATGTCGTATTCGGAGAGCTGCTGCCGGAAGCGATACTGATGTGCAAATCAAAAGAGCCCGCTCTCGGCATGCTGATCGGACTGCTCGTGGGTTTAATTATAATATTTGAATAAGTCTGACGGACACCGTCAGACTTATTTTTTCAGTATTGAAATTCGTTCTTTATAATCCGGCATATATTTCTCTATCAGAGCATAAAAGCGCTCGCCGTGGTTTTTCTCTTTAATATGAGCGAGCTCATGCACTACCACATAGTCGACAGCCTCGATCGGATACTGCATCAGATAGCAGGAAAAACACAAGGAATTTTTCGGCGAACAGCTGCCGAAGCGTGTCTTTGCACCGGTGATGCGGACGCCCGTCGGTGTGAGATCCATTATCTCGGAATAGTATCTCACCCGCTCGGGTATCACCTTCATCGCCGATTTGCGCAAAGCCGCCTCATCTGCGCTCTCGTAAGCCGTATTCTTCTCCGCCCTCTTTTGAAGATGTGTATCGATCCACGGGCGGTGCTTTAATACAAAAGCTTCAATATCATCATATTTCATTCTTCTCGGCGCACGCACCAAAACCCTCATATCTTTCGTTATCTCGAGAGATACCGTCTTTCGGTCCGAGCGTACGATATCAAAAACTATTTTCATAAAAATATTATATATCTAAATTATTTTTTTGTAAAGCCACTTGACAAATTTGGATTGCGTGATATAATATTGTAAACTTATTTATTTTCGAGGTTTAC
The DNA here is from genome assembly GCA_964403505.1 of uncultured Lachnospiraceae bacterium. Lineage (GTDB taxonomy): Bacteria > Bacillota > Clostridia > Oscillospirales > CAG-272 > CAKSEI01. The sequence continues at coordinate 18,265 of CAYOFP010000004.1, forward strand.
ATTAATGAAAAACAGAAATTCTCTTCGCAAGCTCACACTGTGCGCACTGTTTGCGGCACTTACTGCCGTCTGTGCTCAGATAACGATACCGATCTCGGTAATCCCTATCACTCTTTCCCTGCTCGCCGTATATATGTCAGGCGCTATGCTCGGCCCTGTATACGGCGGTATATCCATGGCGGTATACCTGCTTTTGGGATTCGTGGGTCTTCCCGTATTTCAAAGCATGACCGGCGGTGCGCAAGTGCTTTTAGGACCTACCGGAGGTTATGCGGTCGGATATATCTTCGCTTCTGTCATATCAGGTGCTGTTGTCTCTTTTAAAAAAGACAAAATCTATGTCTATCCCATAGGGATGACGGCAGGTTGCGCCGTCTGTTACGCTTTCGGCACGGGGTGGTATGTTATCATGAATCATGTCCCCGTGGTATCCGCTCTTTCAACCTGCGTTCTCCCTTTTATCCCCGGCGATATCATAAAAATAGCGCTCGCTTCCGCTCTTTCCTTCAAGCTTAATAAAATATTGAAAAACAGGATATAAATATCCCCCGGCAGTTACGGCTGTCCGGGGGATTTTATCATTTGTATTTGAAACGAATATAATAAATATTACGATGCGTCAAAGGTGCTGTCTATCATCTTTTCGCACGCCTCGGGCGAATACCGCCAATAATCAATATGACGCTTATTATCCGGCAGAAAATACTCCATTTTGTCCGGGGCAGGCACTCCGGAGGAAGAATCGATCAGCACGAGCTTGATTTTCATCCTCTCACGCACCATATTCTTTATGTAAACAGCCGCACGCTGGCCGACGCATATGCCCTCTTTATACTCTGCGAGCCCTGCGAGGTTAGGGCTGAGCTCGACAAATATACCGTAGTCCTCTACGCTTCGCACGATCCCTGCCACGGTCTGACCGACGGAAAACCGTGCCGCATTTTCCTCCCATGTGCCGAGCAGCTCTTTGTGCGAGACGTAGATCCTGCCCGCATCACGGTCGATGCTTTTTATGACGACCTTTATATCGTCTCCGACACGGAAACGGTCACGGGGATGCGTGATACGTGAGACGGAAATGCAATCGATCGTCAAAAGCGAAACGATACCGCACCCGATATCAACAAATGCACCGAAATGCTCGAGGTGAGTGACACGGGCGTCGACGATATCCCCCGGAGAAAGCTCCGATAAAAACTGCTTTGCACATTCCTGCTGAGCCATCTTTCGCGAGAGAACGGCAACAGGCGAGCCGTATACGTCACGTGTGATATCCTTTACCACAAAACAAACCGGCTTTCCGACCCGGGTGATAACGGCGATATCCTTGATCTCTTCGCCGGGCGCACACGCCGCCACCTCATCTTTTTTCAGTATTCCCTTCATACAGCCGAGCTCGACGCTCACCGATAGTTCAGGATCGCACATGATAGCGTTGCCCTCTATGATACGTCCCTCCCTCATCGCACGCTCTATTCCCTGCTGCGAGGAAAGATACTCCATATTTTCCCGAGTATTTATGAGATACCCCTCGGGAAGGTATTTTGTTTCAGTCATATTTAACCTCCGATATTTTGTACTGTTATAATACTATTAAAATAATGATGGGAATATGACTGTTCGTCAAAAGAAGGTGAATTCGGACACAAAGGTCTTTTTTTCGCAAAATATACCCGGTTTAGTGAAAAACAGGCAGAAAAAATATAAATTTTCGAGCAAGAATTTAAGAGTATTTTTGCAAATAACAGAGAATACGAGAGATTTTATATTTGTAAATTAATTTCATTTCAAAAAACACTTGACACCCTCTTTCTTGTGTGGTATAATCTACCCTGCAATTAAAATAATCAATATCGTTGTACAATTTGGAGGGAAAAACGATGTCAACATTCATGGCAAAAAAAGAGAACATCGAACGCAAGTGGTATGTTATCGACGCCGCTGACAAGCCGCTCGGCAAGACAGCAGCACTCGCCGCAACAATACTTCGCGGCAAACACAGACCTGAATTCACGCCTCATGTAGACTGCGGCGAATTCGTCATCATCATCAACGCTGAAAAGGCCGTACTGACAGGTAAGAAGCTCGAGCAGAAGAAGTATTACCATCATTCCGGTTATATCGGCGGTCTTAAGGAAGTAAACTACAAGACTCTTATGGCTACAAAGCCCGAAATGGCTATGGAGCTCGCAGTCAAGGGTATGCTCCCCCACAACTCTATCGGCGACAAATCCATCACCAGACTTAAGGTAGTCAAGGGTGACAAGCACAATCACGAAGCACAGAAGCCGGTACCTTATACCGCTGAATAATTAACGAAAGGAAGATAATACTAATGTATACAAGCGCAAAGCCTTATTTTTACGGCACAGGCAGAAGAAAGAAATCTATCGCCAGAGTACGCATAGTTCCCGGTACCGGCGTTATCACAATAAACGGTCAGGACATCGATGAATACTTCGGTCTTGAAACACTTAAGCTTATCGTAAACCAGCCCTTCGGCATCACGGGCACACAGGGTAAATTCGATATCATCGCAAATGTTAAGGGCGGTGGATTCTCCGGACAGGCAGGTGCGATCAGACACGGTCTCTCAAGAGCCCTCACACAGGCTGACGAGACATACCGTCCCGCACTTAAGAAAGCAGGCTTCCTCACTCGTGACCCGAGAATGAAGGAAAGAAAGAAATACGGACTTAAGGCAGCCCGCAGAGCACCTCAGTTCTCAAAGAGATAACATTTTCAGCATACATTTCGGCTGTCGCAAGTATATTTATTGTCGGTGCTGTACTGCATCGTAGCTCACGGCAGCAAGCGGGAACGTCCCGCGACACTCAATAGCATTATAAAGCCGTGACAGAATAAAATCCGTCACGGCTTCATAATCCGAGTGTAAACCCCTTTGACAAAGGAGGAGACATGTATACGAACAAACAAAGCAATGTATATGTTAACCCCAAAAATCAAAACGACCGCAAGGTCGCAAAAAAGCACTTTTCTTTAGACAGCGTTTTCAATTTCCACGGTCTTAATAACAAGACTTTCCTGCGCATACTCACATGCGTATGCTTTGTTATAACGATTGCAGTTTCTTTTTCCGTTATAGCAAGCTATACGAAACACCATTCCTACTACATGCAGGAAGATGCGAGCATATCGACGACCAGATATGCCGCAAAAAATGATATTTTTGACGATAGTACAGACACATTTGAAGTATCTATCAGCTGGGACAACGCTTCCATCAGCGTAGAAACCACTTCAATAACCGCTCGTGCGCTCCTTGATGAGCTGAATATCGATATGTCAGACAAGGAGGCGAGCATCTCTCTCGATTCACAGATTACAGAAGCTTCGTCCATTACACTATTTAATGTGGAATACAGAGACAAGACCGAAACGGAGCTTATTCCGTACACTTCAGAGACCGTTGATGTATCTTCGATCCCTTACGGCACGACAAAGATCGTGCAAAAGGGCGTCAACGGCAAAACGCAGAGAACGCTCAGAGAAAAGATAATCGACGGAAAGGTGACGGATACGACCGTCATTTCCGAAACAACGACTGCCCCGGTAAATGAGATCATCTACCACGGTGCAGGCGGATACTTCACCGGTTCAGACGGCGTGAAATATCACTACTCTCATTATATTGACGTCCAGTCAACAGCATATACCGCCCCCGAGGATGCGTGCACCGCCACGGGTAGCGCCGTAAGTACTTCGGTCATAGCGGTCGACCCTCAGGTCATCTCTCTCGGCACCAAGGTATATGTAGCCAGCGACTATTACGACTGCGGTGTGAGATATGCACTCGATACCGGAGCAGCTATTAAAGGAAATATAATAGATATCTTTATGGGTACAGACAGCAGCGCATATGCAGCTGCCCTCAAATGGGGCAGAAGAAGCGCCAGAGTTTATATCCTGGTAGATTAAAATAGATACGATAAACCCCGAGGTGTTATACCTCGGGGTTTAGTATTCGCTTTTTCAAATCGACTTCTTATTTATCCTGAGCGACGAGGTCGCAAACAAAAGCAATATATATATTGCACAGGCGAGCAACAATAGAATCGGAAATTCAAAGCGGAATGTCTTGTAGATCAATTGTGCAATGCTCGTCGCACCAATGCCGCACATAACAGGCAGTATCACACGGCGCATAACGTGCACTCTGATATCCGAATGTGCAAGCAGCTTTGATATACTCAAAGCAAAATTCAGTATCTCACCGACGAATATCGTTATCACATAGCCGTTTATCCCCATCCGCGGCACGAGAATAAAAACTAAGGCACACGATGCAAGAGCGTCTATGATATTCACGACCATGGAATAAAACTGATATCCCATCCCCTTCAGCATAGCGTCTACCACGCCGTCGAGGTACATGACAGGAATCAGCGCACCGATAAGGCGTATAAAATATCCGCATTCCCTGCTCTTGTAGATCGCAAGACCGAGCTGCTCGGAAAAGCACATCATAACGGCGGCGACTCCGATCGAGAAAAGCAAAGTCGCACGGATAGCGGTATCGGCTATACGGTTGTTGCGCTCTCTGTCTCCCGAGGCAATATCCTCTGCAAATTCGGGTATGAGCAGGGATGTAAAAGCGGCGATAAACGCCTGAGGATACAAGACCACGGGCAGCACCATGCCCTGCACGATACCGTATGATGCGAGCGCCGCGTCCGCACCGACTCCGCTACGTTTCAGTCCCCACGGGATCAGCATATGCTCTGCTGTGAGAAGTCCCGAGCGAAAATACGCACTGACTGCCACAGGCAGTGCAATACCGCAGAGCTTCGCTGTCAGATGCTTTACATGAGTGCCGCTGCGATCATTATGCTTTTTTAAATCAATGATATACAGTATATAAGCGAGCAAAGCCGACATGACCTCGGCGATCATCGACGCCCCGACGAGCGCGAGGCATCCGTACTCAAGTCCCCGATCGAGGAAAAGCGAAAATCCTGCCACGGTAAAAACGATTTTTAATAACTGCTCAAAAAACTGACACGCTGCACTTTTCACGACCCGTCGAACGGCCGTAAAATAGCCGTTTAACGCAGCCGACACGGAAAGATAAGGAAGACCGAAGGACAAAAGCCGCAAGGACGGAACCGTCCGTATATCGCCCATGAGAGTGCCCCCGAAAAAGGCCGCACCGAAATATAAGCCAATACCGCCGACACAGCCGAAAAAGAGACTGTATAATATACATCGTTTCATTGCGTCTCTTATCTCTCGTTGGTTGCAATGCCCCATTGCCTCGGCTGTCATGCGTGTAGCGGCGAGGTTGATGCCCGAGGTGGCAAATGTCACGGCAAAGGCGTAAACGCTCATAACAAGAGTAAAAAGTCCCATGCCGCTTTTGGTCATCTTATCGGAAATATATGCGTTGAAAACAACGCCTACCGTGCGCATGATAAGCGCAGTGACGGTAAGCAGCATACCGTCAAAAAAGAATTTCTTTGTCTTTTTAATATAATTCATATAATAAAGCTATGCACACAAAGAAATGAAAATGAATAGAATAAAAAAAGAAAAATTTCCCCTTTTTCACACAAAACAAAAACATAGCAGGAAGACCGCACTTCCTGCTATGTTTTTGAGTAAAAAAGGGGAAAAATGAAAAAAACATACTATTATGTTTCGTACATATATTACCATTTAAATATTACAAATCATCGTTTGTTGTGTTAATAATTTGTAAATGTCAATATTTTTTGTATTTTTCGGCATTTTTATCATTTCATCGCAAACAGCTGATCGAAATTCGCCCTGACATCGTGCAGAGTCTTTCCCTCGCCATCACCGTGCTTTACGCCTATCTCATAATTAAAATATCCCTGATAACCCGTATCGGCAAGCGCTTTTATTATCCCTTGCCAGTCGTTATCTCCGTCCATCGGGAAAAGATGGCGTTCGTCCACGAAATCATAGTCGCTTGCGTGGACGGTCACGAGTCTGTCGCCGACCTCCTCTTTCAGTCGGTATATGTATCCGACATTGTCGGGCACGATTCCCTTCCACGGCAAAAAGTGGTTCATATCAAAGCAGGTTTTCAGATTCGGTATCTTTTTTAACACGGAAATGACCTCATCGGGCGTATTGCACAGGCAGGTACGGGGCAGATTCTCCATAGCGAGTTCAATTCCGCAGGAATTCGTATATTCACACAGCTCTGCCATATTCTCCGTGCAATAGGAAAGGAGCTCGTCTCTCTTACGATCCTCATTCGGTTCGCTGGACGGATGGACAACGCATATCTTCACACCGAGAGACGCCGCTATATCAACCGTATGCTTAAATATCTCAAGCGAGCGCTTTCTTATCTCTGCATCGGGATGGCCTATGCTCAGTTCCCTGCCGAACGGAATGTGGAATGAACGAAGCTCGACGCCGTATTTGTCACATTCGCTCTTTATCTCTGCAAATCTGTAATCTGCAAGACGGGCATAGTTCAAACTGGCGATCTCCATAGCGTCAATGCCTGCCTCTTTATAAAAATGTACGATCTCCGGAACGCTTCTTCCGAAAAATGCTGTTGAAACACTTACCTTCATAATAACACCTTACAAATAATATTATAATAATTATATACTCATTTTTCCGCTATGTCTATATTATTCCGCATTTTTTTCATGAATTCACGATACCGTCACATTATAGGTATAGAATAAATAAAAACGCCTGACAGGAGGATATTTCCTTTGATAGAAGTAAAAAATCTCACAAAAAAGTACGGCGAACATACAGCCGTATCGAATATTTCCTTTCATATCGAGGAAGGAAAGGTCTACGGACTGCTCGGTCCGAACGGCGCAGGCAAGTCCACGACCATGAATATAATCACGGGCTGTCTCTCAGCTACAGACGGAAGCGTCACGGTAAACGGCTTGGACATCTGCGACGATGCGAAGGAGGCAAAGCGCAATATCGGCTATCTGCCCGAGATACCGCCGCTGTATAACGACCTGACTCCGCTCGAGTATCTGACCTTTGTCGCTGAGGCAAAGGGCCTCAAAAAAAGCGATATCCGGAGCGAGGTAGTCCGTGTCATGGAAGAAACGCAGATATCCGACGTCTCCGGACGGATCATTAAGAATCTGTCAAAGGGCTACCGCCAACGTGTGGGAATAGCCGGGGCCATGCTCGGCGACCCTGCATATATCATACTCGACGAGCCGACCGTCGGTCTCGACCCGTTACAGATAATAGAGATAAGAAAGCTCATACGCTCCCTCTCACAAAACCGGACGGTAATTCTCTCAAGCCATATCCTCGCCGAGGTGCAGGAGGTGTGCGACGAGATCATAATAATATCGCACGGCAAGATCGCTGCCTGCGGCACGGAGAAGGAGCTAAGAGAGAGCATCTCGGAAGAAAACGTGCTGACAGTCACCACAAGAGCGGACGGTGCACCCGGACGTGAGATATTTGACGGTATTTCAGGCATCACCGATATCAGCGAGAACGAATCGAACGGCGAAAAGACTTTCACCCTGACATACGAAGAAGACACAGATATCCGTGAGAATGTATATTACGCTTTCAAATCAAGCGACTATGTGCTCCTCGCACTGACAGCGAACGTTCCTACCCTCGAGGATCTTTTCTTAGAGCTTACAAAGGACGAGCCCGAAGAGCCGGAAACAGTCGGGGAAACAATGTCGGACGACGCCCCCACAGAGGGCGACTACACCCCAATATATAGCGAAGACAAGGAGGAAAACGACCAATGAAAGCTGTAATTAAAAAAGAACTGCGCGTATATTTCGGTACTATGTACGGCTATGTATTCATCGGAATACTCCTCCTGCTGACGGGTATCATCTCTACTCTCACGAACCTTTTGAACGGTTACTCGGCTTTTGAGTATTCGCTCTACAACATCAGTTATATCTTCCTTCTGATCGTGCCGATACTGACGATGAATATCCTATCGGACGAGAAACGCACACGCACGGATCAGCTCTTATATTCCCTGCCCCTCTCAGCGAGTGATATCATCCTCGGCAAGTTTATTGCGACCGCCGCAGTTTTTGCGATACCTACGGTCATAATATGCATATATCCTCTGATATTCTCGCTCTTCGGCAGTGTCAATTTCCTCTCTGCCTACTGTGCGATACTCGGCTTTTATCTGATGGGCTGCGCCCTACTTGCGTTTGGCATATTCGTGTCAAGCATAACGGAAAGTCCGGTCATTGCCGCCGTTATCTCATTCTTTTCCCTGCTCGTGATGTATTTACTCGGCTCGATCGCAGCTTCGATACCGAGCGATGCATTCACCTCCCTCTTATGCTTCGCCGTGCTCGCCGCAGCGCTCGCCCTCTTACTGTATGTCACGACGAAAAATGAGACGATATCAAGCATCCTTTTCGTAGTGCTCGCCGCCGTCGATATCGCCGTATATTTCTTTCAAAGCACCCTGATGGACGGTGCGTTTCAGAAGTTGCTCAACGCCCTGTGCGTATATGAAAGATACAGCGGATTCGTCACTGGGATGCTCGATCTCACCGCAGTAGTATATTACATCACATTCGCTTTCGTTTTCTTATTCTTCGCAATACAGAATTTTGAAAAGCGCAGATGGAATTAAGAAGGGAGCTATAAAAATGAATATTAAAAAATCTTTTAAAAGTAAATCATTCAAATACGGCTCCGTCAGCTTTATCACCATGGCGATCGTCGTCGTCATAGCGGTGGCGCTGAATATGGCGATGCTCGCCCTGCCGAGTGCATACACGAAATTCGATGTGTCGGCAAACAAGCTATATGCGCTTTCAGGCGATGCAAAAGAGCTGATCGCCTCATACAAGGATGAGATAGAGATAAAGTATATCGCCGAGGACGGAAACGAAGACGAGATCGTATCCGAGCTGCTCTCACGTGCGGCAACGCTCAACTCTCATATCACCCTCAAAAAGATCGACCCCGTCAAAAATCCCGAGCTCGTGAGCGACTATTCTGCATATTCGCAGAACAGCTTTGTCGTCAAAAGCGCAAAGCGGGAAACCGTCGTCGCATACAGTGATATTTATCAGAATAAATACTATGTCAACGGCGAGGAGATAACCGCAAAGGAATATCAGCAGTATATGACGTACGCTCAGCTCGGTTACAGCGATACGATACCCACACAGGAGCAGCACTACGCAGGCGAAGCAAAGCTCGCAAATGCGCTCGACTACGTATGCACGGATGTGCTTCCCGTCGCATACTATCTGACGGGTCACGGAGAACAGGATATAAACGAGAACTTCGCCGAGAGCATCGAAAAGGACAATATCCTCTTGAAAGAGCTGAAGCTCGTTACCTCAGACTCGGTGCCCGAGGACGCCTCCTGTGTAATTATCAACATTCCCGAGAGCGACATATCCGAGGAGGAGTATACAAAACTGCATGACTATATCACCTCGGGCGGTAATATCATGCTCCACACATTTTATCAATACACCGAGATGACAAATCTGTATAAGCTCATGGGCAATTTCGGATTAGAGACGGTCGACGGTATCATCATGGAAAACGACCCGAATATGTACAGCGGACAGTACTTCTATCTCTATCCTGATATATGTGACAGTATATATACGTCAACGATCGCCGGAAAATATATCTTCGCTCCCGTAGCGCACGGCATAAAGGAAACCGAACAGACACCGGAAAACGTAAGCGTCACACCCCTGCTTAAAACATCGGGTTCGTCCTATCTGCGCCCCATCGCTCACATAGATGATGAAAATGCCGAAAAAACAGATGACGATATCCCCGGTCCTTTTCTGATCGGTGCGGCATCACGGTATACAGCAGACGACACGACGGGAAACGTACTATGGTTCTCGACGCCTTATCTCACATCAAGTGCAAACGACGCAAACGGCGCAGTGCACGACCTCTATCTGACTGCCGTGAATTCCTTCTGCGATAAGGATATACAAAGCTCTGTTGCCATCGCAACGAAAGTCATATCAAACGAACGGCTGACCATACCGTCAGGTAATATTGCGCTCATTGCAACGGTAATGATACTCATAATTCCGTTCGGATGCATTGCGCTCGGACTCTGGGCATGGCTCAACAGGAGAAAAAGATGAAAAACAACAAAAAGCTCCTTTTGGCACTCGTATGCATCATGCTCGTTTCCATCGCACTCTGGATAGCGGCGGTCAATCTCTCAAAAGAGTCATCCGAGCCTGATGACGCGGGAGAGCCGCTGACCGTGGTTAAGAGCTATGATATAGAAAAGATAAGCGCATTTACCCTTTACGGCACTGACGACGAAAAAAGCTTCACGAAAACAGACGGCACATGGGTATATGCAGACGATGAAAACTTCCCTCTGGATGACGCATTTGTCGATAATGCGCTCGAAATATTCTCTCAGATCAGCGCTGTATCCGTCGTCGAGGAGAATGCCTCGGACCTCACGAAATACGGTCTTGACGAGCCGCAGATGAGGGCGGAAATAACCGATGAAAACGGCAAAGGCTCGTTTCTTATCGGGGACTACAACTCCTTCAGCGGTTGTCATTATATGTGCGAAGAGGGAGTAGGCGACATTTTCCAAATAGATACGGCTCTCGTCGACCTCTGCTCAAAGGAGGAAGAGGATATCATAGAGCTCGACACCCTGCCGGGTAATCTCTCGGGAGATAAGGTCACCGAGGTGCAGATAGGTGAACTTACCCTAAAGGACGGAGACGAAGGCTTTGAGGATATTAAAAATGCCGTATCATCCCTTTCGCTTGAAGATTATGCGGACTATTACCTCGCAGACGAGGAAAGAGAAAAATACGGACTTGCTTCCCCGACAAAAGTATTTATAAAATACGCCGAGTCGGTAGATAGCGCAGACGATTCCCCATCGACGGTAACGAGCGCAGTATACTATGACTACACGTTATATATCGGAGTGCCGGTCGATAGAAAGATATTCTTCACTCCCGAGGACTCGAATATCGTCTACCGTATGGACGCAGACGTCCTCGCCGCATTGATTCGCTGACGATGCATCCTGTTATTATCGCTACGGTGATATCCGCCATAGCCTTCGCCGTGATCTACATCCTCGCACCGGCAAAATACCGTCCTGCGCTAAAGCCGTTTTTGGGTATCTACATCGCCCACCGGGGACTTTATAATAACGATAACGGAATACCGGAAAATTCCCTCCCAGCTTTCCGTGAAGCCAAAAAAGCAGGGTACGGCGTGGAGCTCGACGTTCGCCTGACGGGCGACGGCAGGCTCGTCGTATTTCACGACGCCGATATATCCCGGATGTGCGGCGAAAAAATCAGGATTTCGCAAGCGTCATACACGAGACTGTCACAATCCCGCTTAAACAGCTCAAACGAAAAAATCCCACTGTTTTCCGAGGCTCTCGAGGCTTTGGACGGCGCGCCGCTCGTGTGCGAGATAAAATGCGATGATGTACGGGATGTAGAAAAGGTCTGCCGAAAGACAGCAAAGGCTCTGAAGGGATATAAAGGCAAATATTGTATCGAATCATTCTCACCCTTTGTGCTCAGATGGTTTAAAAAACACGAGCCGAAGATCGTGAGAGGTCAGCTCTCACGGTCGTACAAGGGTGATACATCCGTAAAAGGATTCTGGGCGTTCACGATGCGCCATCTCATGGTAAACTGGATCGGCCGTCCCGATTTCATCGCATACGACTTTCACGACACGCATGCGCTCGGTTTTAATATCGTGCGCCTGATGCGACCCGGCCTTATCGCATGGACGGTAAGAAGCGAAGATGAGCTAACGCTCGCAAAAAAGAAATTTGAATCATTTATATTCGAGGGATTCATACCGAAAAAACAAGACGCTGAATAATCAGCGTCTTGTTTTAATCCAAATCAACTACCTGGCCGCCGTTGATACGTGATTTTTCAGCGGCAAAGCATACGAGATAACTGTCGACCGTGCGTGAAACGGACGTCTCCGATTTTTCGTTCGTATCATCCCCTCGGACAAGCGACAGAAAATCAGCGAACAGGTTGTCATCGCCGCCGCCGTGAGCGCTCTGCGCCATGATATCGGCGATGTCGATCACCTCATGGCTTTTCTCAAATACGGTAAGCTCGATTTTACCCGTGCCCATATCCGCATCAATGTCGCCGAGCGTACCGAGTACACGCAGGGTGCGCCCGTGCTTTGAATTGAAGCTCGACATGATAAAGCTGATCGCCACATCGTCCTCCATCCACATATTCACGATCTGATGGTCGACAACATTATTATCGCACTGATATACACATCTGCCGTACTCGCTCGTTTTTAATACCTCAGTGATACCGTCGACCGTGGCGTTCTGCATGACAACATCGATCGGCCATCCGGTATATCCGCCCTTTACACGTTTGATATAATTATTCTGCGCACTGTACGGACAGCTCTCGCCGTATTTACATTCGAGGCAGCGGTCTGCCGCACCCTCGGGTTGATTTTCCGCCTTAAAATGCTTAAGAGAGCCGAAGCTGGATACGCTCCTGCACCTCTTTCCGCACAGCCATAACAGTATGTCGGTATCGTGACAGGACTTCGCAAGGATCATGGGGCACGCACGCTCGGAATTTGCCCAGTTTCCCCGTACAAATCCGTGCGCCTGATGCCAATACTCAACCCGCTCCATCGCCTGAACGGTGCACACATCGCCGATTATGCCCGAATCGATAATGTCCTTTATCTTCATATAAAACGGTGAATAGCGCAGGACATGGCAGAGCATGATCTTTCTGCCGCATTGTATGGCTGTATCCCGTATCGTGCGGCAATGCTCCTCGGTAAGCGCAAGCGGCTTTTCGAGCAGAATATCATATCCCATCTCCATTGCGCACATGGTGTTCTCATAGTGCATCGCATCCATGGTGCATATTACCGCACCGTCCGCCTCAATTCCTGCTTTAAACAGTGTATTTGCATCGGTATAGCAGTTTTCTGCGGGAACGCCGAACTCGTCGGCATATTGGCGCAGCCTGTCTTCCCGTGCGTCGGCAAGACCCACGATCTTTACTTCATCGGGGTGCCTCTTTATATATGACGCATACACACCGAAGCGGGAGCCGAGACCCGCCGCTATCAATTTGACTTGTTTTTTCATTATTTCACCTCGAGCATTGTCATGCCCTTCTGAATTTCGTATTGTTTCTCAGCCACCGAAACGCAAAGTGCACACGGAGCATTGATATGCAGATACTTTATCGTTTCATGCGACGTCACCGTAAGTCGCTCTCCATCAAGGTCAGCGTCGCAGTTTACGGCATATATGCTCCTGTCGTCACGGACGATGACGAACGCCTTCTCAAACAGAGTTTCCTCCATGCACTTGAAATGCTCGTGAACATCGTTATCACACGAGCCGCCCTGGTTATCCACCCATTCGCTCGAGTTCTCATAGATCAGCGGACATTCGGGATATCCGCCCATCATTCTGCCCTCGGGGCATGCACGGTACCAGTCGGATATCATATCGACATATTCCTCTCCGATGATACGGCGCACATACTTTCCCCGATACGCTTTTGTATCGAGATACTTCGCACTCTCGTATCCGTCGGGACTTTCCTTTTCAAAGTCGGGGACGAGCGCACGGCGGACGTTCAGATACGGGTCGGCGATAAACGCCCAGCGCAGATTCCCCGTTTCGTCGATCAGCTGCATGCACGCACCGACCGTATCCACCGTCCGGCGCAGGTACGATTCCTTGCCGGTGAGCAAATACAGATAATAGGTAGCATAGCTTTTCCACGATGTCCAGCCATGCGGAGAATTGAGCATATTGCTGTAAAGCATAACATCATACTGTGCCTCCCAGAAGCGCAGTGTCGCACCTCGCATACGACAGTCAGGGATGACATTCTGCTCAAGGCAGGCATGTATATCAAGCATATGCTCCGCCGCCTCAATATATTTTCCGCGCTCGTTTTCCGGAAGGGTCAGCGCAAAAAATCCGAGCTGCAATGCCGAGCAGGAGATCATTCCGTCCTCGAGCGTATGCTCACCCTCCGTTCCGATCGTTTCACGCAGAGCGCACAGATCATCGACCGCCGCTTTTGCGGAAGCGTAATGCTTTTCATACCGTTCGGCAAATACGGGATCATCGGCGAGCTCTTTCTCGCAAAGAGCGAGTTCGAGCATACTTTTCGATATATAAATGACGGCTGTATAATGCTCCTTATTTTTTCGGTATGCACCGTCGGGCGTCTGGCGGCGGATGAGGTCCTGCGCCATATTATTTGCAAAATCGAGATATTTTCTGCCGTTCTCGGGGTCCGCCTCATATGCGTCAACGAGCAATCCCAAAAGACATGCGGTATTCTGTATCCTCTGCGGTATGATGATCGGCTTGCCCGATTCAAAATCATACATAAGCGGCATGATTTCATCAAAATTTGCCTGTGCCGCACGGTCGAGTGCCGGATCGGGAAAATGCTTTTTTGCAAGGAATGCCGAAAAATGACCGTACCAGCTCTCGGTGTGAGTCGCCGCCTTCTGCGGCTTAGCTACCGCATTTTTTCTCGCATTTTTGAGATACCATGCGTAATCATGGCGGCAATATAGGCATGAATTCACCTGCTTGCCCGATGCGGTTTTCAGCGTGACCTGATACGCCCCGTATTCATCGAGCCTGACATTCTCCCCATTTATTTTCAAACCGGAAGGACTTACTGTCTCTATATCATATTCCTCATTTGAATACACCTTCGCATGGGCGGTCCTGCCCTTTTCGAGAGTATATGCGTCAAAATCAATGACGGGAAGCGAGAATTTTCCCGACACGGTATCACGGAATTCGGCAATATCTGAAAGCGGCATCATGTTTATCACCCACGATCTTTTCTCGCCGGCTTTCAGCGAGCGCAGATCCTGCGGATGGCGCTCGGGAAGCTCGCCCGAGCACAGGAGCAGCAGATTCGCCGTATGTATTCTGTGGCCGAATCCGCCCTCATCCTCGAGCTCTGGATCGAGATAGTTATAGTCAAGCTCCCACGCCGCAACGGGTGTATCGCAGGTGATGGAAACCACCTTTTCGGACGGCGACATAAAATAGCCCCAGAAATGCGTCTTTTCACAGCGCAAAAATGTCGGGAAAAAGACATCGTTCCACTGCGGATACTCGATCATATATGTATCGATTCCGATCTTGAGGCCGACAAACTCGGGCGCAAAATCCTTATCTGAAACATTCTCGATCGTTGCATTGATCGTCAGATGATCGCCGTGCCCCTCGCTCGAAAGAGTGAAGCGAACGCCCTCTGCCTCGCCCGCGGCGCATTTTTCATCGCCCGAAAGCGTGACGGGAATCCGCCTGCCGTCCTTATGTTTATAATAAAACGACGGACCGAGATCATCGCCGAACGGCACATTGATACCGTTTGCGCAAAAAGAAGATATTGCGCCCGGCCGTGTTTTTGAATATTCTATGTTCATTTATGACACCTTTCATTCTATTATATTACAGCGCACAAATCGCTGATAGAATTTTACCACATGCTAGCGCCATTTGCAATATGAAATCATAGATAAATATATTAAAACAACAACCGAAATCCGGTTGTTGTTTTAATATATTCACGCATTTTCTGCACTTTTTTTGCGCTTGGCGTATGATGCTTCGAGCATCATGTCCTTGACCTTCATAAGTCGGGTGGTGTTTCCTCGCTCGTTTTCGTCGAGCTTCATGGAAATAGTCTTGATTCCCTCCTCGAGGTCGGGCATCATGATATACTCGAGTGCATTGACACGCCGGCGTGTCTTTTCTATTTCCTCTGCGAGCATCTGCGCTGTCTTTTCCTTCTCTGCAAGCTCTACGAGGTCTGGAAGTATATCCGAAAGCTCTGCCACCGCCGAGTCGAGCTCGCCCGATGTAAATGCAAAGCCATAGTTATAGCTACCCTCGCCGCCGTCCTTTACCGAAAAGGAAAACTCGGGAACAGTCACGCTCATCATATTTCCGTAGGAAAGATCAAGCTCGCCTTCTTTTTTCGGGAGCATAAGCGCTTCTTCGAGCATTTTCGGCGACGAAACGGCCGCCGCAACAGAAAAGCTCTTATGCACCTTCATCAGGCTCTCCTCGACCTTTTCACGCAATTCCTTATTATCCTTTACGATCTCGAGAAATTGCTTCATCAGCTCGTCCCGCTTATCTTTCAGAAGCTTATGACCCCGTCTTGCCGTAGCCAAACGTGCCTTGAGCTTCTTTAGCTCCATACGGGTAGGATTGACATTTGTCATCGCCATATCAGTTATCCTTCTTCGGCAAATACTTATCGAGCATATCCGGCTTTATTCTCTTCAGTTCCGAACGTGGGAACATGGATAACAGCTTCCAGCCGATATCGAGCGTCTCCTCGATCGTTCTGTTCTCATAGAAGCCCTGATTGATATACTCTGCCTCAAATTCATCGGCAAAACGTGCATACAGTCTGTCCATCGGAGTCAGCGCCGCCTCACCGAGGACGACCATAAGCTCCTTTGCGTCCTTACCTCTCGCATAGTTTGCGAAGAGCTGGTTCATGATACTCTTATGGTCTTCACGGGTCTTATCCGGTCCGATACCCTTATCTTTCAGACGGGAAAGGGACGGGAGAACATCGACGGGAGGGAGTACACCCTTTCTGTAAAGGTCACGGGAGAGGATGATCTGTCCCTCCGTGATATATCCCGTAAGGTCGGGGATGGGGTGCGTTTTATCATCCTCAGGCATAGTGAGGATCGGGATCATCGTGATAGAACCCTCACAGCCCTCTTTTCTTCCTGCTCTTTCATACATTGTCGCAAGGTCGGTATAAAGATATCCGGGATATCCGCGTCTGCCGGGGACTTCCTTTCGTGCAGCGGAGACCTCACGCAGTGCCTCGGCATAGTTTGTGATATCCGTCATGATAACGAGAACGTGCATTCCCTTTTCAAAAGCAAGGTACTCTGCCGCAGTCAGTGCCATACGGGGCGTAGAAATACGCTCGATCGCAGGGTCGGATGCGAGGTTGACAAAAAGCACGGTTCTGTCGATCGCACCTGTTTTCTTAAAATCCGAAATGAAGAAATCCGATTCCTCAAACGTGATACCGATCGCCGCAAATACGACGGCAAATTTTGAATCGGAATTGCGTACCTTCGCCTGACGTGCGATCTGTGCGGCGAGGTTTGCATGAGGCAGACCTGACGCCGAGAATATCGGCAGTTTCTGTCCTCGAACCAGCGTATTCAGACCGTCGATGGTCGATACGCCCGTCTGAATAAACTCCGATGGGTACATACGTGCCGCCGGATTGATCGGTGTGCCGTTGATATCAAGCTGTTTATCTGCGATGATCTTCGGCCCTTTGTCGATCGGCTCGCCCATACCATTGAATACCCGTCCGAGCATATCTTCCGAGACGGGGAGCTGTGTGCTGTGTCCGAGGAAACGCACCTTACTCTCAGCGAGGTTAAGTCCTGCCGCTGAATCAAAAAGCTGAACGAGCACGTTCGAGCCGTTTACCTCGAGCACCTTACATTTACGTATCTCACCGCTCGGCAGTTCGATCTCGCCGAGCTCGTCATACTTGACATTCTCGACATTTTTGACGAGCATAAGAGGGCCGGCGACTTCCTCGATCGTCTTATATTCTCTTACCATCTTATGCCTCCTCTGCCTCGGCTACGATGCCGTCAAGCTCTTTCTGTACTTTTTCTTTTATGGTTTTATATTCTGCTTTGAATCTGTCAGCCGGAACGCTCTTTGCACGGCCGATCAGTTCTCTTGTCGGCATGACGGCGATCTTATCTATGGGAGCGCCCTTCTTGATCGCCTCTTTTGCCTTATCATAGAAGTAAAGGATGAGCTCGAGCAGTGCATTCTGCTTTTCAAGAGGTGTGTAAGAATCATCGGGATCCATAGCGTCCTGCTGCAAGAAGTCCTCACGGACACTGCGTGCCACCTCGAGCGTGAGGCGGTCATCGGCAGAAAGCGCATCCTCGCCGACGAGCTTAACGATCTCGTCGAGCTCTGCCTCTTTTTGCAGGATTCTCATCGCCTCGGCAATATAGCTCTCCCACGTCGAGGAAACATTTTCGTTAAACCACGGGTTAAGCCTGTCTTTATACAGCGAATATGAATTCAGCCAGTTGATCGCCGGGAAGTGGCGCTTATATGCGAGGTTGGAATCAAGCCCCCAGAACACCTTGACGATACGAAGTGTCGCCTGGGTTACAGGCTCGGAAAGGTCGCCGCCGGGAGGCGATACTGCGCCGATGGCGGAAAGTGCGCCCTGGCGCTCGTCAGAACCGAGACATACGACGCTTCCGGCTCTCTCATAGAACTGCGCAAGACGGGATGTAAGATATGCAGGATATCCCTCCTCGCCCGGCATTTCCTCAAGGCGGCCGGACATCTCACGGAGCGCCTCTGCCCATCTCGACGAGGAATCGGCGATGATGGCAACGGCATAACCCATATCTCTGAAATATTCTGCTATTGTAATACCCGTATATATCGAAGCCTCACGTGCCGCAACGGGCATATCGGACGTATTTGCGATCAAAACCGTACGCTTCATAAGCGAGAAGCCCGTGCGTGGATCCTGCAGCTCAGGGAATTCACGCAGAACATCTGTCATCTCGTTTCCTCGCTCTCCGCATCCGACGTAAACGACGATATCAACATCGCTCCACTTTGCGAGCTGATGCTGAACGACCGTCTTGCCCGAGCCGAAGGGACCGGGAACACATGCCGTGCCGCCCCGTGCGATCGGGAACATAGAGTCAACGTTCCGCTGACCCGTGATCATAGGCGTATTGGGAGGCAGCTTCTCTGCATAAGGTCTTGCACGGCGGACAGGCCACTTCTGAGCAAGCGTGATATCGACCGTCTCTCCCTTATCTGTTTTCAATTTACCGATCGGAGCGTCGACCGTATAATCGCCGCTTGAAATACTCTCAATAACGCCGGAAACACCGGGAGGTACCATGATCTTATGGAGCACGCTCTCCGTTTCCTGAACCGTACCGTAGATGTCTCCGCCGCTTACCTTATCCCCTGCCTTGCAGGTGGCATCAAAATGCCATACTGCCGTTCTGTCAAGGGCAGGCACATCGATTCCGCGGGTGAGATTCGCACCGACCATCTCGACTATTTTTTCGAGCGGACGCTGAATACCGTCATAAATATTATTGACAAGTCCCGGTCCGAGCTCTACCGAAAGAGGAGCGCCCGTCGATACGACCTTATCTCCCCTGCCGAGTCCCGCCGTCTCCTCATAAACCTGGATGGAGGCCCGGTCTCCGTGCATTTCGATGATCTCTCCGATGAGCTTTGCCTCACCGACACGCACAACGTCGAACATATTTGCTTCACGCATACCGTCGGCTACGACAAGCGGTCCGGAAACTTTAACTATTCTTCCTTCTATCATTTACTTACTCCTTAAAGAGAATGTCTGCGCCAACTGCGCGTTCAACTGATTTTTTAAGGTTCGTCATACCGTAACCCGTCGTGCCGTCCTTGCCCGGAATGACAATGACCGCAGGAATCGGCTTATCCTTATATCTCGCTATCTCCTCTTCCATACGGAATGCGAGATTTTCGGTGATATATATCACAGCATAATCCTCGTTTGCCATCTGACGAAGCAGTTTCGATGCCTGCACGGTATCATCGGCTGCAAAAACCTTGAATCCGACAGCCATAAATCCGAGGACGCTGTCCTTATCTCCTATCACGCCTATCTTATACATAACTTGCCCTCAGCCTTTCCGTGATTTTTTCGGTTGGCAGAGCCGCTTGCTTTGATGCGTACAGGATACGCAGATTCTTCGCCTCATACTCACGTGCTACGACATATGCTACGAGCACACAGGCGCCGTATGAAACAAACTTTGTATGCTCCTTTACGTATCTCATATATTCATCATCGCATTCCCTCTCAAGCAAGGAGAGCGACACACCGACACCGTTTGCGGCGAGCGCCGAATATTCCCCGGATGCAAGATAACGGAAAAACTCCTCCTCGTCCTTCTCAAAAAGAGAGACAAACTGCGAGAGCGATATCGTTCCGCCGTCGATGAGATTTTCCCGGAGAAATGCGGAATTCACATATCCGCTCTTCATACGCATGAGCCGAACGGTCGTAAGAATATTCGTCAGGTCTATTCTGACCGATACAAGCTCCGACAAAAACGGAAAATCGTAATCCGACAGCAGCTGTTTCATCGAGGCATAGCACGCCTTGTCGATCAGGGTATCAATCCTCTGCGGGTCAGAGGTACGGGCGTATTCGTCGAGCGCAGTATTCGCCGCTTCCGCCATCTCCTCGGGAAACGGTGAGAAATCACGGTCCCGTACACAGGCGGCGATGCGTGATGTTTCTACCGTACCGAGCTCTACGAATAAATGCCCGGGATCTGAATCACGCAGTGCACTCTTGATCGCACTTTTGAGATTATGCGCATCATACTGATAACGCAAAACGTCAAATACCTTTGCGCCGGAAATCTTATATGCGGTCTCAAACGCCTCGTTTAACCGTGCGTCGATACCTGCGTCATATCCGTTTTCGGGAGAGACGCCTGCATCCTCGAGCATCCTCGTAAGCTCGGACAGATTCTTCGTCTGCGCCATGGCGATGAGCTTCTCTGTGCCGACAATGCTGTTTTCAAGCGCACGAATCAGTCCCGTCTGATATAGATAGTCGCTGTCTTTTATCTTAATTTTCTTCACGACTCATTCTCCGAATCAATTATTGCCGAAAAGTGCCTTATACACCTCAGGCTCTGTTTGCTCACGAACCTCAGCCACCGCCTGCTCGATAGAGCAGTTAATAAACATATCCCCGTATGCGATGAGCATTCCGCCTGCGATATCCGCACATTCACGGGAGAGCAGGCATTTTTTGCCTGTACCCTTCAGCGCGTCAGACGCAAACTTCTCAAGCTCGGATGCGTATTTTTCGGTGTCTTTTTCATTGAGACTGACAACAAATGTGTCGGGGGCGGTATACTCGCTGTCCTCATCGCAAAGAAGCGCGCTCTCAGATGCGAGCGTGTCCTTTGCGGCGGCGGAAAACATCCCCTTAAGCATATCAAGATACTCTTTTTTATCCATACGGGAAATGTAACCGACCGCATTTTCATATGCCTCGTCGACCATTTTGCTTTTCGCTGTGAGGAGCATATTACGCCTGAGCATAGCGGCATTTGAAAGACCCCTCGAGAGAATGCTCTCGCATTCTTTTTCTGCCGCGGCATTTGCTTCATCGATTATTTTTGCCGCCTCATCGCTGTATTTCTTTTTAATCTGCTCTATCTCACTCTTTGCATCCTCGTATGATTTATCACACGAGGCTTTTGCATCGCTTAAGATGGCAGATGTGATTTTTTCGAGTCCTTGCATAAATCAACCCTTATAGAAGATGATAAGAAGAAGCGATACGAGAAGTGCGAAGATCGCATATGTCTCAACAAGAGCGCTCGATGTAATAGCCTTACCGACCTCATTTTTCTGCTTTGCGATAAGAGATATGCCCGATACTGCAACCTTTGCCTGATGACGAGCCGAGATATAGCCGACAACAGCAATCGGGAGCGACGCCATAAGGAAGTAACCGCCCTGTGCTACAGTGAGATTCGAGCCTGTCCCGCTCATAATACCTGCGTTTGTCATGATCATAAACGCTGTGATAAGACCGTAAATACCCTGTGTGCCGGGAAGAGCCTCGAGAATGAGCACCTTACCGAACATATTCGGCTGCTCTGTCAAAAGACCCGAACCTGCCTGACCGACGATTCCAACGCCGATAGCCGAGCCCGCACCTGCGAGTCCAGCTGCGAGAAATGCGCCAATAAGCGCTAAGTTCTGTCCTGTTAATAAGCTTGCTAAAAGATCTGCGATTGTCATTTTACTTTTCCTCCGAAAATAAAGTTTCATCATCGATTCTCGTGTATGTCGCCTCCGGCATTACGGGAGCAAATTCCCTGCCGCCATCCTCGAAAAACTTACCGAAGAATTCGATATATTGCAATCTGCTTGTATGAACGAATGTTCCGAGCAGATTAATTACAAGATTTAATGTGTGTCCGAATATCAGAATGAGCGTCATTATCGCCCACGCCGCCACCTTACCGACAATACTTCCCATCAGGCCGCCTGCAGGCATTGTCGCAAGTATATTTACTACATTTGCAATGATAGCCGAGGCAAGACCGAGAGCCATTATTCTCGAATAAGATAACAGATCGGATATATAGTTGACTATGTTATAAAGGCTCTTGACTCCGCCGAATACCTTCATAACGGGATTTTTGGAATCACGTCCCTGTGAGAACACCAGCATAAGCACACCGACGATCGCAACGACAGCGCCTACCGTCGAGTTGACAAAGATAAGTCCTATGCCTGCAAACAGCACATACCACGAGCCGACATCGAAAAGTGCGGCAAACGGATGTCCGTTCTTTATCAATATATACGCCTGTATTCCCATACCGAAAAGCAGATGTACAGCCCCCGCTATAAACGCCAACACAAGGAAGTATATCGGTCCCGTGCCCGTCGTCGGGTCAAAACCCGCCGCAACCGTCGTCACCGAATAGTCGCCGAACATCGTCTGCATGATCTTGATCGGCAGATCTCCGAAATATCCGCCGTATATCACGCCGAATACAATACACGATATCCCGCAGAAGCAGAACATCTCGGCAAGATCCTTGACACCCCGTCCGACATCAAGCTGACGCCAGACGATGAGTCCGCCGATAAACAGTATAATTCCGTATATAACATCTCCGAGCATCATTCCGAAAATTATGAAATAGAATATGCTCATTATAAATGTCGGATCGAATGTGCCGTAGCTCGGAAGCGAATACATCTTGACAACGTATTCAAAGGGCTTTGCCCATTTGTTGTTATCAAGAAGCACCGGCACTTCCTCACCCTCGCCGGGTTCTGTAAATTCATAGGCGCACGGCGATTTATCGAGTACCTTCGTCACCCTTGCGATCGCCTTTTCGGGCACCCAACCGCTGATATATACCGTAGACTCGGATCTTCCGAGCTTTGCATGCGCCTTTATTTTTACGACCTCGGTCGAGGCGACATCACACGCAAATTCAAGATCGGGTATATCCGTGCAGAACGCCTTAAGACGGCCGATCAGCGTCTCCTCCTGCTTTTCAAGAGAATCCATCCTCTCGCCGAGCGCATTATACTGCTCATATACCGTAGCTCCGTCACCGGATAAATCCACCCTCGTAAAGCCGTAGGAACCGAGTATTTTCACTGCCTCGTCCGCATCAGGGGAATAAACGATCACAGCATAGTAGTATGCCGCATCGTCTGCCGAGACACGCTCCGCTATCACACGGTCCGTCGCAGAATATAACGCCCCAAGCGCCCCGTCGACATCCGCACTCAGCGGAAACGTCCCGAGAAATACCTGCGTATTCTCCGTGCCGCTGTAACCCAAAGGCAGATCGTATTTCATCCACGGTGAGAGTCCGTCGCACCTTGCCTTTACCTTTGCCTTTTCCGCTCTTACGGCCAAAAGCTCATTCTGAGCATCGAGCACGGCGTCTGCGCTCTGAACTGCGGCGTAATACAGATCCTTTGCGCCGTCAAAATCCTCACGTTTTACAGCACGCCGCCATGTGAAAAGGCCTTTTTTTACCTCTTCATACGGCTTTAAGACCGCTAACGCCTCGGTTATTTTATCAAGACGGGAATTTACGAGCGCCAGCTCCGCCTCACAGTCGCACGGCGAGTATACATCTGCACTCTCGATT
This sequence comes from uncultured Lachnospiraceae bacterium, assembly GCA_964403505.1. Classification (GTDB taxonomy): domain Bacteria; phylum Bacillota; class Clostridia; order Oscillospirales; family CAG-272; genus CAKSEI01. Next base: position 42,046 of record CAYOFP010000004.1, read on the forward strand.
TTATTCAGCTCCACACACGAGAGCCACATCAGCTGAGAAATGAGCAGATCCGCCTTATCCGCCATGGCAAAGAGCGAAAGCTTCTTCATATTGCTTACTGCCATAGCTGCTTTACCCTCTTTGCGATAACGTCCACCGCCGTGTCCATATTGGCTTTGGCGCCTGTGGTGAGAAGACCCGATTCGACCCTTGCGCCCGAGCGTCTTTTCTCCTGAACGTCAGTCGCCTCTGTCTCGGCTTCTGCACGGGCATTCGCCATGATCTCCTTTGCCCTGCCGTGCGCATCGGAGACCATACGTTCCCCCTCGATACGCGCGGCGGCAAGTGCGCCTTTGACTTTATCAGCTGCTTCCCTTTTCATAAGAGCCGCTTTTTCTTCCGATTCCTTAATTTTCAGAATCGCTTCACTTGCCACTTTTCGCACTGCCTCCTTTTTCAAAATACTATTCATTATAATATTACCACTTTTTCTCAATAAATACAATACTTATTTTGATTTATAATAATAATTTTTACATACTGCACAAATTTTATAATTATTGCTTTAAAAGAATAAAAAATGTTGTTTTTCCGTCTTTTTTACCTTTACAAAAGCAGAGAAAAAGAGTACAATATTATGTAGATATCATTATATCTAATTTTAAACCCCTTTCGGAGGATATCATGGAAAAGACACAAATAGAATGTCTTGCAAAAACAGCCGATCGGATACGAATGTCGGTGATCCGCGGCACCTATTTCGCAGAAAGCGGCCATCCGGGCGGTTCGCTTTCCATTTGCGACCTGCTCGCTTATCTCTATTTTGCGGAGATGAGGGTAGATGCGCAAATGCCGAAAATGCCCGACCGTGACAGGCTCGTTCTGTCAAAAGGCCATGCGGCGCCCGCTCTTTACGGCGCGCTGGCAGAAAAGGGATTTTTCCCGAAAGAAGATATCGATACCCTGCGCAAGATCGACTCCTATTTGCAAGGGCACCCCGACTGCAAGCATACGCCCGGCGTGGATATGTCGTCCGGCAGTCTCGGACAGGGTATTTCGGCGGCGTGCGGCATCGCACTCTCTGCAAAGCTGTCAGGTGACTCATACCGTACCTATGCCATTCTCGGTGACGGCGAGCTTGAAGAGGGAGAAGTATGGGAAGCGGCGATGTTTGCCTCTCACTATAAGCTCTCGAATCTCTGCGCATTTATCGACTTAAACGGCCTGCAGATCGACGGTTCGACCGCCGAGGTCATGGATTCCGCACCGGTAGACGATAAATTCCGTGCCTTCGGCTGGAATGTCGTCGTGATCAACGGTCACGATTTTAATGAGATTGAAAAAGCGCTCAACTCCTTCCATGCGTGCGAAGACAAGCCCACGGCGGTCATCATGAATACCGTCAAGGGTAAGGGCGTTTCCTATATGGAAAACAAGGCAAACTGGCACGGCGCAGCGCCTAAGGAAGATGATTTCAATACAGCCGTAAAAGAAATAGAAGCAAGGTTAGGCTAAAAGGAGGACGGCATGGAAAAGATAGCAACAAGAGAAGCATACGGTGACGCCCTCGTTGAATTCGGCGCAAAGTACGATATCATCGTACTTGATGCAGACCTCGCAGAAGCGACAAAAACAAAGAAATTCAAGGTAGCTTACCCCGACAGATTCATAGACTGCGGCATCGCCGAGGGAAATATGATGGCAGTCGCCGCCGGTATTGCGACGACAGGCAAAATCCCCTTTGCGAGCTCGTTTGCCATGTTTGCGGCAGGCAGAGCCTATGAGCAGATAAGAAACAGTATAGGTTATCCTCACCTCAATGTTAAGATCGGTGCGACCCACGGCGGTATCACCGTCGGTGAGGATGGCGCAACACACCAGTGCCTCGAGGATCTCGCACTTATGCGTACCATACCCGGCATGACCGTCATTAACCCGGCAGACGCTGTCGAGGCAAGAGCCTGCGTCGAGGCGGCAATCAACCATGACGGCCCGGTATATATGCGATTCGGCAGATACGCCGTACCCGTAATACACGATAAGGCTTCATTCAAATTCGAGCTCGGACGCGGCGTAAAGCTTACCGAGGGAAGCGATGTAACGATCGTTGCGACAGGTATCATGGTATCCATGGCGCTCGAAGCGGCAAAAATCCTCGCAGAGGAAGGAATCTCCGCCGAGGTCATTGATATCCACACGATAAAGCCGCTTGATAAGGAACTGATCACAGCATCAGCCGCAAAAACAGGCGCTGTCGTTACCGCAGAAGAGCACAACATCATCGGCGGTCTCGGCTCAGCCGTTTGCGAATGTCTGTGCGAGGCGCATCCCGTCCCCGTTATGAGAGTCGGCGTGGAGGATAAATTCGGCAGAAGCGGTAAAGTACCGCCGCTGCTCGAAATGTACGGACTCACACCGCAAAATATAGTAGATAAAGCAAAAGAGGCTATGAAAAAAAAGGCGATGTGAGTTTTTCACAACGCCCAGTGAAAAGATAAGAGAGAAAAATTAAGAGAATCGGTATGCTTCGCTATGCGAAGCAAATTATTAAAAAAGACGCAAAGCGGCTTTTTCTACCGGTTCTCTTCTCTTTTCTCTCTTAGTTTTTCTTTGGCGATGTTTTACATCGCCTTTAGTGCGAGCATATTATTTTTTTCGCTTTCTCGTTATCGTCTGTCACAAGGAGAACTGCATAGTCACCGTGTGTAAAGACCTCGGCACTTTCGCCGCATCTCTCATAGCCTGAAATGTCATATTCCGCCGCTTTTTTCTGCTGTATCAGGTCACGCCTGTCGTACAGCGCAGATACGATCTCGTCAAGGTCGGAATGTGCTCTTGCGAGCAGAATGTGTATCTCATACGGCGAATCATCGCAGGATATCATCACGGCATAGTCCGAGCAAAGCGCATTGATATCAAATGTATCGTAATATATTTCCCCGATATGCTCGGCGTCGAGAAAATGATCCGTATCGGGTGAAGCATCTGAATAATACATCAGACGGGAGGCAGGAGCGTTATCGAGCCCTGTCACGACATACGCCATCAGGGACGACGGTCTCGTATTTTCGCCGCAGGAGGTAAGCAGGCATATGCAAAAAAAGATAAACAAAAGTTTTTTTCTCATATGCTATCATACGAAAAAAAATCGCAGATTATTCTGCGATTTTTCTTAGTCTAATAAAAGTATCTTCGGGTTGCCGTCGCTCCATAGCTGATACGGCGAAACAGGCTGATTGAATACCGTCACCGAGAGGTGAAGCATACCACTGCAGTATCCGATCACATCCCCCTTTGACACCTCTGCGCCGACCGTAAGTGAGGGTGCTGCCTGATCGAGTCTGAAATACCATGAGCGCAGACCGTATCCGTGATCGATCACCACGACCGTGCCGAGATCGTCGCTCTGACCTATGTACGAAATAACGCCGGCCGCAGTCGCCTGCGCCTCGTCTCCGGAGGCAGCATCCGAATAATCGATTCCGGCATGACGGTAACCTCCTGCGACCATTCGTCCGAATCCCTTAAAGGATGAGTGTTTACCCGTCGCATGGCCGAATGCACCGCTGAAGTAGGCTGTCTGTGTATATTGCGCATCGAGAGAAGCAGATATGGTATCGATCTGTGATTGCAGAGTCGCCTCTCCGAGCTCGGCAAGAGTCGAGAAGTTTGCGCTCTTATAGTTCACTGCCATCGTGCTCTTTGTTCCGCCCGAGGTAACACTGAAAACAAACTGATTGCTGTCATAATCCTTATAAATGCTGATCGGTATAAGCGCACGCACCGTACCCGTCTCGGTATCGTTATACCACACGGGCGTATAGCCTATCTCGGGACTTGACGAGAATGTGATATCCGCCGTATCACGAACATTTTTGCCCTCGATCATAATGAGGCTTCCCTCCTGAACGGTGTCAATATCTCCGAGCTTCAGCGAAAATACCGGCGGAGGAACGAGTGTCGCCTCAAAAAGATACTCGGCTTTTCCCGCATATACATGATCGACGCTCTCATACCACTCGGCGGTGACTGCGACCTTTACAGGGGTCTCGATATCAAGGGTCGAGGGAACGATAAGATCAGCATAATCGCCCTTATAGATCTCTGTGTCATTTTGCGTCACGGTAATATAGAAAAAGTCAGGCTCCACGGAGAAATGCATACCGATATTCGATGACATTTCATATGTATTTATCGCTTTTGTCGTAGTAAACGCTGTATCATAGCTGACATACTCGCCGCTTACCGTGCGGAAAGTCCATGTCACAGTCGACGGGACGACAGCCTTGGTATCCGCCACCGAAAGAACTGGCGTTGCGGCGCCGTCATATAAGCATCTTGCGTAAGAAGTGCACATAAACGCCTTTGCATCCTCCTCATTCAGCTTATAGACCTTGCCCTCGGAATTTGAATAATATGCATCGGTCGATCCCTGCGCAAAATAATATTTATACGGCGCAGAAAGTGAATAGCTATGATAAACAAAGGTAAAGGCAGGAGCCTCTGCAAGCTCCGCAGGTAAAGAATCCACCGCACGTGATTTTTTATTGAGCGATACGAAAAACTTTAACATATCCTCCGCCGCCGAGCCGTCGGCACGGTCTATTTTAAATATATCTCCCGCAAGGTCGGTGATTTCAAGACCGGATAAATTACGGTATTCAAGCGGTGTATGCTTCAGGTATGCATAGTCTGCTATCGCAATAAATGTCGGTATCAAAAGCGCAAGTATTATCAAAAATGTAATTAACTTCTTTTTCATTTTATACCTCATGTCACACTTTCGTAGTATATGTCACACTTTTATAGTATATATTATACACTTTTTACCGTGAAAGGTCAAGGGGTTACCATCCCGATGTAAGAAAAGATGCCGATTTTCAAAAATCGGCATCTTTTCTTATATTACTTTTTCAACTCCGCATAAATTTCCGAGAGGTAGTCTGCGCTGTCATTCAGCTTGCCTATTTCAGAGCGTGTGAGGGGCAGCTCGATGATGCTCCTGATTCCCGATGAGCCGATGATACACGGCAGACCGAGCGTCACGTTCTCGAGACCGTATTCGCCGTGCAAGGGTGCGGAAACCGTAAGGATGGAATTCTCATTATTGAGTATCGCACGGCAGATCCTGACCGCCGACATACCGATACCGTAATAGGTCGCTTTTTTCGCTTTGATTATTTCATACGCCGCATTTTTTACCATATCGGCAATACTGTTTAAATCCTGTTCGGTATACTGCTCATACTGTGAGCATACGAGCTCTACCGGCTTCGTGCCGACCATCGCCTGACTCCACGGCACGAACTCACTGTCTCCGTGCTCACCGATAACATATGCATGAACGCTTTTCGGGTCGATGCCGAAATAATCGCCGAGCAGATAACGGAGCCTCGCCGAATCGAGCGTCGTTCCCGTACCTATGACACGGTGCTCGGGCAGACCCGACAGATCCTTTGTGATCCGGGTCATGATATCGACCGGATTTGTTGCGACAAGGAAAACACCATCAAAGCCGCTTTCCATAACGGGTTTTACGATCGACTCAAAAACTGCACTGTTGCGCTTTAAAAGATCAACACGTGTCTCGCCCGGCTTCTGAGCCACTCCTGCGCATATCACGACGATATCGGCATCATGGCAGTCGGCATATGTTCCCGCCGAAATATGCATATTCGACTGTGCGAAGGCAAGTCCGTGATTTAAATCCATTGCCTCGCCCTTTGCACGCTGCTCATCAATATCTACAATGATAAACTCATCGCACAGATTCTGATTGAGAGCCGCATAAGCAAAGCTCATACCGACAAAACCTGCACCGACAAGTACAATCTTCTTTGAATTCGTATTCATATTACGCCTCGTAGTATTTTTTTCCATAATTATATACCCTCTCGCTTTCAGAGTCAACTGTTTAATTATAGTTTGTGCATATTTTTATAAATTATCAGCATAGTATGAAACAAAAAGTTATTGAAAAAGAGATAATAAACTGATATAATTTTATTAAAGAGGAGAAAAACATGGATTCTAATTCACAAAAACCCCGTCCTGTGCGTGAAGCTCCGATGAGACAAAACGATCACGAAGAGATACCGCAAACAGACGTAATACCGCCCGAGAGCGAAATAGCGGAAAAAAACGAAATTCCCACTCAAATTGAAATAAAAACCGAGGAAAAGACGCCTGATCCGTCCGACACGCCGGCGACGCCCGATGTGCCTGAAACGCCCGGTACGCTCGACACGCCGAAAAAGAATAAAACAGTCGGTCCGGGAGCGTTATTTCTTTTGCTTTTTATACCGCTGCTCATCATTTTCCTTGTAGGAGCTTCGGTATTTTTAAACGAGCACCGAGGAGAAGATTCTCCCGGGTTATTTGCACTCGACAAGGGTGAATCTCACATACTGAAATCATATATCTCAAATGCATCCCGTGAGGTGCGGGGCGTTTATATCGCAACGGTATATAATATCAACTTCCCATCAAAAAAAGGGTTATCGTCAAGGCTTCTCAAAAGCGAGCTCGACGGTATTATAGACACCTGCCTTGAAAACGAACTGAACACGATCTATTTTCAGGCAAGTCCCAATTCGGATGCGTTATACAAATCCGATCTCCTGCCGACCTCGGCAGTGATCACGGGTACGGAAGGAGCGAGCCTGCCGGGAGGATTTGATCCGCTCGAATATTTATGTGAGACGGCAAAAGAGCATAACATCGCCGTGCATGCCTGGGTCAACCCCATGAGAGTTACGGGGAAAAACAGCGATTTTAACGACTTAGCTGAGGACAACCCTGCAAAAATCCACCCCGAATGGACGGTGGAATATGACTCACTTACATACTATAATCTCGGAATTCCCGAGGTAAGAGCGCTGATTGCCTCGGTCTGCGCCGAGATAGCGAAAAATTACGATGTGGCAGGCGTCATGTTTGACGATTATTTCTACCCCTACCCCGTGGACGGGCTCACCTTCGGCGATGAGGAGCAATACAAGCAGTACGGAAGCGGTTATTCTGATATCGGAGACTTCCGCCGTGCCTGCTCGACCGAGCTCGTAAAGCAATGTCACGACGCCGTAAAGGAAGCAGATCGTGATTGTGAATTCGGCATTGCGCCCTTCGGCGTATGGAGAAACAACGACGGCACAAACGGCGGAAGCGATACGAAAGCTTTTCAAAGTTATGAGTCGCTGTATTGCGACACACTCGCTATGATAGAGGCAGGCACGCTCGATTATGTTGCGCCGCAGTTATATTGGCAGATATCCTTTGAGAAAGCGCCGTACAACACCCTCTGCGACTGGTGGAACAAGGCAGTCGAGGGCAGTAAAACAAAGCTGATCATTTCCCACGCCGCATATCAGGCAAACGACTGGCAGTCGCAAACGGAATTCGCCGATCAGATCAACTACGCAAGAGATGAAAAAAATTATGCGGGCAGTATATTTTACGGCTATGCCGCAATATATGAAAACGACTGCGGAATATCAAGTCAGATCAGATCCTGTTATGAAAACGAAATCGTTTACACCGATTACCATCCCACCGAAACGCCCGTATCTCTGACCTCCTATACAAGAGACTCGGACACGCTCACATTAGAGGGGACAAGCGATGTGGGATATACGCTGTACGCCGAAAACGAGAAAGTTCCGCAAAAGCGTGACGGTTCATTCAAGATAAAAATAAAAACGGACAAAACACAGATCGTTTTCACCCAAAACGGAAAAGAATATGTTTTTAAAACCGAATAAGGAGAGAAAAAATGTCATATCTTGAAAATATGATGAATTCACTGATCGAAAAAGCCATCAGCGCAGGCTTATCTCTTATTTATGCGCTGATCATACTCATCGTAGGTCTGAAGCTCACGAAGTTTATTATCAAATTGCTCAAAAAAGGCAGATTCTTTGCAAAACTCGACCCAACAGCCGCTTCGTTTATTATCAGTCTGCTCAACATCCTTTTGAAAGCGCTCGTTATCATTACCGCATCGGTAGTCCTCGGCATCCCGATGACATCGTTCATCACGATCCTCGCCTCCTGCGGCGTTGCGATAGGCCTCGCACTTCAGGGTTCGCTCTCAAACTTTGCAGGCGGACTCATGATCCTGATATTCAAGCCGTTTCACGTCGGCGATTACATCGAATCAAACGGAATCGAGGGGACGGTCAAGGGCATATCGGTGCTGTATACCGTGATCACCACAAACGATAACCGCAATATCACGCTACCCAATGGTACGCTCTCAAACAATGCCGTCATTAACTACTCGGCAAATGACAAGCGCAGGATATCCTTCAATTTTGGCGCTGCATATTCCACCGATATCGATAAGGTCAAAGAGGTCTTACTCGAGGTCGCATACGCAAATGAAAATGTCCTCGACGACCCTGCGCCTGCCGCCTTTGTCTATGAGCACAATGATTCAAGCGTCGGTTATCTGCTCAATGTCTGGTGCAAATGCGAGCATTTCTGGGATGTCAGGCTTTCGATTCCCGAGGCAGTCAAAAAGAGCTTTGATGCAAACGGAATCGAGATCCCGTTCCCGCAGATCGATGTACATACGAAATAAAAAATGCGCTGATTTTAGTCAGCGCATTTTTATATTACATTATGCAAATTATTTATTGCATTTTCTCGGGAGAAACAAAGATACAGCTTTTCGGGAAGGTATCCTCTCTGGTAGAGACACAGACGTAGTATTTCGTATAATCATGCTCAAGCTGATATTCCTTCTGAAAAAGCGGCTCGGTCTTTTCTTGATAGAAAAATCCCTCTCCCGTCAGCTTGCCGTAGCTTTCGCGGCGCACCCATTCTCTGATAAGCGTTTTTTTATCATCGGTGTCTATGCCGAGATAGCGCACCCCGATATGACGGCCGATCTCTCTTATGGGTTCGATATCCACGCCGATCTCCTTCTCCGACACGGCGACTACTACCACACCTCCCGAATGGGAGATCGAAAAGTACAGGGGCAGGTTCGTAAAATACGGCTTTCCCTGCTCTTTCCGTGCGATCTCTGCACACTCGGGCGAAAAGCCGTAATACTCATGCAAAACAAAGCCGAGCAGGACTCTCCCTGCACGGCTTTGCTCTTTATGACTCTGATATGTCGAATAGAAAACAGATATCATTTTACGTTTACTGTCTCTTCTTCCGTCTTATCGTCTTTCAGTTCAGTTTTTGATATCGTCTTGACATCTTTCTGCCGCTCGGACGTCCAGATGATCTTCCTCGGACAGGCTTCGGCACACTTACCGCACGCAACGCACTTTGCGTAATCGATCGATGCGACAAAATCGTTCACATGGATCGCATCGTACTCGCATTTCTTTTCGCACATCTTACAGGATATGCATCCGACATCGCAATACGAGCGTGTGACCTTACCGTTATCGACAGACATACATCCGACCCAGTATTTTGCATCATACGGAATCATACGGATAATATGCTTCGGGCAGGCAGTTGCACATCTGCCGCAACCCGTACATTTATGATAGTCGACGTATGCCACACCGTCCTTAACGCTGATCGCACCGAACGGACAGATGGAAACGCACGTTCCGAGACCGAGACACCCGTTCGGGCAGGCCTTCGACCCTCCGTCCAGTTTAGAGAGAGAGATACAGTCGTGCGCTCCCTCATAAACATATTTATGCTTGGCGCATTCGCTCGTGCCGCTACACATTACCTGTGCACGCAGACGAACCGATTCGCCGGCTTTTTCGCCCATGATTTCGGCTATCTTATCGGCGCTGTCCTTGCCGCCGACGGCGCAGGCGTTGATCTTCGCCTCGCCTTTTGCAATCGCCTCTGCAAGCGCCTCACAGCCTGCATATCCGCATCCGCCGCAGTTTGCACCGGGCAGTGCATCCTTTATCAGCGGCACTCGTTCGTCTACCTCAACTGCAAAGACCCTTGAAGCAATAGCGAGAAGAAACCCGAGCACACCGCCGAGAATAGCGAACCACATAAGAGCCATCAAAATATTATGCATAACGCGACACCTCCTTAAAAGCTTGCGCCGGAAAATCCGGAGAATGCAAGCGCTAAAAGTCCTGCCGAAATAAGCACGATCGGCATACCCCGAAATGCCTTCGGCGTGTCGGCGAGACGCAGTCTCTCACGCACGCCGGCAAATATGACAATGGCAAGAGTAAATCCAAGAGCAGCAGAGAAGCCGAATACAACGCTCTCGATAAAATTATAACCGTTCTGAATATTGAGAAGAGCCGCACCGAGCACTGCGCAGTTTGTCGTAATAAGCGGCAGATAAATACCGAGCGCATTGTAAAGAGCCGGAACGAATTTCTTCATAAACATCTCAATAAACTGCACAAGAGAAGCGATAACGAGAATAAACGCTATCGTCTCAAGATACTCGAGATGGGATGGAACGAGTATTAAATAGTAGACAGCATATGTAACAGCGCTCGACAGCGTCATAACGAACATGACGGCAAATCCCATGCCGAGTGCGGTCGAGGGTTTCTCGGAAACGCCGAGGAAAGGGCAACAGCCGTAAAAACGGTAGAAAATGAAATTCTCAATCAGTACTGCCGTGAACATGATAAGAAAAAGTTCTTTTATCATTTTTCATTCCCTCCTGCCTTTTCGGATTTTTTATCAAGGATATAGTGCACTCCGGCAATCAGACAGCCGAGGGTGATAAATGCACCTCCACTCGACACAAAGAACAGCACCGGATAGTCGTGCAGTCCCGGAATGGTGATCATAAAGGACGTTCCGGAGAACAGCGTTCCCGCACCGAAAAGCTCTCTTATCGCACCGAGTATAACAAGCGCAAAAGTAAAGCCGATACCCATCGCAAAGCCGTCTACGACCGACGGGAGCGGTGTATTTTTAGAGGCAAATGCCTCCGCACGGGCGAGGATGATACAGTTTACGACAATAAGCGGTATGAAAAGGCCGAGCGTCTTTGAAAGCTCAAAGAAATATGCCTTCATGAGCATATCGACCGCTGTGACAAAGCCGGAAATAATGACGATAAAGCAAGCGATACGTACCTGATCGGGTATAAACTTACGCAGAAGCGATATCATCAGATTTGAGCACATGAGCACCGCAGTGACTGCAAGTCCCATGCCGACTGAGTTTACGACCGTCGTCGTGACCGCTAAGGTCGAGCACAGTCCGAGCAACTGAACGAAGATCGGATTTTTATATAAAAGTCCGTCCTTAATTATAGAGAGATAATTCGTTTTCATTTGTTACCCCCTATCACGGCAAACGCCTCGATCGCATAATTCACGCCGTTCATGATTGCCTTTGACGACACGGTCGAGCCGGAAATCACATCGATATCCGAAATTCCCATAACCTCGCTCTTTCCGTTATACTGCGAAAGGTATTCGCTGTCGTTTGCACGGCTGCCGAGACCTGCGGTCTCTGCGATCTCAACGATACCGATGCCCTTCACCGTACCGTCGGCATTCATGCCGACCATCATTTTGATATTTCCGCCGTAGCCCGATGTATTGACCTCGATGCAGTATCCGGCGCTCTCACCGTTCATCGTAACGGCGAGTACCTTGCCGACATTAGAAGAGAAATCGCCCGAGAGCTCCTCGGTACTGATCTCCCCTTCGCCATAGATCGAGCCGATGGCGGCATTTTGCTCGGCGAGCTGATTTTCAGCTATCTTATCTTTTGTTATCATATCGACTGCTGCAAGCATAGCGGCGACGAGCGCAGTTATGACAAGCAGAGTCACTCCGATTTTTATAAAATATGAGGCACCCATTTTATTTTGCATTTGTCTTGCCTCCGAACTTTACAGGTTTCGTAAATTTATCGATATACCACACGAGCAGATTCATGATAAGGATCGAATAGGATACTCCCTCTGCGCCCGAACAGAAATAACGGATGAAGACGGTGATAAGACCGCATCCGACGCCGTATATGAGCTGACCGTTCTTTGTGACGGGGCTCGTGGCATAGTCATTTGCCATATAAAGTGCGCCGAGGAAAAGTCCGCCCGAGAAGAGCTCGCTCCACATGAATGTAACACCTGCCGCATTTTTCGCAAACACAAGCGTGAGAAGCGCAACCGTCGCAATATATGCAACGGGGATATGCCAGGTCGTTACCTTTCTTATCATCAGATAAATAAATCCGATGAGCAGAAGCAGTGCCGATACCTCGCCGAGCGTACCGGGCATATTACCGATAAACATATCGAAAACGCTCTGTTGCGGCAATTCGCCGCCCTTAAGCGCCGCAAGCGGCGTCGCCTCTGCTACCACGTCGTCCGCATTTACAAAAAGCGAATTGAACCGGGAGAGGACAGGCGCTGTAAAGACCGTCATCGCATTCGGCCACGAGAACATGAAAACACGTGCGGCAAGCGCCGGATTCACGATATTCTTTCCGATACCGCCGAACAGCTGCTTTACGATAACGATCGCAAAGAACGCGCCCAATATCGGCATCCAGAGCGGAATCGTCACCGGCAGATTGAATGCGAGGAGCACGCCCGTGACTGCAGCCGACAGATCCGACACGGTGACAGGCTTTTTCATCAGCTTCTGATATAAAAATTCAAATCCCACACAGCTCGCAACGCAAACGAGCGTTACATAAAGCGAACGCATACCGAATATGTAACACGCCCAGATGAGCGCAGGCGTCAGCGCAATGAGCACATCGCCCATAATACCCGTCGTCGACAGCGGTCCGTGCATATGGGGGGAGGAGGATACGGTCAGCAGGTTATTATCTTCTTTCATTTCGTTTCCTCCTTCTTTGTGAGCGCTTCAGCCGCCTTTTGCGCCATCTGCGCTTCTCTTATCTTTCCTTTTGCAGTGCGGATATGCTGAACGATCGGCACTCTGCCGGGGCAGGTATAGGTGCAGCATCCGCACTCGACACAGCTCATCGCGTCAAATTCTATGCATTTCTCAATATCGTTTTTCTGAGAAAACGACGCAAGGTATAACGGCATCAGATGCATCGGACATACAGACACACACTTTCCGCATCTGATACAGCTGTAATCCTCCTTCGGTTTTGGGGACTGCGCCTCCGAGAACACGAGAACGGCGGACGTCGTCTTTGTCACGGGAGATGACATATCCCATAACGCCTGACCCATCATAGGGCCGCCGTTTATGAGCTTTTTCGGAGTCTTTTTGAGTCCTCCGCAGAACTCGATCAGGTCGGACAGCGGCGTTCCTATCGGTACGAGCACGTTTTTCGGCATTTTGACGCAGTCACCGTCCACGGTGACCGTGCGCTCTATCACAGGCATACCGTGCGCAAATGCGTTATAGATACTCGCCGTCGTTTCGGCGTTAAATATCACGCATCCTGCATCGGCAGGCAGCTTTCCGACGGGAAGCTGCTTCCCTGTTATGACATAGATCAGCTGTCTTTCATCGCCCTGAGGATATTTGGTCGGGAGCACCCTGACCTTTATCATCTCGTCATTTACGAGAAGCTCCTCGAATTTGTTTGCGGCGTCGAGCTTATTGTCTTCTATGGCGATAACTGCCTCGGTTATCCCGAGCGCCTTTAAGAGTATCTTTGCTCCGTTGACGATCGCGGCAGGGTTTTCGAGCATCAGGCGGTGGTTTGCCGTGATGTACGGCTCACACTCGGCGCAGTTTATGATAAGTTTATCAACTTTATCTATCGCACTCTGTATCTTCGCATATGCAGGGAAACCTGCACCGCCCATGCCGGAGATGCCGGCCTGCCTGATCACCTCGATGATCTCCTCGGTCGAAGTATCAATAAGAGATTTTTCATATGGCTTTATATCCGGGCACAGGGTATTTTGCCCGTCATTTTCTATTACGACGGTACGCACGGGCATACCCGTCGCAGTATGTCTGACGACAATATCGGTAACGACACCCGAAACGCTCGAGTGAACGGGACACCCGAGTCCCTTTTCCACCACGCCTATGACCTGACCTCGTGTGACACTCTCACCTTTATCTACCACAGGGGTGCAGTGCGCACCGATATGCTGGGAAAGAGGTATCGTCACGACAGCCGGCGCCGGCATACGTCTTATCTGAGCTTTACGGGTATTTTTATGCTCATCTATATGGATTCCGCCTTTAAAGGTAAACGGCATTTTATCACCTCGTATTTTATAAAAATAATATCGCATAGTAATTATACAATAACACAGAAGAAAAATCAATTATAAAAACATGTAAAAAATTATTTTTTATCATAAATATAATTATGCAAAAAAACACTTGACAAAAAAGCGTATGATATGATATTATATATGAGCGTTGTTTTGGCGCATCATATTTGGCGGAATAGCTCAGTTGGCTAGAGCATCCGGTTCATACCCGGCAGGTCGTTGGTTCAAATCCGACTTCCGCTACCAAAGGCCCGATGGTCAAGCGGTCAAGACACCGCCCTTTCACGGCGGTAACGGGGGTTCGATTCCCCCTCGGGTCACCACAATAAAAAATCCCCCGAAGCTCGGGGGATTTTTTATTGTCCGTTACATTCGGTTTGCAGGAGCGCCTCATAATCCCTGATACATACTACAATATCAGGTTTGTTTTTCTCTATGAAATCTGAGAGAGTCATCTCCTTATAATGACGGAAGTCGAGAGAGTCCATTTTATCGAAATTATACCATATGATACTCTCCACGGCATTTGTAAATGAATCGCCGTATATGAGGATATCAGGCAGTTGCTCACGATGGGTATCAATGGTCGTATTCGATATATCGCCTCCCATATACATGGTATATGCCGCCTTTTCATACACATTTGCAGGGATAGAGTATACGCTTGAGGCAGTTTTATTCGAATAATTATATCTGTCATACGGTATGCTGACATTCGGCTCGATAGTATAGAGGTGCGCACCCATTGTCATAAGATCGCACAGCTTTCTCTCTCGGGAACCGAGATATGGATTCGGCACTTCATTTACGGTATAATCTCCGTCGCCGAGAATATCAAGAGAGTAGCCGAGCTTGTTTACACGCTCCATTATCTCACGGTATGTCTCATATGCGCCGAAAATGCTGAAGTGATTATCACAGGACGAGCTGTATTTATAATAATCGCCTAATTCCCTGAAAACCGGCAGCATGTCAATATAACCGACACCGTTTTCATCAAGCTTTTTAAACAGCGTCTTTGACGTTATCTCGGTATATCCCTTTCTGTTATTCATATAAGGGGGATAAGAATCCTCGAAAATAACATACTGGCACGGCACGGCGACATAAATAAACTCCGCACCGTATTCCTCACACTGTTTTTTATGCTCTGTCAGCCTGTCTGCTATCTTCTGCGCCTTGGCGGACACAGCGTCCTCATCTACGCTCTCATACTCTAAATACGGCAAAAGCACATCGTCATTGATCACGATCGTATTAACCACAGGGCGTTTCAGCACTTTCAGATCGATTGCCGTATTCAGCCTGATGATACTCTCTCTGCCTGCCGCATGATCCTGCAAATATTTATCAACACCGGAAAAATACGAGCCGTCGAGGATACCCGCCCTCGTATACTCCGGCATCACGGCGAGCGTGCGGTTCTCGTAATATGATGTAGTCTGCTTTTCGCGAAATACCGTAGCTCCCATTCCGATAAAAAGAAATGCGATAAATGCCAAAATAAACATCATTTGAATGATACGTGATATTCTGTTATTCTCCAAAATAAAATTCCTTTCTATCAGAATTGGAAATAAATAAACGGATTAAAGCTGCCCGAGACTAACTTCATATACGATAATCCGAGCACGAGTATCGCAAGTCCCTTTGACAATAGTTCATACGAAAACACAAATACCGGCTTTGCCGCTCTTTTCTCGAAAAAGCGCTTTGCCGCATTTTTTATCGGGAACACCGCAATCAGAGCGAGGATGAATTCGGGCAGGTACTGACGGATAAAATAAAACGCCTGATTGACAGAGGAAACACCGGATGCACCGAACATCGTGACGACATATGATACAGCCTGTGAAATAGTGTCCGATCGGAAAATCACCCAGCTTATCATAACAATGACAAGCGTCAGCGCATGGCGTATAACGCCCGGTATTTTCGGCAGCACCTTTGCAAGGGCGTATTTTTCCACGATCAGTATGATGCCGAAATAAAGTCCCCATGCGATAAATGTCCAGTTTGCGCCGTGCCACAAGCCCGTGAGCGCCCATGTGATAAGCAGGTTTATAATATGGCGGTACTTACTGCATCTGTTGCCGCCGAGAGGGATATATACATAGTCCCTGAACCATGACGACAGCGAGATATGCCATCTGCGCCAGAAATCCGTAACAGATGAGGCGATATACGGATAATTGAAATTTTCCATAAATCTGAAGCCAAACATCCGGCCGAGGCCGATAGCCATATCGGAATACGCCGAAAAATCAAAATAGATCTGTAATGTATAGGCTATAATGCCGACCCACGCCACGGCTGTACCGAACAGTCCGCAGTCAAGGGAAAACACCTTGTCCGCAATCTCTCCCATGGCGTTTGCGATAAGCATTTTCTTACCAAGACCGAGTGCGAAGCGCACCGACCCTTCTGAAAAATCAAAAACAGTATGTTTGCGTGAGGACAACTCCTTTTCGACAGTGGTATATCTGACGATCGGTCCTGCGACGAGCTGAGGGAACAAAGCCACATACAAAGCGACCTTTAGCGGATTTTTCTGCACTGCGGCGTCGCCTCTGTAAACATCTATGACATAGCTGAGACTCTGGAAAGTGAAAAACGATATTCCGATCGGCAATACGATATTCGGCACGGTAACAGGAAGTCCGGCATCTTTCAGTATCGATGCAGCAAATCCTGCGTATTTGAATACTCCGAGCATAGCGAGGTTCGCCGTGACCGTTATGGCGAGCACCGCCCGTCCTACACCCGGTTTCTTTACAAAAAGACCGGCAGTGTAATTGACCGTCACAGACGCAAGAAGCAAAAACAAGCAACGTACTCCTCCCCACGCATAGAAGACCAGGCTGAATATAAGTAATATGGCATTTCTGATATTTATAAAACGTGCCGGTACCGCAAAATAACATAGCAGTAACAACGGAAGAAAATACAGAAGAAATACCGTGCTGCCGAATAACATATCTTTACCTCATATAAAAATTTTCATGTTTTAGAATATTATATACTATATAGCAATTTTTTTCAATATCAAAATGTTACTACGGTATTTTGTCATATTGAAAACATCGACAAAACGTGCTATAATATTCTATAAAATGATATGTGAGGATGGAATGAAAGAGACTGTCAAAAGATACATATTACTGATTATAGGACTGTTTTTCTCGGCGCTCGGCGTCGCCATCACTAAACGCGGCGAGCTCGGGGTCTCACCGATATCATCGGTCGCAAATATAATGAGTATCAGATTCCCTGCTCTGTCGCTCGGCTCGTGGCTCATTGTATGGAACTGTGTGCTGATCTTTGGGCAGATCATCATTCTGCGAAAGAAATTCAAGATAATACAATTATTACAAATCCCCCTATCGTTTTTATTCGGTTATTTCACCGACTTCGGTACGTTCCTCGTATCGTATCTGCGGACTGACTTTTATCCCATGCGTATCAGTATGGTCTTGATCGGCACGTTTGTACTCGGCTTCGGCATTACGCTCGCAGTGACGGCGAACAAGATCATGAACTCGGGCGAGGCTTTTGTCAAGGCCATATCCGACACGGCAAATAAAAACTTCGGAAATGTGAAAATATGCTTTGATATCAGCTGTGTTGTTTTTTCGGTCATCCTCTCGCTGATATTCTTTGACTGGAAGATCGTCGGCACACGGGAGGGGACGCTCGTCGCCGCACTCTTTACAGGTATTTCGGTCAAGCTGTTCACGCGCCTGATAAAACAACCGCTTGAAAAAATGTTAGGCAAATAAAAAAGCTCTTTTAAGAGCTTTTTTATTTATACAGACCGAGTCTGACCAGCATCCGATAGAAAATCAGCATCATGCGCACCATTTGTTCGGAAAGCGCATACTTACCTTTTGACTGACCGGCAAAATCGCCGTTTTTCGTAAGCTTATTTAACATATCGACGGCTTCTTTGCCACCCATGGCGTCCGTGACATGCGCATTCCAATTCACACTCGTTATGCACGGCGCAACAGCCTCTTTCAGTTTATCTATACTGTTTTTCAGAGTTTCGTTTTCGCTTTTGAGCTCTTGTACGCTTTTGACGAGCTTATCAAACTCCGCTTTTTCTTCTTTTGTCAATGGTACATCCTCCGGGTATAGTTCTTCATATTTTTCTTTTACAAGTGCAAGGTAATAATCCCAGCCGTAATCGTCAAGCGTGCGTTCGGGGCAATGCTTTTTTGAATAATCCTCATGCTTTGTGATCCGGGAAAGATCAAGCCCCCAGCCGAAGTCATGCATAAGGCGTGCGCATAGTATCGCCGAATTCTCCTGCGAGCGCTCGAAAAGCTCCTTTTCTCCCGCCGAATAGCATATCTCGATCCCGATACTGTATCTGTTGCCTTTCCCGTCGGCGCCGTCGCCTGCGTGCCAGCCGTTCCGGTCAAGCGGTAAGATCTGTACCGCCCCGGTATCATCGACTGCAAAATGAAACGATGTCGCTGCGGGATTTGTATGCACATAATGCGCTTCATTTTCCGCCGATGCGTTATTTGCCGTATTATGAATACAGATACAACGCGGGGTCATTTTATATGTGCATTTCAGATCCCACAAATTTTCGGGAACGATATAGTTACGAATGTTCATTTTTCATCATTCTCCGGGATTACGGTTATGCTCGTAAGAAGCGATAAAAGCACCGCAAGCAGTGAGGCGGACAGCGCCGCAAGCCAATTCACCTCATCGAGCACGGCGCTCGTGCCGATCGTCGCAATTGCTGTCTGCGCCGCGGTCTTTGCCGCACGGATCGCCGCCGTGCGCATCCATTTCTTAAAACTCGTCATTCTTATTTATCCCCTTTTTAACATTATATTATAAAGAGGGGCAAAGTTGAAAAAAGGAAGGCTTTCACCTTCCTTTTTTAATGCAGTTTATTCATCGATCTTTGCGCCATGACAAGACCGTAATATATTCCCTTTTTCCGCATCAGCTCATTGTGCGAGCCTACCTCGGCGACCTCACCTTTATCGAGCACAACGAGTCTGTCAGCATTTCGCAGGGTGGAGAGCCTATGGGCGATAGCGATCGTCGTTCTGCCCCGCATAAGCTCCTTCAGAGCATCCTGTATCTGCTTTTCGGTCTCGGTATCGAGAGAGGCTGTCGCCTCGTCAAGGATAAGTATCTTCGGGTCACGGAGCAGCGCTCTCGCGATTGCGATCCGCTGGCGCTCGCCGCCCGAAACGGTATGTCCATTCTCTCCCACACGGGTGTCATAACCGTCTGTCAGCTTCATGATAAATTCATGCGCCCCTGCAGCTTTTGCCGCAGTGATGATCTCCTCACGGGTCGCTTCCGGCTTTGAATATGCGATATTATCATAGATCGTTCCGGCAAAGAGGAATGTCTCCTGAAGCACGACGCCCATATGCGAGCGCAGATGCTCCTGCGATATATCCCGTATATCCACACCGTCGAGCAGTATCCTGCCGCCTTCCGCATCGTACATTCTCATAACGAGGTTGATCAGCGTGCTTTTTCCCACGCCGCTTTTGCCGACGATACCGATCATCTCGCCCGGCTTTACCTCGAGGTCGATATGGCGCAGGACCGTCTGCCCTTTATTATAACCGAAGGAAACATCCTCAAATCTGATATCTCCGACGATCTCTCTGTCGTCGGGCGTGTCCGTCTCGGGAACATCGCTCTTTTCATCGACGATCTCATATATTTTGACAACAGAAGTGACAGCCATAACGATCTGCCTCGGCAAAGTCGCCATCCATCTGAGCGGCCCGTACAGCATACCTACATAGGAGGAAAACTGCGCCATTTGTCCGAATGTCATCTCTCCGCCGAGAATCTGACCGCCGACAAAATACAAAAGGAAAAATTCACCCATCCCTGCAAAAAGCGCTATCAGCGGATTTACAACGGCAAACATGACCTCATTTTTGATATGTATATCACGCTGGGCATCAACGGCGCTATCGTATCTTTCGATCTCTCTGTGCTCCATGCCAAAGGATTTTACTACACGGATGCCTCGCAGGGTATCAAAAAGTATCGTGGACGAAGCGCTCTCGTACGACCACAGCTTATGCCACATACTCCGCATAAAATTCCAGAAAAGCCGGTAGAAGATGATAACAAACGGCACGGGAACGATTACAAGCAGGGCGAGCCGCCAATCGTAATATACTACCACAGCGCCGACTGCGACAAACAACAGCACCTGCTCGATAAGACCCGGGAGGGTACTGGTCAAAAAGTCCTGTAAACGCCTCGCATCGCCCGTGACACGTCTGATAAGATCGCCCGACGGGCGCTTTGAAAAACCCGAAAGGGAAAGGGAATGTATCTTTTTAAAAACCAGCTCACGAAGCTTGACAACGAGGCTCGTGCCTGCAATCATCAAAAGATAATTCCGCAAAACGGAAACCGCATACGAAACGACGAGCACACCGACCATCGACAAAACCACCGCAATAAAAGCGCCGAGCGGCGGGGTCGATTCCGCCTTTACGTAATCGTCCACAAAAATTCTTTGAATATAGGGAGCCGACACGTCGACTGCACTTTTTATAAAGAAAAGCAGAACGGAAAGTGCGATGATCCACCGCTGTCCCTTAGTGAGAGCGAAAAGACGGGCAAGCGTCTTTAATTTATCGGTGCATTTCATGCAGACATCGCCTTTATTTTTCAAGATCCTGCCGCACCTCGGGCAGATCGCCACAAGCTCGCAGGGAGCGTCAATATCCCCTCGGATGAGCGAGTTCATCGCTCCGACAGCGGAGGATATCTCATTCTGCGCACGCATATCCGAGACGAGAAGCAGATGCGTATCATCACATGTGTCATACACCACACGGAATGCGCCGACGAGATTTTCCAGTCGGAATTCCGTAACGCCGTCAAAGGAAACTTCACGCAAAAGCACGCCGTTTTCGTACAGAAAAACGCCGTTTTTCGTGATGATACCAATTCCCTTTACCTGCTCATACTTTTTCTTCGCCGAAAGGTTATATGCGAAAGCCGTGATGATATCATCCGGCAGGTCATTCCCTTTTTTCTTAAGAAAAGCAATGAGAGAACCGCTCCGA
This sequence comes from uncultured Lachnospiraceae bacterium, assembly GCA_964403505.1. Classification (GTDB taxonomy): domain Bacteria; phylum Bacillota; class Clostridia; order Oscillospirales; family CAG-272; genus CAKSEI01. Next base: position 63,241 of record CAYOFP010000004.1, read on the forward strand.
GTCATAAATAAAGCTCCAGTTTCTTTCGGCTGTGACGGTCGAGCGCATCGATCGACGGTATCTCATATCTGTTACCGTCGACATCGATGATAAACACTCTTCCCCCGCCGACCTTCAAAATGCTTCTGTAAACATCTCTGAGTCCGAAGGAAAGCGCACCCATATTCGTTTCCGCACTAACCTGCATAAAGCCGTAATTGTCTTTCATATCTATTATTTTGGTGATCTTAGGTGAAAAATACTTTCTGTCAAGCTCGTCCGTCAGAACGACGATATCATTTTCATCAAAATCCCGATCGATAGAGCGGATCATGCCGATCTCCTTTTTCTCATCGTCGAGCACGCTGATGTACTCCCGTTCCATTTCAAAGGGAAATGCCCTTTGAAGACTGACACGGCACTCTTTTCCCATGTGTGTCATATAGAGAAAGCCATCTCTCTCCTCAAACGATGCGTTTTCACGTGACAGAATATTGATGCTGATAATATCAGATAATTCTTTGTTTTCCATATCATTCCTCTATTCCGACGTTTTTCAGTGCTTCCGCCTGTAATGTATACAGTTTATAATATACGCCCTTCTCACGGATCAGCTTATCGTGTGTGCCCGACTCGCATATCTTACCGTTTTCTATCACGATAAGAGCATCCGAGCCTCGCAGGGTGGATAAACGATGCGCTATGGTTATTGTCGTCCTGCCCTTTGAGAGCTCATCAAGCGCCGTCTGGATCTTCATTTCCGTTTCGGTATCCATCGCCGAGGTCGCCTCGTCGAGGATGAGTATCTTCGGGTCACGCAATATCGCACGGGCGATCGAGACCCTCTGCTTTTCTCCGCCCGAAAGGTCCTTATAACCGAACCCGATTTTGGTATCATATCCGTCATCGAGCTTTATGATAAAATCGTGCGCTCCTGCCGCCCTCGATGCGGCGATGACCTCGTCGTACGTGGCTTCCGGCTTCGCATAACGGATATTGTCGAGGATACTGCCGTAGAAAAGATATGTCTCCTGTGAAACTATGGCGATATTTTTCCGCAGATCGGCAAAGGCAAGCTCCTTTACGTCCACGCCGTCGATTCTGACGCTGCCGTCCTCGGCATCATACAGACGCAAAATGAGATTTGCGATCGTACTTTTCCCCGCTCCCGTATGGCCGACGATACCGAGATGCCCGCCCGAGCCGACATCAAAGCTCATATGATCTATAACGGTTCTGTTTTTTATATAAGAAAAGCTGACATTGTCAAAGGTGACACGCCCCTCGCACTTTTCGAGGTGTACGGGCGAATCGCTCTCGCATACATCGGGAACGGAATCGATGATCTCCGACATACGCTGTGCGGAGTTAAGGCTGTTTGTCAAATGAAAAGAAAGATTGATCAGATGAGCGATCGGCGACGTCACCATGCCGACATATGCGATAAAGGTGACGAGCGTTCCGTATGTCATGCCGCCGCTGTGAGTGACTGTCATCCATCCGCCCACGCCCCATACGATATAGACGCTGAGCGCCATGAGCAGATTAGGGACAGGATAGCGTGTGATATTAAATGTCTCCGTTTCACGGTCTGCCGCCGTCTTTTCACGGCTTGCTCTGTCAAAGCGGTCTATTTCACGGTTTTCTTTCGCAAATGCCTTTACCACTCGCACACCCGATATCGAATCCGACAAAACGCCGTTCATTTTGCGGTTTTTCGTCCACATATGCATATGCAGAACCCGTGATCTTCTGAAAAGACGGGTAAAGATAACAGTTGCGGCAGGAACCGTTATGACCGAGGCGAGCGCAAGCGTGGGATTCATCACAAGCATTATGATGAATATCGCTATTATCTGTATGATATTTATAATAAAATACGGAAGTCCGTCGCAGAAAAACCAATAGATCGCATCGGCATCGTTATCGACCTGGCTCATAAGTCCGCCCGTCTGTCTTGCCGAGAAAAATCCGACCGACAACCGCTCAAACGAAGCAAAAATCGTCTTTCGCATATCACAGACGAGCTTCGCCGAGACACGTGCGGTTATAATGCCGTTTAAAATACTCACCGCAATCGAAAGAACACGGGTGCCGATGATCAAGGCGATAACGAGCAGCAGCCTGCCGTAATACTCTCCGCCGAGCGTCAGGACCTCATCATAATAAAAGCCCGAGGAAATGTACGGTGCGAAAACGCTCAGCGCACTGCTCACCGCAAGACACATAAGTATGAGCAGTACGCTCGTCTTATATTTCCTTGTGAAAAAGAGCGTCTTTTTGATAAGCTGAGACCTCTTCATACAGTAAGAGCATATTTTTCTCTGAACGTCGGCATATCTCCTGCCGCATTTCGGGCAGTATTTCTCCTCACGTTCATCGTCGGGAAGCTCACCGCCCTCCCCAAGCGCCGCAAAACACTTGCAGATATATAGGAGCGTATCTTTTGCAGTGAACGAGCCGTATGTGAGCAGGGTGTATTTATCATCTTTCTTTCCGACGAGGCGCACCGTCGAGACCAGCTCCTCAAGCACGAGAGAATCGAAATCGTTTATCTTATAAAAAGATGATGAAACCTCGCAAAATTCACTTTTATTTCTGCCTGAGAGCGGTGCGCCGTCCGATGTGACGGTATTACTTCCGCCGATAAAGGCGATCGTATCGGAGGTGATAAAAATACAGTTATCGAGCAGTACGCCGTCTGCATCTCTGTCAGACATGGCGCAAAGCAACAGCTCATCTTCAAGAATACCATGCTTCTCAAGGCGTGAAAGCGCCCCCTGCGGTACTTTATCGACTACCTTCACATCATCACATCCTCTCTCACAAATCCGAACATATTGTACCACCGAAACAATATAAAGTCAATGAAAACAGAATTACTTATTTACAATTATAGATAAATATGATATAATTGCAAAGTATATATTTGGTAATTATTACATACTGCCAATAATTACGATCATTTGGAGGCTATAATGAAAGCTATAATAATGGCAGGCGGTAAGGGAACGAGAATACAGGATGCATCCTGCCCCATGCCGAAGGTGCTGAAAGAGGCAAACGGAAAACCGCTTCTTTCTTATGTACTTAACACTGTCAAAGATATGAAAAAAGATGATATCACGATCATCGTCGGATTTATGCGGGAAAGCGTCATGGAGATGTTCCCTGATTACAACTATGCAATCCAGGCGGAGCAACTCGGAACCGGGCATGCGGTTATGTGCGCCATAAAGGACGCAAAGCTCGAGGAATATGACGGAGACGTCATCATCTTAAGCGGTGATGTGCCGCTCATCTCACAAAAAACCATAGAAAATATGAAAAAAATGCACGAGGAAGGCAAAAACGCCTGCACCATGCTCACCTGTATCAGCGAGGATGATCCCTCGCTCGGAAGAATCATCCGTGAGAACGGAAAGGTGGTCGGCATCGTCGAGGCAAAGGACTGTACGCCCGAACAGCTCAAAATAAATGAGAAAAACGCCGCCCTCTACCTCTTTGACTGCCGCAGTCTGTGCGATGCGATAAAGCAGATAAAGAATAATAACAAGCAGGGTGAATATTACCTCACCGATGTGCCGAAAATACTGATTGATTCCGGCAAAAGGGTCGAGGCTTACGTCACTGATGATCTGCGTGAGCTCATGGGCGTAAATACCCCGGAGAACCTCGCACAGGTAGAAAAAGTATTGAGAGAAATGGAGTTATAATGAGTAAGAATGATATGATCGCATTCGGCACGCAGTTTCGTGGCTATAACAAGTCGGACGTAAACGCATATATCGAAAAAAAGAGCAGAGATTATTCCGAAGAACTCGACAAATGCGAAAAATCCCTGAAGGAAGCAAACGACAAACTCGAAAAGCAGAATGCCGAGCTTGCACGTATGTGCTCTACCCTCTCGGAAAGCGATAAGATCATCGTCTCTCAGAAGAGCGAGATCGATGCGCTCAAAAAGGAGAATGCCGAGCTTGCCGAGGCGTTTACAAAAATGCGTGCCGAGCTCGACGACATCGAGAGCCTCGTACACAATAAAGCATCGGCACGTACCGCTCCTGCCGATCACAGACCCGAACAGAAAAAGCAGGAAATGAATGACGATGAATTCACCCTCTCGGTGGCGATCAAAACCATTAAAAATAAACTCGCAAAATTCTTAAAATGAAAAGCTATAATACTAAGGATATCAGAACCCTCGCAAGCGAGGTAAGTGCAGGAGAGAGCATACTGCTCTCGGGCACGGTATACACCGCACGTGATGCGGCACACAAAAGAATCATGGCGCTGATCGATGAGGGAAGACCGCTTCCCTTTGAGCTAAAGGACGCAGTCATCTACTTTGCCGGCCCGACGCCCGAGCGCCCGGGACAGGTCATAGGCTCGTGCGGACCCACCACATCGTCGAGGATGGATCCGTATACGCCCCGCCTCACCGATATGGGACTCGGCGCAACCATCGGAAAGGGAGAGCGCAGTCAGGATGTCATAGACGCCATCGTGCGTAACCGCAGCGTGTATTTATGCGCCATCGGCGGCGCAGGCGCACTCGCCTCCAAATGCATTACCTCCCTCGAGGTGATAGCATTCGAGGATTTAGGATGCGAATCGGTCAAAAAACTGACATTTGACAATTTTCCTCTTATTGTTGCGATAGACAGCAAGGGAAACAGTATATTTAATAAATAAAAAACTTCGTAGTTTTTTACGAAGTTTTTTGCTTTATTTTTCCATAATGCATTGTGAATATAAAGCGCCGGACATACGCATAATAAAAACACCGACATGGAGGTGATTTTATATGGGTAAGTGTAACAACGGAAATTGCGGATGCAACCAGTGCATCGAGTGCGAAGTCACCGAATGTATGCATCATGCCAAGGGCGAGAACTACTGTTCTCTCGATAAAATCAAAGTAGGTACGCATGAGGCTAATCCTACCGAAAGCAAATGCACCGACTGTCTGTCATTTGAACGCGGCTAAAGCCGGCACATTTGTTCTCGAATTACCCGAGGGTCCGCCCTCGGGTAATTTTGCGTTTTATTATACATAGCACAACCTTCGGTTGGATTTTCAGATTAAAAAGTATCATTTTGGTATGTTGAAAACAATATGCGGCCGTGTTAAAATTATCATAGTGATCACGAAAAACTTTTTAAGGAGAAAAAATATGAGTATCGGAACAAATATATACACCCTTCGCAAGCAGAAGAAGATCACCCAACTGCAGCTCGCTGAGAAGCTCGGCGTATCCGAGCAGGCCGTTTCCAAATGGGAAAACGATCAATGCGCTCCTGACATAAGTCTGATTCCTGTCATCGCAAATTATTTCGGAGTCTCGATCGACCGTATTTTCGGTTATCATATGGTAAGCTACGACAAGGAAGTAAAAGAGATCGTGGATGCAGCCGATGACAGTCACGACACCTATAAAGAAATCGAAATTATCAGTGAAGGTTTGAAAAAATATCCAAACAGTCCTGATCTGAAAATATATCTTGCCTTTTCGCTGTCTATGGTAAACCGCATCTCAAAAGACGAGAATGAACGAAAAGAAGCCATAAAGAAAGCAATTCGGCTTTGCGAAGAAGTCATTGATTCCTGCGGAGATATCAAGCAAGCGGACAATGCGCTGAATATGTTAGTACGCATCTATAACGAGACAGAAAACTACGACAAAGCAGAAAAATGTATCGCAAAAATCAGTGCAGATCGTTTTAATTCCCGTATCGTAGGAATGGTCCACCTATTAGACATGAAAAAGTACTATACAGAGCAAGAACGGTATGCAGAAGAATCCCTGTGGAAGATGTACTGGACAATGAGCCATGTTTTTGAAGCTATGACGCACACCTTGAAAAATAACCGGGAATACGAGAAAGCACTTGCTTTCTTTGACGCCCATGAAAAATTGCTATCGGTTTTTGATGGCGGATGCGCCGATTTTTACGCAACCGATAAAATATTCGCTTGCGAAAATAAAGCGCAGACTTATATGAAACTAGGCAACAAGGAAAAATGTCTTGAAACACTGAAGCGTTTTGCCTTGCTTGCGAAACAGGTAAAGGAAGTCGCAAAAAGCGCCAACTTCCACGTTGCAGTACGCAATCCAATTTATTTTTCAAATATTGAAGATGATGAAATTATGGAAGAATATATGGATAACGTATGGCCGGAAAAAGCACTCTCAAAATACGATGAATTCTTCGGTGAGAACGAGGAATATCTGCAATTCAAAAATAGTATTATCTCTTGAAATAGAATAGCCGGGTAACCCCTTGAGGTTACCCGGTTACCTTTGACTGTTACCTGACATATTCTGCGAGATCATATTCCCTCAGATATTTATAGAACGGAGCCATGATCTCATCTTTGTGTTCCTCAAAATCGTTCCATGATGTCGAAACGATGTGATACGCCTTATCGATCATTTTCTCACATTCATCCAGCTGACCGAGCCTTTTGTAGCAAGCCGCAATTCTTTGACAGAATATATAGTGGAAGGTTTGCATTCCCGGCCAGAGATATCGGGCTTCTCCCTCATTTTCCTGAACCATGAAGAGCTCGATAACGGAAAGCCCCTTGTTATAACGCTCTATCGCCTTGGGCAGATAATCGGCAGGAGTGTAGTAACGGAACGTTACATTCGGATACTGATCCATACTGTACCAGGCGTCTCCCTCTTTCTGACACGCTATATACAATTCCTGCAAATGCTCACACCGATAGTTTTCGGCGGCATTCAGCCCGTCTTTGCCGGTCAAAGTGAACGCTGTCATTTTGCATTTTGTGGGGATATCGCAGAAATTCGGCAAGGCTTCGAAAAGTTCTTTCGCCTTATCATACTCACCCCTTTTCTGATAAGCCTGTGCCAGCCTCAGTTTAGTCCAGCATATCGTCATATAATCGGTGCATTCTGCGAAAAGTTGATTGGCGCTTTCAAGCATATCGCCAAAATAATCGTCACCGTCGATTTCGGGATCGAAACATGAGTAAACATTCACCAAACCGTAGAGCAGATCTTCATGATTTGGATAGATCTTAAGCGCATCTTTCATGGTTTGCGCGTACCGCTTCGGATCACTGTTAAAATATTTCGCTGCCTCTTCCTTTATCTTGTCGACCTTTTCCTGTATTTCGGCGACATTGTAATCGAACAGAGTGTCAAGCGACACACCGAAGTATCTTGCAATAGCGGGAACTGTCGCCATGTCGGGATAAGTCAGATTGCTCTCCCATTTGCTCACCGCCTGCGGAGAGACCGACAGCACAGCTGCAAGTGCTTCCTGCGTGATACCCTTTTTCTTGCGGAACTCACGAATCTTATTACCGAGATTGATATCAGTCATAAACGACCTCCTGTTGTTTATTGTGATGCGCTTCACTGTATGTATTGTAACACGGAATGTCCGCTCATTCAACAACTTGATTTTAGAGAAAAAACAACCATCGGTTGAAAACGCAAAAACAACGGAAGACAAAAACCTATAAAAATAACACAACTTATATATAATCAATGCTTTGCGAAACAAAGCTTCCGATTCTCTTATCTTTTCTCTCTTAGTTTTTCTCCGGAAAAAGTCGCTTGATTTTTTAGAGAAGAGTACAAAAAAAAGCCGCTGATGCGGCTTTTTCTTTTTGGAGCTGATGGCGGGAGTCGAACCCGCGACCTCATCCTTACCAAGGATGTGCTCTACCAACTGAGCTACATCAGCGCACTTCAATATTATATCAAATACATTTGTCTTTGTCAATAATATTGATCTGATTTTTGATATATTTTTCAATATCCGCCGGGCATCGGAGCTGATCGATATCTTCATCCGCTATCGCAGCGCCGAACTCTGCTTCGAGTGCAAGTACGGTATTCATGACGGCAAGCTCGCTCATGCCGAGCATACCGATAAGATCAGTATCATATTCTATCTTATCCGCCGGCACACCTGATTTTTCGGAAATCAGCGAGACGATGCGGTCATATATCGCACGATCCATCACTCAGCATCATTTGCGCTGTTATCTACGGTCACGTCCTCATCAGACTCATCCGCTCTGTCACGCAAATCCACCCAATTCTCGTCAAACTCGAAGTCATCGCCGTCCTCGCAAAATGCGTCCATAGCGGCGAGTATCCTCTGCTCTCTCTTAATTTCTTTGGAATTCTTATATACGAGATAAGCGCCTGCCATGCCGCCTGCCGCTGCAATTGCAAGGAATGTGTTAGCGAGAGATTTTTTCTTTCTCCACAGCGCAAAAAACAGCGCAACGAACGTCACCGACTGTGCGATCAGCGCAAGTCCGATATAAAACTTCGATTTTTTAAATGTTTCAAACATAATATTTTCCTCCTTAATTATAGGTTGTTTACTGTTGTGCGTTCTGCTTCAGATAAGCGTTAATAAATCCGTCGATTTCGCCGTCCATTACCGCCTGTATATTTCCGTCCTCGTATCCTGTGCGTGTATCCTTTGCAAGAATATACGGCATGAATACATAGGAACGTATCTGTGCACCCCACTCGATATTTGTCTTTACGCCCTGAATATCCTCGATCCTCTCGAGCTTTTCACGTGCCTTTATCTCCATGAGCTTGCTTTTCAGCATTCTCATAGCCGTTTCTTTATTCTGGAGCTGACTGCGCTCTGTCTGACAGCCAACGACAATGCCTGTCGGTATATGCAGTATTCTTATCGCCGAGTCGGTCTTATTGATATGCTGACCGCCTGCACCACTCGAGCGGTGAGCCGTCACCTCGATATCCTCTGCCCTTATCTCAATAGAGCCGTCGTCCTCAAATTCCGGCATTACCTCTACCGAGGCAAAGGACGTATGGCGTCTGCCCGAAGCGTCAAAAGGCGATACACGGACAAGGCGGTGTACGCCGTTCTCACTTTTGAGATATCCGTAAGCGTTCTCTCCCTCGATGGTGATCGTCGCACTTTTGAGTCCTGCCTCATCGCCGTCCAGCCAGTCAATGAGCTTTACAGTGTAGCCGTGCTTCTCAGCCCAGCGGGTATACATACGGTAGAGCATCTGCGCCCAGTCCTGCGCCTCTGTGCCGCCCGCACCGGGGTGGAAGGAAAGGATAGCGTTATTACTGTCGTATTCGCCCGAGAGAAGCACCTCGATACGCTGTTTCTCCTCCTCGGCCTCAATACCCTTTACCTCGGCACACACCTCATCGGTCAGCGACTCATCGTCTTCCTCGATCGCCATTTCGCACAGCACCTGTGCATCCTCGAGACGGGAGCAAAGCGCATCATAACGCTGTAATTTACCCTTTAACGATTTTATCTTCTGCAAAATCGGACCGCTTTTCTCCTGGTTCGACCAGAACGCCGGGTCTGAGGTCTGCTCCTCGAGCTCTGCGACCTCTTTCCTCACGCTGTCGACACGCAGTGCGTTACCGAGTTCTTTTATATCATCTTCAATAGAAGCGAGATTTCTTTTCGCCTCTTCCAGTGCTATTATCAAAACGTCCTCCGATTATATATCTTTATATATATTATATCATTAAATACAGACATTGTAAACAAAAATTATATTTTTTTACATTCCCTTGACGGTATTGCTTACGAATTTTTCAGTTTCTACGCCGAGCTTGTCTAACATATCGCATAAAACATCGCATACGGGATCCTCGGTAAAGAAGTGCCCCGCCTCAATACAGTTAATGCCCATATCCGCCGTATCTATCATAATATTGTAGCTCGTGTTGCCCGTGACATATGTATCGCATCCTACGGCGACGACAGAATCGATCAGATCCTTGCCGTCTCCGCCCAGGACTGCTATTTTATGCACCGTATTGCCTCCGACATATCTGAGACCGTCACAGCCGAGGGTATCCTTCACAAAAGCCGCAAAACCGCCGAGCGGCATCGGCGGCTCGATATAACCGACACGTGCCATATCGCACAGAGGTACTGCGTCCTTTATGCCGAGCTTTTTTACGAGTGCGTCATTCACGCCGCCCTCGAGTGCGTCGAGCCTGGTATGAAAGCTCATCACCGCTATTTTATTCTCGATACATTTTATGATCTTCGGCGTCTGAAAGCTTGTATATGAAAGGTTCTTTAACTCCCGGAAGATCATCGGATGATGGGTGATGAGCACATCGGCGCCTATCTTGACCGCTCTATCTATCGCCGCCATATTCGCATCGAGTGCAACGAGCGCCTTTTTCACTTCCCTGTCGGGCGCAGGCTCTACCATCAGTCCGTCATTATCCCATTCACACGAAAGGGACGGGGGTATCATCTCATTCAGTTTTTCATATAACTTACGAACCGTCATAATAATCCCTCGAGCTCCTTGATTAATTCTTTAATATGCGAGTTATCGCCGCCCGAGCGTGCGATCCCATCGGCGCTTTTGTTAAATGCGGCGATGCGGGCTCTCACAAGCGCCTTCACATCCTCGCTTATCACACCGTGCATGCCGATCTGGGCATCTATCTCGCTATATCGGGTATTCTCGCCGACATACTTTGCGCAAATGACCTGATATAACCTGTCCGAGCATACTGGCTCGTCATATGTTATCTCATATCCGTTATCCCAGAGATATTTTCGCAGACACTCCTGTTTTGTCATGGGCTGTAATATCAACTTAGCGGCACGTTTGGGACGGTCTGTCGCATGCAGGATATCGGCGATCAGCTCTCCGCCCATACCGGCGATGATGATATTGTCGCACACGTCAAAAGCCTCGCTTTCCAGTCCCGGTGTGCATATGACGTCTATCTGATCCGCCACACCGCAAAGCATGACATTCCGCCTCGCCCGCAGTACCGGCCCCTCGTTGATATCCGAGGCAACGCAGCGAGCGCATTTTCCGTTTTGTATCAGCCATATCGGTATGTATGCGTGGTCTGTACCTATATCCGCAACGCACGAGGCGTCATCCACAAAAGAAGCACATACCGAAAGGCGTTTATCGAGTTTAACCATTTTTTTGAGAAAAGACGGAGAATCCTCCGCCTTTTATTTTGAAAGATATTCGTTCAGCTTATTTACAAGCTCGTCGGCATCCGTACCGTGAACCATGCAAGCCGCCTCAATGCTCTCGCCTCTTGCCGAAGGGCATCCGAGACAATGCATCCCTATCTCAAAGAAAAACTCTGCCGTTCCTGCGTCAAAATCAAGTACATCGCCGATGATAGACTCTTTTGTTACTGTCATAATTTTTATTCCTCCTGTATTATCTTGGGCAACACCGCATAGTTCTGACGGTGCAATTGCGCCGACAGATTTTTCGTCAGACAAAACAAATTGAGGAGGCAAGAGTAGAGCCTCTGCCGACGAAATTTGTGAAGTATGACGAAAAATATGCAAGCAAGTGTGCCGCCGTGAATTATGCGGCATTGCCCATTTACTAATTATATATTATTATCACGCAAAAGTCAACTTTTATACTTGAAGGAATTATATATACATGATATAATTATAAAAAAAGGAGGCATTTTCATAATGGATTGTTTATTTTGCAGTATTATAAAGGGAGATATCCCGTCAACAAAGGTTTATGAGGATGATAAGATACTTGCATTCCGGGATATCAATCCCCAAGCGCCCGTGCATGTTCTCGTTATCCCCAAAGAGCATATACCGAGTATGGACGGAGTGACCGCAGAGAACAGCGGTATCATCGCATATATTTTCGAGAATATCCCGAAAATAGCAAAAGCGGAAGGGCTGACAAACGGATACCGTGTCATATCCAACTGCGGCGAGGACGGCTGTCAGAGCGTAAAGCATCTGCACTTCCACATCGTAGGCGGAAAGAAATTATCCGAGACCATGGCATGACAATTATATATTGCATATGTAATAAATAAAATGCGCTCTCTTTCGAGAGCGCATTTTATTTAAGGCAATACCGCACAAATCCGACGGTGCAATTGCGCCGACAGATTTTTCGTCAGACAAAACAAATTGAGGAGGCAAGAGTAGAGTCCTCTGCCGACGAAATTTGTGAAGTATGACGAAAAATGTGCAAGCAAGTGTGCCGTTATGATTTGTGCGGTATTGCCTTTATTACTGTTCTTTCTTTATTTCTTCGGCGTGAGCCTCATTTATGTCGGGGAAAGCCGAGAGCATAGGCTCTTTGTCGATTTTGCGAAGCCGTCTGTCGACATAGTTCTTCGTTATCTTCATGACAAGACCGGAAAGCGCCACGACGCCGATCAGGTTAGGAATCATCATAAGTCCGTTGAATGTATCGGAAATATCCCAGGGCAGCTGAACATTTTCCATAACCGCACTTGCATATATAATGCAAACGAATACAATCTTATATATGATAGCACTCTTTGCGCCGAAAAGATATGACCAGCTGCGTGTTCCGTAATAGCTCCATCCAAGGCATGTCGAGAAAGCGAAGAGCAGGATCGCAATAGCAACAAACTTACCGCCGATAGGTCCGAATACGCCCGAGAACGCCTGCGCTACAAATACACTTGATTCGTGCTCTGTCAACAGTGCGCCTGTCTCCAGGTCGATGAATCCGGATGACAGAATAACGACAGCCGTAAGCGTACAGATGATGATGGTATCAAAGAATACCTCGAATATACCCCAAAGACCCTGCTTTACAGGCTCTTTTACGTTCGACGCAGAGTGAACCATGACCGATGAGCCGAGACCTGCTTCGTTCGAGAAGATACCGCGCTTGAAGCCCATCTTTATCGCAATACCTAAAGCACCGCCGCAAACAGCACTGGGAGTAAATGCGAATTTGAATATCGATGCAAACATCGCTCCTACAGATGTAATGTGCGAGAAGAAAATAACCAGCGCACCGATCACATATACGACACACATGAAAGGAACGAGCTTTTCGGCAACCGATGCAATACGCTTGATGCCGCCGATAACAACGAGTGCCGCTATAACAACGAGGACGATACCCGTGATCCGTGTAGCAACGCCAAACTCGCTCAAGAGGTTCTTAGATATCGTATTGATCTGTGCAAGGTTTCCGATACCAAAGGAAGCGATAAGAGCAAATACCGAGAAAAGTATTGCGAGAACTCTGCCGATCACCTTGCACCCCTTCATACCGCCGAGGCCGTCTTGGAGATAATACATAGCGCCGCCTGCCCATTCACCGTTCTCATCCTTGCGACGGAAGAAAATACCGAGCACGTTTTCGGAGAAGTTGGTCATCATACCGAAGAAGGCAGATACCCACATCCAGAATACCGCACCGGGACCGCCTGCCGCAATAGCTCCGGCAACACCTACGATATTACCTGTGCCTACCGTCGCCGCAAGAGCCGTACAAAGCGCCTGGAACTGAGAGATCGACGCCTTATCCTTTGTGTGTCTGGAAACGTCCTTATGAAATACGCTTCCTATCGTCTGTTTCATCCAATGTCCGAAATGCGATACCTGGAAGAATTTTGTGAGTACAGTCATAAGTATGCCTGTTCCGAGGAGTATCGCAATACCGAACCAGCCCCAGATAAAGCCGTTCAGATCCCCTGCGATCCACTCGAGAACGCTCATTACGCGCTCACCGATTGTTTTGAGAAAATCCATTTGTATATTTCCTTTCTAAAATTATTTTTTAAGGCAATACCGCCGGGCTCTGGCGGTGCAATTGGGCCGACAGATTTTTCGTCAGACAAAACAAATTGAGGAGGCAAGAGTAGAGTCCTCTGCCGACGAAATTTGTGAAGTATGACGGAAAATATGCGTTTCAAGTGTGCCGTCAAAGCCCGGCGGTGTTGCCTTGTAAAAAAAGACCATCCGAAAAGAACAGTCCAAAAGGCATAATGCGTCCATTGCATTATCAATTTGCTCTGTCCTTTTGCCTGAGAGATTAGTTTCCACTTGCACCTTCGGCACTCGTCTGCACGAGCTTCTCCAGAGTTCCGTCAATCCACAGTCCCTTTTACCTGAAAGTTTCGCTTCTTCGGCGGGCTGTCCCTTTTCCTGCAGATATCATACGGTATTCAACTAATGAATATATTACCATATTATTCATCCAAATGCAACATATTTTGCAAAAAAATTTTCAGTTTTGGCTTTACTTTTTCATATTTTTGGTATATTATATAATGAAATATATTCGAGACAACACCGCACGATTCATGACAGCGCAATTGCACCGTCAGAATTATGCAGTATTGCCTCAAGAGTGACTAGGAGCATACCATGAACAGCGCATATTCCGTCAGAGAGAATTTCACCCTGCTGTGTGATTTTTACGAGCTGACAATGGCAAACGGATATTTCCAGACCCCCGTTAAGGACAAAATAACATATTTCGACGTGTTTTACCGTAAGGTACCGGACAACGGCGGTTTTTCAATTTGCTGCGGTCTCGAGCAGGTCGTCGAATATATTGAAAACCTGCATTTTACCGCAGACGACGTTGAGTTCCTGCGCTCAAAAGGTATTTTTAACGAGGAGTTTTTATCATATCTGAGAGGCTTTCATTTCACGGGCGATATTTATGCGATTCCCGAGGGAACGCCGATCTTCCCGGGCGAACCGATATTAACGGTCAAAGCTCCTGCCATGGAAGCACAGTTTATCGAGACTTTCATACTTTTAACTCTTAACCATCAGTCACTCATTGCAACAAAGGCAAACAGGATCGTCCGTGCGGCGGACGGCAGACCCATCTCCGAATTCGGCTCACGTCGTGCCCAGGGCGTCGAGGGCGCCGTGCTCGGCGCACGTGCCGCTTTTATCGGCGGTTGCGCAGGTACGGCATGCACGATATCCGAGCTTCGCTACGGCGTACCGGCAGGCGGTACTATGGCTCATTCGTGGGTGCAGATGTTTGACTCGGAATACGAGGCTTTCGAGACGTACTGTAAGCTGTATCCGACAAACGCCATACTCCTGATCGACACGTATAACGTCCTTAATTCCGGCCTGCCCAATGCGATAAAGGCATTCAAAAATGTGCTGTGGCCAATGGGAATCAAGAAATGCGGCATCCGAATCGATTCAGGCGATATAACATATTTAACAAAGCGGGTAAGAAAAAAGCTCGACGAAGAGGGTCTTACCGACTGCAAGATCGTCATATCAAACTCTCTCGACGAGTATATCATCCGTGATCTGCTCATGCAGGGCGCACAGATCGACTCATTCGGCGTAGGCGAGCGCCTTATCACCTCAAAAAGCGAACCCGTATTCGGCGGAGTCTACAAGCTCGCTGCGGTCGAGGACGATAACGGAAACATTATCCCCAAAATCAAGGTATCGGAAAATGCCGCAAAGATAACAAATCCGCATTTCAAGAAGGTCTACCGCATATTTGACAACGAAACGGGCAAAGCGGAGGCAGACCTGATATGCGTGCACGACGAGGAGATCGACGAGTCAAAGCCGCTCACGATTTTTGACCCCGACTATACATGGAAGGAAAAGACGATCGAGAATTTCCATGCAGTTCCCCTGCAGAAAACGATATTCAAAAACGGCGTCCGTGTATACGAGCTCCCGTCGACCAAAGAGATAAAGGACTACTGCGCCGAGCAGGTAGGCACTCTCTGGGACGAGGTCACCCGATTTGAAAACCCGCATAATTATTATGTCGACCTCTCGCAAAAGCTGTGGGATATCAAGCACGAGCTTCTGCGCAAGGCAGGAAAGAAATAAGACGCTGTAAAAAAACGAAAGTTTTTTACAGCGCCTCAGAGAAAAACGAAGAGAGAAAAGTGAAAAGAATTGGTAGAAAAAGCCACTTATGTGTCTTTTTCAATATAATTTGCTTCGCATAAGCGAAGCTTACCGATTCTCTTCTCTTTTCTCTCTTATCTTTTCGTTGGTGATGTAAAAAAACAAAAGTTTTTTTACATCACCTTTTCTTATTCATCAAAGCTGTTTACCATATCGACTCTCGCCTGGTGTCTGCCGCCCTCATACTCGGTATCGAGAAAGAGGTCGACCATATCGAGTGCGAGTCCCATGCCGACTACCCTGCCGCCCATACAAAGGACGTTTGCATCGTTATGCATACGGGTAAAGCGTGCGGAAAATGTGTCGGAGCAGCATGCGGCACGTATGCCCTTATGTTTATTTGCCGCCATGCTCATGCCGATGCCCGTTCCGCATACCAAAATGCCACGGTAACACTCGCCCGTCTGTATCTTCTCGCACAGCTTATGCGCATACTCTGGGTAATCGCACGATGCCGTGGAGTTCGTGCCGACGTCAATAAATTTTACGCCTTTGCCTGTCAGATGCGCCTTAATCTGTTCCTTTAATTCGTAGCCTCCGTGATCGGAGCCGATAACAAGTATTCTATTCATAGTTTACCTTTCTCTCTTTCAAGGCGCTCCCTCTCCGCCTGGGACGGTCTCAGATACTCGGGGGCAAGTGCCCTGTCGCTTGTGTCGTTTTGTTGATCATATATTTTAAGCATGGCAAGGGCCACTCCGTGACCGCTCACGCTTATTTCCTCATTTTCTGCGGTGTTTTCGCCGTATGCCGTCAAAAGGGCATCCCTGCCGTCTCCGCATACAAATACAGGCCCGCCGTATTTTTTTAGCTCCTCCGCAATATCCGCATAGGATATCAGCCGGTCCTCACACAGGCGCTCTCCGTCACGGAACAAAGCGTTATAAGCATTTCCCCGTCTTGCATCGATCACGGGACAAACGATACATCCCTGCAGATCCGTACAGTATGCGAGAGAGGCGACGCTCGACACCCCGACGCACGGCTTGTCCTTTGCAAAGGCAAGACCCTTCACAAGCGAGGTAGCGATCCGCACTCCCGTAAAAGAGCCGGGACCTACCGCACAGGCAAATACATCCACATTGTCGAGGGTAAGCCCTGCGCCCTTCAGCGTCTTATCTACCAACGGAAGCAGAGTCTCGCTGTGTGTGCGCTCCCCTGCCGTTTTGTTTTCGCACAAGAGCCGTTCCCCGTCGCATACTGCGACAGCACCGGTCTTTGCGCTTGCGTCAAGTGCGAGTATTATCATGATATCTTCTCTATTCTTATACGGCGACTGTTTTCGCCCGTCTTTTCTATTTTTATTTCGTATCTCGGCGTGGGCAGGGCGTATCCTATATTCTCACTCCACTCCACTGCCATGATACAGTCCGAATAATCGTAAAAACCGACCGAATACAGGTCGTCATCATCGGTTATTCTGTAAACGTCAAAATGGCAGAAATTATACTCACCTCCATATTCGTTCACGATAGAATAACTCGGGCTCGACACCTGCGCATCCGGCGAAAGAATCGAGGCGAGTCCGCGAACAAATGCGGTCTTCCCTGCACCGAGGTCACCATACATAGCGAGAAACTCTCCGCCTGCAAGCCCCCGTGCAAAATCTCTTGCCATCGCCTCGGTCTCATCGGGCGTGTGCGTTTCTGCCTCCATTATAACCATATAAATTCCCCCTTAATATGACGAGCAGACACTATTATAATTCATATATGACCGTTTGGCAAGTCTTTTTTATGATATTTCTCATCACCCGTGAAATCGCCCGAAGAATAGGGCATAAGCAGTTCTATCGCCGTATCAAAATATTTTTCATTCACTCGGTATAACATGACCTTGCCGTCGGCCCGGGAAAGTATCATACCGGCTTTCAGCATAGCGGACAGGTGATGATATGCGGTCGAGCCGGAAAAGGCAAATTCGCTCTCAAGATCCTTTCGTGTGATCTCGCCTCGTTTCATAATAAACTCGAGAATATTCACCCTGTTCTTTTCTGCGAGCATTTCACCGAGGGTGTTTAGATCCTGTCCTGTTCGCTTGTCGGCAAAAAATTCGAAGCTTTTCTTATATTTCGTACCGAGGATAATAAAGGCTTTTGTCTTCTTTTTAAACATACTCACATATACTAAATACTTATTCAAAAGACAAAATGAACAGCTTATTTCAGCATCAGGGTCAAGCTCAAGCCGTTCGCACAGCGCCTTGCTCGTAGTATCCTCAGAGACGGTAATCGCTTTATGATAATTTTTATTATAGTATTCCGACAGTGCGATCTCCTTCAGCGACAGCTCATAAGTCAGCAGGTCGATATAACTGTCGGGATTTATGAAAAATTCATAGAGTCTGCTCTTTTCCTCGCCGGAATAATTTGAAGACTTGATATAATCAAAAACGACGGCGTCCTGCTCCATACATGTTTCTATTTCAGTTTCCTTTAGAGCGGAGAAATAATGCCTTATCATATTACGCTTCAAATTCTCTTTGTTTTGCAGCTCTGAAATCAAAAATCCGAAATCGTATTCATTTTCAAATTTATCAAAATAAGGCTCGAAATAATGCCTGATGAGAAAAGAGTTTCCGAGCTCCCCTGTGTGAAAGAAAATATAAAGGTCGTCTGCGACCTCGCCGAACTGCTCGGGAAAGCGGTCTATGCTCTGCTTCACATCATCAAACAATTCTGCACTCACATCCGAAAGAAATAAATCGGAATTGAATTTAACAAAGAAAATAAACATCAAATCGTAAACATATCCTGCGCTTCGGGAAAATCTTATTTTCTTCATTTTATAGCAATTCCTTTCTGATTTTTTATTATTTTACCACAAAAGAACAATTTCTTCAAGGCTGATAATGTTAAAATCAATAATATCGCAAAAATTATTATTTTTCTTATAATAATTCAGAAAAAATATATTGACAATTTTCAATGCGCATGATATCATATAAATGAAATAACAAATCGAGGGAAAAACTGAAAATACGTATAATATGAAACAAGCACACCCTCGGACGAATTCTCTCCTAATAATTGTCTCGGGCGGTGTGCTGTTTTTTATTTAATTAGCTGTTTTAGGAGTAATAATGAAAAGGAACAAAAAAGAAAAAGCGCCAAAAGAAAAAAAGGAACGCCAATCCCTTAAAAAGATAATTTTAAATAATGCTTATATGCTGAGAATTTATCACAATACCGTGCCGAAAACCTTTTATTTGCGGTTTATCACCAGCATCATAAATTCGGCTGTCAACTTCCTTTCGGGAACATACCTGCTCAGACAGATATTAAATAATTATCAGAGCGGTGCTCCCCTCAAAAACACGGTAATTATGATAGCCGTTATCTTCGGCTTTCTGATCATATGGAATTATGTATGGAATTTCATATGGCTTTATGCCTACAATGTGGACGACTTCAAGCTTGAGCGGCATATGAAGAATATGATATATGATAAAATATCCACGCTCGAGCTCGGTGCATATGAAAACACCGCCTTTTACGACCAATATGTCAAGGTGGCGGGCGACGCGCTGAACAGAGTGAGAGGTGTATTCAATACATTTCAGGATACTGTATGGTACTTTACGTCGTTTTCTCTCAATGGCTTTCTTATTCTCTCGATCGACCCGTTTCTTGTCATATTTGCGATAATACCGCTCATAACGACATTCTTCTTATTGCGCTTCGACAACAAATATATGTTTGAATACAATATGAAAAATGCCGAGCTGGAACGGCAGCGTGATTATACGAGACGCACATTTTACCTTTCCGACTTTGCAAAGGAGATGCGGCTTACCCATGCAGGCGACCTTATGCTCGGACGGTTTCAGCGCACGACCAAGATAATCCGTGATTATATGGCAAAGAAACTGCCTCTGCACGCTTTTCTTAACCTGCTGAAGGATGAAATAGAGGGTCCGTTATGTGAATACGGCGCTATGATATACGCCGTCTACCGCACGCTCGTCACACACACCATGACATACGGCGACTGCGTGATCGTCATCGGCTCGATATCTTTTCTTACATATATTCTCAGCGATTTTGCGAAAAAGACGACCGACTATCAGTCGCATTCGCTGTATGTCGAGAACCTGCGCAAGTTCCTCGCATATGAGCCAAAGGTACAGGGCGGAGAAGAAAGCACGCCCGAAGAATGCGCCGACCTCATTTTTCACGATGTTCACTTCCGCTACGACGGCCAGGAAGAGGACACCATATGCGGAATCGATATCCGTCTGGGAGCAGGCGAGAAGATCGCCCTCGTCGGTCACAACGGCGCAGGCAAGACGACGATCGCCAAGCTGATGCTCCGCCTCTATGACCCGACGGGCGGAAAGATAACATACGGCGGACGTGATATAAAGGAATATAAATTAGAAAACGAAGGCGGATACCGTGAGCGCTTCGCCGTGGTATTCCAGGATTTCAAGCTGTTTGCGATGTCTGTCGCCGACAATATCATCCTACGCAAGCGCCGTGACGGCGACGACGCCCTGATTTCCGATGCGATGAAGGCAAGCGGTATCGATAAAAAGGTCGAGACCCTGCCCCAAAAGGAAAACACCCTGCTCACACGTGAATTTGACGACAACGGAACAGTACTCTCGGGCGGCGAAGGACAGAAGGTGGCAATCTCACGCTCCTTTGTAAAGGACGCTCAGGTCGTCATACTCGACGAGCCGTCGAGCGCCCTCGACCCTATCGCCGAATACAGGATGTATGAAAACATGATGAAGGCCTGCGAGAACAAAAGCGTGGTATTCATCTCTCACCGTCTCTCGAGTGCTACCCTCGCCGACAGGATCTATCTGCTCGAGGGCGGAAAGGTCATCGAGCAGGGCTCGCACAGCGCCCTGATGGCAATGAACGGAAAATACGCAGAGATGTTCCGCATTCAGGCAGAAAATTACTTAAGTGAAAGCGAGGAGGAAGAATGAAAAAAGATAAAAAAGAAAAGAAACAGCGAAAAAGTCTGAAACAGCATTTTTCCGACCTCGGAAACTGCATATTTATGCTACGGCAGGTCGCAAAATACTCGCCCGAATTCCTGTTTCTTACACTGTTAGAGCGTGCGATCTACGGCATATCACACGGCCTTCTGAGCGCCGTAATGATAAAGATACTTTATGACCGTCTGGAGGCGGGAATATCATTTTGGAATGTAGCGTCTGTTATCCTGATCATGATACTCATCGCCACATTACGGAGTCTCTACAGCCATATGTACGGCTGGAGCCTGAAGCAACGTCTGCGCATAAAGGTGCACAGGGGAATGCACGGCGCTCTTTACAAAAAAGCGCATTCGCTCGATATGTCGTGTTATGACGACCCGAAATTCTATAATGATTTCGTATGGGCGCTGAACGACTCGGATGCACGGGCTATGGCGATCGTCGAGGATATAGGCTCGATCATACAGCAGATGATTACATCCTTCATGACGCTCGGCGTAATGCTCTCGATCGACCCGATCATCGTCGTCATCTCCCTTATCAACGCCATCGTAAATACATATATTAATATTTTCTTTTCCAAGCTGTCAAAAAAGCAAAATGAGGAGGCAATTCCCCACAACAGGGAAACGGACTATGTCGACCGTGCCATGACCCTGCCCGACTATGCAAAAGAGATGCGCATAGGGCACGCTCCCGAGCTTGTCCGTGAGCAATACGAGCGCTCTGTCAGCGAGAGAATAAAAATATCCTTAAAATACGGCAGAAAGCGCTTTGCCGCATGGTTCTTCTCCGACTTTTTCTATTCGGGATCACAGGGAGCGATATACATATATCTCGTATGGCGGCTCTTCACGGGCAGGATATCGCTCGGCGGATATGCTGCGGCGTCGACCTCGATATGGAATCTTTTCTATGGTTTTTCCAATATATCAAGACAATATACGACCTTTATCGAGCACGGCATGTTTGCGGAAAAATACCGCACCTTCATCTCATATGAGCCGAAGATCGTGAGCGGAGAGGAAAGCGTACCGCAAATTGATGAGATCTCGTTTAAGAATGTCACTTTCCGCTATCCCGAAACGGAAACAGACAGTCTGAAAAATATCAACTTCTCAATTAAAAAGGGCGAAAAGGTCGCTATCGTCGGTTGCAACGGCGCAGGCAAAACGACGCTTATTAAACTGCTTTTGCGCTTATACGACCCGTCGGACGGAGAGATCGACATAAACGGCATCGACATCCGCTCCCTCTCGCTCGAGGATTATCGTGATAAATACGGAACGGTATTTCAGGATTTCCAGATTTTTGCCGCAACCATAGCCGAAAATGTCATAGCAGGTGAATACACCGAGGATATGGAGGAACGGGTCCTCACAGCGCTGAAGCAAAGCACGTTTGACGATAAACTCGCAACGCTGAAAGACGGAATAAACACTCCCCTCACCCGTGAATTTGACGATAACGGCGTCAACCTCTCGGGCGGAGAAGCGCAGAAGATCGCTATAGCGAGGGTCTTTGCCCATAACGGCGAGGTCATCGTCATGGACGAACCATCCAGCGCCCTCGACCCGATGAGCGAATACCGCCTCAATCAGACGATCCTCTCATACGCAAAGGACAAGACCGTCATATTCATCTCCCACCGCCTCTCTACCACACGCATGGCAGACCGTATCCTCATGTTCGCCGACGGCGAGCTGATCGAGGACGGCTCTCACGAAGAGCTCATGCGCTTAGATGGCAAATACGCCGAGATGTTCAATATGCAAGCGGAAAAATATACTTCCAAGACATAAAATTTTGCAGGGGGAGCTTTTTGAAAAAAAGCTCCCCCTGCACCCCTTCAAAAACTTTCAATAGGCGCAAGACCCGTCTTGCGCAGGGAAGTCACTTACGAAGAGATATAACGTAACTAAAAGTTTTTGCGTCGATTTTTTCGGGCAAGCGACCGGCTTCAAAGGGCAGTTCTGCCCTTTGTTTTATCAATATTTCAACCTTTTAATCCTTTTGTTTGACGCTCCATATCCTCAACTACAATATCATATATCTCGCCGAGGGCAGCGCAATATTCGAGAATTTTCCACGGCTCGTTTGTATGATAATGCAATTTTATCGTATTTTCATCGCCGAACACAAGCAGGCTGTCGCCTATGAAATTTTCTTTTATATATTCATTTATAACATCTTCATCAAGATTTTTTCCGTCTATAAGAAGCTGTGTGTCATATCGGTATTCAAGCATTTTCAAAATACTCCTTTATGATCTCGGCGTTATGATCCGACGCTTTGGCGCAGAATGTGGGAAAATCCACGGGTGAATCATCATTCGCCCCATCGGATATCGCACGGAGCACGCAAAACGGCACGGAATTCACATAGCACACATGGCCGATCGCCGCACCCTCCATTTCGCAGACCGACGCACCGAAAGTTTTTATGATATCGTCCTTTTTCTCTTTGCTCGCAACAAATTGGTCGCCTGAAGCGACAATTCCGCCTTTCACCGCAATACCGGCGTCACAGGATGCTCTGTAAAGCCTCTTTTGTATCCCATCATCGCATTTTATATAGGTGATATTTATTCCCGATATCATTCCTCGCTCGTCGCCGAGGGAAGAGGTATCCATATCGTGCTGACATACGCTCTCGGCTATTACCGTATCAAAAATTTTCAGCGTTTTGTCAAGCGCACCTCCCACGCCGGTATTTATTATCTCGTCGGGTGAGTACCGTAATATCATCGCCTCGGTGCACAGTGCGGCAAAAACCTTGCCCACACCGCAGGTGGCAACGACGACATCCCGACCGCCAATCTTTCCTTTCGTGAAGACTATACCGCTGACGGTCTCACTTTGCTTTTCGCTCATCATGCCGATGAGCTTTTGCGTTTCCACGCTCATTGCGCCTATAATACCTGTCATTTCCCCTCCGGATATTCAAAATTCTCACCACGTGCCTTGATTGCGGCGAGGTAGGTTTCACATTCTGCTTTTGCACAGCCGAGGTCAAGATTCTTATAATTCCCGCATTCTTTGCAGCTTGCGCCGAAGACCTCACCGTCATGCGCAAGGATCTTTTCGAGCGTTTCACACACCGTCCTGTATACGACACCCGGTTCAAGATCACGGGTAAGCAGGTAAAAGCCGGTCTGGCATCCCATAGGACCGAAATATATGACATTATCCGATATCCCCGAGTTCCTGATATAAGTTGCGAACATATGCTCGACCGAGTGCATGGTAATATGATCCATATAATCACCCGCATTCGGCACTCTTGTGCGCATATCGAACGTCGTAATATCCCCGTCGATCCGTGATATATAAAAACCAGGCACGATATAATCGTGATCTATCGTAAACGATGTTATCTTATTCATCTCTCTATTTTCCTTTACCTTGTGATACACCATGTAAATTTTAACACATATACGGGCTTCGGTCAAGTAAAAGCATATTTTTTATTGACAGAACGCCCCCGGACGTGGTATAATATCAAGGCATAAAAAATAGGGGTATCGCCAAGCGGTAAGGCACAGGATTTTGATTCCTGCATCTCGCTGGTTCGAATCCAGCTACCCCTGCCATAGAACGCACATCCGAACATCCAATGTTCGGATGTCGTGCTTTATATTCCACCATAATGGGGTCAACTCCACATAATCTGTCAGAAAATCATGGGCATAAAAATGATTACTCTAAAACCGATAACTGCCGAACAAATGAATATTTTCGAGGGCTCTTCATATGAGGTAATGTCCGATAATGAAAAAAGCCAGATGATTGCCGAAAGCAACGCTCTGCTGCACAACGGTAATTATTTTGAATTACTTGTAGTTTATTTAGACAATACGGTCATTGGATTTATGAATCTGTATGCTCATTCCGCTCATATAATCAGTTGCGGTCCGGAAATCAAACCGGAATTTCAAAGAAAGGGTTATGCTTTCAAAGCGGAAAAAGCAACGCTTGATTATGCGAAAGAAAAAGGTTTTCGTATCGCTGTCGGATATGTTAACGAGAATAATATTGCGAGTCAAAAACTGCACGAAAAACTTGGTTTTGAACTTGATAATACATATGTAAAAAAGAACGGAACAGCAAGACTCTATATCAAAGCATTATAATTAAAGATTTTGATATATCGAAATTTAATAGTGCGTACTTTTTAATGATATAGTAAAACACCCGAACGCATCAGCGTTCGGGTGTTTTGGTGAAGATGATTGGACTTGAACCAACGACCCCTTGCATGTCAAGCAAGTGCTCTGCCAACTGAGCTACACCTTCATTACTCGCATATTATATCACACACTTTCACTTTTTGCAAGCCTTAAATTCAAAATAAGTATAGATAAAATTACAAATGCCATTCCGAGCACACCTGTGACCCCGGGATTCTCCCCGAAAAAGGCAAAACCGAGCAATGCTGCAACTACCGGCTCGACCGTTGATACGATCGATGCCACCGTCGCATTATTATAAGCCATACCCTTCGTATACAAGAGATACGGGAAAACCGTCACCCATACCGAAAACATTATGACGATCGGGATATTCATCCCGCTTTGAGCGAAAAGCGGAAGCGTATCGGGCAGATCCGCACAGGATACTGCCGCCACCGCTGCGAAAACAAAAGTATAAAACGTTATTGTCAGCGTCGTATATCCCTTATTCAATGCGATCGTGCCGAATATCGAGTAAAGCGCATATCCGAGGCCCGAGCCGAGACCGAGCAGAAGTCCCATAAGCGATATCCGCACCTCTCCGCCAAAGGAAACGAGCGCACATCCGCAGAGCGCAAAGAGGAGCGCTATTCCCTTTTTGGCACTGATCTTCTCACCGAAAATAAGCAAGGACATGATCATGACAAAAACAGGAGATGTATAAAGCAGGATCGCCGCAACGGCAAGCGAATTACTCCCGATCGAGAGCATATAACAGACATTGAAGGCAAAAAAGCTGACGATTCCCGAGCCGATAAAGATCCATATATCGCATATCTTTATCTTAAAGAGGCTCTTATCCGTAAAAAGAATGATCAGTGCAAGCACGACGGCGGTAGTCAGCGCACGGTAAAAAATCAGCGACAGCGAGGAAAAACCGAGAGGCGCTATTTTGCGTGTCAGAAACCCTATGGTGCCCCACATGGACGCCGCCGCAAGTATCATTACCGTTCCGAGTGTCTGTTTTTTCATGATTTATCTCCCTGATATAAAAGTCCAATCAATTATACTACAAATAAACCCAAAATTCAACATTTTATTCCTCGGAAACCGGAAATTCCACCCAGAATGTACTGCCTGCGCCGAGTGTGCTCATGACACCGTATCTGCCGCCGTGCTCCGCCATGATCCCACGCACGATAGACAAACCGAGGCCTGTTCCCACCGCAGAGCGTTTATGGAGGGCATCGACTTTATAATACCGCTCCCATATCAGCGGCAGTTTCTCCTCTGCGATTCCATCTCCCGTATCGGTGACCGATATGCAGATATAGCCGTCGTGCTCTTCTTCGCTCACGTCGACCTTCTTATCCTCTCCCGTGTATGTCACTGCGTTGTTGACAAGGTTATATATCACCTGCAAAACACGGGTCTCATCACCTATGATATAGTGCTTGTTCTCCCCGTGGTCATAGGAGATATCATATCCGCCCGAGGTGAGCTTTACATATCGTGTCATGGCACGCTCGACGATATCGGTAATACACAGGCGCTTTTTTTCAAAGGTCTGAGCGCCCGACTGCAGTTTCGATATATCGAGCACATCATTTACAAGAGAGGTCAGCCGCTCCGTCTCGTCGATGATGACCTGCAGGTTCTCGGGTGTATTCTCCGACGGGATATCACGCATCATCTCGCTGTAACCGGATATCATGGTGAGCGGCGTTCGCAGGTCGTGCGAAATATTAGCGACCAGCTCTTTTTGCAACTGATCCACCTTGGAAAGCTCGTCTTCCGCATAATTCAGCGTGGCGGCAAGCGTATCCGCCTCAGAATATCCGCCGCCGGTAAACACGGCGTCATAATCGCCCTGCGCCAGGCGCCTCGCCGATCGGGTGAGCGATATGATCGGCTTTGATATTACCTGAGAAAGCACAAATGCGAGCAGGACCGACAGGATCACAAGGGCAAGCGTGATATAGACAAGTATGGTATTGAGCGTATTTACCGTTGCACTGACGGGGGATATGACAGAATTCAAGAATATGATCGCATTATCTCCGTCTGTAGCATGAACACCCGAGAGCACGATACTCTGCTCGCTGTCCTTATCGTTTACATCAGACTGATAGACATTCGGCGAATCCTTTAATCTGGAATAATATACGATACTGTCATCCTTCTCCCGTGCCTGATTATAGATCTTCATCAGCCCTGAGATATTCGTATGATGTATGATACAGTACGATGCGGCATCGACGCTCACCGTGTCAAACGAGCCGAACTGTGCAAGCACGATGATGCATACGTTGTATTCGTTCGCTATCTTCTCGGCATTCTCGGCAAAAGTGCCGTCATCGATCGAGCTCTCGATCCTGCTGTATGCCGTCTTTATCTCCCGTATTTTAATCTGCTTATATATATCCGATAAAAAAACATTCTGACAAAGCCACAAAAGAATGATCGTGACCGAGGCGAAAGCGCCGAAACATGCGAGCAACTTCCACCTTATGCCGAAACGTCTGTGCTTACGCCCCTTCAAAACGGTACCCCACTCCGCGAAGCGTCACGATAAGATAGCTGTATTCACCAAGCGACCGTCTGAGCAGCTTGATATGTGTATCGAGCGTTCTGTCATCGCCGTAAAAATCGTATCCCCACACCTCGCAGATCAGCTTCTCTCTCGTGAGCGCAATATTTTTGTTTTTGATAAGGAAAAACAAGAGGTCATACTCCCTCGGCGACAGATCGACACGCTCTCCGTCTATGGTAACGGTACGTGCCGTCATATCGACGGAAAGGCCGCCGCAGGTAAACACCTCGTTGCGTGCGCTCACCTTCAGCGTGCGCTTCATCACCGCCTCGACACGCATCATGAGCTCCTTTGGCGAGAATGGCTTCACAACATAATCGTCTGCGCCTATCTCGAATCCGTTTATCCTGTCGTACTCCTCGCCGCGGGCAGATAATATGATGACGGGAATGTCGGAGATATCCTTTATTTTACGGCAGGCGGAAAAGCCGTCGAGCATCGGCATCATGATATCCATGATGACGATATCGTAGCTGTTCTTGCGGCACAGCTCCACTGCGCTCATGCCGTCCGACGCCTCGCTGACGTCATGCCCCTCAAACTCCGCATACTTGCGTATCAGGGTGCGTATCTTCTCTTCATCATCGACTATAAGGATATGATATCCCATATTTTTTCACCTCTTAAGCAAAGCCGACAAATCCGAACCCGATTTTAACGGACGGATTTCCGCCTCTGCTTCGTTAAAATACTCGTGAATCCGATAGGATTCACTGCGTTTTGTGCCTCGCACAGACAAAAATCCGCTCCGTTAAAATTCTTCGACCTGAAAGAGCAGAATTTAGAGTGATTTTTGGTGCGGAGGAAGCCGCAAGGCTTTGCCTTGCTCGGAACGCCCCAAGACTCGACTACGCTCGTCTCGGGGAACCCCACGCGCAATGACGACAATCCGAAAAGCACCGAAATTCTGCTCTTTCAGGCGGGTTCGGATTCGTCGGCTTTGCTTACAGAAAAAAGCGGACATTTCCGCTTTTTTCTTTTACTGCTGTTTTTCTACCAGCGTAACTTTTACTTCCACCATCTTGCGGCTACGGGATACCGTAACCGTGACCTCGTCGCCGATTTCATAATCCGCTAGGATCTCACTTATGTCGTCAAATCCCGTGACACTGATACCGTTGATAGCAATAAATCTGTCGCCGACTTCAAAATTCTCCTGCGTGTCTGATACGATATATACACCGAGACTATCGATATATTTGCCTATCTCGCTGTTCTTATATTGATAATAATCCGACATATCGCTGATCTCAACGACTGACACTCCGAGTGCGGGACGTCCCGATACATAACCGTTCGTTATCAGTTCCTGTGCCACCTCGTATGCCGTGTCGATCGGTATGGCAAAGCCGAGTCCCTCGATGTCGTCACCCGACGACTTCGCATTGACGATACCAATGAGCTCACCATCCATATTGAACAGGCCTCCGCCCGAGTTTCCGGGGTTTATCGCCGCATCCGTCTGCAGCAAACGCATTTTATTTCCGTCTATTTCGACCTCACGGTCGAGCGCCGAAATGATACCGCAGGTCACAGTGCCTCCGAGCTGCCCGAGAGGATTACCGATAGCGACGGCCTGCTGACCGACGATGAGAGATTCGCTCGAACCGAGCGTCGCGGCATGAAGCGACTCTGCCTCTATTTTGATGACGGCGATATCCGCTTGTGCATCTGTTGCCACTAGGGTTGCCGTATACTCCGATTCGTCCTTCAGCCTTACCTTTATCGTATCTGCGCCTGAGATGACATGATTATTTGTGATGATATATCCATCCTCGGAAATAATAACTCCGCTGCCTGCGCCCTCGGAAATATAATTTCCGAAAAACGTGCCGTTCACGACCGCCTCCGTCGTTATCTCAACGACCGTATCTGCGACGCTCTCGGCAACGGCGGCGACACTCCCCTCGGGAATCTCTACGGTAGTGCCGTTCGATTCAACCTTATTTACAGTGACGTTTCCGCCGCCGAAATAGCCCGGATTCAACTCTCCGTATAAATACGCTCCTCCGAATCCGCCGGCGCAGGATATTACGAGACAGGCAATCAGCAATAAAGCGATTCCGCCTGCTCCCATCCCTCGCTTCTGCTTTTTTTGTTCCGATGGAGCCTGCACCGTGGGCTGTGCATACATGTTAGAATATGCGGCTCTTTGGTCGGGATATCCGTTATATACCGCCCGAGGCTCGGGCGCTCTATATCCCGTATCTGCCGGCGGCTCCGGGGATGACGCCTGAGCGTCAGTGATACTGCTGTCGGAATCGGTATTTACTTCTACTTTTACCTCGTTTTCAGCAGGCGGAGCGGATACAACATTATCGGCTTCTTCGGCCGGAGTGAAATCTTCTCTTTCAAAATCAAAATCATTATCCATAGTTTCATCCTCCTTTAAGCATAGGAGGATAATCCGAACCCGATTTTAACGGACGGATTTCCGCCTCTGCTTTGTTAAAATACTCGTGAATCCGATAGGATTCACTGCGTTTTGTGCCTCGCACAGACAAAAATCCGCTCCGTTAAAATTCTTCGACCTGAAAGAGCAGAATTTAGAGTGATTTTTGGTGCGGAGGAAGCCGCAAGGCTTTGCCTTGCAATAACGACAATCCGAAAAGCACCGAAATTCTGCTCTTTCAGGCGGGTTCGGATTGTTCTCCTATGCTTATCACAAGCATATTATAGCCATTCAATGTGACGGTTTTATGACGGTTAGCAAAAACATTTATGAAAAAGCATATTCCGTCACGGAATAGTACTCATCCCCCGGCAAAAGAACGCAGGACGGGAAATCGGGACGGTTGGGCGTATCGGGATAATACTGCGTCTCAAGGCAGACCGCTCCCCGCAACGTCTGAGATACGCCGCCTTTCAGGCAGGGACTCTCGTTATTCATATAGTTCGCCGTATACAACTGTATGCCGGGCATATCCGTATAAACATCCATTTTTATGCCGCTTTTATCACCGACAAGCGATGCGCATTTTCTGAAACCGTTTCCGGGAAGGACATAATTATGGTCGTAGCCGTGCGCAAGCGTGAGCTGATCGTATGCTTCGCCGATGCGCTCTCCGATCTTCCTCGGCTCTCTGAAATCAAAGGGCGTACCCTCGACCGATCTGTTTTCGGCAAGGGGGATGCTCGCCCCGTCGGTAGGTGTGAACAGGTCTGCGGAAATACACAGCGTATGATCGAGCACGCTACCGCCGCCATTAAGATTAAAATAGGTATGATTCGTGAGGTTGCACACCGTCTTTTTATCACAGAGCGCACGGTACTCTATCCTGAGCGCCGCACCCGAGAGAGAATACGTTATCTCCACCTTAAGCTCGCCCGGGAAGCCGTCCTCCAGATCAGGCGAAAGGTAGGAGCATATCAGACCATTCTGCCCGTATTCACATTTATAATATCTGTTTGCATAGCCGTGACCGCCGTGAAGGCAGTTTTCACCGTCATTTGCAGGCAGACGGTATTCCACTCCGTCAAGGGTAAAGCATGCCTTTGCGATACGGTTTGCATATCTGCCGACACAGGCGCCGAAATTTGCCGCTGTATCGAGGATAAGATCTTCTGCCTCGGGGCCGCATACGACATCCACTCCCTTATATTCGAGGGAAACGAGCCTCGCACCGTAATCTGCTATTTTCGCACGTAAAAATTCATTTTCTAAAGTATATAGTTCCATTATTTTCATCTCCTTTTATTATTATACTTTATTTTGTCTGTTAAATCAAGAATAAAAATGCGCCGGAAAACGATAATATTTACGGTGATATTATGGATTCAATGTGGCTGAAATACGCAGACATGCCGAAATTCGATACTCCGGCAAAAGATATAGAAACAGACACGCTCATAATCGGCGCAGGAATGGCAGGAATACTGTGCGGATATTTCCTTGAGCGTGCAGGAAAGGACTATACGATCGTTGAGGCAAACAGGATCGCATGCGGCATAACGGAACATACGACAGCAAAGATCACCTCTCAGCACGGTCTGATCTACGGAAAGCTGATTCGTGAGTTCGGGCACAAAAAGGCGAAGCTCTATCTCGAGGCAAACGAGGCGGCGATCAAAAAATACCGTGCGTTATGTCATGACGCAGACTGCGATTTCGAGGAAAAATGCGCATTTGTTTACTCAAAAGACGACAGAGGCAAACTTCTCAAGGAGATATCGGACTTAAAAAGCATCGGCTGTCACGCATATTATTCATCTCAGACGCCGCTCCCCCTGCAGACGGCCGGGGCGGTAAAATTCACTACCCAAGCGCAGTTCAATCCCCTTAGATTCATCTCTCATATCGCAAAGGGACTGAATATTTACGAAAACACCGAAATAAAAGAGCTCAAAGGATTCACGGCATATACCGCAAACCACAAAATAAAAGCAAAAAACATCATCATCACGACTCACTTCCCTTTTATAAATAAACACGGTCTGTATTTTCTGAAAATGTACCAGAATCGCTCGTATGTGATAGCGCTGGAGGGTGCGCCCGACTATGGCGGTATGTATATCGACGAGGCAGAGGGCGGTCTTTCCTTCCGAAATTACAAGGATCTTTTGCTGCTCGGCGGCGAGAGCCACAGGACAGGCAAGCCAAGCGGCGCATGGGATGCGCTCGAAAATTTCGCTATGCATAAAATCCCCGGATGCCGTGTCAGATACCGCTTTGCGGCGCAGGACTGCATGACCCTCGACGGGATACCGTATATCGGCAGGTATTCTAAGAATACAGACGGCTTGTATGTCGCAACGGGCTTCAACAAATGGGGCATGACCTCGTCTATGGTTGCGGCATCGCTTTTATGCGATATGATATGCGAAAAAGACAATAAATACGCAGAGGTCTTTTCCCCATCGAGGAGCATCCTGCACCCTCAGCTCGCCGTAAACGCATATGAGGCGCTGTGCTCATGGTGCTGCCCTACGACAAAGCGTTGTCCCCACCTCGGCTGTGCGCTCAAATGGAATAAGCACGAGCATACATGGGACTGCCCGTGTCACGGCTCACGTTTTACCGAGGACGGAAAACTGATCGACAACCCTGCAACCGGTGATTTAAAAAAATAACGTATCTTACAGTTTTGTATATATTTTCACTTGAAAAATATCATTATTTTGGTATAATATAACATATAATATCGCAAAAATTTTTGGAGGTTCGATAATGAAACTTTATGAAGGCTTTGTATGTCACCCGACAGTATGCGCTGTCGGCGAAAAATATCAGATAATGATACCCGTCAAGTACGATATGCTGATCTCGGTCCGGATAGGAGACAGAGAGTATTTCAATCACTCGAACGGAATACGCATATCCTCAGGCGAAGTGCAGAGGATCACAGTACCCCAAAAGGCGCTCGATGCGGCAAAAAAATACACCGTCACCGTGCGCAAAATGATAGAGCGCAAGCCCTATTACCCGGTAACCGAGGACCTGATCGAGTTAGAGTACGATTTCAAGCCGCTCGAAAAGACGGAAAACATCAATATATATCAGGTAGCAGACGCACACGGCGTCATAACCGAAGCAATTGACGCCGGAAAATACTACGGGGACGACACCGACCTCATCGTGCTGAACGGCGACGTGCTGGATTCGGCATCGAGCGTGGAGGCGATCATCGCACTCTACAAAATAGCATCGGGAATCGGAGGCGGCGGAATCCCCTGCGTCATTTCACGTGGAAATCACGACCTGCGCGGCATCTGCGCAGAGAGGCTCGCAAATTACATGCCGAATGACAACGGAAACTCCTATTATACCTTCCGTGTCGGATGCATATGGGGGATCCTCGTCGATTGCGGCGAGGATAAGGTCGACGAACATGCAGAATACGGCCACACCATCTGCTGTCATGAATTCCGCCTCGAGGAGACCGATTTTATCAAAGAAGTCATCGAAAACGCAGACAAGGAATATTCGGCAGACGACGTCAAATACCGCCTTGTGATTTCACATAATCCCTTTGCGCATACCATCTATCCCCCGTTTGATATCGAGCAACCCCTCTTTGCAGAATGGTCAAAGCTCTTAAAGGATCATGTAAAGCCGGATCTTATGCTCTGCGGACACATTCACACCCTCGCAATATCCGAGTACGGAGGCGAATACGACCAAAAGGGACAGCCCTGCCGCACGCTGATCGGCTCTGATGTCAAGAAAAACGAGGACGGCAGCGCAGTATACACGGGCATGGGCGTGACCCTGCACGAAGAACAGGCGGATGTAGTATTCAATTCAAATGAAAAGGTCATTGAAGAACACACCGTAAGATACAAATAAGAACCGTGGAAATCAAGGAGATCGCACATATACATACGCTCTTTCCCGACAAATTCGGCATACCGAGGCAAAGCGGCATGGCGGACCTCCCCTGCGAGATCGTATTCACCCCCGAATACCGGGTCGATGAAGCTCTGCGTGGGATAGAGGATTTTTCACATCTGTGGCTGATATGGGGATTTTCCCTCTCCGATAAAAAGAAGTGGTCGCCCACCGTGCGCCCACCGAGGCTCGGCGGCAATAAGCGTATCGGCGTTTTCGCCACACGCTCGCCCTACCGACCGAACCCGATCGGTCTGTCCTCGGTCAGGCTCTTAAGCGTGGAAAAGACCGATAAATACGGAAAAATACTGCGCATCTCCGGTGCGGATATGGCAGACGGCACGCCGATCTACGATATCAAGCCGTATCTTGCCTACACAGACTCGCACCCGGACGCCGCAGGAGCATATGCTGACGACGCTCTGCGTCATATGCTCGATGTTGAGTTTGCCCCCGGAACGGAAGCACTGCTCCCGTCTGAGCTGATACAGGGGGTACGCTCACTGCTCGCCTGCGATCCCCGCCCGTCGTATCACGACGACCCCGGGCGGATATACGGCGTACATATAGCAGGATACGACATACGGTTTACCGTCGAAAAAAACAAATTAACAGTTAAGGAAATCATACAAAATGGCTAATTTAGAAGTTCACTTCATGTCCGGTTTTTTAGGTCAAAGCGTCGGCATGAATGTCATCCTGCCCGAGTTAAGACCCGGAGATAAGACCGCAGACGGCAGAACAGTCGGGGAGAAATTCCCTGTTCTCTACCTTTTGCACGGTCTGTCCGATGACTATACCGGCTGGGCGAGGTATTCCTCGATCGAAAGATATGCAAGAGATTACGGCATTGCGGTCGTTATGCCCGACGGAGCGATCAATTTCTATGCAGATAACCCGAAGGGAAGCAGATACTATTACAGTCTGATCGCAAAAGAGATACCCGATTTCTGTAAGAGACATTTCGCCTGTATATCCGACAAGCGAGAGGATACATACATCGCAGGTCTTTCCATGGGCGGCTACGGCGCACTGAAAATAGCCCTCTCCATGCCGCAGACATACTGTGCCGCCGCCTCGTTTTCAGGTGCGGTCGATATCGAAGAATATGTAAATGATGAAATGATACGTGACAGATCATTCTGGGATTATGTTCTGGAGGATACCGCAAACGTAAAGGGTTCAAGAGACGATGTCTTCCACCTCGCAGATCAATGCAAAGAGAATAATGCCAAGCCCCGTATCTACATGTGGTGCGGCACGGAGGATGCTCTCTTGCCGTCAAATGAGAAATTGGCAAAGCACCTTTCCGGGCTCGGATACGATCTGACATACAATACCTCGGGCGGAACCCACTCGTGGCAGTATTGGGACGAGCAGATAAATAAAGCGATCGCATGGATGTTCGCCGCAAAATAAAAA
Source organism: uncultured Lachnospiraceae bacterium (assembly GCA_964403505.1). GTDB lineage: Bacteria > Bacillota > Clostridia > Oscillospirales > CAG-272 > CAKSEI01. The sequence continues at coordinate 98,395 of CAYOFP010000004.1, forward strand.
AATCTATTGCATTTATGAAATTTTAGTGATATACTGAATAAGCAGCATATCACAAACGGAGGCATAGCTCAGTTGGTCAGAGCGCACGGTTCACATCCGTGAGGTCGTAGGTTCGAGCCCCACTGTCTCCACCAGAAAAAGCACTTGCTTTCGCAAGTGCTTTTTCAATGAAATAAATCCCTTGCGGGATTTGTGAAATGCACTTCGTGCGTGAAATATGGCTTCGCCATGTGAAATGCCTGCGGGCGTGAGGAGATTTATTTTATTTCACATTTCGGCGTAAGCCGAAATATTTCACAATGACCGAAGGTCATTATTTCACATCGAGCGAAGCGAGATATTTCATTGGTATATTACAAGGGTTCAAATCCCTCAACCCCAAACGCAAAATATCTTTTTCGTAGCCGCCTCACAGAAAAAGCACTTGCTTTCGCAAGTGCTTTTTCAATGAAATTTGCCCTTTGGGCAAGTGAAATAGCTTCGCTGTGAAATATTTGCTTCACAAATGTGAAATATGCCTTCGGCATATGAGGGCAAATTTCATTTCATCCGAACGGTACATTGTATTTGTTACAAATCGATTCTTGATTCCTTACCTATCAGATTCACTTTTGCTGCGGCACATAGTCGTCTATTTTCAGTATTCCGTGTTTTCCGTCCTTGCGAACTACGGCGTATCCCTCACTGAAAACGGAACAATAGTTATACTCGAGCGGCACAACGACCTCACCTGCGGTATTCACATACCCGTATTTGAAATCTTTTGCCACCGGAGTCAGACCGTCGCTGAAGTATCCGACATAGTCATATTCAAGCGGTACGGCAATCTCTCCTGCCTTATTGATAAATCCGACCTTTTCATCCTTAAGCAACGGCGCAAAGCCGTTTTTGAAAAAGCTTCCTCCCATAATACAGATATTATATCCGTTTAGCCAATCGTATTCCATCGGTACGACGAACTTGCCCGAATGATCAACATAGCCGACCTTACCGTCTTTTTTCACAAAACAAAGCGCATCATCTCCCGTATCAGCTTCATCGTACTCTATGGAAACGATCACCTCGTTTTTCCGATTTATAAAGCCGTATTTTCCGTTTAAATAAACACGGGAGATCCCATTTTCAAACGAAGATATCCCATCGTATTTAACGGGAATAATCTCATTACCGTCATAATCAAGGTATCCTTGCTTATCCTCTTTTTTCACTAACAGCATTCCCTTTTCGTATAAGAAGATATTATCATCATATTCAAACGGAATCAATATCTCATTTGACGTATTAACACAACCGTATTTGCCCTCCGCTTTCAATGAGAAAAGCCCGTCGCCTATCGGTCTCGCATCTTCATATTCAAGCGGGATGATCACATCTCCCGCACGATCTATAATTCCGCTCTTACCGTTTTTACGCGCGCCGAAATATTCGCCGTCAAACAGGGATTCGTCATCAAAGAATTCGTAACAGTCCCAAACATTCTCGTATATGAGCGGAATGATCACTTGATTATCTGATGTGATTACTCCGACCTTTTCGTCTGTTTCCGCACGAATCGTTCCGTTATCCAATTTGCTCAGATTGTCATATTCAAACGGAATGACAAGCTCACCCGCCGTATTGTATGCCCCGTACTTATCGCCTTTTTGCATAATGGCAATTCCATGGTAAAAGGACGCCGCATCATTATCATACTCAAACGGCACGACCATCTCACCTGCGGTATTGATAAATCCCCATTTTCCGCCCTTTTTCGCATGGGCAAGCCCGTATTCATCTACAAATCTTATCTCTTCGTATTCAAACGGTACGACTGTCTCGCCTTCCGTATTTATCAATCCGTAAGGGCCGAACTCATTCTTCTTTGCTATAGACACTCCATAGCGAAAATCGCCCATGCTATAGCAATCTAATACAGGCTCTATCACAACACTGACTTTATCGGAGCCATAATGCTCAAATGTAGGTTCTGTCACGGCGCTGTCCTGTTCGGAATTTTCGGGGATTATTATGTCCTCGGTTTTGGCGCAAGAGCAGAGTGCGAGTACCACTGCTGTCAAAATAGTAATCCATCTGATAGTTTTCATAGAATCATCTCCTTTTCTATCTTTCATCGCATATGCGGCCCCTTCATCTATATAGACGTAAAAAAACGCAAAAGGTTACAGCAGAATCGAAATTTTTTCTGAAATTTTTTCACAGAGCTGAACTGTACCTCGTTTTAATCCGATTTCCTTTGTCCTCTGCGTTTGCAAAATATAGTTCCTTGCCCTTATGAAATTGTCGCGCGTAAGCTTTTACATAGTTTACCTATCTTTCTTTGCAACAAATATTGTTGCAAATTATGGCTTTCTCACGTAAATGCTTGCAGAATAGCGAATGCTTTTTGATTCTTCCATTTCAATGAATCGTTCTACTGTAAAGCCTGCAAGTTCCATTTCGTTAATATAGCCGCTTCTGTCATTGCCTCTTGCCGGAACTAAGGGGAGCATTACCTCTAATTCACCGTTTGCGGTAGTCGCTTTACGGGCAAAAGGCGTATCATAGTCATAACCGGTTATGTTCAGCCATTCCTCATATGAACCAACAGGCGATTTTACTATCTGATCTTTGTGTTCATCATCTCTGTATAACTCCTTGTAAAACAACATCGGTGCATTGCCCTTGAGAGACGAAAAAGCATTTCTCAAATAGGCTCGTCTATCGCCGTCAGTTACAAGCATATGAAAACCCATACAATCAAGAGCCGCATCATATGTCTCGGTTGGGCGTTGTTTCACCATATCAAGGATATCTACCCTTGCATTCGGATAATCTTTTAGTGCATCATTCGCCTTTTTAACTGCGGTGGGAGAAATGTCAAAACCTGTATAACGGCAACCGAGTTCTGATAATATAACTCCGCCTGCACCTTCACCGCAAGCGAATTCAACAATGCTTTTGCCTTTTAAATTGTTGTCTTCAACCCAAGCTTTAAGTGCAGCATAAAGTTCCTCATCGTCGGGAGAATGGCCCCAACGTTCAGCGCCTGCTTGATAAACCGTTTTATATCTCTTTTAAAAGAACAAATAATAAGGTTTGTTTTCCACTTACTTTTCCTCCGTCAAAAATATATTTTAATAAACCGCAACACTTCTTTAGTATACCATAAAGTATAAATATAGGCAACAACACTTGATATTCACTTGATTTTGCGATACAATGATATCAGAAAATGATAGGACGGTTTTGATAAAAAGGCATGTCGGATAATAAAACAAAACGTGAAAGAATACAGTTGATCGACGCTCTGCGGGGGCTTGCTGTCGTATTGATGGTCATACATCATTTTTTATACGACCTCACCGAGTTTCTCGATGCGCCCATATGGCTTTTCAGTAACCCGGTATTTGATATACTTCATTATATCTTTGCAGGGCTCTTCATCCTGCTGTCGGGTGTTTCATCACGTTTTTCACGAAATAACCTGAAACGGGGCGTCATCGTCCTTCTGATAGCCGCACTCATAACGCTCGTCACGGTTCTTATGGATATGCCGATCCTCTATGGCGTTTTACATCTTCTCGGGTCGTGCATGGTCTTTTATGCTCTGACGCACAAGCTGTGGGAGAGGATACCGCCTGCGGTAATGCCCATCCTATGCGCAGCGCTGCTCATCCTGAGTGCGCTCGCCGTGCGCAATTTTGCTTTGCCGTATGAATACGCAAAATACTTATGGTTTCTCGGTTTTACATACCCCGGTTTTTACAGCGCAGATTACTTCCCTGTTTTTCCGTGGATATTCGTTTTTCTTTTCGGCACATGGGCAGGAAAATATATAGCCGAAAGAAAACTGCCCGAAAAATTCTATACCCTCACAGTACCCATCCTGCCGAAGATAGGGCGCAGGGCGCTGATTATATACATTGTACATCAGCCTGTTTTATACGGCGTGACTCTGCTGATCGGATATATCGCAGAACATGTATTTTGATTTTAGCTACTATATTGCGATTTAAGCTATATTATGGTATAATAATTTGGTTTACAAAACAAATATCGGAGGAAGCATGAAAACAATTAACGATATATATAAGCGCAATAGCAAAAGACCCATTCGTGTCGTCCAGTTCGGCGAGGGAAATTTCCTTCGTGCGTTTGTCGATCACATGATCGACATTGCAAATGAAAAAGGTGTTTTTGACGGCGATATAGCGATCGTAAAGCCGATCGCATTCGGCGATCTCGCACGCTTTGAAAAGCAGGACAATCTGTACACCGTCAATCTGCGGGGCAAGGAAAACGGCAAAGTCGTAAACGAGACACGCATCATCACGAGCGTGCAAAAGGCGATAGACCCCTTTACAGATTACGAGGGATATACGGCGCTCGCCGCACTTGATACCCTGAGATTCGTGGTATCGAACACGACCGAAGCAGGTATCGTATTCGACCCATCTGACACGCCCGAGCGTCTTCCGAACACATATCCCGGAAAGCTGACGAAATTTTTATATACAAGATATAAGGCATTCGGCGGAGCGGCAGACAAGGGACTGATCATCCTGCCCGTCGAGTTAATCGAAAACAACGGCGGTAAGCTAAAGGAATGCGTGCTTTCTTTCATCGATCTATGGGATCTTCCCGAGGGGTTCAAGGCATGGGTATGCGAGGCGTGCGTATTTTGCAGTACCCTCGTCGACCGTATCGTCACGGGTTATCCCCGTGATGAAGCGGAGGAGATCTGCAAAAATATGGGATATGCCGATGACCTGCTCGATGTCGGCGAGCCCTTTGCCCTTTGGGTCATTGAGAGCGACCGTGATATCTCAGACGAATTCACCCTCGCAAAAGCGGGTCTGCCCGTAGTATTTACCGATGATCAAAAGCCATACCGTGAGAGAAAGGTGCGTGTGCTCAACGGCGCTCACACATCCACAGTGCTTATGGCATATCTCGCAGGGCTCGACATCGTGCGTGAGTGCATGGAGGATGCAGATATCCGTCCGTTCATGGAGGAGCTTTTATATAACGAGATCGTCCCGAATGTAAATCTTCCCCGTGAAGACGTCACCGCCTTTGCCGAAGCGGTATTTGAGCGCTTTGAAAACCCGTTCATACGGCATGCGCTTCTCTCCATCTCGCTGAATTCCGTCTCGAAATGGAAAGCGAGAGTATTACCCTCATTTATAGATTACGTAAAAAATAACGGCAAACTGCCGAAGTGCATTACCTTCTCATTTGCGGCTCTGCTCGCTTTTTACAGCGCAAGCGAAAAAGGCGACGCATCGCTCATCGCTCACCGTCCGAACGGAGATGAATATCAGATCCGTGACGATGCGGCTGTTCTCGATTTCTTTGCCGAAAACAGCGCAAAAGATGTGCGTGAGTTCGTCACGCTGACGGCTAAAAACCAAGTATTCTGGGGAGCAGACCTCACGGAATACGACGGATTTGTCGATTTCGTCACAAATTCACTTACCGAAATACGCAAAAACGGAGCAAGAGAAGCTTTGCGCCGCATCATGGCATAAGAGGACAGGATGAATAAGTTTTTAAAGATAACTCATAACGATACCGTCGCAGTATCTCTCGGCGGAATAAAGGCCGGAGAGAGCATCGACGGAATAACCGCAGCAAACGATATACCGGCAGGACACAAGGTAGCTTTATGTGATATGGCAGAGGGCGATATGATAATAAAATACGGCTTTCCCATCGGTCACGCAAAATGTGATATCAAGGCAGGCGAGCATGTCCACAGCCATAATACAAAATCCAACCTCGGAAACATCCTCTCCTATACCTATGAGCCGGATTTCAAGGAGATCGAAAAGGAAACGCCTGCGACCTTCATGGGATACCGCAGACCGAACGGCAAGGTCGGCATACGAAACGAGGTATGGATCATACCGACGGTCGGATGCGTCAACGCAATCTGCAAAGAAATGGAAAACGCTGCGCAAAAGTATATGCACGGCTCGATCGACGCTATCGTTTCATACTCCCATCCCTACGGCTGTTCACAGCTCGGCGACGACCAGCTGAACACGCAGAAATTCTTATCGGGCCTGATCAACCACCCGAATGCGGCGGCGGTGCTCGTCGTGGGTCTTGGGTGCGAAAACAACAATATACCCGAGCTCAAAAAGGTGCTCGGAGAGGTTGACGAAAAGCGTGTCCGCTTTATCGTCTGCCAGGAGGAAGAGGATGAAATAGAGGCCGCCTGCGGTATATTAAAGGAGCTATGCGACTATGCGGCAGGGTTCGAGCGTGAGGCATGCCCTGCCTCCGAGCTTGTCCTCGGTCTGAAATGCGGCGGAAGCGACGGCTTCTCGGGTATCACGGCAAACCCCCTCGTGGGTAAGATGTCCGACAAGGTGATCGCACAGGGTGGCTCGGCGGTACTCACAGAAGTGCCCGAAATGTTCGGCGCTGAGACGATTTTAATGAACCGCTGCAGGACAAGAGAGCTTTTCGAGCGCACGGTCGATCTTATCAATAATTTCAAGAATTACTTTATGCGCTACGGCGAAAAGATAGATGAAAACCCGTCGCCCGGAAACAAGGAGGGCGGCATCACGACCCTCGAGGATAAGTCGCTCGGATGTACGCAAAAGGGCGGCTCGTCCCCCGTCGAGGATGTGCTCTGCTACGGAGAGCAGGTCAAAACGAAAGGTCTTTCCCTTTTGCAGGGACCCGGCAACGACCTCGTCGCCGCATGCGCCCTCGCCGCCTCGGGATGTCACATCGTGCTTTTTACAACGGGACGCGGCACACCCTTTGCCTGCCCTGTTCCGACGGTGAAAATAGCCAGCAACTCTCCCCTCTTTGAACATAAGGGTGCATGGATGGACTTCAACGCCGGAGAGCTGATCGACGGCACACCGATGGACGCTCTCAGTGAGCGGTTTTATGACTACATCCTCGATGTAGCATCGGGCAAAGCGCACGCAAAATCCGAAAAACTCGACAAACGTGATCTCGCAATTTTCAAGGACGGCGTCACGCTGTAAGAACAAAATAAAAGACATCTGCCGTACAGAAAAAACTGTACGGCAGACCGTTATAGGAGTAAAAATGAATAAGCAAGAAATAAACCGTATGTTTGACAAGTGGTGCAAAAAATTGCGTATAGTTCCTAATTGGGCAGTAAAGCTTGAATTAATTGAAAATTCTGAAAGTTTCAAAACAGGCGATATTAAGATAGATTGCACTGATAAAAAAGCGATAATTATTCTTAATACAGTCGGAGCGCAATCTGAAAACCTTGAAGCAGTTATAGTTCATGAATTATTACACCTCAAAATGTATCCTCTCGACCAAACCACCGAAACATTGATTAAATCCACATTTTCTCCGAATACACCTGAATACTTATTCACCTATTCGACTTTTATGGAAACTCTTGAACAAACCGTTGAAGAATTGACAAAATGTTATTTGCTTGAATTCGGCGATAATAAAGAGATACCCTTCGGCAGGTGCAAAAAACAAAAATCTTTTTCAGATTTATACAGCGAACTTAAAAATTTGGAATAATATAACGTGCTCGTTTCCCTGCGCAAGACGGGTCTTGCGCCTGCGTAAGTTTTTAAAAGGGGTGCGGGGGAAACTTTTTTCAAAAAGTTTCCCCCGCATAAAACTAATTTACTTCATTCCATCAAAATCTATTTTGTCATATTCCTCTGTATAGGTGATCTCGAGGTCGGCGCACATTTTGTAGACTTCCTCGTAAAACTTACTTGCGAGGTAATTTACACGCAGGGTATCGAGATTTTTATCGATATATCCCTCATCTATTTCGCACCGCATGATGATATGATATCCCGAATAGGACGAATTCACATATACCACATCGCTTATCTCTCCGACATCGAGAGAAAATGCGGCATCTGAAAACGCATCGTCCATCTCATATTTCACGATGTAATAACCCTCGGGTTCGTTTACAAGCTCGGGGTCCTCGGAATATTCCGCTATCAGCGTGTCAAAATCCTCACCGGCTTTGGCACGCTTTGCAATTTCCTCAGCGAGAGCCTTGTTTTCCGCCTTATCTTCGCCGATATCGTTTTTTATGAGGATATGCTTGACGTGTATGATCTCACCGTTTTCTGACGCCGAAATCACCGTCTTGTCATCGGCATGTACGGGCGTCGTCAGCTCGTTCGTATAATACTCGCACACCTTGGAGGTCAGCATGCCCTGCAGAGAGGAAAAGGCATACAGATCATATGTCATATTCGCCTCTTTCAGAAAGGCGATAAACTTTTCCTTGCCTGCGTAACGGTCAACGGCGTTTTCAATATATTCCGTATACTCGGAATATTCCTCCTCTGATAATGCGATATCATATTTCTGCGCAAGAGACGCGGCACAACGGGAAAAGAACAGATCGGGAAGCACCGTGTTTTTTATGAAAGACTCCTTTTGCGCCTCGTCGCAGCGCTCCCATTCGCCGTCGGAAAGCCGGCTCTTCGCCGCAAGAAAGCTATACCGCAGCTCGGCGTATGTGACCTCGCTTTTTCCTGCGGTCATTACAACACTCGAGGAAGACAGGCCGTTATCATATACCGTTTCGTCGGTTTCGTCATACTGATAAAACTCATCATATCCCGGTATCTTCCTGCCACACGAGCAAAAGAGCAGGATGCATATCAGTATAAAAGGCAATATCCTCTTCATCAGTTCAGCGCCTCACTGTCTATTTTGTCGCCGGACAATAGTTTTTGCGCATCGGATATCATTTTGCGCACACCCGACGTCAGCACATAGAATTCACCCTCGCCGTTTATTGTCATGCACGCACGCTGTGTGGAGCTCTGATAAAACTTATACTCCGCTCTGTTGCCGCTGACAGTCGTTATCGTGAGCGTCGCAATATGTGCACTCTCGGGCGGTATCTCACCCTCGAATTTACCGCGTATCTCACGGGTCAGAAGCACCTTGAAAAACTCACGGAACTCTTTTGTATCAATGGTTTTTCCGCTTGTCTTTTCCTTTACGGTCAGGTTGTCCTTTCCTTTTGCGTCTATCTGATGGTCAAGCGAAAAATCGCATATACGATCGCCTGACTCAAGGTGCACCTGCGCAACTTTTGTAATATTCTTCTGGAAAAATGCCGGTTCTACCCAACGCTCAAATGACCAATCGAGGAAGCCTACCGTATCGGATGACACCTCGACGATCAGGCCGAAGGTATAGGAGAATGCATAATATATGCCGTCCTCATTCTTTTCCGAGAAAATGACATAGTTATTTACGCCGTTATAGTTAAAAAATAATTCATGCGCCGGATTTGTAACACTCAGACCGTACTCATTCAGCGTATCATCTAAATTTTTGGCGTACTGAGCCATTTCCTCGGTTGTCGCATCCTCCGAGATTGGTTCGATGACCTTTACGGTCTTTGTCCCCTTGAAGCTGATAAACTCCTGCAGCACATCGGAATACTCGTCGATCGCCGGGGTGTAGTTATACTCGAGCACGTCTGTGCCGAAGATCCCCTTAAGTTCAGACGCGCTTTGCGCCTCTGTCACATCTGATGAGTCGATTCCGCAATGATACGCCATCACATATTTCGTCTCTGCGGCATATTTGTCATATTCCTCCTGAGAGGAAAGATAGTGTACCGTGATAAAGTGCTCACCGTTCCTCCAAAGGCTGAAATAATCCGTCTCGTAATAAGTCTGGCTCGAGGTCGGGAAAGCGAGGATCGGCGTAATGATGTTCTCGAGAGGACATAAAACAGTATTCTGAATATCATTTCCGATAATATATACGGCATTTCTTCCCTCGAGACGGGCATAATACCCCTGCTCAGAGGTGATCTCTTTTCCGATCCATACCGTATAGGACTCATCCTTCTTGTTTGTCACGGTATAATGAGCCGAGGCGTTCTCTTCATCGAGACCGTATAGCGAAAAATCGATATATTCGGGTTCGTTTCCGTCGTCGGGCGACGGGACGATCCTTTTCATGGAAAGAGAATAGCCGACCGAAACACACAGCGAGGTAAAAAGGCTCGTATCATACGGAGCGTTTTCGTTTCCGTCGATATAATAGCTTCCGTCCTCGGAAAGTGAGATAGAATAGTCAGCGCTTTCGTTTGTTACCGAGACGGCTTTTACGGAATCCGAGTCCATATAGTCATACATAAAGATCCGATTCCCCGTGCCGAGCGATTCACCCTCGAGCAATTTGGGCGCATCGCTGACCTCCGCCACATTATTGAGTATAGGAGACAGCACGGCAAAATACATAATGATCAGCACGACTGTCACTACCGCAATGACTGCAGTAGTAAATGTTTGTCTTTTTATAGAAGAGGCTCTCATCACAGATGCTTTCTCCTCACATAAACGATCAGTCCGAGCGCGGCGAGTATCGTCGGGATCACCACCGCAAATACAATTGTAAAGTTATTTGCCTGCGCCGTCGTGATATCAAGGGATGAATTCTCAAATTTCTTGACATCGATATTTGCAGGCACCTTATCCTTGCCCATTGATTTCATAGTGGCAAAGAGAATATCGCTGTTTGCATATGTCGCAGAGTTCAGATTATTGTTTGATGCAAAATCACAGCTTCCGCAGACGAGCATATAACCGTCACGGCTCTCATTATTCTGATACATTCTGCGTGCCGCAAGCATGACAAGACCGTACCTGCCGCTTTCCGCTGTATCGGAAAACAGGTGCGCTTTATCGCTCGTAGTCAGAACATACGAGGCGTTGACACTGCCGTTATCCGAGTCTCCCCCCTCAGCGATGGAAAGAGCGAGAGAGTTCGGCACTACCGCCTTCGGAACGTTGCCGAGCGAGCGAAGCTCCTTCGTCAGCGAGGCACCGGGCGTATCGAGCGCAGAATACTGCGCCGATATCACGAGCCCGTCATCGGAAAGGGTATTTTGCGCTGTATCCTTGACGATGGAATTGTGTATGTCCACATACCAGTTGTCATGCAGATACTCATTCAGTTCGGGAAGCTCGCCTGCATCCGGAGACAGAAATACCATCATATGACCGCACGATGCGATAAAGTCATCTATCTTGTTAAACTCGTTATAAACACTGCCTGCACCGAAAAAGTCGGTCCTCGGGCCGTATGTCACAAGCACCTTTGCGTCCTCGGGTATCTCATCCTTTGTCAGGTCGACGTAGCTCACCTGAAAGCCTGCCGTTTCAAAAAGCGATATGAGCGCCACCGCGCCCGAAATATTCTCCGAGTGGTTTGTCGTGAAGCAGACCGAGGGATTATCGCCCGTTATCTGCAAAAGCGCAGATGTCAGGCGCAGCTCGCCGTTAAAGCCGTATACGTTTCCGTCGGAATCATACGCAATGAATGAATTCCACGTATAGACCTTTGACTGATTCCGCTCGGGGCAGTCGATAATGACGCTCTGAGAATTGATCGCAGTACCCGTAGTTATTTTATACTGCGATGCACGTACAGTGTCCGTTTCCCAGTTCATATAGCCGATCGAAATATTCTTGAATTCTGCGCTGTATGCCTGGGCGAGCGTATATATCATAGAGGAATACGTATTTTCAGAGAGCTTATCAAGCGGCGTGCAGAAAATGATCTCCACATCGTCTGTAAAATCAGATAAAAGCTCCTTTGTCGTGTCTGAAATGCCGTAGAGCTTCTCCTGTGTCATATCGGCATACAGGGTATAATGCGCCGAAAGAGCGGAAAAGATCACATTGAGTATCACGATAACAGCAACAAAGACAACGGTAAATGCCACCGCCGCACCGCCGTATTTGAATTTTTTCATTTGTTCGTTTTTCATTTATATACCGCCTTTCTCATGACCAACGGCGCTTCTCGAATACCCTGACGGTAAGGAAAAGGAACACTACCGATATCGAGACATAATAAAATACCGCATTGAAGTCAAAAATGCCGTTTCCGAAATTATCGTAACGGTCGATGAGCGATACCCAATTCAGAACCGTGCGCACCGCAGCATTATTCACATAAGACGATACGAAGCTCACCATGATAAACGAAAACGTTATCGCCATAGCGCCTATGGCGGCGATCAGCTGATTTTCCGTCAGAGCAGAAACAAACACTCCGATCGAAACGCACGCACCGCCGAGGAGGATAATACCGACGGAATTTCCGATCAGCATCGCAGTATTCGGCTCTCCGTATGTGTATAAAGCGATAAAGGAGAGCGATGAAAGTAAATACGTCGCACAAAATACCGTGAATGCCGCTAAGAACTTTGCCATCACCATGCCTGTAAGGGATACGGGAGACGTGAGGAGCAGCTGCTCTGTGCGGGTCTTTCTTTCCTCGCTGAAAAGCTTCATTGTAAGAAGCGGAATTACGATGATAAATGAGATAAGAAGGTATGTGAAATAATAGGATACATTACTCTCCGCACCGCGCTGAAGCGTGGAGATCGAGAAGAGTATACCCGACAGGCAAAGGAATATCGCCATGAAAATATAGCCTAACGGAGTATTAAAATAGGCTCTGAGCTCTCTTTTGTATATTGCCGTCATTTATTTTGCCCTCCTCTGCTTTTCGCCCTGCTCGGGCTTGTCCACGATCGCGATAAAGATATCCTCGAGGTTTGCGCCCAGCGCCTCTATGCCTATCATGGGCCAGCCGCGTCCTGCCAGCATATTGAAAAGAGGCTTTCTTATGTCGATGCCGGGTTCGCTCTCGACAAGATAGCTGATGCTGTCCTTATCCACGTTTCCGATAGCCTCGGCATATGCAACTCCGGGCATATTCTTGACAGCGGACAGAACCTCACGCTCGGGACCGCATATCTTGACCGAAAGGCGGCGTGTGCCGTCCACGATATTTGCGATATTCTCGGTCTTTTCATTCGCCACGATTTTTCCTTTATTGATAATGACGATCCTGTCGCACACCGCCTGCACCTCGGGCAGGATATGGGTGGATAGTATCACGGTGTGATTTTTTCCGAGGGTCTTTATCAAATTGCGTATTTCTATTATCTGCTTCGGGTCGAGGCCGACGGTCGGCTCGTCAAAAATGATCACCTTCGGGTTGCCGACGAGCGCCTGAGCGATACCGACACGCTGCTTATAACCCTTTGACAGATTTCTTATCAGCCTGTCCTTTACATCGTTTATTTTCACCACATGATAGATTTCCTCAAGGTGCTTTTTACGGTTCAGCGTACACCCCTTGAGCTCATATATAAAATTCATATATTCTTTCACCGTCATATCGAGATATAGCGGCGGCTGCTCGGGCAAAAATCCGATCAGTTTCTTTGCCTCCATCGGGTTATCGAGGATGTCGATGCCGTTTACACCGGCACTGCCCGATGTACTCGAGAGGTAACCCGTGAGTATATTCATCGTCGTCGTTTTACCTGCGCCGTTCGGACCTAAAAAACCGACGATCTCACCCTCACCGACAGTGAAGGATATATCGTCAAGGACTTTTTTGTCCCCGTAACATTTGGTCAGGTGTTCAATTTTTATCACTTTTCATTCCTCCGTATAGATATACATATAAATTATATCAAAGAATGATGAATAAATCAAGAATACGCTTATATTATTTCCTCGAGCACATCGTACAGCGTGACGGGCGCTACCCTGTTTTCGCATAACGCAGAGATGATTTCTTCCGAGAAACACCGATCGCACGAAATGTCCTCTATATATGATATCTCGTCCTGCGTTATTACCATAACAGTATAGCTTTTGCTTCCGTTATTCCCTTCGCTTTCGATCAGGCGGTATACGGTCTCCTTTTCGTTTTCTTTTGCACTTTTCAGAATGATCGTTTTTCCTAACTTCATTGATGGATACTCCTTTGTCGTTGTCTTTTGCAGTTCCTGCGCCTATAAAATAAGAAACAACTCTATTGTAGAATGAATGTAAATTTATGTAAATCGTTTATTATACCTCTGATTCGACATTATAACAGCATATACACATATTTTTTAGACGATTTTTGTTTTTTTCGACAAAATTCTTGCATATCTTAACACAATATACAAAAAAAGAAAGACACCGCTTGTCGGTGTCTTTTCGAGTGGTTATATCTATTTCAGCGATATGATCGCCGCCATGGTGCCTCGGACGCCGTGTGTCGCCCGATGTGAGAAAAAGAGATCGGGCTCGCACGCCGTACATTTTTGGCAAACGCTGATGTTTTCCGGTCTGATGCCTGCACGCTCGAGGTAGTAAAGATTCATTTTCACGATATCGGCATACAGTTTACCGTCTCTGTGAGAAAAGAACGGTTCGCATACTTCCTTTCCCATAAGAGATGCGACCTCACCGTAAAAATCCATGCCAACCTCGTAACAGCAGTCGTGTATGCATGCGCCGATCGCCGCCTGTATATTCTCACGCACAGCGCCGAGCAGACACATTTTTTTCACGGTCTCCATAGCAATTCCCGAGCACGCTCCGCGCCACCCTGCATGAGCAGCGCCGATCACGCCTGCGCCCTCATCGTAAAACAGGATGGGCGTGCAATCTGCTATCTTTACGCATAAAACGAGATCACGCTCATTTGTCACCATACCGTCAAATTCCCCGGCATATCCGATGTTTTCATGAGTGACTATCCTCACATCGCACGAGTGTATCTGATGAGCATACACGAGTTTTTTTGAGTCAAGACCGACCGCTCCGCAAAAGATGCGGTAATTCTCATCAACGGTCCCGTTATCATCTCCGCGCCCGTATGCCAAGTTCATCTCAGACGTGTGCGGCAGAGCCGATACACCGCCGAATCGGGTAGAAAATGCGTGAGGCGCCGATATATTCCCACTCTGATAGAATTTGATTTTTTCCTGTGAAAAAAGACTGAATTTATCCATATCTATATTCTATTATATTTTTTGATATCGGTCAAGTTGAATTAATTATAAAATTATATATATCAGACAGAAATCGGATATGATTTCGTTTTTTCTTTAAATCCTATTGACTTGATAGGAAATAGATGCTATAATTCCTATTATAGCGATAGGAATTAGGAGGATAGAAATGAATACCGTATATTTAGATAATAATGCTACAACAAAAACAGATGAAGAAGTAGTAACTGCTATGATGCCCTATTATTCAGAAAACTATGGAAATCCGTCTTCGATATACAGAATCGGCAGAGAAAACAGAAAGATTATTGAAGATTCAAGAGAAAAAGTAGCTCGGCTCCTGAATTGTGAACCAAATGAAATTTACTTTACTTCCGGAGGAAGCGAAAGCGATAATACCGCAATCAGAGGGATCGCTTACAGTTATAAAAACAAAGGAAATCATATCATTACATCTAAAATTGAGCATCCGGCCGTATTAGAAACCTGCGCTCAATTAGAAAAAGAAGGATTTGAAGTAAGCTATGTCGGCGTAAATGAAAACGGAATTATTAATTTAGAGGAATTAAAAGAACTTTTAAAACCGACAACTACATTAATAACAATAATGTTTGCAAATAATGAGATCGGCACGATCCAACCGATCGAAGAGATCGGAAAAATTGCCAAAGAACATGATATTGTTTTTCATACCGATGCCGTGCAAGCAGTCGGGAGTATTGAAATCGATGTAAAAAAGTTAAATATCGACAGCCTTTCATTATCTGCACATAAATTCTACGGGCCGAAAGGAATCGGTGCTTTATACGTAAAAAAAAGAACGAAATTCAATAAATTCATAAACGGAGGTCATCAGGAAAGGAACAAAAGAGCGGGAACCGAGAATATACCGGGAATCGTAGGACTCGCCAAGGCACTGGAATTAGCCTATCAAAATATAGAAGAACATAATAAGAAAATCAAGGAATTAAGAGATTACTATGTTGAGCAAATAAAAGAAAAAATACCGTATATAAAAATAAACGGAGATATGAAAAAAAGGTTGCCCGGAAACAGCAATATTTCATTCAGATTTATTGAAGGTGAAAGCTTACTACTCAATTTAGATCTGAAAGGAATTTGTGCGTCGAGCGGCAGTGCATGTACTTCGGGTTCGCTCGACCCCTCCCATGTATTACTTGCAATGGGATTACCGCATGAGATCGCACACGGTTCACTCAGAATCTCAATCGGAAAATATAATACAAAAGAAGAAATCGATTATGTCGTAGAAAATTTAATAGAGATCGTAGGCAGATTACGGGAAATGTCGCCGTTATGGGATAGATTTATTGAGGAGGAAAGCAAATAATGGAATATTCAGATAAGGTCATAGAACATTACACAAACCCAAGAAACGTAGGTAAAATAGATGATGCCTCGGGAATAGGAGAAGTCGGAAATCCTGTTTGCGGAGATATCATGAAAATGTATCTTAAGGTAGAAAACAATGTTATAACAGACGTGAAATTCAAGACGTTCGGATGCGGTGCTGCGATTGCGACAAGCAGTATTTCAACAGAAATGATAAAAGGAAAAACAATAGAAGAAGCCCTGAAATTAAAAAATACCGATGTCGTAAATAATTTAGGAGGCCTGCCACCCGTAAAACTTCATTGTTCGGTTTTAGCAGAAGAAGCGATCCATGAGGCGATTGCAGACTACTACAGGAAAGAAGGAAAACTGACCGAAGAAGAAATAAAGAAAAAGTGTAGCTTAAAAGAACATCACTGCGAAAGCTGCGGCATTTAATCGGCGGAGGAAAATTTAAAATAAATTAAGTTGGAAATTACGGCATAATGTGATATAATGTTATCGGAGGATGAATGTATGAAGAAGATAACATGCCTTATAATTATGCTGGTGCTTGTCCTGTGCTCCTGTGCCGGGCAAAGCGATAATATAACGACAGCCAAGGTGCAGAATCCCGAAAAAACATACGGTACGGTACAGTATGCCATCGCATTCAGACAGGATGCAGGCACTTTGGCAAAGGTATTTGACGATACCCTCGCCGAGATGATATCAGACGGCAGCATCAGAAAGATATGCGAGAATTGGATCGATAAAGATATCACGGAATGCGCAGACGCAAATGAAATGCCCGAGGGAAACGACGGCTCGTTATATAACGCAAAAAATGATGGCGGAATCAAGGTCGGCGTGATCAGGCTCGCCTATCCTATGGCATTCCGCGATGCTCAGGGTTGGGTATGCGGCATAGACGCAGATATCATACGTGAGATATCAAACAGAACAGGTATTGAGATATCATTTGTAAACGTCACAAGCAAGAATATGCTTGCCATGCTCAATTCAAGCGACAGCGAAAACAAAGCGGACTGCATAATCGGCGGCGTGACGATAACGGACACTCTGAAAGAAAGCGTACTTTTTACAAGGCCGTATATCACGACGGGTCTCACACTCCTCGTCTCCGACACGCAAAGCGCAGATATGACCCTCGAGGGCATGGAAGGCAAAAAGCTCGGCACGCAGGAGAATACATACGCAAATACGTACGCACGTGAAAGCGGTATCGACTTTTTTGAGATAGCCGAATATGAGAGTAATTATGACGGATACAACCGCCTCGTCTCTCACAATATACACGCACTGCTCGTCGACGAGCCCTTTGCCTACTGGGCGATGCAGGGAAAGTTGGATAAATAAGAAATAAGCAACAAACTCCCGGCGGGTTTGCTTTGTGTCGTTACTAATATTTCACTGTTACCGTAAAGAATGGCCTTTTCCAAATATAAATAATTTCATTCCTTTGTTATATTGAAGCGAGCAGGCTGTTCTCGGAAAGAATTTATATACCCATAAAAGAGCAAAAAAGGGAATGATAAATGCAAATTTTAAACGGACTGAATAAAGAGCAAAAAGAAGCTGTAACTGCAACAGAAGGATATGTTCGGGTTATCGCCGGTGCGGGAACCGGCAAAACCCGAACGTTGACTCATAGATACGCATATCTTATTGAAGAACTTGGGATATCACCTTCCAATATATTGTGTATCACTTTTACAAATAAAGCGGCAAATGAGATGAAACGACGTATAAAAGCCATGCTGGGAGAAGAATTTGACACGTCGTTTGTGGCAACGCTGCATGCTTTCTGTACCCGGGTGCTGCGCGAGGAAATATTCAGGCTTTTTTATCCGGAAAATTTCATCGTACTGGATAATATCGATCAAAAGAAAATTCTTGAAGAAGTGTATGAGGAAATGGGGCTGAAAATGGATACAGCCAGTTTTCGATTCATGATAGATCAGATTCGATATTATAAAAATCTCATTACATATGTAGAATATTTATCCGATCCGAATTTTGATTATTCCACACTCACGTCTGAAAAGAATACGGACGAAATTATTTTCCGTTATATCAAGAAACAGCGCAAGTATTTCGGACTGGATTTTTTTGACCTAATTAATTTTACAATTTATTTATTCCGCAAGTATCCTGATGTCCTTTTAAAATGGCAAAAGCGTCTTTGTTACATAATGGTGGACGAATTTCAGGATATCACAGCAAAGGAATTTAAGCTTATCCGCCGTCTGTCAGAAGTAAATCAAAATCTCTTTGTTGTTGGCGATCCGGATCAGAATATCTATGAATGGCGCGGTTCCAACATGGGTGTGCTTGTGAATTTTGAAGGATCGCTCAATAACGAGTGCTTTGAAAATCAATTTAATTTTAAAGTGCGTGACATTGTTCTGAATGAAAACTATCGCTCCACGAAACAAATTCTGAACGTTGCTAACTCGCTTATCGAAAAAAATAACAACCGTGTTAAAAAAGAACTTTTCACCACTACGGCGGATGGCAGCACAGTGCAGTATTTTCACGGGAAAAGCGATAAAGAGGAAATCCAATTTATTTGCAACGAAATAAAATCTTATAAAGAAAACGGCGGTAATTACGCCGATTTTGCTGTACTTTATCGTTCTAACTATGTTTCACGCTTTGTGGAACAGGGCTTTTTGTCAGAAAATATTCCCTATGTTGTGTATGGAGGCGTGGGTTTTTATGAACGCACAGAGATAAAAGATGTGCTTTCCTATATGCGGCTTGTAGATAATACAGATGATGATTTATCCTTTAAGCGCATCGTCAATATTCCCAGACGAAAAATTGGCAAAATAAAACTGGCAATCATACAAAAATACGCTGATGAAAACCGGATTTCGCTTTTTCGTGCGTTAAAAGCTCTTTGCCGCAGTGAAAGTATGAAAGGATGTAAAGCGTCTGAATTTGTTGATACCATTGAAAGGTTACGGCCCTTGGCGGATAACTTGTCTGTATCGGATCTGCTGCAAAAAATCATCAAGGAGACAGGGTATGAACTTTATATTCGAGAAAGCGGGGATATTGAACGACTTGACAATGTGACAGAACTGCTGCGCAGTATCGTAACGCAGGAGAATGAATTTGG